>JAGOMA010000022.1 GCA_017993775.1 Chloroflexota bacterium | reverse complement strand
CGGCCGGCTTAACAGGCGCCATGCCAATTTCAATAATCAACTGCCCCAAATCACGGATTTCCGGTGGATTGAGTTCGTCATCGCACTTTACATAAAACGCTTCGTCTTTGGTCGAACCAAATAACGCGCCGCTCAACCAAATCGTGCTGAGGAAGGAAATTGCGTCGCGCCGCACCTTGGCCCACAGCGAACGATCATTCGGCTCAAAGACCACCCACTGCATACCGGTCTCCAACGACGCGCCTACCACAATAAACAAACGGCGGACGTTGATGTAACGCCAGGAGCCATCACTGCTAAGGGTACGCGCGCCCCAAACGCGGATGCCGCGCCCAGGGAAGGAACGAATGCAGTTCACACCCAATGGATTGAGTGTGCCTTGCTCACCCTTCGTCAGGTTCAGTTCGACACTGAGCGCACCCTGGACAACTTCGTTGGCCGGGGCCTTGTGGAAGCCAACCGTGCCATCCACCCTATTGTAGATGCCCACGACGTGGCCGCTGGGAGGCATGAATTTGGTGGTTTGCGGGCTATCACTCAGATCGGCGACCTGCACCCAGGGGTAATACATGGCCGCAAAAGAGGTGTCGAAATTGACGTACATACGCCATTCTTTGGCCTGCTGGGCATTAAGTCCGGGGGGCGTATCCAGGATAGCAAAGCGGTAACGCAGGCGTTCGCAGTCGGCAATGATGGCAGTTTGTACGGCCTTGATTTTTTCTTTGAAGGCATCTGAGCCGTCGTAGCCGACCATCAAGTCCGGGCATAAGACGAGACGGACATCATCCAAGGCTTCTAATCCGGCCAGGCCTGTTCGCGCCTGCACGTCGCCGATGAAATCGGCGGCGGTGATGGGCTGCGACCCGCCGCCGGAGAGCGTGTAAACGCCATCAGTCGGGTTTGCCGTGCCGGTGTCGGAAATAGTGACAGATTCAAAATCGACATCGCCAACGAAGTTTTCACCTTTTTTCATGGTGAGGCCGGTTCTGGCGTCACTGCCGACGGACATGGTGAAGGTTTCGCCTTCGTTTTTGATGCTTACGGTAAGCGCGTTGCCGCCCTCGCCGGCGACTTTGGCGGTGGCTGTTAGCCCTTTGCCTTTACCGCTGGCCGGGGGAATGGCTACCGATGCGGCCGTGGCGCCATCTTTGTCCTCGCGCAGGGCGCGAAGGCTGGTGATGTAGCACGGACCGCCGCCATTCATGAAATAACCATAGACGGCATCCGGCAGATACGCGCCGTTGATGAACCCGCCAAAAACATTTTGGAATTGGGTCCAGTTGGTGACCAGGGTGGCTTTGTTGAGAACAGATTGACCGGGAATGCGATTGCCGGTTTCGGGGTCGATGGTTTTATAGCTGGCTTCGGCGGTGATACCGACGAAGGCGGCCATAGATGCACCAGCGGCCTCGATAGGCTTACTGCCACGGTCAACTTCTTCAACATAGACGCCTGGTGTTACATAAGTTGCAGGCATTTTCATTCTCCTTGGAAAATATGGTACTTAGAGACATCAGGATGCAAAGAAATTTTTGCTATCCGTGCCTCCACGTTAATTGTTTTGTGCGCCCCACGGTTGGGGATTGGTCTGTAGGCGCAAACTATGCCGGCTTCAGGGAGGGGCGCGGTTTTGGTAAATTTGCTCATGGGAGAGCAGTTTGTAGGAAACAGGTTCGCGGGAAACGTGCATGGTGGTCCTCGCTAATTTGGTCCAAAAAACTGATCAAAGATCAATATCGTAATCTTCTGCTGGGATGGTGATTGGTTTTTCGATGGGCTGCGCGTCGGGCGGCCAAACAATCAATGTGTGCGCGCCTTGGGGGACGTTGCCGAGGATGTAGATGCCTTTCTGATTAGAGGTGGTGATAAAACCGGTGCCTTTGATGGCAATGCGCGCATCGGCCAGGGGCTGGCCGGTCTGGCGAATTTGGCCGCCAAGGTAGGTAACGGCCGTTTCTGAGCCGGGGTACAGGCTGGGGTAGTCGGGCAAGGTGGCGGTCTGGCCGGTGCGCAGGGTCCAGGTACGGACGGCCGGTCCGGTTACTTCGGCCCAGGGGTCTACAGCGATGGTGAGAAGATAGGAAATAGACGGCCGTACCTCATTATCCAACGATCCCCACAACTCAGCCGGGTTGGTCAGCCGGTCGTGATTGGCCATGCGTGCCATGATGTCAAAAGGCTGGCCAACCAGATCGCCTTTTAGCCTGGCGCGGGGCAAAAGGGGAAAGCGAAACAAGGCCATCAGACAGCGAGACAAGAGGCGGTGTTCGTCTTGCGGTTCAGACGCCCAGGCCGTGATGACGTAATGACAATCCATGCGGAAGGGGGTGCGTTTTTGCGAGACGGAGGAACCGAGACGGCCGTTCTGATCCACCATGCGCTCCCATTGATGCTGCCGGAGTTGGTTATTTTCACGCACGTCATACAGGAAAAAATTGAGGGTCGGGCGAGACAAGCGCGCACTCCACCCCCGCGTAGGCTGGTCGAATTTCACGTCAATTTCGCCATTTTTAATAGGAAGTTCTGCGATCACCAACTGTTCGATGGTTTGATCTAAATCCGCAATCATGCGCCGCTCCGCTAAGACTAGTTTTTAGGGAATGTCTCGCCGCCGCCGCAGCCAGTCAGAATCAACTTCCAAACCTAAGCCGCGTAGATAAGGCAGCATGAACTGCTCGATTTCGTCCAGGTTATAAAAGTTGTATTGGTCGCCGCTGAGGACATGCACAACCTGACCGCGCCAATGGGAAACGGCCGTGCCTTCTCCGTCATCAGATGTCCAAATTTTCACAATGAACGATTCGCTGCCTGTTTCAAACAAATCCATCACGACGCTCGTTTTTGCTGCCGCCACCAATCCGAAGCACAATTCAGCTTGTCGAACGGATTCGCGCCAGAATCATCAACAGTAAACAAATCCAGGGGGACATAAAGAGACATCACCTCTGAAATAGCTAGAAAATCGGGTAAAAAATGACGCACACCACTGGGGACATGCTCAATCAGCCCACGATACTCTGGCTCGAATTCCTCTAAATCGTTGTATTCGCACCAAATTCTGATGATAAAGGTATCTTCGGTCACAGCCACTCCCAATCATCGCTGTTGAGCATGGAGGATATATACCATAAAGAAATCACCGAAATGTCACGGCCGTATCACAAAAGTGTCAACGGCCGTGGCACTTGTTTGCCCTTCAATCCGCCAGCCCTCTATAATCCAGTCAAACCTGTTCCCCAAATGAGGCAAATCATGGCCCAAAAAGATGCGCAAACCGAACTCTGGCAGTTGAAAACGGCCGTGGCCTACCTGGCCGCCCACCTCGACCAGGGCGTCATTCACCTGGATGACATGAGCGGCAAAATCATCGCCCGCGCCCTCACCGAGATCATGCAAGAAGTCGTTTCTATGCCGCGCACCACCACCGAAGAAGACCTCGACCAATTCACAGCCGATGTACTCTCGGGCACAGAAACCATGCAGCAAGAACTGGCCAGCCGCTGGCAAGAGGATTTGCAGCCTCTCATGGATCGTGCCCAACAGCGAGCCGCCGAGCTGGACCACAGCCTGGGTGAATTCACCCCGCTCAGCGTCAGCGGGCAACTATGGGGCGCAATTTGCCTGAAATGTCTGCGCTGGGTCACAATCAGTCCTCATCAGGCTGGCGGCCAGGTAATATTAAACCGATGCACAGGCTGGTTGGTTCGCTAATTTTCACCGCCCCAACCCATATTTATAAATCCACAGCCACAGACCCTAAGGGTTTGCTCTTGAGAAGTTAGACTTTTTGCAATTCAAACCCTTAGGGTCTTCTCAGAGAAACCCAAACAGGTACAGAAATACTCCAATTTGGTCTAAATTTCCTCATTTATTTGTGGCACTAAATGAGGCATGCGCCTATAATGCCTCGTTTTGTTTCACGCTGATGTAAAAACTGGGTCATTGAAAAGCAACCGGACCAATCTCTACTGCAACGCCATGAACCAAAGATAGGCCATGACGTCCGACACCGGAGTTGTGTTTTAAGCTGTCTTTGACCTGAGATTCCAAAAAAGGATTACGCTTATGAATAAACAACGAGATCTCATCTGGCTGGCGATCATCACTCTGGTGATTGGTGGGGCAGCCTGGGTAGTTTTTAGCGAAAACTACCCTGTCCAACGCGGCCTGGATTTACAAGGCGGGTTACAAGTCCTGCTAGAGGCCGACGTCCCCGCCGACCAGGCCATCCCCCGCGAGGAATTAGACACCGCGCGCCAAATTGTGGACCAACGCGTAAACGCTCTCGGCGTTACAGAACCGCTGGTCCAGATTGAAGGTGATCGCCGTATTCTGGTGGAATTGCCGGGCATTGAAGACCCAAATCAGGCCATTTCTCTGATTCAGGAAACAGCTCTGTTGGAGTTTATCGATACTGGCACCCAACCATTAACCGCCGGGACCTGTGTACGCACTTCCCTGAACAATGGCCCATCGCGCTGCGAACTGCCACCCGGCGCTCCTCTCGACACACCCATCGCCAACCCGGCGCCAACATTTGAAACCGTAATGACAGGCGCGGAATTAAAGCTGGCCCAATCAGAACGAAATCAGGCGAACCAATATTACGTTTCCTTTACACTAAAGCCCGAAGAAACGCAGTTTTTCGCGGACTACACCCGCCAAAATCAGGGACGCTTCCTGACCATCGTGTTTGACAAACAAGTTATTTCCAGCCCGCGTATCAGTGCCATTATTTCTGGAGGCAGCGGCACAATCACCGGCAATTTCACCCTCGAAGAAGCGCAAAAACTGGCTTTGCAACTGCGCTTTGGCAGCTTGCCCATCCCACTGCGCATTGAAAGCACGCGGCTGGTTGGGGCCACGCTTGGCGAGCAGTCGGTAAACGCCAGCATCCGCGCCGGTATTGCCGGAGTGATCATGGTGCTGTTATTCATGATTGGCTATTATCGCCTGCCCGGTGTGCTGGCGGCGATTGCCCTGCTGATTTATGCGCTGCTGAATTTTGCCGTGTTTGAGGGCTTGCCGGTCACGCTGACCCTGCCCGCCATCACCGGTTTTTTGCTGTCGCTGGGCATGGCTGTGGATGCAAATGTGTTGGTGTTTGAGCGTATGAAGGAAGAGTTGGCGCGTGGCCGTAAGGTGAGCGAGTCGGTTCATTCTGGTTTTCAACGCGCCTGGACATCGATTCGGGACTCGAATATCGCCACGCTTGTCATTTGCACAATTTTGTGGTCGTTTGGGCGCAGCTTTGGCGCGAGTGCGGTGCAAGGGTTTGCCATTACACTGGCGATTGGGGTGGCCATAAGTATGTTTACGGCCGTTCTCATCACCCGCACCTTTGTCAATTTAGTCATCGGTGGGAATTCCGACTGGATGGCGCAGCATCGCTGGCTGTTAGGAGCTTAAATCATGTTTGAAAACTTTGTGCAAAAACGACGTTACTACTACATATTTTCCGGCGTTGTGATCGGCCTGGGCATGTTGGCCATGATCTTTTCCTTTGCCACCTCAGGCAAAATCTTTCCGTTAGGCGTCGACTTTCTGGGCGGCAGCCGCTTTGAAATCCAGTTCGATCAATCCGTAACCGAAGATCAGGTTCGTGAAGTTTTTACCCAAAACGACATTACGAATCCGGCGATCACCGCCTTGCGCGGCCAGGATTTATCGAACGCCTGGCAGATTCGCACTGAATTTGTGGATGCGACCAAAGCCCATTCTTTGGAAACGGCGCTGACGGCTTTGGCGCCACTGGTTCCGGGCACGTTTTCGGTGACAACTGTCAGCCCGGCAGTGGGTAAAGAAGTGACCAGAGCCGCGCTGGCAGCCGTTCTGGTGTCCGGCGTGGTGGTGCTTTTTTACATCATGTTCGCCTTCCGCCAGGTGCCCAATTCGTTCCGCTATGGAGCTTGCGCGGTTATCGCCATGTTCCACGACTTATTTGTCATTTTTGGCTTTGCGGCCATCATGGGCATGATCTCGGGCTGGGAAGTGGATGCCTTGTTCCTGACCGGGGTGCTGACCGTGGCCGGTTTTTCGCTGCAAGACACCATCGTGGTGTTCGACCGTGTCCGCGAAAACAGTTCGCGCAAGCGGAGCGGCTCGTTTGAGGCGTTGGTAAATCGCTCCGTGCAGGAAACGATTAAACGGTCGTTGATCACCCAGTTGAGCGCGATGTTTGTTCTGCTGTCTATTTTGCTATTTGGCGGCGAGTCGATTAAGCCGTTCATCGCCGTGCTGTTTGTGGGTTTGCTGAGTGGTACGTACAGCTCCATCTTCACGGCCGTTCC
Source organism: Chloroflexota bacterium (assembly GCA_017993775.1). Classification (GTDB taxonomy): domain Bacteria; phylum Chloroflexota; class Anaerolineae; order Promineifilales; family Promineifilaceae; genus Leptovillus. The sequence continues at coordinate 81,503 of JAGOMA010000022.1, read as the reverse complement.
CCTGCTCGTTTCCTGGGAAGAAGGTGAAATTCCCCTCATTTCTAAACCTGCGTAAGCAACAGGTACTTTGAGGATAAAAAAAGACGGCCGTTTCTTTTTAGAAACGGCCGTCTTTTTTTGCCTCAGTTCTCAGGCAGAAAAATCGCTGCCACTTACTGCCTGCGCGAAGTTATTTGCCGAATTTTTCCCGCAGCAACTCCACCAGGGTCGGTTGGCCAATTTCTTGGAGTTCGTACCGGACACGTTGGTTGGGCAGTTTGATGTCGATAATCTTAGCCAGATCGATTGGCGTGGCCACAATGACCATATCGCAGGGGACATTATTAATCGTTTCTGCCAGATCCGCCATCTGCTCACGGCCGTAGCCCATAGCCGGTAAAACAGCGCCGGTTGAGGGATATTTTTGATAGGTTGCAGCAATCGACCGAACCGCATACGGATGGGGATCGACTATTTCGGCGGCATCAAAGTACTGCGCCGCCACAACGCCAGCGCCGTAAGCCATCTCGCCGTGGGTCAGCGTGGGACCATCTTCCACAACCAACACCCGCTTGCCCCGAATCGCCGCCGGATTGTCGACAAAAATAGGCGAGGCAGCTTTAACGATAACGGCCGTAGGGTTCACCTTCCGGATATTTTGCTGCACAGCCACCACGTTGGCATTATCGGCCGTGTCCACTTTGTTGATTACCACAATGTCGGCCAGGCGCAAATTCGTTTCGCCCGGATGGTAGCGCAGTTCATGGCCCGGTCGGTGCGGATCTGTAACCACAATGTGCAAATCAGAAACGTAAAAAGGCACGTCATTATTACCGCCATCCCAAATGATCACATCGGCTTCTTGCTCTGCTTGCCGCAAAATCGCTTCGTAATCAACGCCAGCATAAATCACAGCGCCGCGCTCCACATACGGTTCATACTCTTCGCGCTCCTCGATGGTGCATTCGTGGCGCTCCATATCCTCGTAGCTGGCGAAACGCTGTACAGCCTGCGCGGCCAGGTTGCCATAGGGCATGGGGTGGCGGATGGCCACCACGCGCTTATAGCCCAAATCGTTCTGCAATATCTCTAAAATCCGGCGAGAAGTCTGGCTTTTACCGCAGCCTGTGCGCACGGCGCCAACCGATACCAGCGGCTTGCTGGAGGCGATTTGCGTCTGCGCCGGGCTGAGGAAACGAAACCCCGCTCCGGCGGCCAGCACTTTAGAGGCCAAATGCATCACATACTCATGCGACACATCGGAGTAAGAAAAGAAAACATCATCTACTTTTTCAGATTCGATCAATGCAGGCAAATCGCTTTCAGGATGGATTGGGATTCCTGCCGGGTACAACTCGCCCGATAATTCCGGGGGGTAGCGACGGCCGTCGATGTTCGGAATTTGCGTGGCCGTGAAAGCGACTACACGATAATCCGGGTTATTACGAAATGTTGTGTTGAAATCATGAAAATCACGACCGGCAGCGCCGGCAATGATCACACGCCGTACAGATTGACTCATGGATACTATTCTCCTAGAAAAGTGGGTTTATGGGGAATTAAACAGATGGACAGGTACTCATCGTCGTGATGACCCATCATCGGTGTGATGATAACAGCAATTCCCCGATTTGCCAGATTTTTTATTCCGCCCTCCTGGCGCCTGCCTGGCTTCCAGTGGTCAACTCGCCGGGTACTTCGTAACAAAGGGTATATAAAATTTACGCTGCGCCTACAAACAAAACTCGAAATTATTTTTGTAACAATGTATTAGCCATTCGTATAGGTATGGATTTCCGCAGCGAGATCACTTATTATGTTGATTGATATTTGATCTTATGAAAAGTAATGCTATAATGCCTATAAATTTTTACTTACATAATCTTTTAACAACGACCTTTCCGCCAACGGTCGTTCAGACCCAGGAACTCAGTACATGTTAGATAGGCTGCCACAAGCCACCTAAACCGTCTTGTGGCAAACATAAGCGTGCTAAGCGCACGCCCTTCTTCTTGGCTATACGCAAAACGAGCCGATCTGGGCCGATAGGAGTGGTTGGCGATGGAAGAACAATTACAAGACTTTCTCGATTACCTGCAACAAGAGTACAAATATTCAAACAACACAACCGCGGCTTATAAAAATGATTTAAGCCAATTCATGACCTTTTTAGAGAACGGCCGTTTCCATGTCGAACAATGGGCCGATGTAACCGCGCCCATTGTCAACGCCTATGTCACCTTCATGAAAGACCAGGCTTACGCCTCTTCCTCTGTGGCCAGAAAGGTAGCGGCCGTGAAATCATTTTTTAACTACCTTTTTGCCCGCAACCTGATCAGCGAAAATCCAACCACCAACATCGATTCGCCTAAAGTAAAAAAGCGTTTGCCCAAAACGTTAAATTCTGAAGACATCGAAAAGCTGCTGTTGGCCCCCCGGCAAAAAAAATCACCCAAACACCTGCGCGACACAGCGCTGCTCACCATGCTATACAGCACCGGGATGCGGGTAACCGAAGTGGTGTCGCTGGCGGTGGATGACGTGGACTTAGACGATAATGTTCTGTTTTGTCAGGGAAAGGACGAATCTTCCCGCGAACTGCCCCTCGATAAAGAAACAAGCATGGCTATTGATGAGTACCTGGCAAACGGCCGTCAATACCTCGTTAAAAACAAAGATGAAAGCGCCCTCTTTCTCAACCACCGCGGGCAACAACTCACCCGCCAGGGACTGTGGCTCATCATCAAAGCGTACGCCAAAAAAGCCAAACTCAGCGGCGAAGTAACCCCGCACACACTGCGGCATAGCTTCGCGGCGCACAAACTAGAAGGCGGCTCGGATTTACAAGAGGTGCAGCGCCTGCTAGGCCATGCCAATATCTCCACCACGCAAATCTACACCCAAATTTCCGCCGAAGATGAAATTGGCGAACACCCGTCAACCGAAACAGTGTAACTTCTCATGACCAACAACTCTGAACCCTCGATACAAACGGCCGTAGACGCCATCCGCCGCCGCACGCAATACGCGCCAAAAATCGGCCTGGTACTTGGCTCTGGCCTTAGCGATCTGGCCAATGCTCTGCAAGCCGCCGATACCATCCCTTACGAAGAAATCCCTGGCTGGCCGGCTTCCACCGTAGTTGGTCACAGCGGGAAATTGGTGATTGGACAACTAGAAGGACAAACCGTTCTGGTGCAGCAAGGACGCGCCCATTTTTATGAAGGGTACTCCCCGGCCCAGGTGGTATTTCCGGTGCGCGTGATGCTCGCTCTGGGCATTCAAACGCTCATTGTCACCAACGCAGCCGGCGGCATCAATCGCTCCTTTAACCCTGGCGACCTGATGCTGATCAAAGACCACCTCAACTTTGTGGGCATCGCCGGCAGCAACCCGCTGCGCGGCCCGAATGATGATCGAATCGGCCCGCGTTTTCCAGACATGACCCAGGCGTATGATCCCGGTTTGCGCCAAATGGCTCAGGCCACGGCCGTTTCCCAAAATCTAACCCTACACGAAGGCGTCTACGCCTACGTCGCCGGTCCCAGCTTCGAGACGCCGGCCGAACTGCGCTTCTTGCACGCTGTCGGCGCAGACGCAGTGGGCATGTCCACTGTGCCAGAAGTGATTGTCGCCCGCCATGCCGGGATGCGCGTGATGGGCATTTCGTCGATTACCAACAAGGCCATTTTGGATCCCACGCCAGAAGCCGTTGTATCTCACGAAGAAGTTTTGGAAACAGGCAAATTAATTGTTCCCAGACTAACGCAATTACTATATGGCATTTTGCCGCAGCTCTGATGGCCACCGAATGCGCCAGGGTGCAGGATGATGATGACGGCCGTTATGCAAAAAACGGCCGTTTTTGATCTTGCCAGTGGAAGGTATGATTCAGATTAACGCCAGACAGCAAATCAACCAATTTTAACGATCACGGATACAATCACACGCCATGGAACAAGTCTATGTCTTCATACTCCGCAACGACATCTGGATTTATTTCCTGTGCGCTTTAGGCATTTTCTGGTATGGGAGCCAGTACCTGCAGGCCCGCCACATTTTGCAGCGCGCCATATTTGGGCTGGAACGAGAGCGCGGCACGCAAAAGCGGAACACGGCCCTTTTCTTTCTAATCGTTTTTGTGGGATTGGCCGGCAGCGTTTACTACGTCAATGCCAGCATCGCCCCCACTCTGCCGGCCGAACTCCTAAAACCGCCCACGCCAACGCCAAACATTTTTGCCACACCACTTTCGTCGCCCACGCCTTTAGGAACGGCCGAAATCCGCCCGCCAGAGCCGACGCCGGTGCTTGTCCCGACCATCACCCTCGCCAGCCAACCGGCTGGGATTGCGACACAGCCCGGCAGCGAGCCAGAAGCAACGAACGCCCCCGCCGGACCGCCCACTCCAGATGGACCCACGCCAACGCCGTTTCTCGATTGCACGGTAAACCTGAATATCAACGAACCGGCCAATGGCGCCGTTGTTTCAGGACTGATCAATTTTACCGGCACAGCCTCAACGCCCAATTTTGGTTACTACAGTTTGGAAGCGAATGGCCCCGAGACGGCAGGTTCCTGGGCGTCCTTATTAGGCCGAACCATCAACCAGCCCGTACAGGACAGTTTTTTGGGGAATGTGAATTTGAGCGAGTGGGCAGATGGACCTTATTTGCTGCGCCTAACGGCCGTAGACGCCAATGGCAGCGAGACCGGGCAATGCGTGATCCAGGTCACTCTCGATAACCCGTGAACGGGGAGTAAGCTTGTCACGGTTCGACAATTTCAAAAAATAGCAACTCGGTGTTGCCGTAGATGCGTCTATCAAACACGGCAAAGTTGTTTAGGGCCAGGTCCTGATGTTCTTTCGGGTCGATTTGCACCACCACCAGGCCATCGGGAAGCAAAAATCCAGACGGCCGCTCGTCCAACACCGCCATCACCTCCACCCACAAGCCTAAATACTGCGGCGGTGCTACATAAATCAGGTCAAACGGAGCAAACGCTTGCTGCCGCAAATAGGCAAATGAATCCGCCTGAACGACCTGCGCCCCAGTTGCCAACCCGGTAATTTGCAAATTCGCTTGGATGGTTTGAACAGCCGGCCGAACTTTATCAACAAAGGTAACGGCCGTAGCCCCCCGGCTCAACGCTTCAATGCCCACCTGCCCGGTACCCGCAAACAAATCCAGCCAGCGTGCCCCCACGACATCCTGAGCCAAAATATCAAACAAACTTTCCTTCACCCGATCCATAATCGGGCGAGTAGAATCGCCGGGAACTCGTTTAAGTTTTCGTCCGCGCGCGCGGCCGCTAATTACCCGCATACAAAGCCCCGGAAGCAAACATGTGCCGGGTACGGCCGTTTGCCACGGCCGTACCCGGCACATCAGATCACTATTTAACCCTGCACCACAAGATCAACGATATTGTCAGGATTATCCGCCACCTGAACGCCAGCGTCATTTAGAGCCTTAATTTTACTTTCGGCCGTACCGCTTTTGCCCTCAACAATAGCTCCAGCGTGACCCATACGCCGTCCTGGCGGGGCTGTACGCCCGGCAATAAACGAAGTCACCCGCTTACTCATGTGTTCAGCGATAAAAGCGGCTGCCTTTTCTTCCGCATTACCGCCAATCTCACCAATCATGATGACCTGTTCTGTTTCCGGGTCTTCCTCAAACATTTGCAGCACGTCAATAAAGTCCGTGCCCTGAATCGGATCGCCGCCGATGCCCACGCAAGTAGATTGTCCGATCCCTCGTTCCGTCAGGGCATACACCACTTCATAAGTCAGGGTGCCGCTCTTGGAAACGACGCCAACGTGCCCTGGCTTGACGATATTGCCGGGGATAATTCCCACCTTCGCCTGTCCCGGCGTGATCAGCCCGGGGCAATTCGGTCCCAAAAGGCGCGTGCTTTTGGAATCCAGATAATTCCGCACCGCGATCATATCCAAAACCGGAATATATTCCGTCAGGCAGACGGCCAACGGGATGCCCGCATCGGCCGATTCGTAAATTGCGTCCACAGCAAACCGCGCCGGCACAAATATGATCGAAACATTTGCGCCGGTGGCTTCTGCGGCTTTTTTAACAGAATCAAAAATCGGCACGCGACGGCCGTCTGACTCAAACCACTGGCCGCCTTTTCCGGGGGTAACGCCCGCGACCACATTTGTGCCAAACGCCAACATTTGTTCCGTATGGAAACTGCCTTCACGCCCGGTAATACCCTGGACAACTAACCGTGTATTTTTATCGACTAAAATGCTCATGACCTACTCCTGGTTTGCCTTAGCGGCTTTTGCGGCAGCGGCAACAGCCTTCTGGGCAGCATCGGATAACGTTTCGGCCGTTTCCATGGCAGCCCCGGCCAAAATCTCCCGCCCCTCTTTCGCGTTTGTCCCCGCCAGACGGACGACCATCGGTACTTTCGTCTGCACAACACTCAACGCCTGAAGAATCCCTTTGGCCACTTCATCTCCACGAGTAATGCCGCCAAATATGTTGATCAACACCGCCTCAACATTGGGATCAGACAAAATCAGGCGCAAACCAGTGGCAACCTGATCCGCTTTGGCGCCGCCGCCAATATCCAGGAAATTGGCCGGATCGCCGCCAAACAGCTTGATGATGTCCATCGTCGTCATGGCCAAACCGGCGCCATTGACCATGCAGCCGATATTTCCATCCAGTTTGATAAAGTTGATGCCGGTCAGGCGAGCCTCACGCTCGGCTTCTGGTTCTTCGGCAACGTCGCGCATTTCGGCCAGCCGTGGCTGGCGCGATAAGGCGTTGTCGTCGATGGTCATTTTGCCATCGACTGCCATGAGTTTGCCTTCGCCAGTAATAACCAGGGGGTTAATTTCCGTGAGCGAGGCATCGTTGCTTCTGAAGCATTCGTAGAGTCCGGCGACGATTTTGTGGAAATCGCGCCAAAGTTCGCGGGGCAAACCGATTTGCGAGGCGATGTATGTGGTCTGGTAACCACGCACACCAAGTTGTGGTTCGATGTGGGCGGTGACAATCTTTTCGGGCGTCTTGTCGGCTACTTCTTCAATGTCCATTCCGCCTGAGGCAGAGGCCATGATCATGGGCAGGCGACGGCCGCGATCGATGAGGACGGCCAGGTAAATTTCCTGGTCGATTCCGGGGGCTTGTTTGTCGATGAGGACACGACGAACCTTGAAACCTTTGATATCCATGCCAAGAATTTGTTTGGCATGGGCTTCGGCTTCGTCGGCGCTGTTGGCCAGTTTGACGCCGCCAGCTTTGCCACGTCCTCCGGTTAAGACCTGCGCTTTGACGACAACTTTGCCATCTAATTCGCGGGTAATCTGGCGCGCTTCGGCGGGCGTCGAAGCGACATCCCCTTGCGGGATCGGTACACCATGTTCGGCAAACAATCGTTTTGCCTGATATTCATGTAGATTCACGCTAATTCTCCTTGAACAGTGGGGCTTTCGCAATGAAAAGGGGCGAACAGCATGACGTTCGCCCCTATTTACGCTTAAAGATCGAAAAAAATTATAACACGCCAGGGCTTGCCAGTCGAAAATCAAGCCGTTAGCCCTTTGGTAAGGTTGACAGGTCTAAGATCAATTGTAGATAATCTGGTTGGGCAGCAGTTTGCAGGCGCGCATTCAGAATTTCACCGATTTGGTCAAAAGTAACGTATAGAGGGCTGAACTTTGGGAGTTAGCTTATGAAAGCAAACACGCAAACGGCACATCATTCAACAGACACGCAGCAAAAACGATCGCAAATGATGACGGCAATTTTCCTGGGGGCTTTGGTGGGGGTTCTGGTGGGTATTTTGGGGATGGCGCTCGGGGTTTTGGGCAGTAATTTATTGAGTTTGTTTATGGACACGGCCGTTCTCAAACTCCCAGGCATAAGCATGGCAGCTATTACTTTCTTCGCTTTCTTTTTCCTGGGCAGTATGGCCGCTTCTTACCTCATTTGGCGAAAAATCCATTAACCACCGCCAGCATAAACTAAAAAACACCAGATAACCGGCGGTTATCTGGTGTTTTTTTATGTAGTCGACGGTTTTGCGTTTAAGGCGCGGGCGTAGCTGCCTCAGGCGCGACTGTGGGAAGGGTCAGGTCCGGGGCAGGCGTGGGCGTCGCGTAGAATTTATTATCCAACGCTGGCTCCATGGGTACACGACCCCGCCAAAAATCTCCCAAAACCACATTACCGCCTCGCAACGTAGTTAGCAAGGAAGCCACAAGTTCATCTTTTTTGGTCTGGTAAGCCGAATCAGACAAAGGGGCTAACTCGCGTCCGCTGGGAACAGCGATGACGAAATTTGTCGTGCCGTCTTGGCCGGTAATGGTGATGACCGGCGTGGGGGCATTGAGCGCTTGCTCGAATACGGCCGTTGCCAGTTCCTGGTTAAAGGTTGTTGCCAGATCATCTTGCGTCCGGTTAAACAATTCTGTGGCAAACGCGGTTGATGTCGCATCGGGGTTCGACTGTTGACTACGGATGGTATTCCAAACTTCCAGGAAATTATCGGCGGTCAATGTAGAGGCCACATCGTCTGCTTCTGCGCGGTTGTCAAAAACTAGAACGTAGAAGTTGGCGTGTTCCGCGTCGCGGGGCAGTTCTTCTTCCACGGCCAGGACATCGGCCAATTTCTGACGGTATAACTGCATACGCACACTTTCCCGGTAAGCGTTTTGGTTAACGCCCAGGTCTGTGTACTGCTGCAACAAATCGGACAGCTGCTGCTGGAAAGCATCGGCCGTAACCGGAGTGGCGGTCGGCTGCGGTGTGTTGGTTGGACCAGCGGTGGGCGTGGGGAAGCTGGTGGCTGTCGGCAGCACGTCGGTAATCACGGCCGTAGGAATGGGGGTGACGGAAGGGGTGGGTACGGCCGTTTGCGTGGCAGTCGGCAGCGGCGTTGGCAATCCACCATCAAAAAAGTTGAATGACCGGCCAATTTCTGCGTCTACCTCGGCATCGGTAACCGTAATTCCCCGTTCCTGCGCGGCTTGGCGGATTAAGACATCATCAACCATTTGATTCAACACCGTTTCGCCAAAAGTTTCCGCATTTGTCGGGTACATATCAACCAACAGCTGATTGGCGAATTGTTGGATAATGCCCACGTCTCCACCAAAAGCAGTTAACTGATCTTCCAACAACACCACCCGGCGGGCGCGTTCAAATGACACTTGTTCCTGAAATGCTTTCAGGGAAATCTGGTCATCGTTAACCGTAGCTACACTTCGATTGGGGGCGACAAATAATTCATTGATCACCGCCACAGCAAGCACGGCGACAATCAAAACTCCCACCAATCCTAAAGCAATACGGAGCTGGCGGGTTTGCTGCGCCTGCTTTCTGGCAAGAAGAACTTCTTTGCGTGATTGGCGTAATTCTTCTTCTTTCGCTCTACTGTTTGTGGTTTTCTTGCTCATAGCCAGATCGATTATTTATTTGCCGTTACTCAACAGCAAAAGGAAGCAGCGCGATGTGGCGAGCACGCTTGACAGCGACAGCCAGTGAACGCTGGTGTTTGGCGCAAGTACCGGTCTGACGCCGCGGCCGCATACGGCCAAATTCGGTTACGTAACGCTTCAGATTTTCCGCGTCTTTGTAATCGATAAAATTGCTGCCTTCGACACAAAATTCACAAACACGCTTTCTGCGCACAAAACGCTTACGACCTTGTTGAAAAGTCATAATATCCTCCATGGGCGACACACTCGCAGGTAAATTATCTGCGGCGTGACAAATTTTTTATTCAAAACTTGATAAGGTTATGATTTCCTGAGCGACGACTTCGGTGCGGAAGTGTTTACGACCGGCGCTGTCGTCCCAACTGCGTGTTTGCAGCCGCCCCTCGAGGTAAATTTGCCCCTCGTTGGTCAGGCGTTTTTCGCAAACCTCAGCCAGAGTGCCCCAGGCCACTATGTTAAACCATTCCGTCTCTTCGAAGTGCTCCCCTTCAGCAGAAGTCCAGGCGCGTGGGACTGCCAGAGTAAACGCAGCCACGGGACGGCCGTTTGGCATTCGACGGGTATCCACCGTCCCTTCCACACGACCAATCAACAAGACTTTGTTTAATCCTTTGTTCATTTACCACTCTCTGGGCCGCAACCTCAGGGGGGCGCTCATCAATTCGCTGACACCCACCTTGCGGCGACCGACAACTTCTTACGATTCTTTACGGACAACCAGGTAACGCAAAATATCTTCGGTGAACTGGAAGTTGCGTTCCAGTTCCGTAATTTGCTCCGGCTCTATCTTGGCATCATAGATGACGTAATAGCCTTCCTGAAAGCCTTGAATGTCGTAAGCCATAAACCGTTTGCCCCAATGGTTGGCGACGGGCTTTTCCGCGTCTTCAACACCGTTGGTCATCCAGCCTATGATGCGCTCCAGCAATTCATTGCGGGGCGACTCCTCTAATTTAGGTTGCAAAATAATCGTGACTTCGTACTCGCGCATGTTGCTATAAACCTCCTTTCCGTGGAATTACTCGGGCGAGTTATGCCCCTGATCAAGTCAAGAGCGGAAAGCAGCGAAACATTAAATTTTATGCTGCTGTGCAACGAACGCGGGATAATAACACATATTAAGAATTGTTCAAGTCTTCTTTGCCCTTTCCGGTTCAACGGTATAATGACAGGCGCAGTAATCGCTCGTTTGATGATTTTTTATGGGGTGATGGTTGGATCCTGAGGGGTTTATTGCCAGCCGCATGATTTGTATCCAGAAGTGTAATTTGCTTTTGGGTCAGAGCAGCCACCATGAAATAAGGATTGAGAATTTAAATGGAAGAGCCAACGGCCGTTTCGTCCTCTGATCTCCCCTTAACCAGTCTGCCACAGGCAGGCCCATCGGCAACAGGGGAACCGAAAAAAACAGATCGCACCTCCGTATGGGTGCTTATCAGCGTGGTTGTCGGATTTTTGCTGCCGGTTTGCAGTTGTGCGGTGTTCGCCGGAACGGCCGTGTTTGGCGCCAGCATTCTGGGTTTCGCCAGCGCGCCCGGCACATCTGGCGCCGGATTTGGCGACGCAGTAGCTGTTGTCCGCATTGAAGGAACGATTCTAAGCGGCGACCAGTCTGGCGCCGGCGGTGAAGCGGTGAGTGGGCGCGTTATTCGTGATCTGGAAAACGCGGCTGGCGACTCCAGCGTCAAAGCCATCCTCCTCCTGGTAGACAGTCCGGGTGGTTCGGTAACCGGATCAGCCCAAATTTGGGAAGCGCTGCAAACCATCGAAAAACCGATTGTTGTCAGCATGGTTAGCGTGGCCGCTTCCGGCGGTTATTATGTCAGCGCCCCGGCGGACTACATCATCGCTCGCCCGGATACGCTAACCGGCAGTCTGGGCGTCATTCTGACGCTTTACGACGCGTCTGAATTGATCGATAAAGTGGGCGTAAAAATCGTAGACATCACCAGCGGCGAAAACAAAGCTATGGGCAGCACCTGGGCAGAATTGACGCCGGAACAGCGCGCGATTCTGGAATCTATTACCAACGAGGCGTATGAAGAGTTTGTGCGTGTAATCGCTGACGGCCGTCACCTTTCCGAAGAAGAGGTGCGCGTGCTGGCCGACGGCCGTGTCTATTCCGGACGTCAGGCGCTGGCCAATGGCCTGGTCGATCAATTGGGTAATTTCCAAGACGCCATCACCAAAGCCGCTGAACTCGGCGGCATCAGCGGCGACCCGCGAGTGGTGGAATATGCCAATCAGGCTCCCACTCTGCGGGAAATCATCCTGGGGTTTACCACGCAACTGGGCAAGACTGAGGCTGAGCGCACGCTGGATTTACTAACAGAATTTACCACTCCATCTTTGGAATATCGGTATGTGGGACCAGGGGCCGAATAACGGCCGTTCCTGATCCCGAATGCCTGAACCATTTATGAATAAATCAAAAACACTTTTTCTAATAGTCGTCATCGGCCTGCTCTTCCTGCTGGGCCAGGCGATTAGCCCTCCGGCAGCCAAAGCCCAGGGCCAGACGCGCCTCGTTCTCGCTTTTTATTACGCCTGGTACAGCCCGGATGCCTTTGGTCCCGGCAAAACACCCTACCAGCCAGTATCGCCTTACTTTTCCACCGATACCGGCGTCATCCAACGCCAGGTGTCCGACGCGCAATCGGCCGGCATTGATGGGTTCGTGCAAAGTTGGTATGGACCTCAAGAGGCGAATAATCAGACCGAAACCAATTTCCGCGCCTTACTCAACATCGCCGGCGGGCGTGGTTTTAAGGCTGCCGTAGATTTTGAAACCGGCAGTCCATTCTTCGCCACCAACGACGACCGGATCAATGCCCTGCGCACTCTTTTCGCCACACATACCACCCATCCCGCCTATTTGCGCGTCGATGGCAAACCGGTGGTCTTTTTCTGGGCCAATTGGCTGCTTTCGGCCGGTGAATGGGTGACGATTCGTAATGCGGTAGACCCGGACCGCAACAGTATCTGGATCGCCGAAGGCGGCGATACCAGCTACCTGGGCGCGTTTGACGGCCTCCACCTGTATAACATCGCCTGGTCGGGCAACCCGGCGGGCACAGCGGCCAGTTGGGCATCTAACACCCGCGCCGCCGCCGCCACGTATGGCGGGTATAAGTATTGGGTAGCCACGGCCATGCCCGGTTGGGATGACACCTTGCTGGGACGCGGCGACGCGGCGTTTTCCCGCGATCGGAGCAACGGCGATTTTTATCGCGCTAGTTTTGGCGGCGCGGCCGCCAGTTCGCCGGATATGCTGATTATCACCTCGTTCAACGAATGGAAAGAGGGCAGCCAGATTGAGCCGAGTCTGGAATATGGTAATACATTTTTACAACTCACGGCCGAATTGAGCGCCGGGTTTAAATCTGGCAGTTTGGCAGCGCCGCCGCCCCCACCTATTCAACCCACAACGGCCGTCGCCAACCCACAATCCACAGCAGTTTCTGCCTCAGGCGGCGCGCAGCAAATCAACCCATCCGCCACCCCCGCAGTGACCAACACGCCGGCCAATACGGCCACGCCGCTGCCGAGCGCCACGCCGTTTGTCACCCCTACGGCGCTGCCAGACGGCCGTATCGTCTACACCGTTTTGCCTGGCGACAGCTTTATCGGCATTGCCACCCGGTTTAACGTACCGCTGGGTGATTTGTATGCCTTCAACAATCTCACAGAAGGGGCTTTGTTGACCGCCGGGCAAACTTTGATTATCGGCTATTCCGTTTTGCCAGATGGCTCCACGCTCCTGCCAGGCTTTCCCCAGGCGCGCGTAAAACCAGACGGCCGTATCGTCCACATCGTCAAAGAAGGGGATACACCCATCGGCATTGCCAGCACCTACGATCTCACGATGGAAGCCTTCTACGAGGTGAGCGGTTTGGATGAAACCAGCGTTTTGCAATTGGGGCAAGAAGTAGTGGTGGGTCATCAGCCACAGCCGGAAGAGGTGGGCGGCTCGACAAATTTGCCCGCAGAGCTGGAAACGCCGACACCCACGGCCAGCCCGCCGCCTACGGAAACGCCGCTGCCGACGGTTACGGCTTTACCGACTCATACGCCGGGGGCAACGGCCGTTGCCAACAACACCCCCGCCCCGGTTCCCACCAATGCCATGTCTACTTCGTCCACAAACTCAGGCAATTCCCTGCCCGGTTTGAATACCCTGGTACTCATCGCCCTGAGCGTTATTGTCGTGATGGCCCTTGCGGGCGTGGGTTTGCTCTTGATCAGCAGAAGATCGTAACTGCGGATTGGCGATTGGCGATTTGTGATTGGTGATTTGTGATTTGTGATTGGCGGTTGGGTTGGCCGCCAGTCTCCGGGGTTTAATTTCAAGCCGGGAGAAGGGCAGCTTGAATCGCTTCGGCCAACGTCCGGCAGCCGATTACTTCCAACCCGTCCGGAATGGTCAGGCCGCTCTTCCGCGTCGGGCGGGGAACCACACAGCGTCTAAAGCCTAATTTTGCAGCTTCGCGCAGTCGTACCTCCAGTTGGCTGACAGCCCTTAATTCGCCGCTCAACCCGACTTCGCCGACAAATGCCATGTCGGCATGGATGGGCCGGTCTTTAACGCTGCTGGTCAGGGCGATGGCGATGGCCAGGTCGGCGGCCGGTTCGTCGATTTGCAGCCCGCCAATCACATTAAGGAAAACGTCTTTGTCGTATAGGGGGACATTGACACGGCGGGTGAGAACGGCCGTCAGCAGCAGCAGCCGGTTATAATCTACGCCGTTGGCCGTGCGGCGCGGGTTGGAAAATGTGGTGCTGCTGGCCAGCGCCTGAACTTCTACGAGTAACGGCCGTGTCCCCTCAATGGTCACGGCAATGGCCGACCCCGGCGCGTTCACCTGCCGCTCGGCCAGAAACGCTTCCGATGGATTGGGCACTTCCACCATGCCTCGCTCGGCCATCTCAAAAACTCCCACTTCGCTGGTGGCGCCAAAACGATTTTTAACGCTGCGCAGCAATCGATACCGATGGAAGGGGTCGCCTTCTAAATAAAGCACCGTATCGACAATGTGCTCCAAGACGCGCGGACCGGCAATCGCCCCATCCTTGGTCACATGGCCCACCAAAAACACGGTCACCCCGTTCAACTTGGCGAGTTCCTGAAAGCGGCTGGCGCATTCGCGCACCTGGCTCACGCTGCCGGCGGTGGAAGTCAGCGCGTCGTCGTAGGTGGTCTGGATGCTATCCACAATCAGCATGGCCGGTTTGAGCTTGTCAACGTGGGTTAAAATCACAGACAGGTTTGTCTCGGTTACCAAAAACAAATCGTCCGCCCTAAGATCCATCCGATCTGCGCGCATTTTAATCTGGCGGGCGCTTTCTTCGCCGGACACGTAGAGGGCCAGGCCATGTTGATTGGCGACCAGAGCGGCCACATCGAGCAGCAGGGTGGATTTGCCAATGCCCGGCTCGCCGCCCAACAGCACGAGCGAACCCGGGACCAAGCCGCCGCCCAACACGCGCGAAAATTCGGTGATGGCCAAAGGCAAACGTTCGACGCCATCAGAGGTAATATCCGCCAGGCGCTGCGGCTGGTCCTGGGTATAACTATGAGCGCGGCGGTTTTTGGCTACGGCCGTGTTCTCGTTTACCAAAATTTCCTCTTCCATAGTGCCAAACTGGCCGCACTTCGGGCATTTACCCATAAAAACCGGCGTAATTCGCCCGCAAGAATTGCATACATATTGTGATTGTTTTTTCGCCATGTTCGCCTTCTATAAACGTGCCATTAAAATTGTAAGGAAGACCAGCTAAGCTCGCAGAAAATTGCATATAATCCTTGCCTGTCTTGCCTGAGCAGATTGGTGATGTTGTGCCCATTTTAGCATATGCTATACTCTTGGCTTGTGATTAACTGGTTTTCGGTCTTCATCAACAGTTTTTGGATACTCGGCTTGGCGGTTTTATTGGCCTCCTTTAGCTACCATTATTGGCAGGCTGGAGAGGAGAAACGGCCGTTAAAGGCACAACTAGACTCTCCTTCTTTTTTAGCAGCATTTTGGTCCGGCTTTATCCTGATTGGCATCGGTTTGGCCGGCACAAGCGGACAAATTTGGGAAACAAGCATATGGACCTTTTTCACATTGCTATGCCTCTACAACCTCATTACACTTGTCAGAGCAAGTTGATTTTTCACTAGTTGTTAGGTTTCCCTAGGAGTTTTTAAGAGATCATGGCATTAAAAGATTATTTTTCTCTGGTCTGGCGATGGACGTGGCTGGTTGTGCTAGGCATTTTAGTCGCCGGCGGCGCGGCCTACATCGTAAGCAAAAACACGACTCCCGTATACCGCGCCTCCTCGCGGCTGCTCATCGACGAAGCGCCAGGCTCCAATGCCGGCAATGATTATTCGCAAGTTCTCTTTGAACAGCGCCTGGCGCAAACCTACGTGGAAATCCTGACAACCACGCCTATTTTGGAAAAAACAATCAGCGAATTGGATTTGCCTTTTTCGGCCGCTGCGTTGAGAGGAAAAATCACCGTCTCTGCGCCACAAGACACCCAGATCATCGTCATCAGCGTAGAGGACACAGACAAAGAGCGCACGGCCGCCATTGCCAATGCCCTCGGCGAAGTGTTCATCGCTGAAAACCAGGCGCGCGATAATTTACGGTATGCCGAGCCAATCGCCAACTGGCAAGGCCGCATGAACGAAATCGCCGACACCATTCAGGGCATAGAAACCGAGATAAATGGCCTTAGCGAAGCCGAATCGGCCGAAGATCTGGCCCTGCGCTCCCGGTTGGAAACGCAGCTGAATGAAGCGCAAATTCGCTACACTGAAGCCTTTAACAATTTGAACCAACTGCAAATCGATCAGGCGAAAGAGAGCAGTAATCTCGTGCCCATCGAACCGGCAACCGCGCCTACTTCGCCTATCCGCCCACGCACGGCAACCAACACTATGTTGGCGATGGTGGTTGGCGGGATGATTGCTATCGGAATCATTTTCTTGATCGAATATCTGGACGATACGGTTAAATCGCCGGATCAAATTTTGGAAGACACCGGGCTGACGACTGTAGGAGCCATTGCCAACATCAAGTCTGAAGCCATGCCCCAAAGGCTCATCACCCAATTGTCCCCGCGTGATCCCATTTCTGAAGCTTACCGCGTGGTGCGCACCAATCTGAGTTTTTCGGCCGTCGATGAAGGGCTGCACAGCATTCTGATCACCAGCTCGTCGCCGGGAGAAGGCAAATCGACGACGGCCGCAAACCTGGCTGTGGTCATGGCTCAAACCGGCAAAAGGGTGATTTTGGTAGATGCGGACCTGCGGCGACCTGTGCAGCACAAAATTTTTGAAGTGCCTAACAACACTGGACTGACAACGGCCGTTCTCGACAGCGAGTCGCCGGTGAATCAGCACATTCAAGATACCGAAATCCCCTACTTACGCATCATGACCAGCGGTCCCATCCCGCCCAATCCGGCCGAATTGCTCAGCTCACAGCGCATGGCTCAAATGATGCAGGAACTACAAGATGTCGCCGATGTGGTCATTTTGGACACGCCTCCTGCGCTAACAGTAGCTGACGCTTCGATTTTAGGCGCGCTGGTAAGCGGCTGCCTGCTTGTGGTGGACACTGGCAAAACCAAACGCAACACCCTCATTGGCGCGACTGAACGGCTGCAGCACACTGGGGGTAACGTATTTGGAGCCATCCTGAACAAACTGAATCCGGATCGTCGTGGCTATGGTTATTACTACTATTACACCGCTTACGAATACAACGCCCAAACGAAAAAACGGCGCACCAAACAAAATAGTTCAACGAAATTGCCAAATTGGTTGGCCGGACTAACGCGAAGATAATGGATATCATGCACCCACAAACCAACACCAAATCATCCTCCCTGATGGTGATGATGGGGATTTTCTGGCTTTTGTTGGCCGGGGCGCTCCTGTTGTACCAACTCACCAATCCGGTTACGGTGAAGGTGAACTGGGAGACAGCCACCGAGTTGGACACGGCTGGCTTTTTCCTTTACCGCAGCTTATCTTCTGAGGGCGATTTTGAATTGATTAACGATACGATGATCGACAGCCAGGGCAGCGCCGTCTCTGGCGCGTCGTATTCTTATGTGGATCGTGATGTAGAGCCAGGCAATACCTATTTTTATGTTTTGGAGGAAGTGCAAACAAACGCGTCGGTGAACCGGTACGAAGAAGATATGTTTTCCTATACAGTACCCAGAGTGACATGGTGGGCGGTGGTGTTAACGGCCGTTACCGCCTTCGTTGGGCTGGGGCTGCTGGTTTCCGGGCTGCGGGAAGGTGGTGTCTAATGACCGCAAGTAATCAAAATCGTCTCGTTGTTGATCGGTCCGTCTCCTGGCAAATTCTCGATGGCGACGCCGTTATTGTATCGCCCAAAACTGGAAAAATCCGCGTCCTCAATCAAGTGGGCACCTTTATCTGGCAAATGCTCGTCCAAGATCATAATGCCGCCGAAATCCAAACCGCCCTCGTTTCCAAGTATGCCATCTCGCCTGAACGAGCAGCCCACGATCTCCAGGCATTTATTACCGACCTGAGCCAAAGAAACCTGATATTCTGGGAATCTTCATCCTGACGGCCGTTCCAGTCCTGTTTTTTGTACCCCTTTATCCAAAGTAATGGCGATAAGGAAGATAATTTTATGAGAATCAAGCGAATCCTTCGGTTCTTTCTCGCTGTGTCAATTCCAACTGCTCTGCTCGCAGCCATATTCCTGCAATCACACGCCTGGCAAACGGCCGTTAATACATCTCCTTCGTTCCCCCTGATCGATAAGCTGAACCAATCAGACAATGGCCTCACTTTTGTGTTAAACACGGCCGTTCTGCAATCCGCCGCCAACGGAGTCGTCGCAGTAGACGGCCTGACCCAGGTAGTACAAACCCCCGGCGCGCCCATGCTGCCCTATTACAGCGCCTTCATCGCCGTGCCGCCTGAAGCGGAAGTTTCGGTGCAGGTGCAGGCTTTGCAAGCCACAACCCGGGCCGTGCCCGCGCTGGCGGCCGCTCCTGATCTGTCCCTGGTCTTCGACAATGCCGATGAAAACGGGCTGTTTCCCGCCGCTTCGACAGATTCCACCCCGCCCACTGCCGTGCCCGACCCAGCCATTTACGGCCAGGATGCGCTTTACCCAACGGCCGTCTATGAACTTTCCGACCCCATGTATTACCGTGATGTGCGACTGGTCCAGCTGAAATTGTACCCGGTGCGCTATAACCCGGAGCAGCAGCAAATCAACCAGGCAACCCAATTGCAAGTCACCATTTCCTTTAGCGGTGGAAATTTAGCGAATCTACGGCCGTCGCCCACTCCCAACGATGCCTACCCAAAAGCCCTCACCGGTAGTTTGCTCAATCCGGATCAGGCTGTTTTGTGGCGCAGCCTGCCGGCGGAAACCAACAATCGGGAAACGGCCGTAAACCTCCCCGTTGGCCAACCCACCCTCAAAATCGAAGTCTCCCGTGATGGCATCTACGAAATTCGCTACGACGATCTCCTGCAAGCCGGGATGCTGCCCCTTAACCCCAACACCCTCGTCATGATGAATCGCGGCGAATCCGTCGCTTATCAATTCATCGGCGACGCGAACACCACTTTAGACGCCGGCGAAACCATCCGCTTTTATGGCTGGGCCGTCAACGAATCCCGCTATGACAAACAATTAGCCATCAACAACGTTTTCTGGCTGTGGGATGGCGGCGCGCCAACCCCCATGATAACCACAACCAATCTAGCCGGAACCGGACAAATCACCAAAACCAGCTATCTGGCCAGCATCACCCGCGAAGATGAAAAATACTTCTTCAGCACCTGGACCAACAAATGGGATCAATTCCCCAACGAACCGGACTCCTGGTATTGGAATTACTACCGAAAACCAGCCGGCACGACAGTGCCCTACACACGCACAGAACAAATCACCTTACCCGATCCTGTCTTAGACCCGGCCCAGCCGGAAGCCAGCTACACAATCGAGGTTTTCACCCGCGAAAGCTCGAAAACCCCCAAAACAATCACCTACAATGTGCGCGGTTGCTTGAATGGCAGCACTGACTGCGGCCAGGTAACCTGGGGCCAACCTGGCGATCCCCTGCGCATCCGCAGCATCAACATTACCAACACCGTGCCGATCACAACCCTACTCAACGGCCTCAACAATGTGCAAATCGTCCTGGGAACCGTGCTGAATCCTGGGGAAACAGAGGAAATTTACCTCAATCGAATTACGGTGGACTATATGCGCCGCCTGATTGCCAAAAACAATCAACTACAATTTTCCGATGAGACAGGCGGACGAGAATTATGGGTCAGCGGTTTCACCGAGAACAATGCGGCCAACGCGATTGTGTGGAATATAACCACGCCCCACCAGCCGATTTCTGTCGCAATGGACAGCAGCGACATTGGCGGTAATCCCGGCAATTACACTTTCCAGTTTGCCGTCAACCAGCCGGCCGGCGCCAAATTTATCGCCACGACAACCACGAACCTCCTCAGCGGAACCGGCGTCATCACCTACAGCAAATACATCCCGGCGGACCTTTCGCCCGCAACCGGGGCTGAATGGATCGCTATCAGCCATGCCAACTTCCTGTCGCAAGCGCAGCAGTTGGCCAATCACCGGCAAAACAGCGCTTATGGCGGCCTGTCAACTTTCGTCGCCGACATCAATGATGTCATCAACCAATATGCCTACGGCCTGCCCCTGCCCACGGCCGTTCACGATTACCTCAAGGACGCCCTGTACACCTGGCCAAAGGCCCCGGCGTATGTCGTTTTGGTTGGGGATGGCCTGATTTCTCCCCGCCAAATGAGCTGTGCGGCCAATTGCGGAACCTGGAACACCACGGCCGTCAGCTACATTCCCACCGAACTGGCTTTTGTGGACCGCTTTCAAGGGCTGGTGCCGTCGGATCTAACGGCCGTACTCCTCACCGGCAATGATCTCCTGCCCGATATGGCCATCGGTCGCCTGCCGGTTAACGACACCATCCAGGCCCAGGCCGTCGTCGACAAAATCATCCGCTACGAACAGAATCAACTTACCCCTGCCCCCTGGCAGGCCAAAATCCTCTTCGTCGCCGACGACGATGACGCCGGTGGCAGCTTTTGCGCCGCCAACCAGACCCAAACCGACCCCCTCATCCCCGACAGCTTCAACAAAATGCACTTCTGCCTGCAAGCAGCCACTACAGAGGCCGCCGAAACCCTCCGCCAACAAATTATGGCAGAAATCACCGCCACCACGACGACCAACGGGGCGTCCATTCTCAATTATCGCGGGCATGGCGGCATACAAACCTGGGGCGGCTCGCCGCTCATTTTTACCGTCGACCCAACCTACAATCCCAACGGAGATGGCGTCATCACCCCGCCGGATGAGGGCGACCGCACAGCTTACTTCTGGTTCAACACCAGCAAACCGGTGGTCCTTCTCAGCGCGGACTGTCTGGATGGGCATTTTGCCTGGCCAGGCATGACGGCTCTCAGCGAGCGCTTTCTCACCTTCGAGGTACAGCAGCGCGGCACGGCCGCCCATTGGTCCTCTTCCGGCCTGGGTTATGATGAAGAACATACCGTGCTGCTAAACGGCTTTTACACCGGTTTGTTTGAGCATGGGTTAACGGCCGTCGGCGATGCCGTCAATTTTGCCAAACTCACATACGCCAACAGCTCTTTCACCGAACCATCAGCTTATTACACTTTCAATTTACAGGGCGACCCGGCCATGCAGTTGTTCCGGCCGAATATGTCATTGAGCAAAACCACCGACCAGACTTCTGTGAAAGTGGATGATACGGCCGTTTTCCAAATCGCCGTCCGCAACGATGGCATCTATCCCACCAAAGCCACCATCACCGACACCTTGCCAACCGGCCTTGCCTACACCAGCGCCAGCGGATCTGTCCCCTTCACGGTGTCACAAACGGGTAATCAGGTCACCTTTCACCTTGAAACTGGTCTAAATCTGGGCGAATCTGCTATGATTACGGTAACGACAACGGCCGTTGCCGAACAATCTCCGGCCATCAACACCGCCACCATGAGCCATGATGGCAGCGATTTGAACCCGAACGACAACTCAAGCAGCGCTTCCATTAACATCTACCAGGATACCCTGCACAATATGTCCCTAAGCAAAACCACCAGCCAGACGGCCGTCACAGTAGGAGAAACAGCCACCTTCCTCCTGACCATTTACAACGACGACAGCCAGGCCACCCAGGCCACCATCACCGACACCCTGCCCGCGGGACTCGCCTATGTCGGCGCCAGCGCAACCCTCCCGTTCACGGTGACGCAGCATAACAATCAGGTCGTCTTTAACCTCGAAACCAATCTAAACCCAGACGAATCTGCTATGATTACGGTAACGACAACGGCCGTTGCCGAACAATTACCGGCAGTCAACACCGCCGTCATGACCCATAACGGCGGCGATTTAATCGCCAGCGATAATACCAGCAGCGCTTCTATAAACATTTATCGCAAAATTTTTAAGGTCTATTTACCAACCATCATCGAGTAACGCTAAATCATGCACAAACAAAGATTCCGATTTGCACTCCTTTTCCTGGTCTTGGGCTTCATCCTTTTTCAAGGCTTAAGCGCCCAGGCCCAAGTCTCAAACACAACCCCCACGCCAGATGGCCCTACGGCCGTTGAACTGGTCTCCTTCACCGCTACGCCTCTGGACAACGCCGTCCGCCTTGTCTGGGTCACAGCAACAGAAGATACAGTTGGCTTCCGCCTCAAACGCAGCATCGGCAGCGCCACAGCCGAATATCTGGATGCTCTGGGCGACGACGAATCGGGCATTATCTACGCGCAGGGCGGCGTCTCCACCGGTGCCACCTACATCCGCACCGACGCCAGCGTCACAAATGGTCAGGTCGTCACCTACATCCTCTTGGAAGTTGAAAACGATGGCTCAGAGACTGAACCACCAGACGCGCGCCGCACCGTGACGGTTGGCATTCCGCCCACCAACACAGCGATTCCCGTAGCCGCCGTCGGCTCATCCACTCCCACGCCGACAGCTACTCGCGCCCTGGCCGTCACGATATCGGCTACCCAACCGCCCGCCAGTGGCAGCACGGCCGTCCCCGTCATTCAACCCACCGCCACTCCTGTTCGTTTCGCCACCATTACCCCGTCCGCCGGACAGCCAAACCTGGCGGCCACGGCCACGGCCGTTCCCGCCAACACCAACACCAACACAACTACCAATACCCAGCCCACGCGCGCCGCCGAAGCAACCAGCAACCCCGTTTTTGCTGCTGGCGTCCAGGCCCAGACCGACATTACCCCGCTGCCCGCTGTACCCGCCGCCCAGGACAGCTACCCCGGCAGCAACGATGCCGTTTTCCCCACGGCGGAATTACCCGCTTCTTATCCTCTAGATCAAGTCACGCCCACAGCCAGCCCGCAGCCCACGCGCATCAACGTCATCGGTAACACCCAAGGCTACCAGAGCGCAGCCGATGGCTCTTCTTCGCAGACCGCTGCGAACCGGGATTCTGCCAACGGCCGCGGCACCTTGTTCTTGTGGATTGGGTTCATCGTGGCCCTGCTTATTTTTGTTACCGGTGTGGTGGGGTCTATCGTGCTCTATACACGCAAAGCCGGATAATCCGCGCCATGCATCGTCCATCTCAAACCCATTGCGCTTTCCGGCCAGTCTGGCTGCTTGTCCTGAGCAGCCTGTTCTGGTTAACGGCCGTTAGCTGCCGCCCAGCCCCCCTTCCTCCCACCGCTCCAAGCGCCAGCGACCGTGTGAAACTTATGGTTAACCAGGATGGTTTTGTGCGCGTCGCACAGGCCGATCTGGCTGCCGCCGGGCTGGAAATCGCCGCCTTTGATGCGGCCAACTTGCAGCTCAGCCAGGGAGAAACGGCCGTCCCCTTCATCATCGACCAGAATGCCCTGATTTTTTACGGCCAGGCCCCGACCGACCGCTACACCAGCCAACGCGCCTACGTACTCACCAGCGGAACCGCCGGGGAGGAGATAGTGGAAACGGCCGTGTCCACGCCAGACTCAGTAACGGCCGTCGACGCCATTACCCGCACCCTCATTCTGGAAGAAAACCTAATCTACAAATCAGAAGCACGCGATTTTCTGGCCAACGCCCCCGCCAACGCCGACCTCTGGTTCTGGCAGCCTCTACGCCAGGGCAACAGCCTGCCCTTCGAGTTTGATCTCCCCGCCGTGACCGACGGCTCCGGCCAAATTCGCGTGCAGCTCAAAGGCGAAACCTACAACCCGGAGGTCGAAAACGACCATGATTTCGACCTCATCGTCAATGGGCAACTCGTAGGAACCATTCGCTTCGACGGCCAGATTTATTACACAGGCGTGGTTGATATACCCGCCGGAGTCCTGCAAACCGGAACCAACACCCTGGTCCTCGACAACAAGCCAGAAGGCGCAACCTTTTTAGACATCATGAACCTGAATTGGATTGCGGCGGACTACGCGGCCCCACCCAGCGCCATCCACGACGAACTCGTCGTCAGCGGGAAAAATGGCGTGCTGACCCTGGCTGATTTCAGCGCCGCCCCAGCCCTTTTTGACATCACCAACCCGGACGCCCCGCAAAAACTTACCGGATCATCGGCCGCCGAGCCGTTCACCCTGGCCGTCCAAACCGGGCAAACCATCGCGGCCATCGGGCCGCAAGGCTACCAATCCGCCGAAATACTGCCCATGCGCGCCAGCAGCCTGCGCGGCGCGGACAACGGGGCCGATTTGCTGATTGTAACCACGGACACGCTGGCTCCAGCTCTGGAACCGCTGGTCGCGGCGCGGCAAGCGGAAGGTTTGCGGGTGGCGGTAGTGCCGGTGGCGGAAATCTACGACGAGTTTGGCGGTGGGGCAGCTTCGCCGGACAGCATCAGCGCCTTCGTGGCCTATGCCGCCAAAAATTGGCAAGCGCCATCGCCGCGCTACCTGTTTCTGGTCGGCGACGCCACTTCCGATTACCAGAACTACCTGGGATTGGCCCCGGCTAATAATGTGCCTTCCCCGATGGTGCCGGTATCGTTTAGCGGTGAAACGGTGAGCGATGCGCGTCTAGCCGATATTGATGGCGACACTTATCCAGACCTGGCGGTGGGTCGTTGGCCGGTGGATTCGATAACGGCCGTCGAGTCTCTTGTCGCCCGTACCTTGGCCTATGAAAGCGGCACGGCCGTCGATCTGGCCCTCTTTGCCGCCGATGGCACAGACGGCAGTTTTGCCAGCATGGCCCAACGCCTCAGCGAAGGCAGCAGCTTCACAGAGGCACAAATCAGCTTGCTCACCAGCCCATCCGCCGCCGATGTAGTAAGCGATTGGAACGCCGGAACATGGCTTGCCACCTACATTGGGCATGGCAGCCTGGCGCAGTGGGGCAAAGAAAATATATTCACCCTGGATGCCGTCAAAGAATTGCAAACCGCCATGCCGCCCATCGTCGTCCAGCTTACTTGCCTGACCGGCCTGTTTACCCAGCCAGACCAAACATCGCTGACCGAAATCATGCTGGCCCATGAGGGGGGACCAGTTTTAACGGTGGCCGCCACCAGCCTCACGTTATCGGCCAGCCAGGAGCCATTTGCCGCCGCCTTGTTGAGCAATTTGCAAGACACGGCCGTTGCCCGCATCGGCGACGCCTTCCAAAACGCCAAGCTGGCGCTCGCCGCCAACCCCAGCGCCGATCTACACGAAATTAGTGATACATTTACCTTGTTCGGCGATCCCAGCGCGCGCATCGTCCGGCCAAACAGCAGCCCGCCAGCCAGCAGCGCCACGCCGCCAACTCCTTGACAGGGCGCCCAACTCGCTGTAGAACCGACTGCAAATTATCCATGCGAGGGTATTCGTGACCGTCGAAGACCAAAAACGCGTTTCCAGCCCGCCTCACCAACCCACCGCCTCCAAAAAGCTGCTTTCCTGGCTCAATGTTGTGGTTGGACTGGCGCTGCTTGTCTGGGGTGGATGGTATATTGTGCGCCACATTACCCTGGCGGAAATCGGCCGGGCATTGTCGCTGGCCAATCCATTTTTCATTGCGGCGGCCCTGGCGATTTTTTTACTTACGCTGCTGGCTAAAACGTGGCGCTGGCAGCTTCAGTTTGCGCCGCCCACGGCGCAGCCCGGTTTTAGCGCCGCGTTTTGGGCGCTGATGCTGGGACAATTTGTGAACACGGCCGTTTCCTTCATGCGTCTGGGTGATCTGGCGCGCGTCTATGCTCTGTTCCAACAAACCGGCATCAGCAAAATGGAAAGCCTGGGAACCCTGATCCTGGAAAAAACGCTAGATTTAATCATGCTGCTGCTGACCGTTGTCGTCATCCTCCCCTTCGTTGTTGTGCCATCTTTCATCACCCAGCAAGGCGTTGTCCTCGGTCTGGCGGCGATACTCGCTTTCCTGGTGCTCTATGCGATTGCCTACCAAACAGCCTGGGTCATTCGTGTGGCCGAGAGATTGTTACGGCCGTTACCCGCCAAACTGAACGGCCGTCTGCTCCGCTTCACCACCTCCGGCCTGGCCGGATTGGCCGCCATGCGCAGCAAACGAACCATGCTTGGCCTGCTCGCCCGCTCCATCGCCATTGTCATCTTATCCGTTCTGATGCCGCTTGCCCTATTCCCGGCCTTTCATTTGCCCTTCGGCCTGACCGAAGCGGTGTTGATCAATTTAGGCGTCACGGTTGCCGCCTCTTTGCCTGTGCCCACGCCGGCCAAAATTGGCGTGTTTGAGTTTGCCGTCGTCTTCATGATTAAACAATTCGGTTTCACCGACGAAGCCGCCGCCCTGAGTTATGCGCTCGTCTTTCATCTTCTGATCCTTGCTCCCCAGATAATTCTGGGAATTATCGCCGCCTGGCACACCGATTGGCGCTGGACGGAAACGGCCGTTTCCCCAACCGGCGCGCCACAATTACCGTCGCCTTAAGAGCCGCCAAAAACCTTATCGCCATGATCTCAATCATAATCCCTGCTCACAATGCCCAAACAACCATCACTGCCTGCGTATCCGCCCTCATGCACCAGGATAACGTCCCCTCGCCATACGAAGTGATCGTTATCGACGATGGCTCCACCGATGCAACCGCCCAACTAGCTTCAGAAGCGGGAGCAAAAGTCATCCGCCAGGAAAAACGTGGCCCCGCCTCGGCGCGCAACACAGGCATTCGCGCCGCCAGCGGCGAAATAACCTGCTTCACCGATGCCGACTGCGCCCCACGACCAGACTGGATTCACCAAATCACCGCGCCGCTCCTGGCCGAAGCGGAAATCGCCGGCGTCAAGGGCGCCTACACCACCTCTCAAAAAGAAGTGACTGCCCGGTTTGTCCAAATCGAATACGAAGACAAGTACGACCGCCTGCGCCAGTATCCGCGCATCACCTTCATGGACTTTTACTCCGCCGCTTACCGCCGGGCGATCTTGCTGGAGCACCATGGCTTCGACGAACGCTTCTCCCTGGCCAATTCCGAAGACCGCGAATTGTCCTATCGCCTTGCCGCCCTTGGATACCAGATGATTTTTCAACCGCAGGCCATCGTGTCTCACCATCATGCCAACTCAGTAACCAGCTATTTTCGCAAGAAAGTGCTCAACGGATTTTGGACAGCCCAGGCGGTCAGGCATTTCCCCCAACGCTCAATCGAAGACACCTACACACCCCAAGTACAAAAAGTCCAAATTGGGTTGATGGGTTTGTTAACCATCAGTCTGGCCATCGCCCTGTTTTTACCTGTTTTCTTGCCGATTGTGGGGCTGCTGACGGCCGTTTTCCTGCTGACAACAGTGCCCTTTGCCCAAAAAGCCTGGCCGAAAGACAAAACCGTCGCTATCGTGTCGCCGTTTGTTCTGGCGCTGCGCGGCTTTGCTCTGGGCCTGGGTTATGTCTGGGGGCTGGCCCGACCGGTAAATTAAAGGAACCAAAATCATGACGACTGCTGAACCATCCGCGCCAACCCAAGCGCGTAAACGCAAATTCATCTGGCTAACCATCCTCGTGTTGGCGGTGTTACTGATCGGCTGGCTGGGGCTGAAGACATGGCGCATTGCTCAGACGACCCAATCTCTCCTGGCCCGGCAGGCTGAAGCAGAAGCCTTGGCCGCAAATGGTCTGGCCGGATTAGACCCGGACAAAACGGAAGCGTTGGTCATGGGCGTGCGGCGCGATGTTTTAACCCTTCAAAAAGAAGTCGCCCCTTTTTTGCCGCTCATGCCATATCTGGGCTGGGTTCCCAAATATGGCTCCACGCTTGTGATTGCCCCGCAATTATTGGACATGGCCGTAGCCGGGCTGGATACGGCCGCTTACAGCATCCGCGGTCTTAAACCAGCGCTGGTCATCATGCAGCCGGGCAGCGACTCCCAGGAGGAGAGCGCCTTAACGGTGTTGGCGCAAACCCTGGCCAACGCGGAGCCGGATTTACGCGCCGCCAATGACTCTTTTGCCGAGGTGATGGCCGCCCGCGCGGCCATCGGCGATACCAGCGACCTGCCCGGCAGGGTGCAGGATTTGTTCGCCAAGGCGGATGAATGGCTGCCGCTGGCTGAAGATGGCCTAAAATTTGCCCTGATTGCGCCCACGATGATGGGCATGGATGGCCCGCGCAGCTACTTGGTTATTGCGCAAAACGAAGATGAACTCCGACCGACCGGCGGCTTTATTTCCGGTGCGGGGATTGTGGCGATGGCCAACGGCCGTATCCAGGACTTCAGCTTCACCAGCGCCTACGAGGTAGACGACTACCTCGAAAAACCTTACGACATCCCACCTGAACCGTTGGAAAAATTTATGGGGCTGGAGCTATTTTTATTCCTAGACGCCAATTTTTGGCCCAATTTCCCCACGTCGGCTGAGAAGTTGATGGATTTATTCAGTTACGGTCAAGACCTACCGCCATTGGATGGCGCGGTGGCCATTGACCAACGTTTCCTGCAACTGCTCATTGATGCCACCGGGCCGGTTACGATTACGGAAAGCAGCCCAGAAGACACCATCGTGCTTAACAATACCAATCTCACTGAGGCGCTGCGGGAGGCATGGGGAAGTAAGGAAGGCCAAAACGCAGCCGAATGGGTGAACTCGCGCAAAGATTTCTTAGGTCCTTTTGCCGCCGCCATCAAAACCAAGCTGGAAACCGACTTTGGCTCGATTGACTTGCAAAAGCTGGCGACTAATATGAACACGGCCGTACAAACCAAACATCTGCAAATTTATACCCGCCATCCCCAGGAACAGGCTGTGCTGGAAGAATTGGGCTGGGACGGCCGTCTCGCGCCATCACCCAACAGCGATTTCCTGGCCATCGTCGATACCAATGTGGGTTACTCCAAAGCCAACATCTACGTCGAAAAAACAGCCGACTACAACGTAACCCTGGATGCCACAGGCCCACATGCCGTTCTCACCCTGCAATACACCCACACCCGCCCAGATAACGGCCAGCCGTGCATCCATTTCAACATTAACGTCTATAACGATCTGCCCGATTACCTGACACTGGCCGACGCCTGCTACTGGAATTATTTGCGGATTTATGTGCCAGAAGGCAGCCAACTCATTACATCCACCATCCACACCATACCCGGCGAATCCCACATCTTTGGCCAGACGTGGCAAGGCCCGGCTCAGGTGCTTTCTGAAACGGCCGGGCTGACCACATTTGCCAACTACCTGCTCCTGCCGATGGGACAGACTTTGAACAGCCAGTACGAGTATTTGCTGCCAACTGTGGTGAGTACCGACGAGGACGGCCGTAAAACCTACCATCTCGACATCATCCAACAAGCCGGCAATCACCCATTTCCGTTCAACGCCGCCATCACCCTGCCGGAAGGGGCGCAGATCTTGTCGGCGACGCCAGCGCCCACGGCCGTTAACGGCCGTACGCTGCAATTCAAATTAGATATAGACACCAATAACCACATTACAGTAAAGTATCAATGATCAGATGCCGCCAGCTTGCTGGCCATACGCATCATTCCATGGACAAACACACCATCAATTTCCAAAGGTAATTACCTATGTTACGCCGATTATTTGTTCTTCTTTCCTTGTTTGCGCTCACGCTGCTGATCGTTTACGTTCCACGTCAGAACATCAGCCACGCCGCCAGCCCATTTGCCCAAACACGCATCACCCGCACGCCAACCCCCGCCCCCCCAACGCCCACAGACGTGCCGCCAGACAACCCGCCGCCAACGGCTCAGGCTACAGAAGCGCCGACGCTTCCCCCAACCAACACCCCCATTCCGGTCACCCTGGTAGCCACGCCCGTCGGCGGCTTCTTGCCGACGGCTTCGGCTTGCGGCACGCCGCCGACCGTGCAAACACGCGGCAACACACTGGTGCGATCTGGTCCGGGAACCACCTACCCATCAGTTGACCAACTTGTCTATTTGGAAGTGCGGCCCATCGCCGGGCGCGCCGGCGATGCTCCCTGGTGGTTGATTGTGCTGGCCAACGGCCAGACCGGCTGGATAGCCAATGAAGTTGTCGTGGTGCATGGCTACACCGGCGATGTGCCCATCGTGGCCGCCCCGGCCAATAATGGGCAAACGCCCACCGCCGGCGCGCCGTGGCAGCCTACGGCCGTTCCCAACTGCCCAACCTCTATGCCTACCGCCACCCCACCAGCCCAAACCGCCACCCCACGACCAACCAGCACACAAACGGCCGTACCCCAAACCACAGCCACCGCCAGCCCAACAACCAAGCCGGCTCTGCCACCCGCCACGGCAACATCCGTCGTGCCCACAGCTGCCGAGGCTGAATCGGTTGATACCACTGAAGAAGCCACGCCAGAAGCAACGGCCGTCCCCCTGGACGACAACGCCAGCGGTGTGGCCGCGCTGCCCTGCGCCAGCGCGGCTATGGGTCTGGCGGTCGCCGCCTTTTTCCTCAGTCGGCGATTCTGGTAATTGCGTACATCATCCACATTTACATTCCTGGTGTTTGTTGGCCTGGCTTCGTTGGATAACGCCGCCGCCGGGGTGCTGCCCCCGCTATACGCCATCATTGCCCGTGAATTTCAGGCCAATGAAGCGGCCCTGGGGGTAGTGACGGCCGTTTACCTGCTCATCGCCGCCGCTTCCGCTGCATATTGGGGCTATCGGGGGGACCGCAGCAACCGCCACAAACTGCTCTTGGGCGGCACGCTGCTCTGGGGCGCGGCCATGATTGTCACCAGTCTGGCGCGCACATTTCCACAATTTATCGCCAGCCAAATGGTAACGGCCGTCGGCGTTGGCTCGATTGCGTCCGTAGGTTTTAGCGTCATCAGCGATGTCATCCCGGCTGGACAGCGCGGTTTAGCGCTCAGCGTATGGGGCATCTCGCAATCACTTGGGGCGGCGCTGGGCGCAGCCCTGGCCGGAACATTAGGCGCTGGGGATTGGCGACGGCCGTTCTGGGTCATTGCCGGATTGGGCTTCCTCTTTGCGTTTCTCTACCTCTTCGCCGACGAACCGCGCCGCGGCCAGTCCGAGCCAGACCTCAAGCCCCTGTTCGCCGCTGGCGGCAGCTACGATTACCAAATCAACCGCGCCGACATTCGGCACATTTTTGCCCGTCGCTCCAACATTTGGCTTTCGCTTCAGCTCATGTTTGCCACGCTGTCTTTTGGCTCAACCATTTGGGTTCCACGATGGGCCATCGCGCGCGTTCAGGCGCTGGGCTATTCTCTGGAAGTTTCCACTGTAGTGGGCAATTTGTTTGTCATCTTGTTCAGCACGGGGATTTTGTTTGGCATTTATGCCGGCTATCTGGGCGACCGCTGGCAAAAGAATGACCCTCAGGGCCGCACCAAGTTAGCCATGATCGGCATAATCGGTTCAGTGCCTTTTTTTATCCTCACCTTCTTCATGCCTATTCGCGGCGTAACGCTGCCGCCAGACGGCACTGTGGTCCAGTTGTCGTGGTCGGTGCTGATGCTGTTGTTTACCAATACCTCCGTCCTGGCCTTGTTTTTGGTCGCCTTTATCGCCATGGCCCTGCTGGCCGTCGATGGTCCAAATTGGGCCGCCCTGATCACCGACGTAAATTTACCCGAACACCGGGGCACGGTTTTAGGCATTACCCGCGTTGTACGCGCCGTCGGCGAAGCCGTCAGCATTGGGTTAACTGGGCTGGTTTTGGCGGCGCTCACGCAGCATTTTCCGCCGCCCAATAATTATGGGCTGGGTTTGGCGATTTTTCAGTTGCTCGCCATCCCTGCGGGTCTCTGCTACTATGGCGCCCGCAAAAGTGTACCGGCTGATATTCAGGCCGTGCGGCAAACACTGCAAGAACGCGCCGCCACGGCCGTGCAAAAAGAGAGTACCACCTGACTTATGTCATCTTTTAAACGTTTGCTGCTGGCCTGCTGGCTGCTCTTGATTGGATTTTCTACGGCGTGCGCCACCGCCCACATTCCCGCACCGTTCCCCACGGCCGCACCTACGGCCGTAGCCACGGCCGTAGCCAGTCCATCGCCCCTACCAACTGCCACCGCGCTTCCGCCGGTTACTCCGACCCAGGGCGCCAATACGGCCGTTTCGTCCACCCAGGCCCCTACCTACACCTATCAAATCATCCAGGCCTATCCCCACGATTCCAACGCATTTACCCAGGGACTCGTTTTTCACCGCGGCGTCCTTTACGAAGGGACAGGGCGCAACGGCTACTCTTCCATCCGCCTCACCGATCTGGAAACTGGCAGCGTGATACATCAGCGCGACCTCGGCGCCGAATATTTTGGCGAGGGCATCACCATCTGGCAAGACCGCCTGATCCAGCTAACCTGGCAATCTGGGGTTGGTTTTATCTACGATCTGGCAACCTTCGCGCCCCTGGGTAGTTTTTCATATCCCGGCGAAGGCTGGGGATTGACCCACGATGACCAACGGTTGATCATGAGTGACGGCACAGATGTGATACGTTTTCTGGACCTGGAGAATTTGGCGGAAAACGGCCGTATCCAGGTCCACGACCAAAACGGCCCAGTCGGCCAACTAAACGAATTGGAATATATCAACGGCGAAATCTGGGCCAACATCTGGCAAACCAACACCATTGCCCGTATCTCGCCGCAAACCGGGCAAGTCGTCGGCTGGATTGACCTGACTGGCCTGCTCAACCCCACCGACCTCACCCAACCCGCCGACGTCCTCAATGGCATCGCCTACGACGCCGCCCAGGACCGCCTCTTTGTCACCGGCAAATGGTGGCCCAAATTATTTGAAATCAAACTCATACTGGAACCCACCTCATGACCGCATCTACCACTCCACAGCCACCCATAGCCACACAACGCGAAAAACTGCTAAAAACCATCGGCTATTATGCCGGCTTTTTATGTATCGGTCTGGCAGCTTCGGTGATTGGACCTACGCTCCCCGGCCTGGCCGAAAACACGAATACCCAGCTCGGCCAGATCAGCATTCTCTTTTCAGCCCGATCCGTTGGTTTTTTGATTGGCGCGTTGGCCGGCGGGCGCATCTACGACCGGCTGCCCGGCCATCCGGTGCTGGCGGCTGGCTTACTGGGCATGGCACTCACCATTGCCCTCACGCCAACCATTTCGCTCCTGTGGCTGCTGGTGCTGGTCATCCTGTTGCTGGGCATCTCGGAATCGATGCTGGATGTCGGCACGAACACCATGCTGCCCTGGCTGCACCACACCAACGTAGCGCCGTACATGAATGGCCTGCATTTTTTCTTCGGACTGGGCGCGCTTCTTTCTCCAATAGTCGTCGCCCAGGCCATTTTGCGCAGCGGCGACATTACCTATGCCTACTGGCTGCTCGCGCTGATAATGCTCCCAGCGGCGGTGTGGATTTTGCCTCAGCGCAGCCCACGACCAGCGGTTAAAACGGCCGTTACCCGCGAAGCCCCGCCCAACTATCTGCTAGTCAGCCTGATCACCCTATTCTTCTTCCTCTACGTCGGGGCAGAAACCAGTTTCGGCGGTTGGATTTACACCTACGCCGTTAGAGCCAACCTGGCCACAATCACCATGGCCGCTTACCTCACATCAACATTTTGGGGATCGCTCACTGTGGGGCGGTTATTGTCCGTGCCGCTGGCGAATCGACTGCGGCCGCGCAAAATCATCGCCCTGGGAATTGTCGGGAGCTTGCTGAGTGTGGGCGTACTGCTTTTGTTTCCGGCGGCCGCCTGGGCGATGTGGCTGGGCACAATTGGCCTGGGCTTTTCGATGGCCCCAATTTTCCCCACGACGCTGGCTATGGCGGAACGCAATATGCCGGTGACCGGGAAAACGACCGGTTGGTTTTTTGCCGGCGCCAGCCTGGGCGGGATGACGCTGCCCTGGTTGGTAGGGCAGTTATTCGACCTTACCGGGCCTTATCTGGCCATGGCGGCGATTGGCGTGGGGGTTTTGGGCACGGCCGTTGTGTTTGGCGTTTTACTCGCGGTTCTGCGACGTCAACCGCCGCGCTAAACCAGTTATCCCGCGTCGGAACGACTTCTCCCGGTGAAGCAACCATTTCTCCCGCGTCGGAACCATTTCTCCCGGCGAAGCAACCATTTCTCCCGGTGAAGCAACCATTTCTCCCGGTGAAGCAACCATTTCTCCCGGTGAAGCAACCATTTCTCCCGGTGAAGCAACCATTTCTCCCGCGTCGGAACCATTTCTCCCGGCGAAGCAACCATTTCTCCCGTGTCGGAACGACTTATCCCGGTGAAGCAACCATTTATCCGGAGGATGACTCATTTGGGTGCTTACAGATTGGTCCAATCTCCAATCTCCAATCACGAATTTCAGTTGCGTAAGTTATTTTGTCCCGGTTCCAAAGGGGACGGGACGAGAAGTTGAGAATAGGCGTTATCGGGTAACGGCCGTCCACCGGCCGTCCACGCCGGGAACCGTTCGCCAGACAAACCGTCATACAATCCAATTTGCAGAGAAACGCCGTCCATCTGCTCCGGTTTGGGAATCGTGCGCACGTCGATGATGAGATCGCCCGGCTGCCAATAACGCGGAGGCAACATGCCGCGCCAGGCATTACCATCCGCCTGCGCCAGCGGCGGCTGCCCCACCTGGCCAATATGCGCAAAAACCGTCACAAACGGCGTTAACTCCGCCTGAATAGCCCAGGCTAACCGGACTTCCCAGGCGTCGTCATGCTCGGTGATTTCCACACTTTGCAAGCATACGTCCTGGCCAAATTGAGCCAGAACACACGGAGCGCCTTCCTGTTTTTCCAGACCCCCGACAGGTTGCAAGGTTAAATGGCCCGCTTCGTCATAGCGGGTGAGAAAAACGGCGTCATACTCTTTGGCCAACGCATAAATCTCCTGCGGCTGGGCAATCACGCCGCGCATGTCCACCTGATAAGGCCCTTCCGCGCGCGCAACTTCATCAATGGATGGAACTGCCTTAGACAACGTTTGCAGCGCGCCGCCCACCTGCATGGCCGGGAACTCACCCAAATCAACCACAACCGGAGCCAAAGTAACGCCCCAGTAACCAAACGGATAAGGCTCCACCCGCGGACTGTAACGGTCGGGGAAATTGATGAAGAGAAAACGGCCGTCCTGCCCGCCAATTTCCGCAACCAATTCTTGCAAGTGGTCAGTACCAACCTGGTACATGGCCTGAAAACCGGCCAACTGCCAGATGCTGCCGCCAAAAATCACGCCCAAAACCGCCAGCCCGCCCAGATCGATGACCCGACGACGGCCGTTGTCCGCTGGCCAAAAGGCGCACACCAGCAGCCAGGCTGCCCCAGGCGCAATAAAATAAAGCAAACGTTGGCTGTATTGAACATAGCTGAAAGGCAAGCCTATCAGGGCGGGTGATGCGCCCAACAGGCCCCACAAGAGGCCGGCGCTGGCCAGCAGCCCACGGCCACGCCACACACCGGCAACCCACAAACCGATCAGCGCGCAGGAAAAAATGGCCAACCAGGCTACGGCCGTTAACTGACTGCTGCCCTTCAGCCAGACGATTGGAAAAACGAAACCCTGGAGGAAAAAAGCGCTTACCCGCCAATCGAGACCGGCGCGGGTAATACCGGCCTCGCGCGGCACAAACCACCAGATCGCTAAAAACAGGATGGCGACCAATAGATAGGATAACGGCCGTAACCATGCATTGCGGATTGGATGTCGCCAACTCAACAAAACAGCCAGAAGGCTGCTTTTCTGCGCCCGCAGCACGGCTTCAAACGCCAGCGGTAATACACCAAATGGGGCTGTGCTTTCCTGTACCATCAAACCAACCATAAAGATGAACAGGCTGGCCAGCCAGAGCCAGTGCCCGCTGCGCCGACGGCTCACCAAATAGAGCAGCCAGGCCGCGTTTTGCAGGGCTAAGACCATAGGCTGCTGCGGCGCAGCCCAACTAATGGCTTGCTGGGACAGAGGATAGACGCCAAACAGGGCAACGGCCGTCATGGCCGCCCAGCGCGAGAACCCCATTCGCCGGCTAAGGGCAAACAAAAAAGCTACATTGAGCAGATGCCAGGCAATTTGCAGCCAATGCAGCGCATACACTTGCAGCAGCCCATCGGCGCCCAAAAACAGGCGGTTATACAGCATCGTCCCAGGACGATAAAACTGGTAATCGGGAAACGGCCGTAACAACTCCCCCCAGCCAATGCCCACAACCCGGCCAAACCACTCCGGATCATCCCAAATCAAACCAAACTTTAAAGCTGGTGCATACAGCCAAAGGATCCCCCACAACAACAGGACCCACGCCAAGACAAACAGCCCCTGAGAACCACGAAATGAAAGTGTTTTCACCTTGACCACAACAACAGATCATAGCCCAAACCCCCTTCCAAGACTACATATGAGCTTGATTAACACCAGAGTACCCATATTGCCAATACTATCAAACTCAGTATAATCAAAGAAAAATGCCAGCTAAAAACTGGTACGAAAGAGGGCAAAACATCTTGGCAAGCAACTCAATTGGAACGGGGAGTGGTGTTTCTGAACACCCCATGGATTTTTTGTTACAAACTGATTTCAGCATGCCAGTCACCGGAGAAATTCGGTACGGCCATGTTGTAGAGCTCCGAAACAATGAAATACTGGTTGATATCGGCGCCAAATCAGAAGGCGTGATAACCAGTCGAGAAGTAGAAGGTCTCGACGAAAAAACACGTGCAAGTTTAGAAATCGGCAAGAAAATTCCTGTTTATGTAGTCGACCCAGAAGACGAATCTGGTAATACAATTTTATCATACGTCAAAGCAGCCGCAGAACAGGATTGGCTCATCACGGAAGACTTACTGAATTCCCAGGAAGTCTACGAAACAGTGATTGTCGGCTACAATCGCGGCGGCGTACTTGTTAAAGTAGGCCACCTGCGTGGTTTCGTACCAAATTCGCAATTGCAGCCATCCCGCCAGGCCGTCATCAGCAATAGGGAAAAGGAATCAGAACCATCACCTTTTCAGAAACTTGTTGGCAAAAAAATATACCTCAAAGTTATCGAAGCTGACCGCGAAAAAAACCGCCTCATTCTCTCAGAGAAAGTTGCCGCACAAGAAATCCGTGACGCACGGCGAGGTGAACTTCTCGAGTCCATTCAAGAGGGAGACATTCGGGAAGGGCGCGTGGTTAACCTGGCTGATTTCGGCGCTTTTATCGACATCGGCGGGATTGAAGGTTTGGTCCACTTATCAGAATTAAGCTGGAAGCGCATCAACAACCCTTCAGAAAAACTCAGTGTCGGAGACAACGTAAACGTCTTCGTCCTAAAAATAGACCAGGAACGTCAGCGTCTGGCCCTCAGCATCAAACGATTAGAGTCCGATCCCTGGACCCTGATCAAAGAAAATTATAGAGATGGCCAACTAACCACTGCTACCATCACAAAACTAACTAAATTTGGCGCCTTTGCTCGCTTACATGATGAGTACGAACTAGAAGGACTCATCCATATTTCTGAACTGTCAGATGAACACATCAATCATCCGCGAGAAGTTGTGAAACCAACGCAGGAAGTGACTGTTCGCATTATCCGCATTGATCCTGAACAGCGACAGCTGGGTTTAAGCTTAAAACAAGTTGCATCCGCCGAATATCTGGAAACAGATCTGGAGATGCTGAATTCTGCTTAAGCAATTCAGTTTCCGCATTCAGCAGATTCGAGGTGAAAAACAGTGAACTCGAAAAATTGGGAACGATTTACGCAACGTGCTCGTCGTGTCCTAAGTTTGGCCCAAGAAGAAGCAGAACGATTAAACCACAGCTATATTGGCAGTGAACATGTTCTGATTGGTCTTTTACGCGAGGAAGGTGGCGTAGCTGGCCGCGTTTTACGCGAGCTTGGTCTGGACATTGTACGTGTTCAGGCTATGGTTGAACGCTTATCCAGTGGGCCAAGCACACGCGCCCCCTTTACAAAAATTGAACTTTCTCCCAGCACCAAACGCTTGCTTGAGTTGGCTGTAGAGGAAGCCCGGCGCATGGGACAACATTACATCAGCACCGAGCATCTTTTGTTAGGCATGGCCCGGCAAAATGAAGGTGTAGCCATTGACGTCTTGCGCAAATTTGGTATCAGCGCGGAACAAATCCGCCGCCAAACCAAGCAAATGCTCAAGGAAAGCCCGGTTGCCGCCGGTGAACCGCAGCCCTCAACCCGACGGGCAAAGAAAGAAAAGAGCAAGACCCCGATGGTTGATCAGCTGGCGACTGACCTGACCATTCTGGCTGAAGAAGGAAAATTAGACCCGGTTATTGGTCGTAATACTGAGATTGAACGCGTCATTCAGATTTTAGCCCGCCGCACGAAAAACAACCCTGCCTTAATTGGTGAACCGGGCGTTGGAAAAACGGCAATTATTGAAGGCTTGGCTCAGCGCATCGTCGAAGGGCGTGTGCCAGAGATTTTGCACAACAAACGCGTCTTACAACTAGATGTTGGCAGCCTTGTCGCTGGCACGATGTACCGTGGGCAGTTTGAAGAACGCCTAAAAAGAGTCATTGATGAATTGAAATCCAGTGACGCAATTTTATTCATCGACGAAGTCCACATGCTGGTGGGCGCAGGCTCGGCCGGGAGCTCGGTAGATGCCGCCAATATCTTGAAGCCCGCGCTGGCGCGGGGCGAGTTGCAATGTATTGGGGCGACTACTCTCGAAGAGTACCGGAAATATATTGAGAGTGATGCAGCTTTGGAACGCCGTTTCCAATCGATTCGTGTGGATGAACCTTCCTCGGAGGAGACAATTCAGATCCTGCGGGGTATCAAGGGCGCGTATGAATCGCACCACAACTTGTATATTACGGAAGAAGCGATTGAAGCGGCCGTTAACTTATCCACCCGCTACGTCACTGAGCGCTTCTTACCAGATAAAGCCATCGACCTGATCGATGAAAGCGCATCGCGGGTGCGCATGTATCGCATGCCCCAACCAGCCGACATCCAAATCGCCTATGAAGAGCTAAGGGATATTCGGGAAGAGCGCGAACTGGCTGTGGAAGAAGGCCGCCAGGAAGACATTGATGAATGGTCTGAACGTGAACGTGAAGTTCAGTTACGCTTGGATAAGATGAGGGCAACTTCTAGCGCTGGTGAAGGCGTAAACGTAACGGCCGAAGATATTGCCGAAGTGTTGGCGATGTGGACAGGCATTCCTGTTTACCAGTTCACAGAACAAGAATCGGCGCGCCTTTTACGCATGGAAGATGAATTGCGTAATCGAATTGTTGGCCAAGAGGAGGCCATTCAGGCCATTTCAAAAGCGGTCCGCCGCGCGCGTGCCGGTTTGAAAGATCCGGAAAGGCCGATTGGTTCTTTTATCTTCTTAGGGCCAACCGGGGTTGGCAAGACTGAATTAACCAAATCGCTGGCCACTTTCCTTTTCGGCAGTGAAGACGCGCTGGTCCAGCTCGATATGTCTGAGTTTATGGAGCGGCATAATGTTGCTCGTCTGGTCGGATCGCCGCCCGGGTATGTGGGATATGAAGATGCCGGTCAGTTGACAGAAGCTGTGCGGAGACGGCCGTATTCCATCGTCGTCTTTGATGAAATCGAAAAAGCGCACCCGGAAACCTTCAACCTCTTACTACAAATCATGGAAGAAGGTCACCTGTCCGATGCCAAAGGTCAACGGGTTAACTTCCGCAACACAATCATCATCATGACCTCCAACGTAGGCGCTGACACGATTCGTCGTGGTCCCAATATGGGTTTCGCCTTCCAACGCGATGAAATCACCGAGGAAAAAGCCCAGTACGCCGAAATGCGCAAAACGCTTACCGACGAACTAAAGCGACAATTCCGCCCGGAATTCATCAACCGTGTGGACAGCATCATCGTCTTCCGGCAACTATCGCAGCCTGATATTCGCAAAATTGTGGATATTATCCTGATGGAAGTCAACGACCGTCTGGCCGACCATCAACTGACCCTTGATGTGACAGAAAGCGCGCGCGCCTGGCTGGGGAAACATGGCTACGACGCCGAATTTGGTGCACGGCCGTTACGCCGCCTGATCCAAACCGAAGTTGAAGACCTGCTATCCGACGCCGTTCTATCCGGCAATTTCAAAGAAGGGCAGGTTGTTGTTGTGGATGTGGTTGAGGACAAAATTGTCCTGCGCCATGTAGATAATGTGATCGAAGGTGAATTGATCGCTGAAGCGTTCCCGGCAGTCTGATCTATTTACCCACCGTCGCAACTAAATCAATAAAAAAGCCCGTCGTTTTCGACGGGCTTTTTTTGTGGATTGCCAAAAGCGCTATCAGGGAGTGGAAACGGCCGTAACCGGAATCACCAACCGCTGGCCCACCTCAATCAGGTTCTGATCACGAATCTGATTCACACGCACAACATCATCCGCCAACACGCCAAAAAACTTGCTCAAACTCGTCAATGTGTCGCCCGGACGTACCACGTACACATATTGGACCATCCCATCGGCGCCCGAAACCGGAAGCAAATACAAATGCCCCTGATGAGCCATCGCATTAGGCGTAAACGTAGGCGGCAGCGGCGGCGTTGGGGTAATTTCTACACGCGGTTCATTCGTAGCCATCACCCCACCCTCCGTCCCCGAAGAATCAGGCAATGGTGAAGGCAACGTCCCCGCCCCGCCATTATTACTGCAGGCCGCTAAAATCACGACAAATAGAAGCAAAATCCATAACCGGCGCATAAAACCTCCTAGATTCAGAACGTGCGATCCCCACCGGTCAGCAAGGCAACTTTATTATAGCAGAGCCAAACATGCTTTTGAAGGGACCTAGTAGTCACAAGGTAACATAAAGTGAGTCAAAAAGAAAGTTTTTGACCCGATTTACACGGTGTAAATAGGAACTAAATACTAGGCGGTCAGCGTGAACAAGGCGCAAATAATGCCTTGAAGGGACTTTTGGCCTATTTATAATCAATTTGATGCTACCACAAAAGATCGGACGTTATGAAATAAAAGCAGAATTAGGCCGTGGCGGTATGTCCATCGTCTATCTGGCGCACGATCCACACTTTGAACGCGACGTGGCTATAAAACTACTGCCACACGAACTCCTCCACCACACCACTTTCCGCCGTCGCTTCGATCGTGAAGCCAAAATTGTCGCCGCTCTGGACCATCCGGCCATTGTGCCGGTCTACGATTTTGGCGAACAAGACACCCAGCCCTTCCTGGTGATGCGGTTCATGGCCGGCGGCTCGCTCACCGACCGCTTGAAGCAAGGGTCATTAACCATTCACGAAACGGCGCGCATTCTTAACCGGCTGGCCCCGGCGTTAGATGAAGTCCACCGACGTGGCGTGGTCCACCGCGATCTCAAGCCCAGCAACATTTTGTTTGACCAACGCAACGAGCCGTTCATTTCTGATTTTGGCACAGCGAAGTTTACGTTTGAACATACCAAACTAACAGAAACCGGCGGCGCAGTCGGCACGCCAGCCTATATGAGTCCAGAACAAATCCAGGCTGAAGTGGAAATAGACGGCCGTTCCGATATCTACACCCTGGGCATCATCCTCTTCGAAATGCTAACCGGGAAACACCCATACCAGACAAAAACGCCCATCGGTTTGGCCGTCAAACATATTTTCGAGCCTGTTCCCCGCTTGCAAGACATGCAGCCCAGCGTCCCCGCCGCCTGCCAGCCAGTGGTGGCTAAAGTGATGGCCAAAAAACGAGAAGACAGATACCAAACGGCCGTTGCCTTCACCCAAGATTTATCGGCCGTTGCCCGCCAGTTGGCCGTCACCAACCCGTCGACCAACCCACCAGCGGAGCCCGTTTCT
Source organism: Chloroflexota bacterium (assembly GCA_017993775.1). Taxonomy (GTDB): domain Bacteria; phylum Chloroflexota; class Anaerolineae; order Promineifilales; family Promineifilaceae; genus Leptovillus. The sequence continues at coordinate 39,787 of JAGOMA010000022.1, read as the reverse complement.
GGCCGGCGTCTGGCTTTGCTCATTGGCGCCAGCGCCTATGAAGACCCACTTCTGAACACCCTCATCAAGCCTTCGGCCGACCTCCGGCGTCTGGCCAATGCCCTGGAAAACCCCCACATTGGCTGCTTTGATGAGGTGATCTGCCTGCTAGATGAGCCATCAAACGATGTGCGCCGCAGCCTGGCCCATTTCTTTGCCGACAAATTACCCGACGATTTGCTGCTGCTGTACATTGTTGGCCATGCCGCTTTGGACGCCGCCGGCCAATTGCACCTGACCACGCCCGACACAGAGCACAATTTGCTGCGCGGCACGGCCGTTTCCGCCACGTTCATTGCCGACGAAATGGATACCTGCCGCGCCAGACAGCAAATCCTCATCATAGACTGTTACTTCAGCCGGGCGCTGCCCACCGACCAACCCTCCGGCAGTTACCTGCCGGGCATCATCGGCAAGGCAGTCGACACCGGTTCTTCCTTCACCCGCCACGGACACGACCGCATCGTCATCACAGCCAGCGACGAAACGCATTACATCTGGCAGCGCCATGAACGAAGCGGCAGTCCCCAGCCATCCCGTTTTACCGAATACTTTATTCAGGCATTGGAAGGCAGTCAGAGCAACGGCCGTAAAGGACAGCCCCTCACCATTGGCAGTCTGTACGAGACCGTTGCCGCCAAAATCAACCACAACACACCCGACAATACCCAACTCCCCCGCAAATGGTTCGACGAGAACCAGGGCGAAATTGTCATCGCCCAGCCAGCCCAACAACCCACACCGCCAGCCATCGCGCCGAAAAGACAGCCCCAGGAATCCGCTGCAAACCGTGCAGCAAAAACGCGCGTCACTGCCAGCGCCCTATGGCGGCTGGGCGCAGGTCTGGCCGTTGTTTTGATTGTTTTGTTGGGCAGCACTGCGGCCAGCGGCGGCAACCGCGCTGCGCCAACTTTTGTAATGCTGCCCACGGCGACAAACACGCCGGACAGTCCGCTGGCGGTGAATCCCACCCCGGTTTTGGCAACCCCAACTGCACTGGCGGCCGCAACGGCCGTTTCCACCCCCACCACACCACCTTCCCCAACGGCCACAGCAACAGAAAGCCCTGCCACGCCAGAGCCAACGGCCGTCCACCCAGCCACCGTCCTGCTTCCCTCCAGCCTCTTTGCCGCGCCGGATACGACGGCCGTCGAACGAGCCATCACCGACCCCGGCGATACCCTCACCATCTTAGGCCGTTCCGCACAAGGAAACTGGCTATACGTCCTCAACGGCGAAGCCGTTACCGGCTTTATTTACGGCGATCGTGTTCTCTGGTCTGGCGATTTTGCCACGCTGCCAGTGGTGCCCGCCGCCTTCGAGGAATCGGCGCCTGTTTCCACAAGCGGCGATTGTTCCGGCGGCGACTGTCCCCTTCTGACCTTGGATTTGTATCCGCTGAACGGCCGTTGCGAGGCCAACATCCGTTACCGCACCATCTACATGCGCGGCCAGGGCGGCGACGGCCGTTACACCTATTACTGGAACGGCGCCAAGGTGGCCGGGCCACTGGCTACCGGCTTCGGTTTCGAGGTCAACAACCAGGCCAGCCCACGCATTATCGGTCTGGGCAAAGTTGTTTCCGGCGATGGTCAGATCGTTGAAAAATCCCTCTTCATCAGCGAATTCCCCTGCAATCCATAACGCCCAGAGCAAATACATTTTGGATATTTGGCCCGCCTCGACCGACACTGAAGCGCCAGACTGCAAAACGACGCCCCACAAACGGGGCAAAAGTGGTATCTTTGGCGGGTGTGCAATTACCCTGCCTCAACCTCACCCACTGTTTCCCGCCGGTATCCCCTGTGATATACTCCCCTGCGGCGAAAGCAGTGTCTCGACTACCTTCCTCAAGGGTGACTTAATGCGACAATATCTGGATTTAATGCAGACCATACTAGACAACGGCGTTCGCAAAGAAGATCGCACCGGAACCGGCACGCTGAGCATTTTTGGCTACCAGATGCGCTTCAATCTGGCTGATGGCTTCCCGGCCGTCACCACCAAAAAGCTCCACCTGCGCTCCATCATCCACGAACTGCTCTGGTTTTTGCAGGGCGATACCAACATCCAATACCTGCGCGACCACGGCGTAACCATCTGGGACGAGTGGGCCGACGAGAACGGCGACCTCGGCCCGGTGTATGGCTATCAATGGCGCAACTGGCCTGCGTCCGACGGCCGTTCCATCGACCAGATCACCCAGCTTATCCATCGCCTGCAAACCAACCCGGACTCCCGCCGCCACATCGTCAGCGCCTGGAATCCGGCCGACGTGGACCAGATGGCTTTGCCGCCCTGTCATACGCTGTTTCAATTTTACGTGGCCAACGGCCGTCTCTCCTGCCAGCTTTACCAGCGCAGCGCCGATGTCTTCCTGGGCGTGCCCTTCAACATCGCCTCCTACGCCCTGCTCATGCTCATGGTCGCCCAGGTTTGCGGCTACCAGCCCGGCGACTTTGTCCACACCTTCGGCGACGCCCACCTCTACCTCAACCACCTGGACCAGGCCCGCCTCCAGCTTTCCCGCACGCCCTACCCGCTGCCCCACATGCAGCTCAATCCTAACGTCATGTCCATCTTCGACTTTAAATACGAAGATTTTGAACTGCAAAATTATCAAAGCCACCCGGCCATCAAAGCGCCGATTGCTGTTTAGCGACAGCAAGAGTAGTCTCTCACTCTCGCTCTCGCTCTAACTCCTATGATCATTTCGCTAATTGCTGCTATGGATAAAAACCGCGTGATTGGGCAGAACGGCCGTCTCCCCTGGCGCTTGCCCGCCGATATGCACCGCTTTGTCGACCTGACCCTGGGCAAGCCGGTTATCATGGGCCGCAAGACGTATGATTCCATCCAGCCGAAGTACAGGCCGCTGCACGGCCGTACCAACATCATCCTCACGCACAGCGCTGACTACGGCGCGCCCGGCTGCTTTGTCGTCCATGCCATCGAGCAGGCGCTCGCCGCCGCCGGTGACGCGCCGGAGGTGATGGTGATTGGCGGCACGGCCGTTTACGCACAGTTCCTGCCCCGCGCTAGCCGCCTCTACCTCACGCTCATCAACGCCGAATTCCCCGGCGACGCCTATTTCCCGCCCTACGACGAATCCGCCTGGACCATCACTGCCCGCGAAGCCCACGAACCAGACGAAAAAAATCCTTATCCTTACGAATTCCTCACTCTTGATAAGCAGAAGACTGGAGACCAGAGACTAAACAACCACGCCACACCCCAATCTCCAATCTCCGGTCTCCAATCTCCCAAACCATGAACACACTCAACCCCAACATCCCCTCCACCGAACTTTCCCGCCTGATGACCACGGCCGTTACCAAAATGAAGGATTACCAGCTCACCTTCCTCACCCCGCAACTCTTGCTGCGTACCTTTTTAGACGACAACGACGCTGTCGCCCACCAGATTTTGCGCCGCCTGCAAAAAGAGCGCGGCTTCGACTGGGACGACCTTGTGCGGCGCGTCGAGCAGGTCACCCACCTCAGCAAGGGGCGCGACGCCAAATTCGCCTTCACCGACGACTTTGGCAAAGACACCACCCTGGCCGACGAAACCCTGGTCGTGCTGGACGAAGGGCTGACCATCGCCCAATCGCGCGAAGAACTGAAGGTGAACAGCGGCCACGCCCTGGCGGCTATGGCCCAGAAAAACGTCACCACCTACGCCGTCTTGCAGCGCATTGGCGTCACTTCCGAAGCGGTCATCGAACTGCTGGCTGAAAGCACGGCCGAGGGCATGCCCATCATTTTCGATTACGTCGACGAAGCCAAACGGGGGCAGGCGCAAGCCGTCTACCAGCGCGAGACGCTGCTGAATGAACTGATCGGCCTGCTGGCGCTGTCGCGGCAGCGGCACGTTATTCTGGTGGGGCCGGAGGGCGCGGGCAAGCGCACGCTGGTCTACAGCCTGGCCCAACTGCTGGCCGAAGGCAAAGGTCCAGCCAATTTGCGCTCGCTGGTGGAAATTAACGAACCGGCCCTGCTGGAAAATCCGCTGGCGACGATGCGCGTGGCGCTGCGGCGCAGCAGCGGCGGCGTGCTGCTCGTGCCGGGCATCGAGCGCTTTTTTGCCGACCGGCTGCGCGCCCGGCTGCCGGAGAACGTGACCCGCGAACTGCACAAAGCGATGCTGGGCAACGAACATGTGGTCATCGGCACGGCCGTTCCCGCCGTGTACGACCGCCTCAACACCGACCCCATCATCCGCCAAAACACGCAGCGGCTGGACGTGCCCGCCGCCAGCAAAACCGAGGCGACGGCCATGCTGCTGTTCCATCAGCAGCGGTTGGAGCGAGAGTATGAAATTGAGGTGACGCGGGAGGGGTTGGAAACGGCCGTCACCCTCGCCGGCCAATACATCCAAACCATCGCCCTGCCCGCCGCCGCCGTGCAGTTAGCCGACCGCGCCTGCGCCCTGGTGCGCATGGTCACTCAGGAGCACGTCGCCAACTTGCCGCAGGTAGCCGCCGACGGCGCCCTCAGCCCCGATGACGTAATGGTTGCTGCCAGCCAGATGACCAAAATCCCCATCGCCAAGCTCAACGCCGACGAACGCGGCAAATACGCCAACATGGTCGAACACCTCCACCAGCGCATCATCGGCCAGGAGGAGGCGATTTTGGCCGTCAGCCGGGCCGTTAAGACCGCCCGCGTCGGCCTGCGCGACCCCAAACGGCCGATTGGCTCCTTCCTCTTTCTCGGCCCCAGCGGCGTGGGCAAGACGGAACTGGCCAAGGCGCTGGCCGAATTTATGTTTGGCACGGAGCAGGCCATGCTGGTACTGGATATGAGCGAGTACCAGGAGGAAGCCAGCGTCAACCGGTTGATTGGCGCGCCGCCCGGCTATGTGGGCCATGAGGAAGGCGGGCAGTTGACCAATTTTGTGCGCGAACGGCCGTACACCGTTGTCTTGTTTGATGAAGTCGAAAAAGCCCACCAGCGCGTCTTCGACGTGCTGCTGCAAGTGCTGGAAGAGGGCCGCCTGACCGACAGCCAGGGGCGGATGGCTACCTTTAGCGAGACGGTGGTCATCATGACCAGCAATCTGGGGTCGCAGCATATGCTCGTGCCGGTCATCGGCGAGCATGAGCGCGAGTTGGTGCTGGATGAGGTGCATCACTTTTTCCGCCCCGAGTTTTTGAACCGCCTGGACGAAATCATCCTCTTCCACCAGCTTTCCGGCGACCAGTTGGCGGTGATTTTAGACCTGATGTTGAAGAAGGAACTGCGCCTGGCCGAAGGGCAGCAAATCAACCTGACCCTGACCCCGGCGGCGAAGGCGTGGCTGCTGGCCCAAAACAATGAGCCGCAGTTTGGCGCACGGCCGTTGCGCCGCATCATCGCCCGCCACCTGCGCGAACCCCTGGCCGATTTTCTCTTACGCGAGGGTGGCGAACGCCAGGCGGGTCGCCAGACGACTATCACCATCGACGCGAACGCCGATGGGCTGGATTTTCAGATGTAGGCATCAAGATTGGTCCAATCTGCGCTCCAAGCAAACGCTAAACGAGCCTAAACAGCGATTAAACGAGCTTGAAGAGTAAACCCTTAGGGTCGGAGAAGACCCTAGGGGTTTAGTGAGTTCTATGGCACACCACTTGCATCAGCCTGAGAGTTCAGGCAGCGGCCAATCGGCCATAATACGCGCGTTCAAGCAGGCCTTCTGGACGTTTCTGGCGGCCCGCGTGATTTTGACGGTGTGGGGCGTGCTTGTGCCAATGATGATTCCTGCACCATTGGCGCCGGAAATGGTGTTACGGCCGTATCTCGACCAACCCTACCTCGATTCCGGCCTATCCGGCCTGCTGCTAGGTCCCTGGCAGCGCTTCGACACCCAACGCTACCTGCGCATCGCCCAGGATGGCTACGCCCACGAAGAGGATTCCGTGTTCCCGCCGCTGTATCCGCTGGCGGCGCGCAGCCTGGGCGCGCTCTTTGGCGGCGGACCAACGGCCAATTTGCTGGCAGCCACCCTGATCAGCAACGCGGCGTTTATGGGGCTGCTGGTTTTGTTTTATCGTGTGGTGGCCGCCGAAGTGGGGTCGCGTTTCGCGCCGCGCGCGCTGGTCTACCTGACGTTTTTCCCGACCGGCTTCTTTTTGCTTGCGCCATATTCGGAGGCGTTGTTTATTTTGCTGGCCTTGGGGTCGATTTGGGCGGCGCGGGGACACGGCCGTTTCCTGCTGGCCGGTTTTCTGGGCTTTTTCGCTTCGCTCACGCGGTTAACGGGCTGGGTACTGGTGGTCCCCCTGGCCTATGAACTCTACCGCCAATGGCCCACCCTTTTCCCCTCTGCGACTTTGCGTGTAAAAAAGCTGCTTCAATTGTTTGCGATACTGCTGCCGGGGGCGGGCACGGCCGTTTTCCTGCTCTGGCGCTGGTGGGCCGGGCTGCCGCCCATCAACCAGATGTATGAACAGTACTGGTTCCAGGTAACCGGCCTGCCCGGGACCGATTTATTGCGCGCTCTGCAAACCATGTTCCTGGGCGGAACGGCTAGAGCCGGTGAATTCACCTTGTGGTTTGACTTTTTCTGCGCCATACTACTTATCATCGCGGCAATTGCAGCTTTTCGGCGTTTAAATATCACTTATGGACTGTATTCGGCGCTGCTGCTGCTTTTTATGCTGCTGCCCGCGTCTGAACTGAAACCGCTGTATTCGTTTTCGCGTTATACGCTGGCCTTTTTCCCGCTGTTCATGCTGCTGGCGTTAGCCGGAAAAAATGGGTGGGTTCACCGCCTGATACTTTATCCATCGTTTGTCCTTTATCTGTACTTCAGCGGCCAATATTTTATTTGGGGCTGGGTAGCCTGATCCACAATTCATGAATAAACGCATCGTTCAAAACGGTGCGTTGGCCATGCTGCTTTTGATCGTTATGCTGACAGCAAGCCAACGGCCGTCTATTGCCCCATTACCGTTAGTGACCGAAAATCCGGCGGGGGCCAGTTTCATTACCAGCCCGTATGAGTGGACGCCCGTGCCCCTGCTGCCGAACGTCAACTGGTACATCTGGTATCAGTTGGAATCTGGGTTTACGCCCAGTCCTGCTTTATTTGGCCCCTACGTTCTTCTGCCGATGAATGATGATTTGCTCATTGGTCTGGGTTCGGCGCGGCCGGCGGAAAGTGATGGCGCGCTGGTCGGCGTGACCGATGGTTTGTCGCTGCATTCGCTGGGCGCGATTCCCGAACAGGGCATCCACGAAATGCGGCGCGAGGGTCCATTTGTGCATATCGGCGGCACAGACCCCTGCTGCGCCGATGATTGGACGGCGGGCAACCATTATCTGGCCACGGCCGTTGGCCCCATCTACAAACACCGCGATTCCGTACACGGGCTGGTAAACGTGGTGCATACCTTTGGTCTTTGGGTAGAAGAAACAACGGGTAATCTTTATGCGGCCGTCAGCGCGCAGGAATATCAGGTTGTCTGGCACGGGCAAGTCTGGCGCAGCCAGGATCAGGGGCGAACATGGGAATTCCTGAGCAATATCGGCACAGACCGCGCGTATGATATTGTGGGCTTCAACGGCAAATTGTACGTCTTATACACCAACGTCAACCGCGGTGAGCGAAATACGCTGGCGGTTAGCCAAAATGGCGGCTATCAATGGGACGATCTGGTGGTAGAAGATTTTCAGCGGCTGCATTTGATTGTTTTTGGGGATCTGCTGGCGGGAGTGAATTATGATCGCACGGCCGTCTACGCCATCGACGCTGCGGAAGCCATTACCAGGCACAACTTGCCGCCCGGCGCAAAAATCGGCGTGTCTTACAAAGATATTCCCAGCTACACCAACTACAACATCCTGACAACCGACGGCCGTTACCTGTACACCGTGCTGGAAACGGAAGCGTCTGCCAAAAAGTATTCAGTAGCCCGCACAACCGATCTGGAAACCTGGGAAATCCTTTACACAACCGACCGCCCCATCCTGACTCTGGCTTACTGGCCGGCGAAAAACTGGCTTGTTTGGGGGGATAACGGCCGTTTCACAACCCTGTGGAAACTCCCGCTGCCGCCCTTCCCCACCGACCGGCTCCTGGTTGCCAACCCATAACCCCCGAAAGAAAATTCTCGGCGGCGTTAGAGAGACGGCCGTGTCCGGTCAATCCACAACCGAATCAAATCCACTTTAAACCGATACAGCGGGCTTTTCGCCGATTGGCGCGTCAGAATATCGCGCCCTTCCAGGTCTGTCAGCGCCTGCTGCCAGTTGTCGGCCGATTGGTAGCCATGCCGGTCTAAAAATTCGCGCATAGCGGTCACGTTCACTGTTTCCTGGCCTACCAGCAGCTCGGCCATCGCCTGCAGCACAATGCGCGCCTCCGGCGACGATTCCGCCCAGATGAACTTAAAGTGCGCTTCGCCGCGCCCTACGATGCGCTCCAGGCTGCGGTCTACGTCCATCACCGTCAGGTAATTGCGCTGCGTTTCGTTGTGGTAAACCACCATCTCATGCAGCACCAATTGGGCAAAATAAGGATGTCCGGCCGTCACTTTGATGATGCGCTCGGCGGCCAGCGGATCGTATTCCAGATTATAAGCCGCGACCGGGTCTTCGATGAGGCGGCGCATGTCGGCGGCGCTAAGGAAGGTGATGGGCTTATAACTGGCGATATTGAACAAAATCGACCAGTATTCCGCGCCCAATTCTTCCAGCTTGTGCGTGCCAGAGAAAACAAAATCCACGCGATCTTCGTGCTGCATGAGGTTGCGTAAAAATTGGAAGATTTCTGGCTGGAGACGGCCGTCTTCCACCCGCCGCTGCAGCTCCTCAAATTCGTCAAACATCAGCAGCAAATTCTTCTCGCCCAGGTCGGCGCGCAGTCGGCGCAAAAAGCGGGAACCAAAGAAAAATTCCGGCGACTCGGCAAATTCTTCGCGGCGCGGCGGCTCAATCATCACGCCCCGGTCTTCCAGGGCAAACGTAATATCGTCGGCAATGGAAAATAGGAAATCGGCCTCGCCACGCGCCGGCTTGCCCTGCATATCCACCAGCACAGCATAGTGCGTATCGGCCATCATTTCACCCAACCGGTACAGCACCGACGTTTTGCCGGTGCGCCGCTGCCCGTGCAGCACAATGACGTTGTTTTGATGCCTGCCTAACAAATTTTCGCGGATAAAGGCAAACACGTCCTCACGCCCTACAAACACGTTATCGGTTTTCAGCGGCGTGCCGGTAACGTAGGGAATGGGGAAAATTCGCTGGAACGGTTTATCCGGTTCGGAAAATTCCACCACATCGGCAAAGGTCAACGATCGTTCAGCGTCGATGGCATCGTCGTAAGTTACTTGCCAGGCGACACGCAAACGGCGACGGCCGTTCTGCGGCACAACTGTCAGATTCACCTGCCGCTTTTCCCCCGGCGGCAAAATATCCACCCAACACTCGGTTTCATCCCCCAGGTGATAATCTTCACCGGGCAGCAGCTTCAGGCGAACCTGCTGCGCGACATTTAAACCGTCGTTGGCCAGACAATAAAGCAGCGGAACCTGAGCGGCGATGGGACTCTGGCGGGTTTTCAGGTCGGCGCTAACGTCGGCGCGCCCTTTGAGCCGTTTGATAGCCGCCAAAACGATGCCCTGCCAATGATCGAGGGTGGTGTTGAGGGCGGTGAATTCGGGAGAAACGGCCGTTTCCGGGTCATTCAACTGCTGCTGCACAAATTGCTGCCCTTCCCGAATCACCGTCAGGGCATTCTCCAAAAATATGAGCTTCGTAGCCAAATCGTCAACCAATGTAACTTTATGCAGTTCTTCAACGATCCGGCTGATCTTATGCACGCTTTGCACCACCAGCGGGGGCAGCGTCGTGGTGTGCTGCTCCTTGGGCGCGGGGATCTCCAGGATGTCGTCCAGGCTTTTCGCCATCAACACCTGGTTCAACGAGGCGAATACCATCTGGAAATCGACCGACCAACGCCATCCGGGTTGGCTGGCTAAAATCTCCTGAATGGCGGCTACCATGGCCACCTGTTCGGCTTCGGTAACGGCCGTGCCCAACGTATAATAAGCGGCCGTCAGCCGCGATGCATCCGGCAGCCGCCGGTAAGCAGCCACTGAAAGGTGCGGCAGCACCTGATACGCTTCCTTTTCTTCATTAAACAAGGCATAAATCAGGCGCAGCACATCTTGCGGCTCACGGCGTAGTTGGCCGAACCAACGAGCCGCTTTATCGACCGGCCTGGGGTGTAAAGCTGGCAGCAGCAGGCCGTACGCCAGACCTTGCAGAACGCCAACGGCAACGGCCGTTAACCCCGCCAGCAGCATAAACAACCACGGTGTCGCCAACACCAGGGCAATCAACACCCAGGGCTGCTGCGTCAACTGCATCATCCCCTGAAACGTCTGGGCCGTATCGGTCATCAGCGATAGATCCTGAGGCACAGACCGGGCCATCCAAAAAGGCAGCAGGCCGATGTTAAAATAAAACACTCGCAGCCCAATCGCAAACGCCGAACCAAATATGAGCAAACTGGCCAGCAGCACCCCACGAATTCGCGCACGAAGCAAATTAGGCGGGTCTTTGATCAACCAGACGACCAGTGCGCCATAAAAAAGGCTGGCAATGGTGATAAACGGGGATAATACCGACCCGGCCTGGCGCACCGGACCGCTGACCACAATGCCGACATGGCTGTGCTGCATGGCCGCCGCCAACTCTGGCCATTCTTCTATAAACCCCACGTAAAACCAGCTAAAGGCGGCAAACATAGCCACCAGACTGCCTGCAAAGCCGACAATCAGGCCAGCTTTGGAGGAGGCTTCATCCCCGCTAAACCAACGGCGCGGGTGCTTGCCGCCGGTCGTGAATGCATAGAGCGACGGCCGTGTCGGTTCCACACTGTGCCGCCGCCGCCAACCCATCCACGCCCCCTGAACCCCGGCCGTAACCAGACCAATCGCAAAAGTGATCTCGATCAGATAATTGCCGTTCTCAAAAATTGTCACGTACCGGCCTAAAACCAGCGGCGGCAGCGCGTGGGCTTCGGACATCTTCATCATAAAAGCCACAATCTGCCCATAGGCAAACAGGGCGTTGATGGGCGACACGAGGGTTGTATACACGATCAGGCTGGCCACCAGACCGGCGATCACCCCGGCTTTTGCGCCCGCCAGCCAACCGCAGGCTCCACCCCGATTGGCGGCAAATAAGCCCAACGTCAGGAGAACAGGGACGCCAATAGCCGCCGACCCCATGAGCAACATGCCATGAACCAATTCATTGGCAATAGGGCGGGACCACATCGGCGAGACTAGCGGCGCCAGCAGGCTGACCACCGGATACAGACCGGCGATGCTTAGAAGAACTCCGGCCACTGCGCCAACGACAAGCGCCCGCCGGATCACAGCCGCCCTCCCACTGCGACGCGCAGGTTGTCGGCCAGTTGTCCGGCCGTGGGGAAGCGATCGACCGGGTTTTTGGCCAGCCCTCTGAGCAGCACCATTTCCAGGTTGGACGGTAATTCGGGGACTTTGAGCAGCACCGAGGGCGGAACAGCCTGCATGTGCTGGAGCAGCATAGCCACCGGCGTGTCGGCGGTGAAGGGCAGTTCGCCGGTCAGCATTTCGTAAAGGACGATGGACAGGGCATAAACGTCGGACGCGGCCGTGGCGGCCTGGCCGCGCGCCTGCTCTGGCGACATGTAATCGGGCGTGCCGATGGTGGCGCCGGTTCCGGTGAGCTGCACGCCTTCCAACATGCGCGCGACGCCAAAATCGGTGAGTACGGCCGTAAACGGCCGTCCGCCCGTCAGGCGCGCCAGGCGCTCTTCGCGGCGCAGCAAGATATTGGCCGGCTTCACATCGCGGTGAATAATGCCGTGCGCGTGGGCATAATCCAGGGCGGCGGCAATATCGACCACGGTACTCACCACTTCGTCCAGAGGCATACGGCCGTTGCCATTGTTCAAACCAACCAGCCGCTCTTTCAACGTTTCGCCGTCTATAAACTCCATCACCATGTAGGAGATGTCTTGTTTTACGCCAAAATCGACCATCTGGACGATGTTTTGATGGCGCAGTTGGGCCACGCCGGCCGCCTCGCGCTGGAACCGATCGATAAAGGTCTGGTCGTGGGCCAGTTGATGGGACATAACTTTAATGGCCACGTAACGATCCAGAGAGGATTGGTAGCCCTGATAGACCACCGCCATGCCGCCGCGCCCTACCGGCGACAAGACGCGGTAGTTGCCCAGCGTCGTGCCGGTGAGATCGGTAACGGCGCGGGGGTTGGTGCTGGAAGACGGCCGTTCCGTGGGTTCCGCTCTGGCGAGAAATTCGGCGAAGGCTTGCGAGAAAGGTTGGAAACGGCCGTCGGCGTTCTCGCGCAGCAGCGCTTTGCGGCTGAGGCGCTGCACCATATCCGATGTGGCTGTCCCCGTCAGGCGCAGAGCGGCTTGCTCCGGCTGCTCCAGCTGATTCCAAAGGTAACGGAAATGATCTTCAGCCTCGGCCTTAAAACGGCGAGCGACGGTTTCCACGAGAACGTCATCGATAATCGGTTCGCGGCGCAAATCGTACAGGTATGAGCCGGCGAGGTTGAGAAAAAAGGGGTGGGGTCCGGCCAGTTGGATCAGGGAAGCGATTTGGGCGGGGAGAAACGGCCGTTGTCCGGCCAATCCCGACATCTGCGCCAGCAAAGCGTCTGCTTCAGCCACCGGCAGCAACCCCAACTGCTGTTCCGAAAAAATGTTAAAAAATGGCGATGAGAGCGTATCGGCATGTTGATAGGTCAGATCGTACAGACTGCGCTTGGAGGCAGTGATATACACCATGCCCAATTCGCCGGCCAGGCTGCGCAGTTCGCCGTAAAAACTGGCAGAAAAAGCGGGATTAGACGCCAGGCTTTCAAATTCATCCAACATCATCACCACGGTTAGTCCGGCGCGTTCCACGCGGCGCAGCAGGCGGCGCACCTGCATAAAACGCACGTCCGCCTGTCCGGCCAGGTCGGCGACCATTTCTTGCAGGGCGTCTTGCCCATCTGGCAGCGCCATTTCCAGCCGGTCCAGAATTTCCGGCCAAAATTCGTCGTAGGCGACATTGGCCATTCCTTCCAGATCGACATAGATGAAGACGAATTTCTGGGGATCGAAGCCATGCGCGCGCAGGCTGTCCGGGCAAGAAAGATGGGTCAGCAGGGAGCTTTTGCCCATCTTGCGCTCACCAACCACCGATCGGCTTTGCCGCGTGGCAATGGCGCTGTAGAGCGCCTCGACCTCTCGTCCGCGGCCACAAAAATAGGCTGGGTCGGTGATTCGCTGGCGGTTAAAAAAAGGATTGTCGTGATGATGGTGCGCGTGATCCATGTTGTTTTTCGTAAGCCGTAACCATCTCCGCTGCGGCTAAATGTTGAATTTGACGTTGATGATGTCGCCGTCCTGCATTACGTAGGTTTTGCCTTCTTGTCGCAGTTTTCCGGCAGAGCGGGCCTGAGCCATGCCTCCCAGAGCGATCAGATCGTCGTACAGGATGGTTTCGGCGCGGATAAACCCTTTGGCCAGGTCTGAATGGATGGTTCCGGCGGCGGCAACGGCCGTGGCCCCCCGCTCTACCGTCCACGCCCGCACCTCGTCTTCACCCACCGTAAAAAAGGATTGCAGCCCCATCAGGTCATAGCTTAGCCGGATGATTTTGTCCAGGCTGAGTTCCGTGACGCTGTACTCCTCCATGAACATTTCCAGCGACTCCGTGTCTCCTTCGGCGCTCAATTGAGCCAGTTCCATCTCCAGTTTGCCGCGCAAATGGGTGACGATGGTATGGCGGTGGTCATAATCCAGGCCGATTTCTTCCTGGTCGTCGCCGATATTAACCACGACCAAGGTCGGTTTGAGCGTCAGCAGGCCATACCCACGCAGTGATTTTAGCTGTTCTTCGTCGAGATTGAGGTCGCGTAACGGCCGTTCCGCCGCCAACGCCTCATTCATCTGCTCAAACAAGGCCGCTTCTACCTGAGCCGCCGCCTTATTTTCTTTGAAAGCGCCTTTGGTTAGCCCTTCATGCAGTTTAAACAGCCGCTTTTCCACCGTGGCTAAATCGCTGAGCAAAAATTCGGTGTCCAGCGCTTCCAAATCGCGCGCCGCGTTCACGCTGCCATCGGGGTGCGGGACCAGGTCGCTCTCGAAGGCGCGCACGACATGGACAAACCCATCCAGCGCCGAAAGGTGGTTGAGAATCGCCCCGCCCAGAGCGGAACCTTCTTCGCCGCCTTTTTGCAAGCCGGCCACATCGGAATAGGTGATGCGGGCATAGGTTGTCTTTTTCGGCTTGAACATGTCGGTGAGAATATCGACGCGGGGATCGAGTACATCGACAACGGCCGTTAACACGTCAAATCGTCCGCCCATACTTTGCCCGGTGGGGGCGTCGCCCTTGGTCAGAGCGTTAAAAATTGTGGTTTTGCCAGAACTGGGCAAGCCAATAATGCCTAGTTTCATCGGAGACTCCTCAATGAACCATGAATTGTGACATGGTGAATTTAATAAGTGTTGCTAACGAGGGGGAGTATAGCAGGAAATGGGTATGGCTGACAGGGGAGCCGGGGATGAGGAGAACGGCCGTTGCCGCCACCTGCCCCTACGATCCATTCGGCGCAAAAACAGCCGGCTTCAACAACCCCACAAACGGCAGATTACGATACAACTCCCGGTAATCCAACCCGTACCCAACCACAAATTTATCCGGCAAATCGAAACCCTTATACTGCAAGGGAACCGAAATTAATCGGCGGCGCGACTTGTTAAACAACGCGCACACCTTCAAACTGGCCGGTTGGCGGGCACGTAAATTGCCCAACAAATAGTTCAACGTGAGGCCCGTGTCCACCACATCCTCCACGAACAAAACGTGCCGCCCGGCAATCGACTCATCCAAGTCTTTTTGCAGCCGCACGTACCCCTTGTCCCGCGCCTGGCTGGAATAACTGGCAATCGCCATAAAATCCACTTCCACCGGAATGGTAATCGCCCGCAGTAAATCGGACATAAATGGGAAAACGCCTTTCAAGACACCCACCATCAACAGGTGGCAGCCTTCATAATCCCGGGAGATTGCCTGTCCGAGGGCCAGCACGCGAGCCTGAATCTCGTCTTCGGTGAACAACACCTGGCTAATGCCCTCATTTAATTCGCCATACGCTTCTGGGGGGTAAAATTGTGTCATGAGCTGGAAGATTGAGCGTCTGTGCCCATTATATCGGCCGCGTGGTCGTCGAGGCCGTATTTGATCATCATGTCGCGCAAGTCGCTCCGCTTTAGCAGGGTGATATTGACTTCCGGGTAAAGGTCGTGCATCCGGCGGATTTTACGGTTTTTGATGGTGACCAGCTTGGGGCGCACAGTTGTTAGTTCTACATAGCGGTCTTCGTCCGGCAAATAAAAGTCGGGCGAAAAGGCGACCGTCACGTCCCCGTTTTCGTCCCATTCCAACGCAAAAGTCGTTGGCTCATACTGCCAGCGGATACCGTAATAATCGAGAATCCGGGCAAACTCTTTTTCAATTCGGTGTACAAATTTTTGGGGGGTTGGCGTTATATTGCTCAAAGATAGATTGCTCCGTCCACTTCACTTTACCATAAATTATTATAAGGCATGGCGGGGAGCGTTTCAATGAGGAAAAACGGCCGTTTACAAAAAAAGGAGGGAGATCAGTCCTAAACCAATCTCCCTCCTGGTTTTCCAATCTTATTTCACTTCCAACAACTCTACCTCAAAAATGAGGGTCGCATTGGGGGGAATCGTCGCGCCGGAGCCAGATGCGCCGTAAGCCAATTCCGGCGGAACAACAAGCTGGCGCTTGCCGCCCACCTGCATGGAAGCCACGCCCTCATCCCAACCAGGAATCACGCCGCCTTGCCCCACCTGGAATTCTAAGGGGGCACCGCGTTCTACGGAACTATCGAACTGGGTACCGTCTTCTAACCAGCCGGTGTAATGGACAACGGCCGTTTGCCCAGGCTGCGGCGTCGCGCCATCACCTACAACAATGTCGTAGTACTTCAGACCGCTGTCTGTGGTGGTGAAATCGGCCGGATCTACTTCGGTGCGGGCAATGGGCTTGCGAATGTCGTTCAAGACCACTTCCAACAACAAATCAGAATTCGGGGGAATGGAATCGCCAAAGCCTTCTTCACCCAGACCTAAGGCCGAGGGGATCAATAGTTGGCGTTTGCCGCCGATCTGCATCCCGACCATGCCTTCTTCCCAGCCTGGGAAAACCTGTCCAGCGCCCACGCGGAAGTCGAACGGCGCGCCTTGTTGGTAGGAACCGGTAAAGTAACGCGGCCCATCGGCCAACCAGATAATGAAATCGACCGTAACCGAATCGCCATCTTCAACTGTCAGATCGCCGCTGCCCGTTTCCAGATCGATATATTGCAAACCAGTATCGGTTGTGGTGTAGTCGGCGGCGTCAACGGCCGTTGGCGCAGGCGGCTCTTCCACAGTAACCAACTCTACCTGCATAATAATGGTGGAATCGGGCGGGAAAATGCCGCCGCCATCCGCGCCAAAAGCCAGGTCCGGCGGGATCAGCAGTTGGCGACGCCCGCCTATTTGCATCGTGGCAACGCCTTCTTCCCAGCCGGGAAAAACCTGACCGCTGCCCAAAACGAAGGTCAGGGGCTGTCCGCTGGCTTCAGAATCGTCGATAAGCTGCGGCGCGTCTGCCTCTGTAGCGCCGGCTAACCACATCACGTAGCTGGTTGTGACAATGTCGCCATCTTTCGGCGAAGCGCCATCACCTACGGTCATGTCGTAATAACCCAGACCACTGTCGGTATTTGTGTAGGCATCTACAGCTTCTGGTTGTCTTTGTTCCACAGCCGGTAAAACGGAGGGGTCCAAAGACGAGTCTACAGCGGCCGTTTCCAAAGTTGGCGCCGCAGCGACCTCGCCTGTTTCGCTGGTAGCGTCTGCCTGTGCCACCTCTTCAGCGGGCACAGCCGGGCCACACGCAGCCATCAAAAACACCAGCGCCAAAACGGCGAGGATCCCAATCAGAGTAAATCTTTTCTTGTTCACAAAATCTCCTTTTTTTTGATTATGATTTCCAATCCGGCATTGTACCATAGGCAGGCCAGATGCTTGTAGCAACAGATGATTTCTTACATGTATCTCAGATTCGCCCTACATTCTGCTATAATGATTTTTTATCAGGGTTTCCCAGGAGGAGCAAAGATGGAGCCAGTCACGAATTCAAACGGCCGTTACCCCCTCATCGGTTTTATCACCCTAACCACTTTATTCGGCATAGAAACCATTCGCATCCTGCTTTCGCTGCTCATCTATGTCCTGCGGGACCGCTTTTCCTTCAACGCCATCCAGATCGGCGTTATTGCCCTGGGCTTGTTTGCCCTCAGTTTTTTGGCGGCCATTCTCAGCCGAATGGTGGGCGCGCGCCGCTTATTGGCCGTTTCTGCCGGCGGCGTTGGCCTGCTCAGGCTGGCCATGCAGTGGTGGTCGGGCGATCCAGTTGTAGATTTGGCCCTGGCTTTTGCAATCACTTTCCTGTTCACCTTGTTTTGGCCGGCGCTGTTGGGGCTGCTGCACCAATACAACGGCCGTCTCTTCGGCGACGTGGGGTTGGGGTTGCTGGCCGGGCTGGCTTTTGATGTAGCCTTGCACGGCACTTACCACACACTGGATATGGCGTGGCAAACAGATTGGGGCACGGCCGTTTTGCTGCTCTTGCTCGTCGGCGGACAATGGTTTTGCCTGCGGCTGGTCTGGCAATCCTTACCCGACCAGGCACAGGATTTGCCCGTTGGCCAGGCAATTGCCTGGCTGGCGATTGGCCCGTTTCTCTTTTTGTATCTGGTTGTGCTGGGCAATGTGGCCCGGTTCACGGTGCTTATCGGCTGGAGCCAGACGGCCGTTTACGCCTGGGTATTAGGCAGCCAACTGACCGGTTTGCTGGTCGGCCAACTGCTGCTCAGCAAACCCAAGCGCCAGGTTTACAGCCTGCTGGCGTTGGGCAGCGGCGCGCTGCTGGTTTTGCTGCTGGCCTTCAGCCCTCAAACTGGATGGACGGCGGCCGTGATGGGCCTGCTGCAAACACTCAGCACGGCCGTACTGCTGATTATTTTGGTACAGAGCCTGGGCTTAAGCGACGGCCGTGTCGGATTACGCAACCTCACCATCGGCAATGGGCTGGGTTGGCTGCTGCTGGCCATCCTCACCTTCCTGTTTTACGCTGGTTACGACATTGCCCTGCCCTTTGCCAACGACATTTTGCTGCCCGCCGCCGCCCTGGGGCTGACCCTGGCGATCCTTGGCGCAGCCCGCGCCATTCGCTCAGACCAAAAACCGGCCATCGCCATTGCCTGGCAGCCAACGCTGCTGCTGCTGGCGCTGCTGGCCCTGCCCCTGGTCCAATGGTGGACGGCCCCGCAGCCGACGGCCGTTGCCCCAAAATCTTTGCCCATTCGCGCCATGACCTACAACATCCACAACGGCTTCGACCCAATGGGCAATCTCGGGCTGGAAGCCATCGCCCAGGTTATCGAAGCCCAGCAGCCCGATGTAGTCGCCCTGCAAGAGGTGTCTCGCGGCTGGGTGATTAACGGCTCGGCCGATACGCTGCTCTGGCTGGCCAATCGGTTAGAAATGCCATACGTGTACGGCCCAACCACCGGGCCGCTGTGGGGCAATGCCATTTTAAGCCGTCTGCCGCTGCAAGATGTGCAGCTGCACCCTTTGCCGCCAGACGATCTGCTGCTGCAGCGCGGCGTGATTGGCGCGCAATATGCGCTGGCGAACGGCCAGAGCCTGAACGTTTTTGCCACCCATTACCACCACCCGGAGAATGGCAGCGCAGTGCGGCTGCTTCAGTCGCAGACTGTGAACGATGTGGGGGGGGAACGGCCGTTTAGCCTCTTCATGGGCGATCTGAACGCCGAGCCAGCCGCGCCAGAAATTGAACTTCTCAGCCAGGCCGGGTGGCAAGATGTGGTTGCGCTCAGCCAGATTTCACCGGACGCTACCTATGACTCGCTCACCCCCGATCGCCGCATCGACTACATTTGGATTTCGCCGGATTTAACGGCCGTCAACGTTGTCATACCCACCCAACCCGCCTCCGACCACCTGCCCATCACCGCCACCATAGAAAACGGTGGTCAATAATCGGTTTTTGTATGATCTAGGGAAACGGCCGACCCAAATTTAGCGCGTTTAAACGAAGTTTCCCCGATTGGTTGACACGATCTGATTATTTGTTACTATTTTGGCACGATGTTAAATGATGTGACATTTTTTCCCCGCCGCCGCCGTAGCAGCCGGACCCCAGGTCTGGATTTTTCGGTTGGGTAAGTCACGCAAGACAGATTAGAAACCCAAACCGCCAGGCCACAACAAGGTCTGGCGGTTTTTTTTTGCCCTAGATTAAAGCACAGTAGTGGAGATTGGTATGATTCGAGCAGGCATTTTCGGCGCAACCGGCTACACCGGTTATGAGCTGGTTCAAATATTGGATAGACATCCGAGTGTTGAGGTGGCGTTTGCGACCTCGCAGTCTTACGCCGGACAAACCTTGGACGCGATTTACCCGCAAGCGCCACACCTCCCGCTGATTGACGGAGAGGAAGCGCCGCTAAACCAGGTGGATGTGGTTTTTTTGTGCCTGCCACATGCTGCGGCGGCGGCAACGGCCGTGTCCGCCCTCAACGCCGGCTGCAAAGTCATCGACCTCAGCGCCGATTTCCGCCTGAAAGACGTGGCTGTCTACGAAAAATGGTACGGCGTCACCCACCCTGCGCCCGACCTGCTGCCTGAAGCCGTCTACGGCCTGACCGAATTTGCCCGCGAACCACTGAAACAAACCCGGCTGGTCGCCAATCCCGGCTGCTACACCACCACCAGCCTGCTGGCCTTACAGCCGATCATGGCCGCCGGGGTTAAAGTGGCCGGAGACATCATCATCGACGCCAAGTCGGGCGTATCCGGCGCAGGGCGCAATCCGGCCGCCAACACCCATTTCATGGCTGTGACCGATAATTTTTCGCCTTACAAAATCGGCCGGTCGCACCGCCATCTGCCAGAAATGGAAGCCATCATCAAAGAATGGAACCCGGCCGCGCCCAATCTCATCTTCTCGCCCCACCTGCTGCCCGTGCCACGCGGCATTTTGGCCAACCTGTACGTGCAGCTAGCCGATGCCTGGAGCGAGGCAGATTTGCGCCAACTTTACCAGGACACCTACCAGGGCGAGCCGTTTGTGCGGATGCTGCCTAAAGGCGAATTAGCCAGCCTGGCCCACGTCACCTACACCAACCGCTGCGCTATCTCGCTGACCCTGGCCGGAACCATGCTCATCCTCACCTCGGCCACCGACAATCTGATCAAAGGCGCGTCGGGGCAGGCGGTGCAGAATATGAACGTCATGTTTGGCCTGGAAGAAACGGCTGGACTTATTTGAGTGCCGAGTGCGGAGCGCGGAGTGGTGAAATTCCGCACTCCGCGTTCCACACTCCGCACTTTCCCGGAGGGACGATGCGTGTCATAAAAATTGGCGGTAACGAACTAGATGATCCAGGGTTTTTGCCCTTGTTGGCGCAGTGGATTAGCCAAACGGCCGTACACCTTCACGAGCAGTTTGTCATTGTGCATGGCGGCGGTCACGACATCGCCATGATGCAGACACGGCTGGGATTGGAGCCTAAAAAGGTAGACGGCCTGCGCATCACCGACGCCGATTCACTGACCGTAGCCCAGATGGTGCTGTCTGGCCACACAAACAAACAAATTGTAACCACACTGCTCACGGCCGGCGTGGATGCCGTGGGTCTGAGCGGCGTAGACGGCGGCCTGCTGCGCTGCGAAAAGAAAGCGCACCCGACAGTTGATTTAGGCCTGGTGGGCGAGGTTGTGGCGGTACGGACTGAATTGCTGCGCCAATTGGCCGGGTTGGGCATCACGGCCGTTCTCTCCCCTATCTCGCTGGGCTACGACGGCCGCACTTACAACGTCAACGCCGACGACGCCGCCAGTGCTGTTGCCCTGGCCCTGCAAGCCGACCAACTGGATTTCATTTCCAACGTGCCAGGTGTGCTGCAAGATGGGCGTGTGCTGCCACGGTTAACGGCCGTGCAGACCGAACAACTCATCACCCAGGGCACCATCAACGGCGGCATGGTCCCCAAAGTGCGCGGCGCGTTAACGGCCGTAGCCCAGGGCGTGCCCCAGGCACGCATTGTCAACCTGACCGGCCTGCTGCAAGGCGGCGGGACGGTGTTCACAAAATAGAGAGACCGGAGATTAGAGACTAGAGATTAGAGATTAGAGATTAGAGATTGGAAATCGCAAATCGCAAATCCCAAATCCCAAATCGCAAATCGAACAACCATGATAACCATCACCCCCTTCACCCCTAACGACTACGCCGCCGTCATTGCCCTGTGGCAAATTTGTGCAGGCGTGGGTCTGAGCGACGCCGATGAACAGGACAGCATCCAATTTTATTTGGAGCGCAATCCGGGCATGAGTTTTGCGGCCTGGGATGGCGACCGGGTGGTGGGCGCAGTGCTGTGTGGGCACGACGGCCGTCGCGGATACATCCACCACATGGCCGTCCACCCGGAATACCGGCGGCAGAAAATCGGCGGGCAGTTGGTTAACTGCTGCCTGGATGCCCTGCACGCCATCGGCCTGCAAAAATGCCACCTGTTCATCTTTACCGAAAACGAACCCGGCATCACTTTCTGGCAAGCCGAGGGCTGGCAGTACCGCACAGACATCGCCGTCATGTCGAAGAAAGTGTAGATTGGACCAATCTCAGAAGATTGGACCAATCTAAAACAAACCAATACCACAGGATAACCATATGAACCCAATTGATTCCCAAACCATCATTCAAACAGACGCCGATTACGTGCTGCACACCTACAACCGGCCGGACGTGGTGTTTACCCACGGCGACGGCATGTATTTGTACGACACCGACGGCAAACAATACCTCGATTTCATGTCGGGCATCGCCGTGGCGGCGCTGGGGCACAGCGATAAGGAATGGGTAACGGCCGTTGCCCAACAAGCCGCCCAACTCGTCCACGTCAGCAACCTTTACCACACCGCCCCCCAGGCCCAACTGGCCCAAAAACTCGTCACCCATTCCTTCGCCGACAAAGTCTACTTCTGCAATTCCGGCGCAGAAGCCAACGAAGCCGCCCTAAAATTCGCCCGCAAATACGCCAAAACTTCCGGTTCCGAAACCGCCCATTCAAAATCCGAAATCGTGGCCTTCAGCGGCGGGTTTCACGGCCGTACCATGGGCGCGTTGTCCGTCACCTACAAAGCACAGTACCGCGAACCGTTCGCGCCGCTGGTTCCCGGCGTCACCTTCGCGCCCTTCAACGATTTGGCCGCCGCCCGGAACGCCATCACCGGCGACACCTGCGCCGTCATCGTCGAACCCATCCAGGGCGAAGGCGGTGTCAACCCGGCATCACCCGAATTTTTGCAAGGGCTGCGTGATTTGTGCGACGCCCACGACGCGCTGCTTATCTTCGACGAGGTGCAGTGCGGCCTGGGGCGCACCGGCCACCTGTGGGCCTATGAAACGTATGGCGTGTCGCCCGACATCATGACCCTGGCCAAGCCGCTGGCCGGCGGCCTGCCCATTGGCGCAGCCCTGGTGACGCAAAAGGTGGCCGACGTCATTCAGCCCGGCGACCACGGCAGCACCTTTGCCGCCGGGCCGCTGGTCTGCACGGCCGCCAACGTGGTTTTCGACCGCGTTAGCCAGCCCGGGTTCTTGCAGCAAGTCCAGGAGAACGCCGCCTACCTGCGCCACCGGCTAGAAACCCTGGAATCGGACGAGATTGTGACGGTGCGCGGGGCGGGCTTACTGGTGGGCGTGGAGATGAAAACGGCCGTTGCCCCCCTCATCGCCGCCGCCCGCAGCCACGGCCTCATGGTCATCAACGCCGGCGAAACCGTCCTGCGCCTCGCCCCGCCGCTCATCGTCACCCGCGCCCACATCGACGAAGCCGTAAACATCCTGGAGACCTGCTTAACCAGCTAGAGCGAAAGCGAGAGCCGGAAGAAAACCACGGCCCCTCTAGCTCTAACTCTAGCTCCATCCTACCTATGAACATTCGTCCTGCCCGTGAAACCGACATACCCGCCATTTTACGCCTGGTCAGCGACCATGCCCGGCGCGGTGATTTGCTGCCGCGCAGCGCCCTCTCCATCCGCGACACCCTGCACGATTGGCTCGTCGGCGTTTATCCTGATGGCGACATCGTCGCCTGTGTTTCGCTGTTTTATTACACGCCCTATCTGGCCGAAGTGCGCTCGCTGGCCGTCAGCGACCGCGTGAAAGGGCAAGGCTGGGGCCGCACGATTGTGAAAGAAGCCATCAACGAAGCGCGCCATCGCAACGTGCCCACCCTATTTGCCCTGACTCGCGCCGTCGATTTTTTCCAAAAGGTGGGCTTTAAAATCACCGTCAAAGAGCGCTTTCCGCAAAAAGTGTTCCGCGATTGTTCCATCTGCCCCCTGCTAGAAGCCTGCGACGAAACGGCCGTCGTTCTGGAACTCGGTCCGGCCGAAATCCAACCCAGTCTGTTTATCCCCGTGACAGGCGGTGCGTCTGTTCACGCCATATTCGAAGATGAGACCCAAAATACACAAAAAGGAGTATTACCCATGTCATCCAAATCCAAGTCCAAAGTTAACAAGGTTGTCCTCGCCTATTCCGGCGGACTGGACACATCCGTCATTGTTCCCTGGCTCAAAGAAAATTACGGCTGCGAAGTCATCTGCTTCTGCGCCGACATCGGCCAGGGAGACTTTGAATTGAAAGGGCTGCGCGAGAAAGCGTTGGCCAGCGGCGCCAGCAAAGTCTACATCGAAGATTTACGCCACGAATTTGCCAAAGACTTCCTTTTCCCCATGCTGCAATCCGGCGCGATTTACGAGAAAGAATACCTGCTGGGCACGTCGGTCGCCCGCCCGCTCATCGCCAAATGGCAAGTCGCCATCGCCGAAGCGGAAGGCGCGGACGCCGTAGCCCATGGCGCAACCGGCAAAGGCAACGATCAGGTGCGCTTCGAACTGACCTTCAAGGCGCTCAACCCCACCCTCAAAGTGATTGCTCCCTGGCGCGAATGGGAGATTCGCTCCCGCGAGGATGCCCTGGCATACGCCAAAAAGCACAACGTACCCGTCGTCCACACAGAAAAATCCATTTACAGCCGCGACGCCAACCTGTGGCACATCTCCCACGAGGGCGGCATTTTGGAAGACCCCTCGTTGGAACCGGAAAAGGCTATGTTCCTGTTCACCGTTGATCCGGAAGACGCGCCCAATGAGGCGGAAGTGGTGAAAATCGACTTTGAGCAGGGGCTGCCGGTAGCCGTCAACGATGTGCAGCTCCCCCCGGCGGCCGTCATCGAAAAGCTGAACGAATTGGGCGCGAAACACGGCGTGGGCCGGGTGGACCTGGTGGAAAATCGGCTGGTGGGCATGAAATCCCACGGCGTTTATGAAACCCCCGGCGGCACCATCCTGTACAAAGCGCATCAGGCTTTGGAATCGCTCTGCCTGGACCGTGACACGCTGCACTTCAAAGAACAGGTTGCCGTGCGGTATGCGGAGCTGGTCTACTATGGCAAATGGTACACCTCGCTGCGCGAAGCGATGCAAGTCTTCGTTGATAAAACGCAGGAGCCTGTCACCGGCTGGGTGAAAGTGAAATTGTACAAAGGCAACGTCATCACCATCGGCCGTTCCAGCCCGATGAGTCTGTACCGCGAAGATTTCGCCACCTTCGGCAAGGAAGATGTGTACGATCAATCGGACGCGGTCGGGTTCATCACCTTGTTTGGCCTGCAAATGAAGGTCAAGGCGATGATGGAGGTAAGCGACGGCGGCAAGACGCGTTATTCTGCGCCGGATTACAGCAAGTTTAAGCGGGATTAGGGAGTAGAGACTGGAGACTGGAGACTGATTGGTCTCCAGTCTCTGGGCGGGGGAAACGGCCGTTTCCCTACCATTTTTCACGTCGGAACCATCAAAAACATGGTATGCTGCTGGTAATTTGATTATCGCTCAACCACAAAGGAGGTAGCCGTCATGTTTAAGAAACTCATCGACGCCCTCAAGCCGCCACAACAACCAGAAGTGAAAGAACCGGAAAAGGAAACGGCCGTTCCTCAGATGACATATACAAAGCCCATTTCCTACCAAACAAGGATACAACTCCAGGAACTTGATCGGATCCAAAAAGCAAAAATGAATGCGTTATGGGCACAGATGGCCGAAGTGATTCAGCCCGTCGAATTAAGAGAATTGATCCTCGATCTCGGCATTTCGCCCGCTGATGTTCCTGGCACCAAGAATGAAACCGTTTGCCTGGAATTCGTTTACTACATGCTGCGGCGAAGGCGTATTCCAGAATTATTGGAGGCATTATCAAGCCGTTGGCCCGCAGTAGATTGGCATACGGCCGATATTCTGCTGGCAATCAACAATTACAACCAACCCAAGGAAAAACACAAATCGTCATCGTCTGCAAAATGGGATGCCCAAGATTCGCCCCAAGAGGAATACTGGTCCTATATTTTGCACCAGGGCTTCAACTTGTCTGAACTCGCCTCATTGGCTTTTGATTTAGGCATCGATTTTGAAAATTTATCTGGGGACGGCAAATCGGCAAAAATTGTTTCTCTCCTTTACTACGTGGAAAAACGTCGACTAGGAGACCAACTGGCAGGCTACATTGCCCAAAACAGACCCCATTACAAGGCCACGCTATCAAAGGCAAAGTACACACCTGCAAACACCATTGATTACTACCGCCAGATTTTAGCCACCTTAAATCTCGCGGAATTAAAATTAATCTGCCGGCAAGTCGATCTGGACCTGGAGGACATTTCCGGATCAACCTATATGGATAAAGTCAATGGGCTGATAAACACTTTGAACAGAAGGAGTTTGTTGCCCAATTTAGATTTGGCGCTTCAGGAATTATTAGCCAACAAAAAAGACGAGGAAACCTACAAAACCGAACGCATCCGCGCCCTAATCTTCCAGGTCTTCCCAGATGACGAGGCAATGACTGCTTTTTGCCGCCAGCACCTGCCAGAAGCCGTCTATGAATTCGGATCCGGGATGTCTTATCGGCAGAAAGTGCAGGCGCTGTTAGAATTCTGCACGTTCAAGAAGCAGTTCGGTCCGCTTTTGGCAGCACTGGAAACAACCTACCCTGAAGAATTTACGGCCGTTGGACCCCTCAATCAGGAGAACGCAGCATGAAACAGTTCGCCATCCTCATGATCTTTCTGGCCATTGCCGCCTGCCAGACCCAACCGCCTGCCACACCCACGGCCGTTTCCCCCACCCAACCGCCCGCCACCGACACCCCCTTCCCGCTTTGTACCCCGCCCGCCTGCGCCGCCAACGAAACCTACTTTTGCCCCGGCGACTGCCCCGGCGGCTGCGGCACAACCTGCGCCACCCTCACCCCAGCCGCGCCGGTAGACCAGACCATCGCCCCGGCTACCTGGGAAGAATTAGAGGGTTGGTTAACGGCCGTCTGGCAGCAAAACGCCAACCCCGCCGCCGTGCGCGCCGCCCTGCAAGCCGCCGGCTGGCAGCAGCAAGATGCAGAATGGCTCGGTTTAGACTTTGACGGCGACCTGCGTGACGAATGGGTATTGGTCCTGCACGATCCGCAAAACCCAACCGCAATCGCCTATGGATTTCCCGGCAATTTATGGATTGTCAACGGCTCGGGACTGCAATATCGCGCCTACCCTGAAAGCGTCTCGCCCACTGGCGGGCTGCAACTGGCCCCAACCATCGCTGCCAGCGGCGATATGACCGGCGATGCGCGGCCAGAACTTGTCACAATGATCACAGAATGCGGCGTCCATACCTGCTCTGGCGCGTTCAAAATCATCAGCGCAGCCCACGGCCCACTGGACAACATCGTGGCCGCTCCGCAGCCGCACGAGGGTGCGCCCGGCGACGTGATCGCCATCACGTTTCCGGAAACGCAGTTGGTGGACGAAAACGGCAACGGCCGTCTCGACTTTCTCGTCCACGGCGGCACAATCGGCTCGGCTGGCGCAGGCGTGATGCGCGCCTATACGGAAGTGTGGCGCTGGGATAGCACGGCCGTTACCCTGGCCAACACCCTACTCGATCCCACCACCTACCGCCATCACATCCTCTATGAAGCCAACGACAAAATGGCCGCCGGCGACATCGACGGCGCACTGTTCCTATACGAAGACGCTGTTAACAATCCCACGCTAGAAACAGTTGACTTCCTGGGAACAGCCGCCCAAACCAAAGCAGCCATCGACCAGTTCGCCGCCTTCCGGCTCATCCTCATTGACCTGCAAAAAGGGGATTTAGTTCGCGCTGCCAGCCGCCTAAACTGGCTCAACAACACCTACCCCGGCACAGCCGCCGCGTTTGGCGCAGCCCAACTGATCAGCGGCTGGACCACGCCTGACAATGCGCCGCAGCTTTGCACGGCCGTCGAGGCCGGTCTGGCCACGTTTCACAACCCCACCGGCCCTCTGGAAAACCTGGGTTATGGCAATCCCAGCCTGACGGCCGTTGATTTCTGCCCATAAATTCGCAAAAAGGAACACCATTTATGCAACATCTTGTTAACGGTACTGTCACTTCTCCAACTGGCTTCCAGGCCACGGCCGTTGCCGCCCAAATCAAATATCCCGACAGACTCGATCTGGCCCTCATCGTCAGCGAGGCGGATTGCAGCGCCACGGCCGTTTTCACCAAAAACCAGGTCGTCGCCGCGCCGGTAGTGGTGGATCGCGCCACGCTCAAGGCCAACAACAGCCACATCCGCGCCGTGCTCATCAATTCCGGCAACGCCAACGCCTCCACCGGCCAGCCCGGCCTGGACAACGCCCGCCAATCCCAGGCGGTCGTCGCTGCGGCGGTTGGCTGCGCCGCCGACGAAGTGCTGGTGATGTCCACCGGCGTCATCGGCGTGCAAATGCCGATGGCCCGCCTGCAAGCCGGCATCACCGCCGCCGGCCAGGCGCTTCGCCAGAGCAGCGCGGAGGATTCGGCCGCGGGCGGATTGGCTGTCACGCGGGCAATCATGACCACCGACACCCGCCCCAAACATCTGGCGGTGCAGGTGGACCTGCCCGGCGGCGTGGTCACGATTGGCGGCATGGCCAAAGGCGCAGGCATGATTCATCCCAACATGGCCACCATGCTCAGTCTCATCACCACCGATGCGGCAATTGCCCCGGATATGCTGGCCGGCATGTTGAAAACGGCCGTCACCCACTCCTTCAACCGCATCTCTGTCGATGGCGACACCAGCACCAACGACACCGTGCTGCTGCTGGCCAACGGGGCCAGCGGCGTGGCCATAGAAGACCACGACAGCGCTGTCCTGTTTGGCGCGGCGCTGACCATGCTCTGCGCCGAATTGGCGCGCATGATTGTGAAGGACGGCGAAGGGGCGACCAGGTTTGTAGAGATTGTGGTGAGCGGCACGGCAACGGCCGTCGACGCCCACACCGTCGCCAACACCATCGCCACCTCGCCGCTGGTCAAAACCGCCTTCGCCGGCGGCGATGCCAACTGGGGACGCATTCTGGCCGCCGCCGGGCGCGCCGGCGTGCCCTTCGACCAGTACCAGACCAATTTGTGGGTGGGCGTGCAGCAAACCGACGAATTACAGCTCGTCCGCCAGGGTACGCCCACCGACTACCAGGAAAGCAAGGCGGCAGCTATCTTTAACCAACCAGAATTCAAAATCCGGCTGGACCTGGGTCGCGGCGACGCGCACGACACGGTCTGGACCTGCGACCTTAGCTACGATTACGTAGCCATCAATGCAGATTATCGGACCTGAGGGGATTGGGGACTTAAATTGTCACCCTGTCAGGTATGGGGGCTGCGAGGATCGTTACAATCCATGAACGTGGGGCAGAGGAGCCACGAACAGTTATTTGCCGGTCGCGCCTGGTCGCGCCGGAAAGGAATTGATGATGGAAACTCACGAAGCAATGGCAGCACTGCGGGCAGGGCTGCCCCACGTCCGGCAAGCCCCTGTGGATAACGGCCGTCTCGCCATAATCATCACCCGGCCAGCCGAAAACGAACGCCTGTCGCTGGCTACGGCCGTTCTTTCTCAGGCCAACGGGCTGGAAGGCGACACCTGGCGGCAGCGCGAAAGCAAACATTCCGGCGACGGTTCCGTCGACCCGGACCGGCAGATTACCCTGGTTAACATCCGCGCTCTACAAATTATCTCGCCCGATGAGACCAGGTGGCCGCTGGCCGGCGATCAACTATATGTCGATTTAGACCTCAGCCCGGAGAATTTACCGCCGGGGCAGCAGGTGAAGGTGGGCACGGCCGTTTTGCAAATCACCGCCAAAGAACACCGCGGCTGCCGGAAATATGCCCAGCGCTTCGGCAGCGACGCCCTCAAATTTGTCAACCAGGATGGCTGGCCGCTGCGCCTGCGTGGCATTTATGCCCGCGTGGTGCAAGATGGCGCCATCGCCGTCGGCGACTCCCTGGAAAAAATTACCGCACAATGATCCATTTGCAATCCATAACCGTGAGAAAGTGGCGCAGCGAGGACAATGGTTCCTTCCCCTTCAACCTACCCATTTTACAATCCTTACCGGAGCTAACTTTCTCATCTGCGGTTACTTTTTTTGTTGGCGAAAATGGCTCAGGCAAATCCACCTTGTTGGAGGCCATTGCCTGCGCTGTTGACTCGACCACTGTAGGCAGCGAAAGCGTGAAAACGGATAAATCGTTAACGGCCGTGCGCAAATTCGCCGCCCAACTACAACCCTCCTGGCGGAAACGGACGCACAAAGGCTTCTTCCTGCGCGCCGAAGATTTCTTCGGCTACGCCAAACGTCTGGCGCAAATGCAGCAGGAATTGGAAGACGACCTCAATTCTGTGGACCAGGAATATGAAGGCCGGTCAAAATTGGCCGTCGATCTGGCCAAGACGCCGTACATGAATGAACTATACGATATGAAACGGCGGTATGGCAGCGGTCTGGATGCCTACTCGCACGGTGAAAGTTTCCTGGCTCTATTCCAATCTCGTTTTGTCCCTGGCGGCCTCTATCTGCTAGACGAACCAGAAGCGCCGCTGTCGCCCATCCGGCAGCTAGCCCTGATCGCCGCCATCAAGCAGATGGTGGCCCAAGAGGCGCAGTTCATTATTGCCACCCATTCGCCCATCATCATGGCTTTTCCAGACGCGACCCTTTTCCATTTCGAGACCGCCCGGATTCAGCCAACCAGCTACGACGAATTGGAACATGTCCGGCTCACCAGAGATTTTCTAAACAACCCTGAAGCGTATCTCAGACATTTGTAATCCAGACCCTAAGGGAAACCGATAGGGTCTTCAAGCAATTGGAGAATGACAATGAGTAAATTATGGGGTGGCCGTTTCCAAAAACCCACGGCCGAACTCGTGCGCCAATACCACGACAGCCTGCCCTTCGACCGGCGGCTGTACGACCAGGACATCACCGGCAGCATCGCCTGGGCGCAGGGATTGGTTGGCGCGGGCGTGCTGACGCCGGCCGAAGCCAAAACCATCATCGCCGGATTGGAACAGGTGCGTGCTGAGTTTGCCGGGGGCACATTTGCGTTTGCGGCGGGAGATGAAGACATTCACACGGCCGTCGAACGCCGTCTGACCGAAATTGTGGGCGCGGTAGGTGGCAAACTGCACACCGGTCGCAGCCGCAACGACCAGATCGCCACCGATTTCCGCCTGTGGGCGCTGGGAGCCATCGACCAACTCCGCGTTTATCTGGCCGAACTACAGCGGGCGCTGGCCGACAGCGCCGCCGCCGACTTGGCCACGCCCATGCCTGGCTACACCCACTTGCAGCACGCCCAACCCATCACCTGGGGACATTGGGCGCTGTCTCACTTCTGGCCTTTGCAGCGGGATCAGGAACGATGGGCGCAGGCGCAGGCGCGCACGGCCGTTCTGCCCCTCGGTTCGGCGGCGCTGGCCGGAACCGCTTTCCCGGTGGACCGGCAGGCGCTGGCGCAGGCGTTGGGGTTTACGGCCGTGGCTCCCAACAGCCTGGACGCCGTTTCCGACCGCGACTTTGCCGCCGATTTTCTCTACGCCGCCGCCCTGACCGGCTTGCACCTGAGTCGCTTGTCGGAACAATTGGTCCTGTTCAGCAGCGCCGAGTTTGGCTTTGTGGCCGTAGACGACGCCTATGCGACAGGTTCCAGCATCATGCCCCAGAAAAAGAACCCGGACACCCTGGAGCTAACCCGCGGTAAAAGCGGCCGGTTGATTGGCAACTTGGTCGGTTTGTTGACGACGCTAAAAGGATTGCCATCAACCTACGACAAGGATTTGCAAGAGGACAAAGAGCCGGTTTTTGACGCCTTCGATACCCTGGCGCTGGCCCTGCCGGTCATGACGGGATTGATCCGGACGTTGAAAATTCGCCCGGAACGCATGGCGGCGCAGTTGGAACCAGGGCTGCTGGCGACTGATCTGGCTGATTATTTGGTAAAACGGGGGATGCCGTTCCGGCAGGCGCATCACATCGTTGGGTCTGTGGTGCAGTTGGCGGAAGAAAAGGGGGTGTTGTTAACCGACCTGACAACGGCCGATTTCCAAACGGTAAGCGCGGAATTAGGGGATGGCGTGACGGCCGTTTTTGACTTTACAGCCTCGCTGGCATCGCGGCGCATGATCGGCGGCACAGCGCCGGAGGCGCTAGAGGCGCAGCTTAAAGCCGCCCGGCAGGCGCTGCTCGAGAAGTAACCAGCGGCTTATCGACGAACGGCCGTGGCGGCCATTACTTCTTCAATACTGGCTACCAGGTCGTGCCGGGCTACCGGCTTGGTCAGATACTTATTGGCCCCGGCCAACAAGCCTTCTTGCACAGATTCAGGGTTTGTTTTGGCGCTGAGGAGAATGATGGGTAGTACGGCCGTTCTCGATTCTTCCCGCAATACCCGACACAGCGTTATACCGTCCATTCTGGGCATCATCACATCCAAAACGAGCACATCCGGCATATTCTGCTCAATTTTTTCCAGAGCATCCAAACCATCTTCCGCTTCTACAACTTCACAGTCAGCAGGAGCCAACATTAACTGAAGCAGCGTGCGCGTCATGGGTTCGTCATCTACTACCAATACAGACCAGGTCACAAGTCAACTCCTTAAGCAAAAAGATTCCAAAACAGAGTGTAGCACTAAATTGGCAATTCGATAATCCTGCCAAAAGTCCTAAAAGATTGTCTATCAGCCAATATTCATTGAATTAAAAGGCCTTTTACCATTCATGCCTGTAAAAATTGCGTTAAAATATTAAAATTGTTCAGGTTTCTCTGGCAAGACCCCAAGGGTTTGGTACCCAACTAATCCAAATCCCCAGGAGCCAACCCCTTGGGGTCTTTATAGTAACGAAAATTTAACCGCTTACAGAACTGAGATAGGAAAACCCCATGAGTTTCTTCAAAAATATCTTCCGCAATCGCCCAGCAAACGCCGAAATTATCACCGTCGTCTCCGGTCTGCCGCGGTCCGGCACCTCGATGATGATGAAAATGATTGAAGCCGGGGGCATCCCCCCACTCACCGATAACATCCGCTCGGCCGATAAAGATAACCCCAAGGGATATTACGAATTTGAGCGCATTAAAAAGCTCGACAAAGGCGACACAGACTGGGTTTCCGACGCTGTTGGCAAAAGCATCAAAGTGATTTCCGCCTTGCTCAAACACCTGCCGCCCAACTACAAATACCGCATTGTCTTTATCCGACGGAACATGCCCGAAATCCTGGCCTCGCAGCGCAAAATGCTCATCCATCGCGGCGAAGACCCTGCCGCCATGGATGACGCGCAAATGAGCGCGCTGTTCGAGAAACACCTGCAGCAGGTGGAAACCTGGCTGGCCGCACAACCCAACATGGCAGTCCTCTACTGCCATTACAGCGATATTCTGGCCGCGCCGGAAGCCGAAGCCCAAAAAATAAATCAGTTTTTAGGCGGCCAGTTGGATGTCCGGGCCATGGCCACGGCCGTTGACCCCAACCTCTATCGCAACCGCCAATAATCAAGCCAAACGGCCGTTCCTCCCACACCCCCACTTGACAAGCCCCACTTTCCGACTAAAATTCTAAACGTGCAAATAATTATTTAGACGCACCTAAATTATCGTCATAAGGAATCTTGATATGCCTGATCCACTCATTGCCCTGTCCACTGCCACCGGATTGCTAGGGTTAACGGCCGTACTCTTCTGGCCTGAACGCGGTCTCTGGGCGCGCTGGCAGCACGCCCGCCACCTCAACGAGCGCGTGCAAAGCGAAGACGCCCTCAAACACATCTACAAATGCGAGATGAAAGGCCGCCGCCCCACCCTGGAAAGCATCGCCGGGGTCATCCATGCCAGCCTCGACAACACGGCCCAACTACTCAGCGCCATGGAAACCAACAAATTCGTCAGCACCCTGGATGGCGACATTCACCTGACGCCCGCCGGGCGCGAAGCCGCCCTGCACATCATCCGCGCCCACCGGCTGTGGGAACATTACCTGGCCGAAGAAACCGGCTTTGAGGAAGCAGAATGGCACGGCCGTGCCGAACGCCTGGAACACGCCCTCACGCCCCAGCAGGTAGACGAACTCGCCACCCAATTGGGCAACCCCATCTACGATCCCCACGGCGACCCCATTCCCACGGCCAGCGGCCAGCTCGTGTCGCACGGCGGGCAGCCGCTCACCAAACTGCCGCTGGGCACGCCCGGTCGCATCGTCCACTTAGAAGACGAGCCGGCCATCGTCTACGCCCAACTTGTCGCTGAAGGGCTGTATCCGGGCATGCCGGTACGCATCATCGAAATTAGCAGCGAACGGGTGCGCTTTTGGGCCAACGGCGATGAACACCTGCTGGCGCCCATGCTGGCCGCCAACATCTCCGTGGTGGCTGAACCCGTGACGGTAGAACAGGACACCGAAGACCCCCTGTCGCCCGACTCTGATACCCTGAACCGCCTGCCCATCGGCGCGTACGCCGAAGTGGTGGGCATCGCCAACAAATGCCGCGGGGCTGAACGCCGCCGCTTCATGGACCTGGGCATCCTGCCCGGCACCAAAATCAAAGCCGAAATGCGCAGCCCCAGCGGCGACCCCACCGCCTACATCATCCGCGATGCCCTCATCGCCCTGCGCCACGAACAGGCCAGCCTGATCCGCATCCGCAAACCGCAGCCCGAAGGGCAACGCTGAGCAAGGAACCAAACAACATGAATGACAAGAAAAATCTCCCATCTCCCATCTCCAATCTCCAATCTCCCGCCGCCGCTGCCGCCGGATGCGCCACCTGCCCGGCGCACAACGCCGGTAATCTGCTCAAGCTGGGCGTCGATATGACCGATTGGGATTACGTCATTGCCCTGGCCGGCAATCCGAACACCGGCAAAAGCACCGTCTTTAATGCCCTGACCGGCCTGCGCCAGCACACCGGCAACTGGCCGGGCAAAACAGTGACCCGCGCCGAAGGCGGCTACAGCTATGGCGACAAACGCTACAAAATTGTCGATTTGCCCGGTACGTACTCTCTGCTCTCCACCAGCCTGGACGAGGAGGTAGCCCGCGATTTCATCCTCTTCGGCCAGCCGGACGTGACGATTATCGTGGTGGATGCCACGCGGCTGGAGCGCAATCTGAATCTGGCGCTGCAAGTGCTGGAAATTACCGACCGCGCCGTCATCTGCCTGAACCTGATCGACGAGGCGCGCCGTCACGGCATCACCGTGGATGACCGGCGGCTGGCGCGGGATTTGGGCGTGCCGGTAGTGCCCACGGCCGCGCGCCAGGGCGAAGGACTGGATGCGCTGCTGCAAGCCGTCAGCGAAGTGGCGACGGGGCAAACTGTTTGCAAACCGCACCGTGTTAAAACAGAATCAGCGACCATCCAATCAGCTCTGGAAACACTGGTGGCCCAAATAGAGACCGCCTTCCCCAACGTGCCCAACGCCCG
Organism: Chloroflexota bacterium; assembly: GCA_017993775.1. Classification (GTDB taxonomy): domain Bacteria; phylum Chloroflexota; class Anaerolineae; order Promineifilales; family Promineifilaceae; genus Leptovillus. The sequence goes on along the minus strand of JAGOMA010000022.1, from coordinate 4,716 downwards.
CTGGGTAGCCCTGCGCCTGCTGGACGGCGACCAGCGCATCGCCGACGCCATCCGCAGCGGCGAATTAGGCGATCTGCAGCGCCAGGAACCGGAAGCCAGGCAAGACCTGACGATTCACCTGGAACCGGCCTGAGATGGAAGGAAAAATAACCATGACTACTGATAATCTAACGAGTACCGATATCTTAAAAACGGCCGAATCCCTGCGCTGGCAAATCGGCCGCGACTTTCATGATCGGCTGATGGAAGATATTTACACCGACGCCGCCCGCCTGGCCGACCGGGCTGTGACCCGGCCGGATGAAAAGCCCCGTTTTGACCTGGACCGGACCATTGACCGGCTGGTCACCAGCCGCACGTGGGGTTTCCCCATGATGATTTTGCTGTTTACGCTGGTTTTCTGGCTGACCATCACCGGGGCCAACTACCCCTCGCAATTTCTGGCTTCCATCCTGATCGATACGATGGTTCCCTTTTTGCACAATGTAGCCAACGCTGTTGGCCTGCCCTGGTGGATTTCTGGGCTGCTGATTGACGGCATGTACCTGGCGACGGCCTGGGTGGTCAGTGTAATGCTGCCGCCGATGGCTATTTTCTTCCCGTTGTTTACGCTGCTGGAAGATTTTGGGTACCTGCCGCGCATGGCTTTTAATCTGGACAACATCTTCCACAAATCTGGCGCGCATGGCAAACAGGCCCTGAGTATGATGATGGGCTTTGGCTGCAACGCCGCCGGGGTGGTGGCGACGCGGATCATTGACAGCCCGCGCGAGCGGCTGATTGCGATCATCACGAACAATTTTGCGCTGTGCAACGGCCGTTGGCCCACCCAAATCCTCATCGCCACGGTGTTCATTGGCGGACTGGTCCCGGCTTATCTGGCCGGCATTATTTCTGCGCTGGCGGTGGTGGGCATTGCCATGCTGGGCGTGGTATTGAGCTTTGTGGTGTCCTGGAGTTTGTCACGCACTGTGCTGCGCGGCGAGGTGTCTACCTTCAGCCTGGAACTGCCGCCCTACCGGCCGCCACAGGTGTGGCGCACCATCTACACGTCGTTAATCGACCGCACCATCTACGTGCTGTGGCGGGCTATCGTGTTCGCTTTGCCGGCCGGCGCGGCCATCTGGCTGATCGCCAATATCACCATCAGCGGCACAAGTCTGGCCGAATACCTCATCAACTTCCTGAACCCGCTGGGCATTCTCATCGGCCTGAACGGCGTCATTTTGCTGGCTTACGTGGTGGCGATCCCGGCCAATGAGATTGTGATTCCGACGGTGCTGATGCTGACGGTGCTGATGACCGGCGTGAACGGCGGCGCGGGCGCGGGCGTGATGTTCAACGCGCAGTCCACATCGGATTATATGTCGCTGTTTACGGCGGGCGGCTGGACGCTGCTAACGGCCGTTAACCTCATGCTCTTCTCGCTCATCCACAATCCCTGCTCGACCACCATCTACACCATCTACAAGGAAACGGGCAGCAAAAAGTGGACGGCCGTGGCCGCCCTGATGCCGTTGGCGATGGGGTTCATCATTACCTTTTTCGTGGCGCAGATTTGGCGCTTGTTTGCCGGGTAGGTGGTAAACACCCGTGATGCGTGATGCGTGATGCGTGATCCAGAGAGAACGCACGCCTCACGCATTACGCATCACGCATCCATAGATTTCTTTTTCCCCAGGAATTGCTAAAATCCACCAAACGAATCGGCGGCTGGCCGGCAGCTGGCCGCCCGATAAACCCATCAAGGAGCAAACACAATGACCACTTACCCGCAAACGGCCGTTATCACCCCCACCCACGCCCAACAATTCCACGATCACTTCCAGGCCGACCCCAAAAACCGCGTGGCCCGCAACGCCGTCACCAAGAACAACATCCACGCCGTGGCCACCAACCGCGACGTCGTCGCCGGCACCGACCACACCTTTTCCCACACCCTGCACAGCAACGACATCACCGCGCAAAAGGCCAGCGGCCGCTGCTGGGTATTCGCCGGGCTGAATCTATTCCGCGTGACGGCGATGGAAAAATTGGGCGTAGAAAAGTTTGAACTGTCGCAAACCTACGCCATGTTCTGGGACAAGATCGAAAAATCGAATTTCTTTCTGGAAAGCATTATCCGCACGGCCGATGAGCCGGTAGACGGCCGTTTGCTCACCCACCTGCTCAAAGACCCCATCCAGGACGGCGGCCAGTGGGATATGTTCGTCAACCTCATCAAAAAGTACGGCGTCGTGCCCAAAACCGTCATGCCGGAAGCCGAAAGCAGCACCAATTCGCGCTACATGAACTGGCTGATCACCGCCAAACTGCGCGAATTTGCCGCCGAACTGCGCCGGATGCACGCCAATGGCGCTACCGAAACCGCGCTGCGCACCCTCAAAGTAGAAATGATGGCCGTGATTTACCGCATGGTGGCCATCCACCTGGGCGAGCCGCCGCAGTCGTTTGAATGGCAGTGGCGCGATAAGGATGGCAACTTTCACCGCGACGGCCGTCTGACCCCCCAGGAATTCTACCAGCGCTACAGCCCCTACAACCTCGACGACATGGCCTGCCTGATCCACTGCCCCACGCCCGACAAGCCGTTCAACGCCCTCTACACCATCGACTACCTGGGCAACGTCGTCGAAGGCGACATCATCCGCTACCTGAACGTGGAAATGGAAGTCTTCAAGCAGGCGGCCGTAGAGATGATCAAAGCGGGCAAGCCAGTCTGGTTTGGCTGCGACGTGGGCAAGATGTTGGAGCGCGATCTGGGCATCATGGACACGCGCACCTACGACTATGAACTGCTCTACGGCACGCCCTTCACCGCCGACAAAACGGAGCGCGTGCTCTACGGCCACAGCGTGATGACCCACGCGATGGTCTTTACCGGCGTAGATTTGGACGAGAACGGCCGTGCCACTAAATGGCGCGTGGAAAACAGTTGGGGCGATGCCTTCGGCGAGAAGGGCTACATGGTCATGAGCGACGCCTGGTTCGACGAGTACATGTACGAAATCGCCGTCGATAAGCAGTACGTCCCGGCCGAACTCCTGCCCATCCTGGAAACCAAACCCACCCGCCTGCCGCCCTGGGACCCGATGGGCGCACTGGCAGCGGCTTAGCCCTCCCCTCAATCCCCTCCCTCTGGGAGGGGAAGTCCAACTCCCTCTCCCTCTGGGAGAGGGCCGGGGAGAGGGAAAGAGTGACCTATGAACCTGAAAAACATCATCCTCAGCCAAATTGAACGCCTGAATCCCCGCCTTGTCGGGGCAGTGGAAAAGCCGCTGAAGGCCATCCCCTTCGTCAACCGGCGGTTGGAGCAGGAGTACGCGGCCATCATGGCCGACCTGGAGCATGAACTGAAACCCTACCGGGGCGAATTTGCCAGTTATGCGCGGCTGCCGGAAAACGGCCGTGCCCCCGCCGACATCCTGGCCGACATCCACACCCTGACCCACCGCGAAGAAGCGCGCTGGAAAGAGGGCTACGTCTCCGGCGCGGTCTTCTACGGCGACGACGACCACATCCAATTTCTCAACCAGGCCGCCAACCTGGCCGCCGCCAGCAACGCCCTGCACGCCCACGTCTGGCCCAGCGCCAGCAAATTCGAGGCCGAAGTGGTCGCCATGACCGCCGACATGCTCGGCGCAGCCCACACCCCCGACGACATCTGCGGCACGCTGACCTCCGGCGGCACGGAAAGCATCCTCATGGCCATGAAGACCTACCGCGACTGGGCGCGTGAGACCAAAGGCATCACCCAGCCAGAAGTGATCGCCCCGGTCACCGCCCACGCCGCCTTCGACAAAGCCGCCCACTACTTCGGCCTCAAGCTGGTCCACATCCCCGTCGACGACCATTTCCGCGCCGATTGGATCGCCGCCAAAAACGCCATCAACAAAAACACCATCGCCATGGTCGGCTCCGCGCCCACCTTCCCCCACGGCATGATCGATCCCATCAGCGAAATGTCGGCGCTGGCGCAGGAGGCGGGCATTGGTTTCCATGTCGATGCCTGCGTCGGCGGCTTTGTGCTGCCGTGGGCCGAAAAGTTGGGCTACCACCTGCCGCCCTTCGATTTCCGCCTGCCCGGCGTCACCTCCATGTCGGCCGACACGCACAAGTACGGGCTGGCGGCCAAAGGCTCGTCGGTGGTGCTGTACCGCACGCCGGAACTGCGCCGCTACCAATATTTTGTGGTGACGGATTGGCCGGGCGGCATGTATTTTTCGCCCAGCATGGCCGGCAGTCGGCCGGGCGCGGCCGCCGCCGCGACCTGGGCGGCGCTGGTCAGCATCGGCCAGGATGGCTACCTGGAGCGGACGCGGCGCATTCTGGAGACGGCGCAGTTCATCCGCCGCGAAATCGAAGCCCTGCCCGACCTGCGCGTGCTGGGCGATCCGCTGTTCATCATCGCCTTCACCTCGGACAACTTCGACATTTATCGGGTGATGGATCGATTGGGCCAGAGGGGATGGAGTCTAAACGGGCTGCACAAACCGTCGTGCATTCACATCATGGTGACCAATTTGCACACGCAGCCCGGGGTGAAGGAGCGCTTAATCGCTGATTTGCGCGAAGCGGTGGCCTTTGTGAAGGCCAATCCACAAGCCGAATCCGGCCTCGCGCCGGTGTACGGCATGGCCGCGAGCCTGCCCGCCCGCGGCGTGGTCGGCGATATGTTGAAGCGGTATTTGGATTTGTTGTATAAGGTGTAGGGGG
>JAGOMA010000099.1 GCA_017993775.1 Chloroflexota bacterium | reverse complement strand
CGAGCCAATTATTTGGTTATTTTCTTAAAGGCTAATGAACCTCCGGGAGGTAGAATGGGTGAGTAACCATCGTAGACTATGAAGCAGCCTGTTCTCCCGCGAAGCAGCCAGTTATCCCAGCGAAGCAGCCATTTCTCCCGTGTCGGAACCATTTCTCCCGGTGAAGCAGTCATTTCTCCCGGTGAAGCAACCATTTCTCCCGTGTCGGAACCATTTCTCCCGGTGAAGCAGTCATTTCTCCCGGTGAAGCAGTCATTTCTCCCGGTGAAGCAACCATTTCTCCCGGTGAAGCAACGATTTCTCCCGCGTCGGAACCATTTCTCCCGGTGAAGCAGTCATTTCTCCCGGTGAAGCAACGATTTCTCCCGCGTCGGAACCATTTCTCCCGGGGAAGAAATCATTTCTCCCGGGGGATAATTTAATTGGATGTCGGATTGGTCCCATCTTCCCGGATTGGACCAATCTTGGGCGCGATCTTGGGCGCAAGATTGCGCGGCATTTCGTTATCTGGTCGTTTTTATTTTTGCCATAACAAAAAGGAGATGACACCATGGCAACACGATCGAAGCAAGGTATTGGGGAGCGGCTGATGGCCGCGCAGGTGGCGGTTGACGCCGTGCTTGGGGATGGGGCGCTGCAAGCCGCCCTGACGCCGTTTGGTTATGGCCCGGAGCGGATGGCTGCGGGCCGCGCCCTGTTTGAGGAGACGGAAGCGCTGCAGCAGGCGCAGCAGCGGGAATATGGCGAGCAGTTTGGGGCGACGGCGGCCTTTGACGCGGCGTATGCGGCGGCTGACACGGCTTATACGCGCTCGTTGAAGTTGGCGCGGGTGGCCTTTAGGGGCGATGTGCAGGCGCAGCAGGGGTTGGGGCTGAACGGCCGTCGCAAGAAATCTATTTCTGGTTGGGTGGAGCAGGCGCTGCAATTTTATGCCAGCCTGCTGCAAGAGCCGGCCTTTTTGGCGGCGATGGCGCAGTTTGGCTATGACGCGGCGAAGGTGCAGGCGGAGATGGATCTGGTAACGGCCGTGCGCGCCGCCAATGTGACGCAGGAAAACGAGAAGGGCGATGCGCAAAAAGCGACGCAAATGCGCGACGCCAAACTAGACGAATTGGACGACTGGCTGGCCGACTTTAAAGCTGTGGCTGAAGTGGCCCTGGCCGATGATGCGCAGCAGTTAGAAAAGATGGGCTTCGGCGCGGTGTAAGGCCATGCGTGCTGCGTGATGCGTGACCGGCGAGGTTTCACGCAGCACGCAGCACGCAGCACGCAGCAGAGCAAACCCCATGTAATCCCCAAGACCCCAAGGGTTTGGCGCTCACCTCATCCAAATTCTCAAGAGCAAACCCTTGGGGTCTGTTTTATGCTTCAGCCGGTTTTTGCGCCCGGTACTGCCGCCAGGCAGCGAACAGAGGCAGGCCAAACGTAAAGGGCACACCGACCAGGTGGGCGAGCAAGGCGCTGCCGCCCAGGGCGTAAAAGCGCAGATGACCATAGATCAGCACTGATAGCTGGCTGGTAAGCAGGAACCAGAGGCCGACTTGCAGCCGGAACGCCTGGCGCGGGTCGGGGGTTTCGGCGGCGTCTAGCAGCAGCCAGGGGAAGGGCCAGGAAGCGTACCAGATGCGAAAACTGAGCGCCTGGGCGATGTAGAGGGCGAAGATGTCGGCGGCGCTGCGAATGGGGGAACGGCCGTGTGCCGCCAGCCACAGCAGCCACAAACCCATTCCCACCGCTATCACCGCCAGAAGGCCAGTGACGCCGTAGAGCAGCGGGTAGGTGGGCGGAATTCCCAGGACGTTGGCCAGATAAAACAGCAGCACGGACGGCGAAAAGCCGGGCACGGCCGTCGCTTCATACAGCAGCCGTTGGGCATATTGAATGGGCGAGCCGAAGGGGAGAAAGGCAAGGAAGACCAGGAGCAGGCCGCCAACGGCCGTGCCCACCGCCAGCCGCGCCCGTCCGCGCAGGGCGGGAATCTGCCGCCAGGCCGCCAGGAAGAAAAAGGGCAGCGGCAGCAGGCCAATAAATTTGGTTAAGGGAGCCAGCGCCAGCAGCAGCAGGCCGGCGGTTAGACGCCCCCGGCGCATGACCCACACGCCCAGCAGCAGCCAGAAGAGCATGAGAATGTCGTTGTGCCCATCAACCACAAAGGTGAGCAGCAGGCCGGGGTTCCAGGCCCAGAGCAGGGTGAAGGCGGCGCGTACGGCCGTTTCCTGCCCGGCCAACAACTGCCAGATCAGCCCGGCGATGGCCAGATGCAGCAGCCCGGCCAATCCTTTAAACATCAGCAGCCCCAGCAGCAGATTATTTCCGCTGACGCGGGTGATGGCGGCGGCGGCCGTTTCCCACACCGGCCCGTAAGGCGAGGTCGCGTCTGCCCATTCGCCCGCGTAGGCCGCGATGGAGGTATCGGGAAGCTGGCTGGGCGGGGTGGTGAAGGGGTTCGCGCCATACAAGCTGCTGGTTTGCCCGCCGATGACGTAGCGGTAGATGTCGGTGGCGTTGATGGGGTAGGTGAAGAGCAGCGGCAGAATGAAGAGGAGGGTGGTGAGCAGCAGTTGCGACAGCGAGAGCGGCTTTTGCCGCTGCCTTACCTGGGCAAACGCAGCCGCGTACAGGGCAAACAACCCGCCAATCAACAAGCCATAGAGCAGCCCTTGCAGCAGCGAAGGGGAAAATGTGCGCACGTCGGCCAGGGGTAAACGGCCGTAATTGGCTAACAATGGCATCCATAGACAAAGCGCCAGATAGCCGGAAAAGCTAAAGGCAACCAGACCCCACAAGGGGAATCGGCGGCTGACCGAGGTTAACTTCGGATAGGGGAGAAGGGGGGAGGCAAACACGGTACCTGTTAGCTAGCTGGCCGCCTTAACGATGGGAACCGGTGGTGAAGACACGGCCGTGTTTTTCCAGCGGCACAACCAGGGTGATTTTGGTCCCTTGTTTGGGGATAGATTCGACGCGCAAAGAACCGTTGATGCGTTCGGCGCGTTCGCGCATGTTGACCATGCCCAGACTGCCGCGCGAGCTGTAATCGCGGTTGACATCCTGGGTATCAAACCCGACGCCGTTGTCTTGAATGAGGGCGACAAACAGATTGTCTTCTTTCCAGAAGCGCACTTCGATTTGGGTGGCCTGGGAATATTTACGCGCATTGCCCAACGCTTCTTCGACAATGGAGAAGACGACGCTTTGCCCGGCGTCGTCTAACAGGTCGCCGTATTCGCCGCCATTGAGCTGGATGTTGAGGCCGTCGGCTTCGCGCAGGCGGTTGATGACAGTTTCCACGGCGGCTCTGAGGCCCTGTGTTTCCAGAATTAACGGCCGTAACGTAAACAACATGCCGCGAATATCTTTGGAGGTCTGTTTGGCCAATTCTTCAACTTTTTGCAGCTCCATAATGGCCTGTTCCGGGTCGCGGCTGACCAGCGACCGGATAAAGTTGATGCGCATGGCGATGGCGGCGATGCTTTGGGTCGGGCCGTCGTGCAGGTCGCGGGCCAGTTCTTTGCGGGCGTTTTCGTTGGCGTCGATGAGGCGCTGCTTTTCGGCTTCCAATTCCTGGTACAACCGGGCATTTTGCAGGGAGATGACTGCCTGATCGGCGACGGAAGCGAATAATTCGTACTGGTCGTCGTTGATTTGCACGGCCGTTTTGGAAGCAATGAGCATCGCGCCAAAAATGTTAAACCCGGCTCGCAGCGGAATGCAAACGGCCGTCTGGCAGGAACGAAAAGCCAGAAACGTCTGGAGTTCCGGGTCGCGTTCCAGGTTGTTGGAAGCGGTGATTTCAACTTCGCGCAGCGCTTTGCTGATCAGCCCTTTTTTGCCCGGAATGCGCCGGTCCAGGTCGCTGCCGGAAAAGCTGCGCGTGGCCACCGGGCGCAAGGTCGCGCCGGCAAAAAGAAACACGGTGCTAACCAGGGCATCCCGGGCAGTGCCGTTGTCGATGAGCGCCTGGTTGCAGACATTCAGGGCCTCTTCCACCACGCGTTCAAAACTGAGGGTGGCGCGCATGATGGAGGCCAGTTCTTGCAGCGATTTGAGCCGTTTGTTGGCGGCTTCCATGTCATGGGTTTCGGTGAAGACGATTTTGTTAACGGCCGTATCCACGCGCTCGCCCGATTGGCTCATCAGCATAAAAATAAGCACAGTGACGCCGAAAAAAAGGAGAATGGTAATGAACAGCCCGGCCATCCAATTGCTCATCGGATTGCCCAGATAAACGCCGACGACAAAGTAAAAGGCAGCAACTAACATGAAAAAGGCGAGGACTAAAATGGCGAATGATAGCCATTGCAGACGCCTGAATTCTTTGTTGATGAGTGCCGTCAGTTGCTCTTTCATGGGTGATTATTGTTTGCCTGAGAGCGGGTTGAGACCTTGCTGCGTGCTGTTGAAGTTTCTCCAGTTTCCTTGAGTGATTATACCCAATGCCTTGAAAATAACGATAGGAATGAGGTGGGACAGGTCTAGGGCCGCGCGCTCAGCACGGCGGCAATTTGTCCGGCGACACGGCCGTTGTTTTGCAAAAGGGCGGTGTTGGCGTGCATGCTACGGCCGTCTGTCAGAGCAACAACCCGGCTCAGCAGCCAGGGCGTGGCTGCCGGACCATGAATGCCCAGGTCGTCGGCTTCTTGCGTGGCCTGGGTAATGGCCGCTTCCATTTCGTCTGGGTCGGCGGCGGCGGCGGCGGGCACAGGCACGGTAACGAGCAGCCCGCTTTGTAAACCAAGCTGCCGCCGCGCGGCGATGACGGCGGCGACGCCTTCCGGCGTGTCCAGGCGCACGTCAACGCCCAGCCCGCTGCGGGTGGTGAAAAAGGCGGGCATTTCATCTGTGCCATAGCCAATGACGGCCACGCCATTGGTTTCCAGTACTTCCCGCGTGGCGGGCAGGTCTAAAATCGATTTGGCCCCACTGCTAACCACGGTGACGGGCGTGCGCCCCAGTTCAGCCAGATCGGCGCTGATGTCGAAGGGGTGGCCGCGATGCACGCCGCCAATGCCGCCGGTGGCGAATAATTCGATGCCGGCCATGTGGGCCAGGATCATGGTTCCGGCGACGGTGGTGGCGCCATCTTCACGCCGGGCGAGGGCCAGGGGCAGATCGCGGCGGCTGCATTTGCGCACGTCTTGCCCGGCGCGGCGGCCAAGATATTCGATCTGGTCGGCGCTGAGGCCGATGTGGATTTGGCCCTGAATGATGGCGATGGTGGCCGGGGTTGCGCCGCCGGCGCGTACGGCCGTTTCCATGGCGACGGCCGTTTCGACATTTTGCGGGTAAGGCAGCCCGTGGGTGATGACGGTGCTTTCCAGGGCGACTATTGGCCCTTGCGCGGCCTGCGCGGCGGCGACATCTGGATGAAGGTGTAACAATTCTGACATAGGTAAGCCATTGATCCTGTGAGTGTTTAATTGGTTGACCAAGTGTAATGATGCCTATTTTTAGTTAGACGCGCAAGGAAAATGCGGGGAACGGCCGTGTTTTTCCTTGTTTTGCCCCATCAATTCAGCCACCCTACACAATTGACGCGCCTGCTTATTCTGCCAACTTGGCCCTTGTGTGTCGCTGGAAGCGCCTTTACACTAACTTTTAGATAGAGTTGCAGCTTGTCAGAAGCAGGCGAGATGGATTAAGATCATGCTGAGTGACAGGCGGTTTGCGGCGGCGAATGATGGCGGTCCCCGCCCCGACGCCGCCTATAACCATGAGGATTTCTTAAATAAAACAAATAGTGGGAGGTTCCATATGTTGAACAAAAGTTATTCTAAAACCCGCACGGTTTGCCGGGTGACATTTAAGTTGCCGGCGGAAGTAGAGGCGGAAACGGCCGTGCTCGCCGGTGATTTTAATGGCTGGAGTACCGACAGTCACCCGATGAAAAAGTTAAAAGATGGCAGTTTTAGCGTCATTTTATCGCTTACGCCGGGCAAAGCTTACCGTTTTCGCTATCTTTTAGATGGCGACCGGTGGGAAAATGATTGGGAGGCGGATGCTTATTTGCCCAATTCATATGGCGAAGATGATTCGGTTATAGAGGTCTGATCGTTTGCCGTTTGGCCAGCCCAGAAAAAACGTAAGGAACAAGACCTGGTAGAGTGTCCAAAATCTATCAGGTTTTGTGTTTTGGGGTGATTTGACAAATAAAGTGCCGTATGAAAAAATTCACCAACCTCATCGTAACCCACACTCATGGTTCCAATATTGAAGGATAGATATAAAGGAGAGAGAAGATGAATAAGAAATGGACAGTAGGTATTGTCGCATTGCTGTTGGTTTTGCTGCTGGCAGCTTGTGGCGGAGGCGCAACAGATACGGCAGAACCCGCCCAACCGGCCGAGGCAACGGCCGTGCCCGAAACTGCCGAACAGCCAGCCGCCGACAGCGCCGCCTTGCCCGACCTGGGCGGCCGAGAAGTGACCATCGCCGTTGAAAACGCATACCTGCCATTCAACTACATCGACCCGACAACCGGCGAACCGGCCGGTTGGGATTACGATGTCTGGAATGAAATCTGCAAACTGATCAACTGCACGCCGGTTTACGTCGAAGCCGGCTGGGAAGGCATGATCCAGGCTGTAGCCGATGGGCAATACGACGCCGCCGCCGACGGCATCACCATCACCCCGGACCGCGCCGAAATCGTAGACTTCTCCGAAGGCTACATCAACATCGACCAGCGCCTGCTGGTGCGTGTCGACGAAG
>JAGOMA010000066.1 GCA_017993775.1 Chloroflexota bacterium | reverse complement strand
ACCCATTGTTCTTTAATCTATGGCAAAAAAAAACCGCCAGACCTTGTTGTGGCCTGGCGGTTTGGGTTTCTAATCTGTCTTGCGTGACTTACCCAACCGAAAAATCCAGACCTGGGGTCCGGCTGCTGCGGCGGCGGCGGGGAAAAAATGTCACATCATTTAACATCGTGCCAAAATAGTAACAAATAATCAGATCATGTCAACCAATCCGGAAAACTTCGTTTAAACGCGCTAATTTTGGCACGGCCGTTTCCCCAGATCATACAAAAACCGACTATTGACCACCATTTTCTATCGTAGTGGCGATGGGCAGGTGGTCTGAGGCGGGTTGGGTGGGGATGACAACATTGACGGCCGTTAAATCCGGCGACATCCAGATGTAGTCGATGCGGCGGCTGGGGGTGAGCGCGTCATAGGTGGCGTCTGGCGAAATCTGGCTGAGCGCCACCACATCCTGCCAGCCCGCATGGCTGAGAAGTTCAATTTCTGGCGCGGCTGGCTCGGCGTTCAGATCGCCCATGAAGAGGCTAAACGGCCGTTCCCCCCAAACATCGTTCACGGTCTGCGCCTGCATCAGCCGCACCGCGCTGCCATCATCCGGGTGGTGGAAGTGGGTAGCAAAAACGTTCAGGCTCTGGCCACCCGCCAGCGCATAACGCGCCTCAATCACCCCGCGTTGCAGCAGCAAATTGTCTGGTGGCAGCGGGTGCAGCTGCGCTTCTTGCAGCGGCAGACGGCTTAAAATGGCATTGCCCCACAACGGTCCGGCGGTTGGGCCGTACACATACGGCATTTCTAACCGATTGGCCAACCAGAGCAGCGTGTCGGCCGAGCCGTTGATCACCCAGCCGCGAGACACCTCTTGCAGGGCGACGACATCGGGCTGCTGTGCTTCAATCACCTGGGCGATGGCTTCCAGCCCGAGATTACCCATCGGGTCGAAGCCGTTGTGGATGTTGTAGGTCATGGCGCGAATGGGCAGGGAATGTGGGGCCACGGCCGTTAGCTGCGGGACCGTCCACCATTGGATCAGCGGCAGGGCCAGCAGCGCCAGCAGCAGCAGCGTGGGCTGCCAGGCAATGGCGATGGGCGATTTTTCGTCTGCACGGATGGCGCGGGCTGCGCCAAGGATAGCCAGAGTCAGCACGAGGGCGGCGGCGGGCAGCAAAATGTCGTTGGCAAAGGGCAGGGCAATGTCGTAACCGGCGTAAAAGAGGAAGGTGAAGATGGCCAGCAGCAGCCAGCCCAGTCCGTTACCGATTGTGAGGTTGCGTAATCCGACACGGCCGTCGCCCAAACCCAGGCTCTGAACCAAAATAATCAGCAGTAAGGCCGCGCTGAGTGTTTGCAGTAGGCCTATTACCGCCGCTGCCCACCCATGCTGCGGGTTGAAGGCCAGCAGCAAAACCAGCAACGCGCCGCTGCCCACAGCCAGCAAGCCGTAGACCTGGCGGTTGGGTCTGGTTAGCAGCAGTTGGCCGGCCAGCAAACCGGTTAGTTGGCTGCCCAAGACCCAGGCATAAACGGCCGTCTGGCTCCAGCCGATAAGCACAGTAAACCGAGCCACATTGCCCAATACAACCAGATACAAAAAGAGAAAAGGGCCAATCGCCAGCCAGGCAATTGCCTGGCTGGCGGGCAAATCCCTGGCCTGGTCGGGTAAAGATTGCCCGACGAGCCGCAGGCAAGCCCACTGTCCGCCAGCGAGCAAGAGCAGCAAAACGGCCGTGCCCCAATCGGTTTGCCACGCCATATCCAACGTGTGGTAGGTGCCATGTAAGGCTACGTCAAAAGCCAGCCCGGCCAGGAACCCCAGCCCTACGTCGTCGAAGAGACGGCCGTTGTGTTGATGCAACAGCCCTAAAAGCGCGGGCCAAAACAAGGTGAACAGGAATATGATTGCAAAAGCCAGGGCTAAATCCACGACCGGATCGCCCGACCACCACTGCATGGCCAGCCGCAGCAGCCCTACGCCGCCGGCAGAAACGGCCAGCAGGCGGCGCGCGCCTATTAGCCGGCTGAGGCTGGCTGCCAAAAAACTGAGCGCAAACAAGCCCAGAGCAATCACGCCGATCTGGATGGCGTTGAAGGAAAAGCGGTCCCGCAGAACATACATGAGCAGTGAAAGCAGGATACGAATGGTTTCTATGCCGAATAAAGTGGTTAGCATGATAAGGCCGATGAGGGGGAAACGGCCGTTAGAATTTCTTGCTGGCTCCATCTTTGCTCCTCCTGGGAAACCCTGATAAAAAATCATTATAGCAGAATGTTGGGCGAATCTGAGATGCATGTAAGAAATCATCTGTTGCTACAAGCATCTGGCCTGCCTATGGTACAATGCCGGACTGGAAATCATAACCAAAAAAAGGAGATTTTGTGAACAAGAAAAGATTTACTCTGATTGGGATCCTCGCCGTTTTGGCGCTGGTGTTTTTGATGGCTGCGTGTGGCCCGGCTGTGCCCGCTGATGAGGCGGCACAGGCAGACACTACCACCGAAACCGGCGAGGTGGCTGCGGAGCCAACTTTGGAAACCGCCGCTGTAGATACGTCTGCGGACCCGTCCGTTTTACCGGCTGTGGAACAACGACAACCAGAAGCTGTAGATGCCTACACAAATACCGACAGCGGTCTGGGTTATTATGACATGACCGTAGGTGATGGCGCGTCGCCGAAAGATGGCGACATTGTCACAACCAGCTACGTGATGTGGTTAGCCGGCGCAACAGAGGCAGACGCGCCGCAGCTTATCGACGATTCTGAGGCCACCGGCCAGCCGCTCACCTTCGTTTTGGGCAGCGGTCAGGTGTTCCCCGGCTGGGAAGAAGGCGTGGCCACCATGCAAATTGGCGGGCGTCGCCAACTGCTGATTCCGCCGGACCTGGCTTTTGGCGCGGATGGCGGCGGCATTTTCCCGCCCGACTCCACCATAATTATGCAGGTAGAATTGGTAACTGTGGAAGAACCGCCTGCGCCAACGGCCGTTGACGCTGCCGACTACACCACAACCGATACCGGTTTGCAATTGATCGATCTGGAAACGGGCAGCGGCGACCTGACGGTTGAAGATGGCGATTCGGTGACGGTTGATTTCATCATCTGGTTGGCCGAAGGACCGCGTTACTTCACCGGTTCCTACCAACAAGGCGCGCCGTTCGACTTTCGCGTAGGCGCAGGCCAGGTCTTCCCCGGTTGGGAAGAAGGCATGGTCGGGATGCAGATCGGCGGCAAACGCCAACTGTTGATCCCCTCGGCCCTGGGCCTGGGTGAAGAAGGGTTTGGCGATTCCATCCCGCCGAATTCTGATTTGTTAATGGAAGTTGTGCTGAACGACATACGCAAACCCATTGCCCGCACCGAAGTAGACCCGGCCGATTTCACCACCACAGACAGCGGTCTGAAGTATTACGACATCGTTGTCGGTGATGGCGCGACGCCGCAGGCTGGGCAAACGGCCGTTGTCCATTACACCGGCTGGCTGGAAGATGGCACGCAGTTCGACAGCTCCGTAGAACGCGGCGCCCCCTTAGAATTCCAGGTGGGGCAGGGCGGCGTGATTGCCGGTTGGGATGAAGGCGTGGCTTCTATGCAGGTGGGCGGCAAGCGCCAGCTTGTTGTCCCGGCGGAATTGGCCTATGGCGCGGCCGGCTCCGGCTCGACCATTCCTCCCAACGCGACCCTCATTTTTGAGGTAGAGTTGTTGGAAGTGAAATAAGATTGGAAGACCAGGAGGGAGATTGGTTTAGGACTGATCTCCCTCCTTTTTTTTGTAAACGGCCGTTTTTCCTCATTGAAACGCTCTTCGCCATGCCTTATAATAATTTATGGTAAAGTGAAGTGGATGGAGCGATCTACCTTTGAGCAATATAACGCCAACCCCCCAAAAATTTGTACACCGAATTGAAAAAGAGTTTGCCAGGATTCTCGATTATTACGGTATCCGCTGGCAGTATGAGCCAACGACTTTTCCGCTGGAATGGGACGAAAATGGCGGCGTAACGGTTGCTTTTTCGCCCGACTTTTATTTGCCAGACGAAGACCGCTATGTGGAACTGACCACTGTGCGCCCCAAGTTGGTCACCATCAAAAACCGTAAAATCCGCCGGATGCATGAACTTTACCCGGAAGTTAATATCACCCTGCTAAAGCGCAGCGACTTGCGCGACATGATGATCAGATACGGCCTCGACGACCACGCGGCCGATATGATGGGCACAGAATCCCAATCAGCTAACTCATGACACAATTTTACCCCCCAGAAGCGTATGGCGAATTAAATGAGGGCATTAGCCAGGTGTTGTTCACCGAGGACGAGATTCAGGCTCGCGTGCTGGCCATCGGGCAAGCGATATCCCGGGATTATGAAGGCTGCCACCCGTTGATGGTGGGCGTTTTGAAGGGCGTATTCCCCTTCATGTCCGATTTGCTGCGGGCGATCACCATTCCGGTGGAGGTGGATTTTATGGCGATTGCCAGTTATTCCAGCCAGGCGCGGGATAAAGGCTACGTGCGGCTGCAAAAAGACCTGGATGAGTCGATTGCCGGACGGCACGTTTTGTTTGTGGAAGATGTGGTGGACACGGGCCTCACGTTGAGCTATTTGTTGGGCAATTTACGCGCCCGTCAACCGGCCAGTTTGAAGGTGTGCGCGTTGTTTAACAAATCGCGCCGCCGGTTGATTTCGGTGCCTTTGCAGTATAAGGGCTTCGATTTGCCGGATAAGTTTGTGGTGGGGTACGGGTTGGATTATCGGGAGTTGTATCGTAATTTGCCGTTTGTGGGGTTGTTGAAGCCGACTGTTTTTGCGCCGAATGGATCATAAGGGTGGGTGGCGGCAACGGCCGTTTCCCTCATCCCCGGCTCCCCTGTCAGCCATACCCATTTCCTGCTATACTCCCCCTCGTTAGCAACACTTATTAAATTCACCATGTCACAATTCATGGTTCATTGAGGAGTCTCAGATGAAACTAGGCATTATTGGCTTGCCCAGTTCCGGCAAAACCACAATTTTTAACGCCCTGACCAAGGGCGACGCCCCCACGGGGCAAAGTATGGGCGGACGATTTGACGTGTTAACGGCCGTTGTCGATGTGCTTGATCCCCGTGTCGATATTCTTACCACCATGTTTAAGCCGAAAAAGACAACCTATGCCCGCATCACCTATTCCGATGTGGCCGGCTTGCAAAAAGGCGGCGAAGAAGGTTCTGCTCTGGGTGGGGCGATTCTCAACCACCTCTCGGCGCTGGATGGCTTTGTCCATGTCGTGCGTGCCTTTGCGAGCGACCTGGTCCCGCACCCCGATGGCAGCGTGAACGCGGCGCGCGATTTGGAAGCGCTGGACACTGAATTTTTGCTCAGCGATTTAGCCACGGTGGAAAAGCGGCTGTTTAAACTGCATGAAGGATTGACCAAAGGCGCGTTCAAGGAAAATAAGGCGGCGGCTCAGGTGGAAGCGGCCTTGTTTGAGCAGATGAATGAGGCGTTGGCGGCGGAACGGCCGTTACGCGACCTGAACCTTGACGAAGAACAGCTTAAATCCCTGCGTGGGTATGGCCTGCTGACGCTCAAACCGACCCTTGTCGTGGTTAATATCGGCGACGACCAGGAAGAAATCGACCTGGATTACGACCACCGCCACACCATCGTCACCAATTTGCGCGGCAAACTGGAGATGGAACTGGCTCAATTGAGCGCCGAAGGGGACACCGAATCGCTGGAAATGTTCATGGAGGAATACAGCGTCACGGAACTCAGCCTGGACAAAATCATCCGGCTAAGTTACGACCTGATGGGGCTGCAATCCTTTTTTACGGTGGGTGAAGATGAGGTGCGGGCGTGGACGGTGGAGCGGGGGGCAACGGCCGTTACCGCCGCCGGAACCATCCATTCAGACCTGGCCAAAGGGTTTATCCGCGCCGAAACCATCCTGTATGACGATCTGATCGCTCTGGGCGGCATGGCCCAGGCCCGCTCTGCCGGAAAACTGCGACAAGAAGGCAAAACCTACGTAATGCAGGACGGCGACATCATCAACGTCAAATTCAACATTTAGCCACAGCGAAAACGGTTACGGCTTACAAAAAACATCATGGATCACGCGCACCATCATCACGACAATCCTTTTTTTAACCGCCAGCGCATCACCGACCCCGCCTATTTTTGCGGCCGCGAACGAGAGGTCGAGGCGCTCTACAGCGCTATCGCCACGCGGCAAAGTCGTTCGGTGGTTGGCGAGCGCAAGATGGGCAAAAGCTCCCTGCTGACTCATCTCTCCTGCCCAGACAGCCTGCGCGCGCATGGTTTCGATCCCCAGAAATTTGTCTTTATCTATGTCGATCTGGAAGGGATGGCCAATGTCGCCTACGACGAATTTTGGCCGGAAATTTTGGACCGGCTGGAAATGGCGCTGCCAGATGGGCAAGACGCCCTGCAAGAAATGGTCGCCGAGCTGGCCGGACAGGCGGAAGTGCGTTTTATGCAGGTGCGCCGCTTGCTGCGCCGCGTGGAACGCGCCGGATTGACCGTGGTGATGATGCTGGATGAATTTGAAAGTCTGGCGTCTAATCCCGCTTTTTCCGCCAGTTTTTATGGCGAACTGCGCAGCCTGGCTGGCGAACTGGGCATGGTGTACATCACTGCCTCCAAGCGCAGTCTGTACGATCTGACCTACCAACACGCCGACACGCTCTCGTCGCCATTTTTTAACATTTTTTCGGAACAGCAGTTGGGTTTGCTGCCGGTGGCTGAAGCGGACGCTTTGCTGGCGCAACTGTCGGGGTTGGCCGGGCAACGGCCGTTTCTCTCCGCCCAAATCGCTTCTCTGATCCAACTGGCCGGACCCCACCCCTTTTTCCTCAACCTCGCCGGCTCGTACCTGTACGATTTGCGCCGCGAACCAATTACCGATGACGTTCTCGTGGAAACTGTCGCTCGCCGATTTAAGGCCGAGGCCGAGGATCATTTCCGTTACCTTTGGAACCAGCTAGACCAGCCGGAGCAGGCCGCTCTGCGCCTGACGGGAACGGCCGCATCAGACATGGTGCAGCGCCTCAGCCGCAAAGCGCTGCTGCGCGAGAATGCCGACGGCCGTTTCCAGCCTTTCTCGCAGGCCTTCGCCGAATTTCTCGCCAGAGCGGAACCCACGGAACGGCCGTCTTCCAGCACCAACCCCCGCGCCGTGACCGATCTCACCGGCACTACGCTGGGCAACTACCGCGTCTTGTCGCCGGTGGGGCGCGGCGGCATGGCGGTGGTCTATCAGGGCTACCAATCCTCTCTGGACCGCTACGTCGCCATTAAAGTCATGTCCCATCAACTGGCCCACGACCAGACCTTTATCGATCGGTTCCAGCGCGAGGCGGCCGGCGTGGCCCAACTGCGCCATCAAAACATCGTCCAGATGGTCGATTTTGGCGTAAAACAAGACATTTCCTACATGGTGATGGAGTTTATAGACGGCGAAACCTTGAAAGAGCGGCTGGTTGGTTTGAACAATGGCCACGGCCGTATGCCTCTGGACGAAGTGGTTAGTACCGTGGTCGATATTGCCGCCGCCCTGGATTATGCCCATGCGCATGGCATTGTTCACCGGGATGTGAAGCCGGCCAATATCTTGCTGCGCCGCGAAGAGCGCCTGGCACGCCTGACCGGGGGACGGCCGTTTACGGCCGTGCTCACCGATTTTGGCGTCGCGCGTATGTTGGAAGGCGTACAGCTCACCGGAACCGGCGCCACCATCGGCACACCCGACTATATGTCGCCGGAGCAGGCGCGTGGCCAGGCTGCCACGGCCGCGTCCGACGTTTATGCTCTGTCTATCGTCCTGTACGAGATGTTGACCGGTGAACTGCCCTTCACTGCCGATACGCCGGTAGCCATGCTGCTCCAGCACATGCAGGCTGTTCCGCCCTCCGTGCTGCTAAAAGCCCCCGATTTGCCATCAAACCTGGAAATGGTGCTGCTCAGAGGGCTGGCTAAAAACCCGGCCGATCGTTTCTCCACCGCCGGACAACTGGCCGAGACTCTGCGCATCGCAGTCGGAGGGCGGCTGTGATCCGGCGGGCGCTCATTGTCGGCGCAGTGGCCGGCATTCTTTTGAGCGTCGCCGGTCTGTATCCGGTGGTTAGCCTGCTGGCGCCGCTGGTCTCGCCGATGTGGTCCCGACCTATTGCCAATGAATTGGTTCATGGCATGTTGCTCATGGGGTCGGCGGCCATTGGCGTCCCTGTTCTCCTGACGCTGGGCTTGTTTGCCGCCAATCGGGGCGGGGCCTGCGGTTGGCTGGCGGGGGCAAAAGCAGGGGTGATCGCCGGTCTGGTGGCCAGCCTGATCGTGTATACAACCCTCGTATCGCCCATCAACGCCCTGTTTGCCTACGGGCAGATTGTGGCTTTTATGATGAAAATGTCGGAAGCCCATGCTCTGCCGCCGCCGGTTTTAGGCCGGTATGTGACAATTTTTGAGAACGGCAATTACCTGATCGAGATCACGTTTGCGATTGGACTGGTTACGGCCGGGGTTCAGGGGGCGTGGATGGGTTGGCGGCGGCGGCATACGGTGGAACCGCCACGGCCGTCGCTCTATGCGTTCACGGTCGGCGGCAAACATCCGCGCCGCTGGTTTAGCGGCGATGAAGCCTCCTCCAAAGCCGGCCTGATTGTCGGCTTTGCCGGCAGTCTGGTGGCTATGTTTGCCGCCTTTAGCTGGTTCTACGTGGGGTTTATAGAAGATTGGCCAGAGTTGGCGGCGGCCATGCAGCACAGCCATGTTGGCATTGTGGTCAGCGGACCGATGCGCCAGGCCGGGTCGGTGTTATCGCCATTTATCACCATTGCCAGCCTTTTTTATGGCGCGTTGGTCGTCTGGTTGATCAAAGACCCGCCTAATTTGCTTCGCGCGCGTATTCGCGGCGTGCTGCTGGCCAGCTTATTAATTTTTGGCTCGGCGTTTGCGATTGGGCTGCGGGTGTTTTATTTTAATATCGGCCTGCTGCCTTTTTGGATGGCCCGATCTGTGCCTCAGGATCCATCGCTGATGACCGAAACGGCCCAGACGTTTCAGGGGATGATGCAGTTGGCGCAGCAGCCCTCGGTGTTGATTGCTCTGGTTTTGGCGACGCCGTGGTTGTTTTTGCTGTTGGCGGTGGTAACGGCCGTTGCTGTTGGCGTTTTGCAGGGCCTGGCTTACGGCCTGCTGCTGCCGGCGTTACACCCCAGGCCGGTCGATAAAGCGGCTCGTTGGTTCAGCCAACTGCGCCGCGAGCCGCAAGATGTGCTGCGCCTGATTTATGCCTTGTTTAACGAAGAAAAGGAAGCGTATCAGGTGCTGCCGCACCTTTCAGTGGCTGCTTATCGCCGGCTGCCGGATGCGTCGCGGCTGACGGCCGCTTATTACACGTTGGGCACGGCCGTTTCCGAAGCCGAGCAGGTGGCTATGGTGGCCGCCATTCAAGATATTTTGGCCGGCCAACCGGATTGGCGCTGGTCGGTTGATTTCCAGATGGTTTTTGCCTCGTTGAACCAGGTGTTGATGGCGAAAAGCCTGGACGACATCCTGGAGATCCCCGCGCCCAAAGAGCAGCACACCACGTCGCTGCCCCCGCTGGTGGTGCAAAGCGTGCATAAGATCAGCCGCATCGTTGAAGAGCTGCATAAGGTCACATTGGTGGATGATCTGGCCACGAAGCTCATTTTTTTGGAGAATGCGCTGACAGTGATTCGGGAGGCGCAGCAATTTGTGCAGCAGCGGTTGAATGACCCGGAAACGGCCGTTTCTCCCGAATTCACCGCCCTCAACACCACCCTCGATCATTGGCAGGGCATCGTTTTGGCGGCTATCAAGCGGCTCAAAGGGCGCGCCGACGTCAGCGCCGACCTGAAAACCCGCCAGAGTCCCATCGCCGCTCAGGTTCCGCTGCTTTATTGCCTGGCCAACGACGGTTTAAATGTCGCGCAGCAGGTGCGCCTGAAGCTGCTGCCCGGTGAAGATTATCACCTGGGGGATGAAAACGAGTGTTGGGTGGATATTTTGCCGCCAGGGGAAAAGCGGCAGGTGAATCTGACGGTGGTGCCGCAGAACGGCCGTCGCCGTTTGCGTGTCGCCTGGCAAGTGACTTACGACGATGCCATCGACGCTGAACGATCGTTGACTTTTGCCGATGTGGTGGAATTTTCCGAGCCGGACAAGCCTTTCCAGCGTATTTTCCCCATTCCCTACGTCACCGGCACGCCGCTGAAAACCGATGACGTGTTTGTGGGGCGTGACGATGTGTTTGCCTTTATCCGCGAGAATTTGTTGGGCACGCATCAAAACAACGTCATTGTGCTGCACGGGCAGCGGCGCACCGGCAAAACGTCGGTCTTGTATCGCTTGGGCGAAATGATGGCTGATACGCATTACGCCGTGCTGGTGGATATGCAGGGCAAGCCGGCGCGCGGCGAGGCCGATTTCCTGTTTTCGATTGCCGACGATATTACGTTTGCCCTGGAAGACCGGGGCGTGATGATTGAGCCGCCGCGGCGCGAAGAATTTGCCGAGTCGCCGGAATTTTTCTTTGGCTCCCGCTTTTTGCGCCGGCTGCGCGCCGACCTGGGCGAGAAGAATCTGCTGCTGTTGTTTGACGAGTTTGAGGAGCTGCAAAGGCGGGTGGAAGACGGCCGTCTCCAGCCCGAAATCTTCCAATTTTTACGCAACCTCATGCAGCACGAAGATCGCGTGGATTTCGTTTTCTCTGGCACGCACAAGCTGGAAGAATTGGGCGCGGAATACTGGTCGATTTTGTTCAACATCGCCAGTTATAAGCCCATCACCTTCCTCAGCGCCGCCGACATGCGCCGCCTGATTGAAGACCCGGTGGCGGCTTATAATCTGGAATATGATCCCCTGGCCGCCGAGCGCATCATCAAAGTGACGGCCGGACATCCTTATTTTGCCCAGTTGGTGCTGCACGAGATGGTGGTTTACCACAACGAGACGCAGCGCAATTACCTGACGGTGATGGACGTAGACCGCGGCCTGGAGCGCATTGTGGGGCGCGGCGAAGCGCACTTTAAGTTCATCTGGGCGGAATCGTCGCCGGAGGCGCGCATTGTGCTGCAAGCGATGGCCGAGCTGCTGGTAGGCCAGGAAACGGTGAACGTGACCGATATGCGGGCGTTTTTAGACCGGCACGGCTACCAATCGGCCGACAACTGGCAGCAGGCGCTGACAGACCTGGAAGGGCGGGATATTCTGACGCGCCAATCGGCGAAAAGCCCGCTGTATCGCTTTAAGGTGGATTTGATCCGGTTGTGGATTGACCGGACACGGCCGTCTCTCTAACGCCGCCGCGAATTTTCTTTCAGGGGTTATGGATTGGCCGCCAGGAGTCGATTGGCGGGGAAGGGGGGCAGCGGGAGTTTCCAGAGCGTGGCGAAACGGCCGTTATCTCCCCAAACCAGCCAGTTTTTCGCCGGCCAATAAGCCAGAGTCAGGATGGGGCGGTCGGTAGTGTAGAGGATTTCCCAGGTTTCCAGATCGGTCGTGCGGGCTATTGAATACTTTTGGGAAGATTCTTTCGTTTCCAGCACGGTGTACAGGTAACGGCCGTCGGTTGTCAGGATGTTATAGTTGGTGTAGCTGGGAATATCTTTGTAAGACACGCCGATTTTTATGCCGGGCGGCAAGTTGTACTTGATGATGGCTTCGGCGGCGTTGATGGCGTAAACGGCCGTGCGATCATAATTCACTCCCACCAGCAGCTCCCCAAAAACAATTAAATGCAGCCGCTGAAAATCTTCCACCACCAGATCTTCCCATTGATACCCGCCATTTTGACTGACCGCCAGCGTATTTCGCTCGCCGCGGTTGAGGTTGGTGTATAAAACGTACAATTTGTCGTTGAAACCCACAATGTCATAGGCGCGGTCTGTGCCGATATTGCTGAGGAACTGCCACGTTTGTCCCTGATCCTGGCTGCGCCAGACCTGCCCGCGCCAGACCACCTGATATTCTTGCGCGCTGACGGCCGCATAAAGATTACCTGTTGTTTTTTCCACCCAAAGCCCAAAGGTATGCACCACGTTTACCAGGCCGCGCACGGCATCGCGGTGTTTGTAGATGGGGCCAACGGCCGTTGCCAGATAATGGTTGCCCGCCGTCCAATCATCGGCGCAGCAGGGGTCTGTGCCGCCGATATGCACAAATGGCCCCTCGCGCCGCATCTCATGGATGCCCTGTTCGGGAATTGCGCCCAGCGAATGCAGCGACAAACCATCGGTCACGCCGACCAGCGCGCCATCGCTTTCTGCCGGCCGCGCCGAACCCAGCCCGATGAGCAAATCATCATTCATCGGCAGAAGAACGTAGGGGCCAAATAACGTAGGACTGGGCGTAAACCCTGATTCCAACTGATACCAGATGTACCAGTTGACGTTTGGCAGCAGAGGCACGGCCGTCCACTCATACGGGCTGGTAACAAGACTAGCCGCCGCCGGGTTTTCAGTTACTAACGGTAATGGGGCAATAGGCGGCCGTTGGCTTGCTGTTAGCATGACTATCGAAACCAGCATCACCAACGCAACGCTTTGCACGATGCGTTTATTCATGGATTGTGGATCAGGCTACCCAGCCCCAAATAAAATATTGGCCGCTGAAGTACAGATAAAGGACAAACGATGGATAAAGTATCAGGCGGTGAACCCACCCATTTTTTCCGGCTAACGCCAGCAGCATGAACAGCGGGAAAAAAGCCAGCGTATAGCGCGAAAACGAATACAGCGGTTTTAGTTCAGACGCGGGCAGCAGCATAAAAAGCAGCAGCAGCGCCGAATAAAGCCCATAGGTGATGTTTAAGCGGCGAAAGGCGGCAATTGCAGCGATGATAAGGAGTATGGCGCAGAAAAAGTCAAACCACAAGGTAAATTCACCGGCCCGAGCCGTTCCGCCCAGGAACATGGTTTGCAGGGCGCGAAATAAATCGGTCCCAGGCAGGCCGGTTACCTGGAACCAGTGCTGTTCATACATCTGGTTGATGGGCGGCAGCCCGGCCCACCAACGCCAGAGGAAGAACACGGCCGTTCCCACCCCCGGCAGCCCCACCGCCAACAGGTAACTGAGTTGTTTTAAACGCAGAGACACGGAGGGCGCAGTGGGGAAGAGAGTGTTCCACTGCCGGTAGAGTTCGTAGGCCAGCGGAACCGCCAGTACCCAGCCCGTCAGCCGCGTCAGGGAGGCGAGAAAGCCCAAAAGACCGGCCAGCAGGAAACGGCCGTTCCCCCTTGCCGCCCAAATCGACCCCAACGCCAGCAAAATGAACAACGACTCCGAGTACGGCGCGAGCAAAAAGAAGCCGGTTGGGAAAAACGTCAGGTAAACCAGGGCGCGTGGCGCGAAACGCGGCCCCAGTTCGGCGGCTACCACGCCATAAAACAAGACCAGCAGCCCGATAAACGCCAGATTGCTGATCAGGGTGGCCGCCAGCAGATTGGCCGTTGGTCCGCCGCCAAAGAGCACGCCCAGGCCGCGCGCCGCCAGCGGGTACAACGGCGGGAACACGGAATCCTCTTCGTGGGCGTAACCTTCCTGAGCGATGCGCAGATAGCGCTGCGTGTCAAACCGCTGCCAGGGACCAAGCAGCAGGCCAGATAGGCCAGAATCGAGGTAGGGTTGGCCGAGATACGGCCGTAACACCGCCTCCGGCTCCAACGGCGCAGGAATAACCAGCGGCACAATCGCCCCCCACGCCGTCAAAATCACGCGGGCCGCCAAAAATGTCCAGAAAGCCTGCCCGAACGCGCGTTTTATGGCCGATTGGCCGCCCAAGTGCTGTCCCATAGAACTCACCAAACCCTTAGGGTCTTCTTAGACCCTAAGGGTTTACTCCTCAACCTCGTTTAATCACTGCTTAGACTCGTTTAATCACCGCTTAGACTCGTTTAATCACCGCTTAGACTTGTTTTATCGCTGCTTAGACTCATTTTATCGCTGCTTAGACTCATTTTATCGCTGCTTAGACTCATTTTATCGCTGCTTAGACTCGTTTTATCGCTGCTTAGACTCGTTTTATCGCTGCTTAGACTCGTTTTATCGCTGCTTAGACTCGTTTTATCGCTGCTTAGGCTCGTTTAGTCGCTGCTTAGGCTCGTTTAGCGATTGCGGTTCTTTAGGAACTCAGGGGGTTGACAGCCCCTGATGCGTGATGCGTGACCAGAGAGGTTTCACGCATCACGTATCACGCATCAGACCAAACCCCATGAAATCCCAAAGACCCACGATTGCTTCGAGCGCAGATTTGTCCAATCTTTAAGATTGGACAAATCTTGATGCCTTCATCCTTGATGCCTACATCTGAAAATCCAGCCCGTCGGCGTTCGCGTCGATGGTGATGGTCGTCTGGCTGCCGGTCTGGCGTTCCCCGCCCTCGCGTAAGAGGAAATCGGCCAGGGGTTCACGCAGGTGGCGGGCGATGATGCGGCGCAACGGCCGTGCGCCAAACTGCGGCTCATCATTTTGCGCCAGCAGCCAAACCTTTGCCGCCGGGGTCAGGGTCAGGTTGATTTGCTGCCCTTCGGCCAGGCGCAGTTCCTTCTTCAACATCAGGTCCAAAATCACCGCCAACTGGTCGCCGGAAAGCTGATGGAAGAGGATGATTTCGTCCAGGCGGTTCAAAAACTCGGGGCGGAAAAAGTGATGCACTTCATCCAGCACCAACTCGCGCTCATGCTCGCCGATGACCGGCACGAGCATATGCTGCGACCCCAAATTGCTGGTCATGATGACCACCGTCTCGCTAAACGTCGCCATCCGCCCCTGGCTGTCTGTCAGGCGGCCCTCTTCCAGCACTTGCAGCAGCACGTCGAAGACCCGCTGGTGGGCTTTCTCCACTTCGTCGAACAAAACGACCGTGTACGGCCGTTCGCGCACAAAATTGGTCAACTGCCCGCCTTCCTCGTGGCCCACATAGCCGGGCGGCGCGCCAATCAACCGGTTGACGCTGGCTTCCTCCTGGTACTCGCTCATGTCCAGCACCAGCATGGCCTGCTCCGTGCCAAACATAAATTCGGCCAGCGCCTTGGCCAGCTCCGTCTTGCCCACGCCGCTGGGACCGAGAAAGAGGAAGGAGCCAATCGGCCGTTTGGGGTCGCGCAGGCCCACGCGGGCGGTCTTAACGGCCCGGCTGACGGCCAAAATCGCCTCCTCCTGACCGATGATGCGCTGATGGAGGTGTTCGACCATGTTGGCGTATTTGCCGCGCTCGTCGGCGTTGAGTTTGGCGATGGGAATCTTGGTCATCTGGCTGGCGGCGACCATCACATCATCGGGGCTGAGACGGCCGTCGGCGGCTACCTGCGGCAAGTTGGCGACGTGCTCCTGAGTGACCATGCGCACCAGGGCGCAGGCGCGGTCGGCCAACTGCACGGCGGCGGCGGGCAGGGCGATGGTTTGGATGTACTGCCCGGCGATGGTGACGGCCGTTTCCAGCGCTTCCCGCGACACCTCAATCTCATATTCCTGCTCCAGCCGCTTTTGATGGAACAGCAGCATGGCCGTCGCTTCTGATTTACTGGCGGCGGGCACATCCAGCCGCTGCGTGTTTTGGCGGATGATGGGGTCGGTGTTGAGGCGGTCGTAAACGGCGGGAACGGCCGTGCCGATGATCACATGCTCGCTGCCCAGCATCGCTTTGTGCAGCTCGCGGGTCACGTTCTCCGGCAGCCGGGCGCGCAGCCGGTCGGCAAAAAAGCGTTCGATGCCCGGTACGAGCAGCACGCCGCCGCTGCTGCGCCGCAAGGCCACGCGCATCGTCGCCAGCGGGTTTTCCAGCAGAGCCGGTTCGTTAATTTCCACCACGGAGCGCAAATCGGCCGGGCCTTTGCCTTCGGCCAGCAGTTGGGCCAGGCTGTAGACCAGGGTGCGCTTGCCCGCGCCCTCCGGTCCCACCAGGATGACGTGCCGCTGCCGCGACAGCGCGAGCAGGCTGATCAGTTCATTGAGCAGCGTCTCGCGCTGGTAGACGGCCTGCGCCTGCCCCCGTTTGGCCTCGTCGACGTAATCGAAAATGATGGGCATGCCTTCGGCCGTGCTTTCAGCCAGCAGTTCGATGACCGCTTCCGGCGTGACCCCCACGCGCTGCAACACAGCGTAGGTGGTGACGTTTTTCTGGGCCATGGCGGCGAGGGCGTGGCCGCTGTTCACCTTCAGTTCTTCGCGCGATTGGGCGATGGTCAGCCCTTCGTCCAGGACAACCAGGGTTTCGTCGGCCAGGGCGGTGTCTTTGCCAAAATCGTCGGTGAAGGCGAATTTGGCGTCGCGCCCTTTGCTGAGGTGGGTGACCTGCTCGACGCGGTTGACGAGCGCGTCCCAGTCGAAGCCGCGATCTTTTTGCAGGCGGCGCAAAATCTGGTTGGCGACGGCGTCGTTATCGTCCAAAAAGATTCGCAGCAAGAGCTGAGGAGTGAGGAAGGTGAGCTGGTAATCCTTCATTTTGGTAACGGCCGTGGTCATCAGGCGGGAAAGTTCGGTGGAGGGGATGTTGGGGTTTAAGTTGTTCATAACGATGGTCAATTGTCAAAGGTTAATGGTCAATTGTCAACGGTTGGCAATTGGTTATTGACCATTACCGATTGACAATTTTTCTAGGGTCAGGAATTGGTAAGGATAAGGATTTTTTTCGTCTGGTTCGTGGGCTTCGCGGGCGGTGATGGTCCAGGCGGATGTGTCGTAGGGCGGGAAATAGGCGTCGCCGGCAAACTCGGCGTCGATGAGCGTGAGGTAGAGGCGGTCGGCGCGGGGCAGGAACTGCTGGTAAACGGCCGTGCCGCCAATCACCATCACTTCCGGCGCGCCATTAGCGGCGGCCAGGGCTTGGTCGAGGGAATGGACGACCTGACAGCCCGGCGCGTCATAGGTGCGGTTGTGGGTGAGGATGATGTTGGTACGGCCGTGCAGCGGCCTGTATTTTGGCTGGATGGACTCATACGTGGTGCGGCCCATGATAACCGGCTTGCCCAGGGTCAGGTCAACAAAGCGGCGCATATCCGCAGGCAACCGCCAGGGGAGACGGCCGTTCTGCCCAATCACACAGTTTTTATCCATAGCAGCAATTAGCGCGATGATCATAAGAGCTCTAGCTAAACAGCTATCGGCGCTTTGATGGCCGGGTGGCTTTGATAATTTTGCAGGTCAAAATCTTCGTATTTGAAGTCGAAGATGGATTGTACGTTTGGGTTCAGGTGCATGTGCGGCAGCGGGTAGGGGCTGCGCGAAAGTTGCAGGCGGGTCTGGTCCAGGTGGTTGAGATAGAGGTGGGCGTCGCCGAAGGTGTGGACAAAATCGCCGGGCTGGTAGCCGCAAACCTGGGCCGCCATCAGCGTCAGCAGGGCGTAGGAGGCGATGTTGAAGGGCACGCCCAGGAACACATCGGCGCTGCGCTGGTAAAGCTGGCAGGAGAGACGGCCGTTGGCTACGTAAAATTGAAACATGGTGTGGCACGGCGGCAGGGCCATTTTGTCCACGTCGGCCGGGTTCCAGGCGCTGACAATGTGGCGGCGGGAGTCCGGGTTGGCTTTTAAGCGGTGGATGAGTTGGGTGATCTGGTCGATGGCACGGCCGTCGGGCGCGGGCCAGTTGCGCCACTGGTAGCCATATACCGGGCCGAGGTCGCCGTTTTCGTCGGCCCATTCGTCCCAGATGGTCACGCCGTGGTCGCGCAGGTATTGGATGTTGGTATCGCCCTGCAAAAACCAGAGCAGTTCGTGGATGATGGAGCGCAGGTGGAGCTTTTTGGTGGTGACGGCCGGAAAGCCCTCGGCCAGATTGAAGCGCATCTGGTAGCCAAAAATACTCAGCGTGCCGGTTCCGGTGCGATCTTCTTTGCGAACGCCGTTGTCTAAAATGGTCTGCATTAAATCCAGATATTGTCGCATTACGTAGCCTTTGAGGAAGGTAGTCGAGACACTGCTTTCGCCGCAGGGGAGTATATCACAGGGGATACCGGTGGGAAACTGTGGGCGGCGTTAAGGATTGCAGGGGAATTCGCTGATGAAGAGGGATTTTTCGACGATCTGGCCATCACCGGAAACAACTTTGCCCAGGCCGATAATGCGCGGGCTGGCCTGGTTGTTGACCTCGAACCCGAAGCCGGTAGTCAGTGGCCCGGCCACTCGCGCGCCGTTCCAGTAATAGGTGTAACGGCCGTCGCCGCCCTGGCCGCGCATGTAGACGGTGCGGTAGCGGATGTTGGCCTCGCAACGGCCGTTCAGCGGATACAAATCGAAGGTCAGAAGGGGGCAGTCGCCGCCGGAACAATCGCCGCTCGTTTCCACAGGCGCTGATTCCTCGAAGGCGGCGGGCACCACCGGCAGCGCGGCAAAATCGCCAGACCAGAGAACACGATCGCCGTAAATAAACCCGGTTTTGGCCTCGCCGCTGAGGACATATAACCAGTTTCCCTGTGCGGAGCGGCCTAAGATGGTGAGGGTGTCGCCGGGGTTGGCGATGGCTCGTTCGACGGCCGTCGTATCCGGCGCGGCAAAAAGGCTGGAAGGAAGGAGGACGGTGGCGGAGGGAACGGCCGTTGGTTCTGGCGTGACAGGGCTGTCGGCTGCTGTGGCTGTGGGGGAAGGCAGCGTGGTGGGGGTGGAAACGGCCGTTGCAGCGGCCAGAGTGGTTGGGGTTGGCAAAACCTGGGTCGGATTTACTGCCAGCGCACTGCCCGGCGTGGTTGTCGCCGTGGGCGGTAGTACAAAAGTTGGCGCAGTGCGGTTGTCGCCGCTGGTCGCCGTGCTGCCCAATAGAATAATCAAAACAACGGCCAGACCTGCGCCCAGTCGCCTTAGGGCGCTGGCCGTGACGCGCGTTTTTGCGGTACGATTCGTGGCGGATTCCTGGGGCTGTCTTTTCGGGGCGATGGCTGGGGGTGTGGGCTGTTGGGCCGGCTGAACGATGACAATTTCGCCCTGATTGTCGTCGAACCATTTGCGGGGGAGTTGGGTGTTGTCGGGTGTATTGCGGTTGATTTTGGCCGCGACGGCCGCGTATAGGTTGCCAATGGTGAGCGGCTGCCCTTTACGGCCGTTGCTCTGACTGCCTTCCAACGCCTGAATAAAGTATTCGGTAAAGCGGGACGGCTGAGGGCTGCCGCTTTGTTCATTGTGCTGCCAGATGTAATGCGTTTCGTCGCTGGCCGTGATGACGATGCGGTCGTGTCCGTGGCGGGTGAAGGAGGAGCCGGTATCGACTGCCTTGCCAATGATGCCTGGCAGGAAACTGCCTGATGGTTGGTTGGTAGGCACTGCCCGACTGAAGTAACAATCCATGATGAGAATTTGCTGGCTGGCGCGGCAGGTATCCATCTCGTCGGCGATGAACGTGGCGGAAACGGCCGTGCCGCGCAGCAAATTGTGCTCTGTGTCGGGCGTGGTCAGGTGCAAATGGCCGGCGGCGTCCAGAGCGGCGTGGCCCACAATGTAGAGCAGCAGCAAATCGTCGGGTGATTTATCGGCAAAGAAATGGGCCAGGCTGCGGCGCACATCGTTT
Source organism: Chloroflexota bacterium (assembly GCA_017993775.1). Taxonomy (GTDB): domain Bacteria; phylum Chloroflexota; class Anaerolineae; order Promineifilales; family Promineifilaceae; genus Leptovillus. The sequence continues at coordinate 5,918 of JAGOMA010000066.1, read as the reverse complement.
GATGGCTCATCCAGCAGGCAGATCACCTCATCAAAGCAGCCAATTTGAGGGTTTTCCAGAGCGCTCGCCAGACGCCGCAGGTCAGCCGACGGTTTGATGAGGTTGTTCAGAAGCGGGTCTTCGTAGGCGCTGGCGCCGATGAGCAGAGCCAGGCGTCGGCCAGAAGGGGAATTCGCGGGAGGTTGGGGCGAGTGGTCAGTAACAGCCAATTGGCGGGCAACGGCCGATAAATCTTGGGTAAAGGCAACGGCCGTTTGATACCGGTCCTCTCGTTTTTTGGCCATCACTTTCGCCACCACCGGCTGGCAGGCGGCGGGGACGTTGGGCTGCATGTCTTGCAAGCGGGGAACCGGCTCGAAAATGTGTTTGACAGCCAAACCGATAGGCGTTTTTGTCTGGTAGGGGTGTTTCCCGGTTAGCATTTCAAAGAGGATGATGCCCAGGGTGTAGATGTCGGAACGGCCGTCTATTTCCACTTCGGCCTGGATTTGTTCTGGACTCATGTAAGCCGGTGTGCCGACCGCGCCGCCAGTTTCCGTTAGTTTGGTGTGTTCAAACGTGAACTTGGCTGTGCCAAAATCAGAAATGAATGGCTCGTTGCGCTGGTCAAACAAAATGTTGCTGGGTTTGAGATCGCGGTGGACCACGCCTCGTCGGTGGACTTCATCTAATGCCGGGGCCAGCCGATTGAGGATGCGCGCCGTTTCGTGAATGGTTAGCGGCCCTTGCTTCAAGCGGTCGGTAAGCGAGCCGCCAGCCATGAACCGCATCACCAGGAAAGGCTGGTTGTCTTGTTCGCCAAAATCGTAGACCGGCACAATGGCCGGATGATCCAGAGCGGCGACAATTTTGGCTTCGCGATCAAAGCGACGGCGGAAAGTGGTGTGGTGAAGGAGTTCGAGGGGCAGTAGTTTTACGGCCACGTCGCGTTCAAAGTGTGGATCGTGCGCCAAATAGACGATGGACATACCGCCACGGCCTAATTCTGCTTTTATTTCATAACGTCCGATCTTTTGTGGTAGCATCAAATTGATTATAAATAGGCCAAAAGTCCCTTCAAGGCATTATTTGCGCCTTGTTCACGCTGACCGCCTAGTATTTAGTTCCTATTTACACCGTGTAAATCGGGTCAAAAACTTTCTTTTTGACTCACTTTATGTTACCTTGTGACTACTAGGTCCCTTCAAAAGCATGTTTGGCTCTGCTATAATAAAGTTGCCTTGCTGACCGGTGGGGATCGCACGTTCTGAATCTAGGAGGTTTTATGCGCCGGTTATGGATTTTGCTTCTATTTGTCGTGATTTTAGCGGCCTGTAGTAATAATGGCGGGGCTGGGTCGTTGCCTTCACCACTGCCTGATTCTTCGGGGACGGAGGGTGGGGTAGTGGCTACGAATGAACCGCGTGTAGAAATTACCCCAACGCCGCCGCTGCCGCCGACGTTTACGCCTAATGCGATGGCTCATCAGGGACATTTGTATTTGCTTCCGGTTTCGGGCGCCGATGGGGTGGTCCAGTATGTGTATGTGGTGCGTCCGGGCGACACATTGACGAGTTTGAGCAAGTTTTTTGGCGTGTCGGCGGATGACGTGGTGCGCGTCAATCAGATTCGCGATCAGAACCTGATTGAGGTGGGGCAGCGGTTGGTGATTCCGGTAACGGCCGTTTCCACTCCCTGACAGCGCTTTTAGCAACAAGCACAAAAAAGCCCGTCGTTTTGACGGGCTTTTTTATTGATTTGGTTGAGACGTTTGGTGAGGAAGATCAAGCGGCGGGGAGCGCTTCAGCGATCAATTCACCCTCTATCGCTTCATCTGCATGGCGCAGGACAATTTTGTCCTCAACCACATCCACGATAACAACCTGTCCTTCTTTAAAATTGCTCGATAGGACGGCATCAGATAGCAGATCTTCGACTTCGGTCTGAATGAGGCGGCGTAACGGCCGTGCGCCAAATTCGGCGTCGTATCCGTGTTTTCCCAGCCAGGCGCGGGCGCTTTCCGTCACGTCAAGGGTCAGATGGTGGTCGGCCAGTCGGCCATTCACCTCCATCAGGATAATATCCACAATTTTGCGAATATCGGGCTGCGATAATTGCCGGAAAACGATGATGCTGTCCACACGGTTGATAAATTCCGGGCGGAACTGTCGCTTCAGTTCGTCGGTAAGCGTTTTACGCATTTCGGCGTATTGGGCTTTTTCCTCGGTGATTTCATCGCGTTGGAAGGCAAAGCCCATATTGGGACCACGGCGAATTGTGTCCGCGCCCACGTTGGAGGTCATAATGATGATGGTGTTGCGGAAGTTAACGCGTTGACCTTTGGCATCAGACAAATGGCCCTCTTCCATGATTTGCAGCAAGAGGTTGAAAGTTTCCGGATGGGCTTTTTCGATTTCATCAAAGACGACGATAGAATACGGCCGTCTCCTTACAGCTTCCGTCAACTGCCCGGCATCTTCATACCCTACATATCCGGGCGGCGACCCGACCAGTCGGGCAACATTATGCCGCTCCATAAATTCCGACATATCCAACTGTACCAGGGCGTCTTCACTGCCGAAAAGGAAAGTGGCCAACGATTTGGTTAATTCAGTCTTACCAACCCCCGTTGGGCCTAAGAAGATAAAAGAGCCAATCGGCCGTTCCGGATCTTTCAAACCGGCACGCGCGCGGCGAACCGCTTTCGAAATAGCCTGAATCGCCTCCTCCTGGCCCACAATTCGATCACCCAGTTCGTCTTCCATGCGTAGGAGGCGCGCCGATTCTTGCTCTGTGAACTGGTAAACAGGAATGCCTGTCCACATCGCCAATACTTCGGCAATATCTTCGGCCGTTACGTTTACGCCCACGCCTTCACCAGCACTAGAAGTCGCCCGCATCTGATCCAACCGTAACTGGACTTCGCGTTCACGTTCGGTCCATTCATCAATGTCTTCCTGGCGACCTTCTTCCACCGCCAGTTCGCGCTCTTCCCGAATGTCCCTTAGCTCTTCATAAGCAATTTGGATATCGGCCGGTTGTGGCATGCGGTACATGCGTACCCGCGATGCGCTCTCATCGATCAGGTCAATGGCTTTATCTGGTAAAAACCGCTCAGTAACATACCGGGTAGATAGATTAACGGCCGCTTCAATCGCTTCTTCCGTAATATACAAGTTGTGGTGCGATTCATACGCGCCCTTAATGCCCCGCAGAATCTGAATCGTCTCTTCTGAGGAAGGTTCATCCACGCGAATCGATTGGAAACGACGTTCCAAAGCCGCATCACTCTCAATATATTTACGGTACTCTTCCAGTGTAGTCGCCCCAATACATTGCAGCTCACCACGCGCCAACGCAGGTTTTAAGATGTTGGCGGCATCCACCGAGCTTCCAGCCGAGCCGGCGCCCACCAGCATGTGGACTTCGTCGATGAATAAAATCGCGTCACTGGATTTCAATTCATCAATGACTCGTTTTAGACGTTCCTCGAACTGTCCACGGTACATCGTGCCAGCGACAAGGCTCCCAACATCTAGCTGTAGGACACGTTTGTTGTGCAAAATCTCTGGCACGCGTCCTTCAACAATGCGCTGGGCCAGTCCTTCAATAATGGCTGTTTTGCCAACGCCTGGTTCACCAATTAGAGCCGGGTTGTTTTTTGTGCGGCGGGCTAATATCTGAATGACGCGTTCAATTTCAGTGTTTCGACCAATAACCGGGTCTAATTTACCTTCTTCAGCCAGGATGGTCAGGTCAGTGGCTAGCTGATCAACCATTGGGGTCTTGCTTTTTTCTTTCTTTGCCCGCCGGGTTGAAGGCTGTGGTTCGCCGGCGGCAACCGGACTTTCCTTGAGCATTTGCTTGGTTTGGCGACGGATTTGTTCCGCGCTGATGCCAAATTTGCGCAAGACATCAATGGCCACACCTTCATTTTGCCGGGCCATCCCTAGCAGAAGGTGTTCGGTGCTGATGTAATGTTGTCCCATGCGCCGGGCTTCTTCTACAGCTAATTCAAGCAAGCGTTTGGTGCTGGGAGATAGTTCTATTTTTGTGAAGGGGGTGCGTGTGCTTGGGCCGCTGGAAAGACGTTCAACCATAGCCTGGACGCGTACAACATCCAGACCAAGCTCGCGTAGGACGCGACCAGCCACGCCACCTTCCTCGCGTAAAAGGCCAATCAGAACATGTTCACTGCCGATGTAGCTGTGGTTCAGTCGTTCTGCTTCTTCTTGGGCCAAACTTAGGACACGACGAGCACGCTGCGTAAATCGTTCCCAATTTTTCGAGTTCACTGTTTTTCACCTCGAATCTGCTGAATGCGGAAACAGGGTTCGCTTAAGCAGAATTTAGCATCTCCAGATCTGTTTCCAGATATTCGGCGGATGCAACTTGTTTTAAGCTTAAACCCAGCTGTCGCTGTTCAGGATCAATGCGGATAATGCGAACGGTCACTTCTTGCGTTGGTTTCACAACTTCTCGCGGATGATTGACGTGTTCATCTGACAATTCAGAAATGTGGATGAGTCCTTCGAGTTCATACTCATCGTGTAAGCGAGCGAAAGCGCCAAACTTGGTCAGTTTTGTGATGGTCGCTGTGGTTAGTTGGCCATCTCGATAATTTTCTTTGATCAGAGTCCAGGGGTCGGATTCTAACCGTTTAATGCTGAGGGCTAGACGCTGCCGTTCCTGGTCGATTTTTAGGACGCAGACGTTTACGTTGTCTCCGACACTTAGTTTTTCCGAAGGGTTGTTGATGCGCTTCCAGCTTAACTCTGAAAGGTGTACCAGGCCTTCGATTCCGCCGATGTCGATGAAAGCGCCGAAGTCAGCCAGGTTTACTACGCGCCCTTCCCGAATATCTCCCTCTTGAATGGACTCAAGAAGTTCACCCCGCCGTGCGTCGCGGATTTCTTGTGCGGCAACTTTTTCTGAGAGAATGAGACGGTTTTTCTCGCGGTCGGCTTCGATAACTTTCAGGTATATTTTTTTGCCGACGAGTTTCTGAAATGGTGATGGTTCTGAGTCTCTTTCTTTGTTGTTGTTGATGACGGCCTGGCGGGATGGCTGCAATTGCGAATTTGGCACGAAACCACGCAGGTGGCCTACTTTAACAAGTACGCCGCCGCGATTGTAGCCGACAATCACTGTTTCGTAGACTTCCTGGGAATTGAGTAGGTCTTCCGTGATTAGCCAATCCTGTTCTGCGGCTGCTTTGACGTACGATAAAATTGTATTACCAGATTCGTCTTCTGGATCAACTACGTAGACAGGTATTTTCTTGCCGATTTCTAAGCTTGCACGTGTTTTATCGTCGAGACCTTCTACTTCTCGACTGGTTATCACGCCTTCTGATTTGGCGCCGATATCAACCAGTATTTCATTGTTTCGGAGCTCTACAACATGGCCGTACCGAATTTCTCCGGTGACGGGCATGCTGAAATCAGTTTGTAACAAAAAATCCATGGGGTGTTCAGAAACACCACTCCCCGTTCCAATTGAGTTGCTTGCCAAGATGTTTTGCCCTCTTTCGTACCAGTTTTACCTGGCATTTTTCTTTGATTATACTGAGTTTGATAGTATTGGCAATATGGGTACTCTGGTGTTAATCAAGCTCATATGTAGTCTTAGAAGTGGATTTGGGCTATGATCTGTTGTTGTGGTCAAGGCGAAAACACTCTCATTTCGTGGTTCTCAGGGGCTGTTTGTCTTAGCGTGGCTTCTATTGTTGTGGGGGATCCTTTGGTTGTATGCACCAGCTTTAAAGTTTGGTTTGATTTGGGATGATCCGGAGTGGTTTGGGCGGGTTGTAGGCATTGGCTGGGGGGAGTTGTTACGGCCGTTTCCCGATTACCAGTTTTATCGCCCAGGAACCATGCTGTATAACCGCCTCTTTTTTGGCGCCGATGGGCTGCTGCATGTGTATGCGTTGCATTGGC
>JAGOMA010000065.1 GCA_017993775.1 Chloroflexota bacterium | reverse complement strand
CTGGCCGTCGACGACAGCGGCACGCTGCTCGCCGCCCGCGCCGCCGCCGCCCTGGGCCTGCCGCACAACTACCCCGCCGCCGCCCTGGCCGCCCGCAACAAACTCGTCATGCGCCAGATGCTGCACATCGGCGGCGTGCCCGTGCCCACCTTCCACGCCTTCACCCTGGCCGACGATCCGGCCCACATCGCCGCCCAGGTAAGCTTCCCCTGCGTCGTCAAACCGCTGGAACTGTCCGGCAGCCGGGGCGTGATGCGCGCCAACAATGCCCAGGAACTGGCCGCAGCCATCGAGCGCCTGCGCCGCATCTTGCTGCGCCTCAATCCGCAGCCCGACCAACCATTTCTCGTCGAGGATTACATTCCCGGCGTCGAAGTGGCCCTGGAAGGCATGATGGATAACGGCGAACTCCACCCCCTGGCCCTTTTCGACAAACCCGACCCCCTCGAAGGCCCTTTCTTCGAGGAGACCCTTTACATCACCCCGTCGCGGCTGCCAACGGCCGTACAACAAGCCATTTTTGCGCGCACCGCCCAGGCCGCCGCCGCCCTGGGGCTGCGCACCGGCCCCATCCACGCCGAACTACGCGTCAACGACGACGGCGCGTGGCTGGTAGAAATGGCCGGTCGCTCGATTGGCGGTCTCTGTTCCCGCACGCTGCGGTTTGGCGTCGATGCCTCATTGGAAGAATTGATTTTGCGTCAGGCCGCCGGGCTGGGCCTGGCCAACACCGTGCGCCAGGAAACAGCCAGCGGTGTGATGATGATCCCCATCCCCGAAGCCGGCCTGCTGCGCGCCGTCACCGGCGAAGAGGCCGCCACAGCCGTACCCCTGATCGAAAGCGTGGAAATTACCGCCCCCCTGCACAACCCACTCGTCCCCCTGCCGGAAGGAGAAAGTTACCTGGGTTTCATCTTCGCGCGCGGCGAATCGGCGACGGCCGTTGAAGCCGCCCTCCGCGTCGCCCACCAACAGCTCCACTTCACCATCTCCCCCATGCTTCCCATCAACAGCTAACAGCCAACAACCAACAGCCAAAAGCCAATAGCTGTTGGCCAGAGGGATCAGCCGGGCATGGGCCATTTGCTGGTTTTAGGGGAGCCAGGTGAGCGTGTGCGCCCAGGGGCCAACCACCGGCTGCATATCGTACAGACCGCCGCCCGCTGGCGCGTAATAGAGCCGCCCAGACTGAGCCAGCGCCGCGCCGGAGCCATCCGGCAGCCAGGCAGTCTCCGGCGCAAACAAGGCCGCGGGTACGTCGTTCAGGCGCTCTTCCGGCTCGTTAAAGGCCGTGCGCCGGAACAGCCCGGTTCCGGCGGCGCCGTTTTCGTCGATGAGGCCATAACCGAAACGGCCGTCGGCCCAATGCACCGGCGCCGTTGGGTGCGCAATCGACGCCGACAGCGCCACCGATTCATCACGCACCACCTGGCCGCCCGCCACATCCACGCGCCACGTCTCGCCAATCGCCGGGCCGTTCGGACCTTCAGCGCGCACCACAAAGAGGCGGTCGTCCTGCATCCAGGCGAGTTCGGCATACAGCGGATCGGCGTATTGGAACGTATTGGGAATGGTCATTGCCTGTTTGGTCGGCACGTCGAAAATCGCTCTGTCTGCGCCTTCCATGCCCAGACCCAACCACATCAGCAGCCAACGGCCGTTCTTCGCCCAGGAGATCGGACCATAATACCGGGTGATGGCGGGGTCGCCCGCCAGCAATTCCGGCTTGCTGGCCGACAAGTTATACAAAAACAACCCGCCGCCATCGCCAAACACAAAGAAATTGTTGTCCTGATGCCAGACAAAATCATGGCACCGGGTTGTGCAGCCGCCGACCGTTTTCGGCGGCGCGCCGGTTTCCGTTTCCAGCACAAACAACGCGCCCTGCGGCGAGGCGGTCAGCGCCAGGCTGCCAGCCTCGCCCAACCCCAGGCCGCCAAAAGCCAGATGACGGCCGTCCCGCGACAAGGCGAATGCCAGATTGCCTACATCAGTAACAGCCGGTACCAGCACGCGCCGCTCGCCGGTCTCCATATTCAAATAGCTAAGTTCGTATGTCTGGATGGTGACGGTAACGGCCGTCGCCGTGTTGGAGATGGGGGTGCTGGCTGTCAGGCGGGCAACAGCGGCGCGACGGCCGTCCTGACTGAGCGCATACGCGGCCACGTCGCCCACAATCGGCGGCATACCAGGGCCACGCTTTGCCAAGCTGGCGGCCTCGTCGCCGCCGCTTACCAGAGTGACCACCTGCCGCGCCGCGCCTTGCCAGCGCTTTAACGCCCCATCGGCAATAAACAGCAGATCGCGGCTGGCCGCCGGTAAATTCCCCGCCGTCACGGCCTGCGATTGGGGATCGGCCGGCAGGACCTGGGGCGTGATTGTGGGAGCCAGGGTAGGCGTTTCGAAGGGCGTGGGGGAAGATTGGGCGACGGCCGTTTCTAATTGTTGGGGAACGGCCGTTGGCTGACCAATCGTCACCACCAACGGTGGCTGATTTCCCAGAGGCGTTGGCGGCGGCGGAATCGTCGCCTGGGTCTCCCCACCCACACAGCCCGCCAACAACCCAACCACCAGCAAACTACACAGAAAAACCGCAGCACGAACCTTCATAACAACCTCGCAAATTTTTATGGATAGGTGGTTTCTGGTAAAACCCCAAGGGTTTAAGACCCAGGTAATTCTGTGCCTCAAGAGCAAACCCTTAGGGTCTTATCAAAGAGATCAAGTGATTAGCGATTGGTGAGCTGGTCAAACTGACCAGAGGTTGGCTCCGCTCAACAGAACCAATCTTCCGTCAGGCGGGGCGGGACGGGCTGCGCAATCTCCGTCGGCAGCCAAAACGGCGCAGGTCGCCCGGCAGCATGGTAAGCAAGACGCTCCACAGCAGCAAAATTAGCCAATGGGTCACTGCCCGCCAATTCGGCCAACGCCGCAATCTGTGTTTGCAGCGCATCCATGCGCGGATCAGGGTGCTGCCACCGATAGGTGAAGTTAGCCGCGTCCAACGGTCCCAGCCAATCCACCACATCGGGGTGATCGATCAGCGCGCTTTCCGGCGGCACCAACAAGCGAATACACAACTGCACGCCGGGTACATTGGTGATCAAACCCTGCGCGCGAATCCAGGCCAGCATCGCCAAATAATCATCCAGGCTGGTCCACGGAGTGAAGGGAACCCAGGTGGGCTGCACCGGCAGGCCAGCCTCGGCCAAAACCACCAGCGCCTCTTCCATGTCGGCGACGGTGTGCCCTTTTTGCAGCCGCGTCAACACCGGGTCGCTCGTCGCCTCAAACGCCGAGATCACAAAACTGGCCCCCAGGGCGCGCAGTTCGGGCAGCAGGGCGCGATGTTTCAGGATGTGTTCGACCTTTGTGGTGAAATCGAAAGTGAGCTGAGGGAATTCCGCGTGCAGGGCGCGGGTGATTTTCAGGGCATGGCCGGGCGCGTTCAGGAAATCGGGGTCGCCAAAGGAGATGTGCCGCGCGCCGGCGGCTACCTGCTGCCGCACATCGGCCAGCACTGTATCGGCGGCAATAACGAAGAAACGGCCGTGATACACCGGCACAACCGGACAATGGCGGCAGGTATGCAAACAGCCGCGCGTCGTTTCCGCATAGCCGGCCAGGGCCATCGTTCCAGCGGCTTCATATCGTGCATATTCGCTCAGATTGGGCAGCCCAGAACGATCGGGAACAGGCAGAGGCAGCCGCGCCAGAATGGGCTGCGCCGCAGCCGGTTGAGATTCACCGGCCAGAATGCGCTGCGCCAGAGCCGCCAATTCTGCCTCTATCTCGCCGGCCAGCACCGAATCGGCCAGATCAGCCAGTAAATACTCACGGTTTAGCCAGGCATACAGGCCATAAAAGCAAATATGCGCCTGCGGATTCAGGGTGCGAACCTGCTGCGCGGCCTGCACGCCCAGGCGCAACGCTGTGTGCATGGGCACGGCAATTGCGACGAGGGGGGCAGCCACGGCCGTTTCCGTCGGCAGCGGCGACACAGACAGGTCAACGGCCGTTACTGCAAACCCGGCGGCCCGCAGAACGGCCGTCGGCCACGCCAGACTTAACGGCTGGTGACCCATTTCATAACAGGCAAGAAGGAGGATGGTGGGCATAAATGGAGTCGTGTTTCGTGATGCGTGATGCAGCATCAGGCTTTATTTTTTCCGCGGCGCAGCGCTTGGTGGCGTCCAGCCTTCCGGCTGCTGCCCGCTCTCGCCAAAGAAAAAGCGTTCCATTTCCTCCATGAGCATGTCCTGAGCGCGAGGGTCGGCCATATTCAGGCCATAATGATTAATGATCAGGGTGGCCTGTTCCGGCCATAAATTCCAGGCAAACTGAGAGATATTCTCGAAAATGCGCTGGCCAAATTCGCCGGGAAAAGGCGGCCTGTTGAGCGCGGGCAGTTCTGCGCCCATTTTGGCGCAGTGAACAACGGTGATTGTTTTCGTTTCTCGGGTCATGTTTTCTCCAATGAACGTGGGTGTCAATGGGTAAGAGTATATAATGGGATAGGCAGGGCTTCAAATGAACGATTTGCGCGTGTTGTATGTTGGGATGTTGGGCGAGTTTTCACGACGGCCGTTGCCAGCACTGCTGGCGGCGGGCATCACCGTTGTCGGCGTCTGCGTCCCATCGGCCGAAAAAGGGCCGGGCATACGCCAATTGGAACCGGTGACGGCCGTTTCCCAACTGCCCATTCTGACGCCCTTCGCCGCGCCCAACCTCATCCACATGGCCTGGGAGCATCATATCCCAGTTTTTGCCATCGGGCGATTCGGCGCTGAGATGCAAGCGCTTATCCGCGAGTTGGCGCCGGATGTGGCCTGTGTGGCCTGTTTCGACCAACGCATTCCGGTCAAAGTGCTGTCAATCCCCCGTTATGGCTTTCTCAATGTCCACCCCGCCTTGCTGCCCGATTTTCGCGGGCCTGCGCCGCTGTTTTGGACCTTCCGCGCCGGAATCACCGAAACCGGCGTGACCGTGCATTTTATGGACGACGGGCTGGACACAGGCGACATTGCCTTGCAAGCGCCATTGTCGCTGCCAGACGGCATTTCCGGCCCGGCGGCCGATGGCCTGGCGGCTGATTTGGGGGGCCAACTACTCGTCGAAGCCATCACGCAGTTGCAAGCCGGAACCCTGACGCGCCGCCCACAGGGGGCCAACGGCCGTTCCTACCCTTCGCCACAACCCGCTGATTTCCACATCCCCACCCGTTGGCCGGCCCGCCGCGCCTTCAATTTTATGCGCGGCGCGGCAAGTTGGGAACGGCCGTTTATCATCGAAACAGACAGCGAACGTATGGTTGCCAAAACGGCCGTGGCCTACTCCGCTCAGGGACAACTGCCCCACCCCGTCATCCACGAAAACGGCAGCTCTCATATCCAATTTTCGCCCGGCGTCCTGACTATCGCCACCGACTGATCCGTCCGATTCCCGCGTTATTTTCTAGCCCTGCAAAACGCGGCCAACCGGGCAACTCACGCAACTATTAATTACCCGGCGTGTTTATTATTACGGTGTTTAGGCAATCACTGGTAGAATTACAGCTTGACAACTGTCAGGTTGATTCTAAAATTCAGCAATCATCCGAAATTGCATACGAAGGAGAGAAGGTAAATGAGTGACACACAAGAGCGCGTAACTGCCATCATAGTCGATCTACTGGGCGTAGAAGAAGATCAGGTTGTTCTCCCAGCCCGTTTTCGCGAAGACTTAGACGCAGATTCACTGGACCTGGTTGAATTGATCATGGCGTTTGAAGAAGAATTCAACGGCGAAATTTCTGACGAAGAAGCGCAAAAAATCACGACCGTCGGCGAAGCGATCACCTATATCGACGAGCGGATGCGCGTGTAAGCCTTTTTTGTAGACATAAAGACTTATTCGTAAACACGGATAGGGAAGAACACGATCAGCAAGCCGTGTGCCTCCCTATCCGTGTTTATTTTTGGCTGATTGGCGCAGACTTACGGCCGATGAGGCCACACTTGCCAGACGGCCACGGCCGTTACCAGCCCATGCCCGCCTATATTTAACCAGACTCCCCAGCCAATCCCCACCGGCAAACCGATTACCTGGCTGACATAAGGGGCAACCTGCCAATACATCCACGCCGGCGCAGCCGCGCCCAGCAGCCCAACCAACGCCATAAGCAGCCACGGCAGCCACGGCCGTCGCGCCGCCAGTTTTGTACCCACTAAACCGCTGAACAAGGCCGCCGCCAACACCAGACCGATGAGATAAATGCGGCCGGTGTATTGGCCCCGCGACGCGCCCAGCAGGTCTTCTAATGCCGGAAATGCCAGCAAGCTGACCAGGAGTGCCCCCCCCCGCGCCGCCCAGGTTTGCCAACGGCCGTTCGGCCAAGTCATCGTCCACACTGCCAACATCAGGCCCAAGGTGATGGGCGGCAGGTAAAACAAGTCGCGATTTTGCCCCACGCCCAAAAATTTGACCCATTCACCCAATTCCACGCCCAAAAATTGCAGCCCGACGGCCGGTCCCGGCAGCCACACAGCCAGATAACCGACGAAGACGGCCGTCAGCCCCAGAGCAATGAGCGCCGCAGGTGATTGGGGATTGCGGGTAGAAGATTGGGCTGCGAGGTTGGCCATCACTTATCAGAAAGGGTGGTGTGTTGGGAAAAAACGGCCGTCAACTGCGCTTCTTCCTGGGCTAATTCGGTAAAAAATTGCTGCAAAGCCGGACTTTGCCGCTGGCGTAAAGCCAGCGCCGCCACCGCCTGCACATCGTCCGGCAGCACCTCAGTCCGGTTATCGGCGGCGGCGTAGGCTCGCGCCGCCTCAAACAAAGTGATTTCGGCCCGGCTGGAATCTATTTGCAGGCTCTGCACCAGCTTGACGCCCAAAGTCCGCGCCGCCTCGCCGATCATCACCTGCGGCAAAATCTGCCGCGCCTGGCGCACTTCCTCGGCCAAAGCCAGCGTACTGGCGGCATACAGCGCCGCAAACGTTTCCGGATCATGCTGGTAGGCCACAGCCTGTTCATAGGCCTGATACCGCAAATCGGCTTCGGCCAACCCGCGGACCACCGCCCGCAGCCCAAATCGGTCCATCAACTGCGGCCGCAGCCGCCCTTCCTCTGGGTTCATCGAACCGATCAATAAGAAACGCGAGCGATATTTCAGCTTCAGCGGTCCACGGCGTACGGTGTAATGGCCCTGCGCCGCCGCATCTAAAATCGCGTCGGTGATCTCGTCGGGCAGCAGGTTGACTTCGTCGATGTACAAAATGTGGCCGTCGGCATGGCCTAAAATGCCGCGTTCCAGGCGCACGCGCTGTTGTTCCAGAGCGATGCGTTCGTTGATGCCGCCCACCACATCTTCCAGGCGAGTGTTTAGCGGCAAATCCAGGATGCGCACCTGATCTTCCACGGTGAGCGGCGCGCCATAACCCACTTTTTGGCGGCAATCGTCGCAAATGGCGTCCATGCCGCTTTCATCGAGCATCGCTTCCGTGCAGCCATTGACGCACAGGCTGCGGCGCACGTGGGGGAGCAAATCGGTCAGGGCACGTACGGCCGTTGTCTTTGCCGTGCCGCGCGGACCAATCAACAACACGCCGCCAACCCGGGGGTTAATGACGGCCAAAATGAGCGCCAGTTTCATTTCCGCCTGCCCCACAATCGCCAAAAATGGGAAAGGCTCTACGTCTGCCAGGCCATAATCTTCGTCTGGCAGGTTGGCGATGCGGTGCGCAGGTGATTGCAAAAGGAGGTCTAGAAGTCGTGAACGGGGTTTAGTCATGGTTGTGGGTACATTCAAGCGTTAATGCCGCTGCTGGAGGCGAGTCTGGCGGCGTTCTTCGGCCAGGCGGCAGCGAGCTTGCTCTTCTTCGGTTTCGCAAATGAGGGGCGGGACTTGGGTCGGACGGCCGTCTTCCCCCAGCGCCACGTAAACAAAATAGGCCGTGTTGGTATGCGTCACCTGACCGGCAAGCACGTTTTCGGCCGTCACCACCACGCGCGTCTCAATAGATGTCCGGCCAACCCAGGTCACTTCGGCCGTCACGGTTACCAAATTGCCAATATGCACCGGCGACAAAAACGACATCGAGTCTACGGTCACGGTGACGGCCGGATGGTGGGCGTGTTTCATGGCCGCCATGCCGCCAGCCTCGTCACAGAGCTTCATGATCAGGCCGCCGTGGACATTGCCCAACGTGTTGGCCTGAGTAACACCCATCACCTGTGTCAAGGTTACCCGGGATTCGCGCACCGCTCTACCTTCCATGTCACTCCATATCCGGGCGCGTATCAGAGATAAACATCAACTGATCAGCATATTCTTCAAACATATCGATGTAGGCGTAAGGCAGCGCCCGCAGCATAGGCGAAAGCGGCATACTGGCCGGCATTCGCGGGCGTTCTGGTCGCGGCGGAGGTTGAAGGCGCGGCTTTTCGGGGTTGCGCCGCTGTCGCAAAAGCCGGTGGTCGTTGCTAAAAAAGCCCAGGTACACGCCATTTGTGTCATAGACGTCACGACCTTTTACAAACCCCAGCCATTCGCCATCGACATTGAACAGATTGCCCTGGTGATAAACGCCTACCCAGGCGCCATCACTCCGATAAATTGCTTCCATAAATTCTCCTCTTGTCGCCTGCTCCTCTTGTGCCTGTATTGTAAGGCAGCCTGGGGTAAGCAACAAGGCAGCCTGCATGAGCGCATGTATCGTTTGGAGCGGCTACCATTCGATAAACGGCCGTAACTCCCGACACCGCGCCAACAACGCCTCTAGCCGGTGCTCCCGCGCCACATACAAGATCAGCGCCATGATTTTTTCCGTCTTTGTCCCGCCGCGCAAGACCTCAAAATCCACCTGCAAATCAAAACACAACTCCTGCAAATTAGTCATGTCGAAATACTCGCTCAACAACTGCCGCAGCCGCGTCGGGTCGATTTCAGCTGGAATGGTGGAGCCGGTGAAAAGTGGCAGCCGTTCCTGAGCAAAACGGCCAGATTCGGTCTGCGCCACCCGCAGATAAACCGTTTGCGCCTGCTCATGGGGCGCGCCCGATTTGTCCTGATAGGTGATGGTCACGCGCAGCGGGACAGCATCGCCATAACCGCACGGCTGCACCGCCAGCCACATGGTCTGTTCGCTGTCTGGCCGCAGGGCCACAAACTGCCGGGTGGAGCTTTCTTCCAGATTAAACTGCGATCCGCTGGCGCGAATGATGATATTACGGGCAATACCAAACCCATCATTGCGGACAATAAATTGCAGCCGTGTCCAGCCATCGAGTATCAACCCTTCATGTTTGTCCACATCCACGGTAATGACCGGCAAGTGACGGTATTGGGTCACTTCCAGCCAACATTCGGACGCTTGCACGCTTTCGCCTTCCAGCTCTAACAACTGCGCTGCCTGCTGCCAGACGGCCGCGCGCTCATCATCACGATACGCCGGGTTGCCGGTTATGGAATTGGCGTGCTGGATCAGGGCGTCGGCCTGTTTACGCGGCCGTTCCAGGGCAGCCCAGGCTTCGGCGGCCTTCAGCCAATCACCGGCGGCGGCAAATTGTTCGGCGGCTTGCTCCGGTCGCCCGGCTTCTTGCCACAACTGCGCGGCTTGTTGCGGCTGACCAAACGCGGCGGAGAGAGCGGCCGCCCGGTCCAGGTGGCCTTCGGTGGCAAAGGCGGTGACGGCCGCTTCCCATTGGCCGGTGGCCTGGAGTTCTACCCCGGCCGGGGTGCGAAAAACGGCCGTTACCGTCCCCCCTCTATCGGCAATAATCACCAGCGATTGCCCCGTCGATTCATTTATCGCCAGCGTGGGGCCAACTTCAATGCGGCGAGTCATGCGGTATCGCCAGCGTTCCGTGCCGTCACTGGTGGCAATGGCATACAAATGATGATCATGACAGGTGGCATAAATCGTATCGCCGACCAGAACGGGGGCGGCTTCCATGGTGCGCTCAGTGGCAAAATACCAATCGATACGGCCGTCGGCCAACGAGAGGGCATACAATCCGTCAGCCGCGCCCACAAACAGGCGCTCGCCATTGCTGATGGGTGGTGACAATCGTCTTTGGGATGGTCCAATGGATTGCTGCCAGGCCAACACGCCATCACGCTGCCGCAGGGCGTACACGACGCCGTTGCTGCCGGTGGTGATAATCAGTTGGCCCACAGCCAGCGGGGTACGATCGAGCCAGGTGTCTTGCTCGGCGGTGAACCGCCAGCGCACACGGCCGTCTACGTCTAAAGCCAGCACATCCGGGCCGCGCGTGGGAACAATCAAGCCATCTTCGTGGAGCAAGGGGGCGGCCAGGGTGGCGTAAGCGTCGAGGGCTATTTGAAGCAGTTGACGGCCGTCTGTGGGGTCCAGCATAACCAGTTGATGCGAGCCGACCAACATGGCCAACCGATCGGGGCCAACGGCCGGCTGGGACACGCTCTGGCCGTGATTGGTCCAGCGCCAACGCTCCTGGCCGTCTAACGAAATCGCCGCCAGCGACCCTTCCCCGCGCAGCAGATCGATGCTGGCGGTGGCAAGAAAGAGAAGGGGTTGGGAAACGGCCGTGCGCTGAACCACCAGCCCATCCGGGTTATAACTTTGCAACCCGGTCACCATCACAAATGGGAACTCTTGCCGCCAGACCAACGAACCATCCTGTAAATCGAGGGCGATGACGGCCGTCGCCGCCCCATCCGGCCGGGGCGCGCCGGGCGCGGCAAACAGCAGCCCGTCTACGGCAAGGAGAAATTCCGGTTGGCTGTCTAAAGTGACCGACCAGGCCACCTGGTTTTCAATTTCCTCTGTCATGTTCTTTTTTGCTGCAAACGGATGGCCGTTAACCCCATCCGCCTGTCACTGTGGCGATACGGCAATGGAGGCGCTGATGCTATTTGTAAGAATAAACGTCAGGTGACCGCTTATTTCGGGATGGCTGTCTTTGTTCAAGTTTCTCTGGCAAAGACCCCAAGGGTTTGTTACCCAAATAATCCAACTTCTGAGGAGTAAACCCTTGGGGTCTGTTCAGGTTTCTCTGGCAAAGACCCCAAGGGTTTGTTACCCAAATAATCCAACTTCTGAGGAGTAAACCCTTGGGGTCTGTATGGTCACAATAGTTTAACATAACTTGAGAGGAATAGCGACTGGTTACACGAAAAACACAAAATCGGCGGCCTCTGCGCGCTCTTGCCAGCCGTGCTTCTGGTAAAAATGCCGCTGATAAGATTCCCGCTGGCGGAAATTGACCAGCTGCAGGCGCACGCAGCCGCGCTGCCGTGCTGCGGCCACGACAGCGTCCAACAGCCGGCCACCAACGCCTTGCCCGCGAGCAAAGTCACTTACAAACAGTTCGGACACAAAACCTTCCGGGCCGGAGAGGAAAAGGTATGGCAGCCAATGCACGGCCGTATACCCCACCACGCGGCTCCCTTCATTTTCGGCTACAAAAATGGCGTGGCTGTCGTCGGCCAGGCATCGTGCCAGGTGATGGGAAACGCGCACGGCCGTTTCCGCTGCCGTCTCGTTTTCTATGGCTGCAAACCAACCGATCCCGCGCAGCAGTTGGGCCAACGGCTGCACATCGTCGAGCGTGGCCGGGCGAACGGCAATCATCGTTCACCACCATTTAACTGGCGGGCAAGGGTAAGGGATTCGGTTACCGGCTGGCGGCAGACAAATTGACGGCACACATAGGCGGTGGCGCGGCCTTGCAGAGACGGCCGTTCCGCCAGCAACGGCACTTCTTCCCCGTCATCCCCGGCGGCCACAATCACATTGGGGCGGTAAATGCGCTGCACAACGTCCAACAAAGCGCGCGTATCGGCGGCTTGCACATCACCCACAATGGCTACCTCCTGCGGATCGCCCACGATGAGGTCGGCGGCGCACAACCAATGGGAGAAGCCGGAAGGAAACCGGCCGAGCGCATCGTAGAGCGCGGTGACGGCCCGGTTGGCAGGGTCCCAATAACGGCCGTCGCCGGTGTATAAACTTAGCCGCAGCAATACCTGAGCGGCCATGGCGTTCCCGCTGGGGACGGCGTTGTCTTGCAAATCTTTGGGGCGCTGAATGAGCGCCTCGTGGTCGTCTGAGGTGTCGAAAAAGCCGCCGTTGGCTTCGTCCTGGAAGTGGGCCAGCATGAGGTCGCCCAACTGCCTGGCCCACTTAAACCAGCGAACGTCGAAGGTGGTTTGGTACAGCGCCAGCAGGCCATCGGCCAGATAGGCGTAATCTTCCAGGTAGCCGTTGTATTTGGCGGCGGAGCCGG
The DNA here is from genome assembly GCA_017993775.1 of Chloroflexota bacterium. Classification (GTDB taxonomy): domain Bacteria; phylum Chloroflexota; class Anaerolineae; order Promineifilales; family Promineifilaceae; genus Leptovillus. The sequence goes on along the minus strand of JAGOMA010000065.1, from coordinate 13,464 downwards.
CTTTCCAGGTGCGCAGGAGACGGCCGTCTTTATCGCGCAGGTTGGCAAAGAGGAATTCGGCGTTTTGGGTGGCAACGGCCGTGTAATCAGGCCGGTGCAGCACGCGGCCGGCCTCGGCAAACGCAGCCAGCATTAAGCCGTTCCAGGCCGTCAGCACTTTGTCGTCTAATCCGGGCCAAACCCGCTGCACGCGCACAGCCAGCAATTCTTGTCGCGCGGCAGCCAGTCGGGTCTGCACCTGATCGATAGGCGTGTGGACCATTTCGGCCACTTCAGCCAATTCGCGGGGCAGATTGAGGATATTTTTGCCTTCCCAATTGCCACGGTCGGTCACGTCGTAGGCCAGCATAAACAGGTCGGCTTCCTCGCCCAAGACAGCGCGGACTTCGGCCGCCGACCAGACATAGAATTTGCCTTCGTCGCCTTCGCTGTCGGCGTCGTAGCTGCTGTAGAAGCCGCCAGATTCGTGGCGCATGTCGCGCAGCACAAAGTCCAGGGTCTCTTCGGCGATGCGGCGGTAAAGCAAGCTGTCCGTCACCTGGTAGGCGTGGAGGTATACGCGGGCCAACAGGGCGTTGTCGTAGAGCATTTTCTCGAAGTGGGGCACCAGCCATTTGTCGTCGGTGGCGTAGCGGGCAAAGCCGCCGCCGATCTGATCATAGATGCCGCCGTAGGCCATTTTTTGCAGGGTGTGTTCGACCATGTGCAGGGCCATTTTGTCGCCCCGGCGGCTGACCATGCGCAGGAGAAATTCCAGGGTCATGGAAGGCGGGAATTTGGGCGCGCGGCCAAAACCGCCCAGGTCAGAATCGAACACGCGCAGCAGGCTGCCCAGGGCATCGCTGAAGACGGTTTCGTCGAGCGGTGTGCCGTCTGACTGCGTCTGGACAAGATCGCGGGTGAGGTGTTGGGTAAGTTGCGCGGCGTTTTGGTCGATGTCGGCGCGGCGGGTCTGCCAGGCGTTGTGCAATCCTTCTAACACCTGCCGGAAGCTGGGCATGCCGTAGCGTGGGGCGGATGGGAAGTACGTGCCGCCGAAGAAGGGACGGCCGTCGGGCATCAGAGCCACGGTCATCGGCCAGCCGCCCTGTCCGGTGAGGGCCACAACGGCGTTCATGTAGATGCTGTCCAGGTCGGGCCGCTCTTCGCGGTCGACTTTGATGTTAATGAAATGGGCGTTCATGTAAACGGCCGTGTCCTCATCTGCAAAGGATTCGTGTGCCATCACATGACACCAGTGGCAGGCGGCGTAACCGATGGACAGCAGAATCGGTTTATCTTGGGTCTGAGCGGCAGCCAGGGCTTCCGCGCCCCACGGATACCAATCAACGGGATTATCGGCGTGCTGCCGCAGGTAAGGGCTGGTTTCTTGAGCCAGACGGTTGGTCATAGAAAATCTCCGGGGAAAAGAAAAAGAACTAATCGCTGTTAGCTAACAGCTGCTGATTTGGGGATAATAACGCAAATGATGGCGACACGAAAGAATTCTCAGTTGGCGCAAATTTTTATCATGGGGCTGCTGCTGGCCGTGTTGGTGATTTATTTCCCGCCGTATGCGCGCGCCTGGGTGGGGGATGATTACGTGCAGTTGGGCTGGATTTTGGATTTTGTGCAACGGCCGTTCACTGCCTACAAACTCTTCGACCCCACCACTTTGGGTTGGTATTATCGCCCGCTGCAAAACCTGTGGTTTTTGGCCAACCGGCTGGTCTTTGGGCTGAATCCGGCGGCGTTTTACTGGCAGTTGTTGTTGTGGCACACCCTGGCGACGGCGCTGGTTTTTCGCACGGCGCGGCAGTGGGGCATACGGCCGTTTGCCGTCGCCTGCGCCGCAGCCTTGTTTGCCATTCACGGCCATTATGTAGATGTGGTGGCCTGGGTGAGCAGCGTGGCGATTGTGATGACGGCCGTTTTCTCCCTGCTCAGTCTCAGCTTTTTCCTCGATTATTTGCGCCGCCCACAGCATAAATATCTCTGGCTGAGCCTGCTCTTTTTTGTGCTGGCCTTGTTTAGCCACGAGGAAGCCATCCTCCTGCCCATATTTTTGGCGCTGGTGACTGTCGTCAAAAAAGTGGATTTCAAAAGGCGGCAATTCGCCGTGTCTAACCCGCTGCTGCTGACGTTGGGGGTGATGGGCGTGCTCACGGCCGTTCTCGTCATCATCCAGTTCACCCGCCCCAACCTCACCATCGACATCAGCCAGACGTCGGCCAGCCAGTGGCTGAGTTTGCTTTCGCCGGTGCAGGTCGGGCAATTTGTCAGCGATACGGCCGTGCGCTACACGCTGCTGTATGATTGGCAAGCGACCATGGCCGACAACGCCTGGCTGTTTGGCTGGGGCGTGCTGCTGCTGTTGGGCGTCTGGTTTTGGGCGGCCTTGCCGGCCGGCCGCTGGGGGCTGCTGTGGTTTGCGCTGCACCTGGGCCTGATGTACGCCACCATCTGGCTGCAAAAACCGGAGTTGTTTGCCGGTCGTCATTTTTATAATGCGGCTGTCGGCTTGGTGTGGGCGATGGGATCAGGCATTGACCAGGTTTTGGCGTTGTGGCCGACGCAAAAGAAGCGAAAAGGGCGAAGGGATACGGCCGTGATCGTTGTGGGCACGATTTCAGTGATGGTAACGGCCGTGCTGCTCTACCACATCGTCCAGGTTCGGCGCGCCGAAGAGCAATGGCTGGCTCGTGCCCAACGCGACCAGGCCGCCGAGGCGCAAATGAAGGCTATTTTGCCCACGCTGACGCCGGAAACCCACGTTTTCGCCAACCGCTTCCCCATCACGCCGCAGTTTTTCCGCGCCGTTACCGAGGTGTGGTACGGCCAGACCGAGCGGCTGCCGCTGCCCACCGGCAGTTTTACGCAGTTACAGGAGGTCCGGTTGGCCACCCGCGATTTTTATGTTTTCGATTATGAAAATGGGCGGCTGTATAACCTGATGCCGGAGCTGCAAACCAGCGACGGAACCGTTTTCCTCTGGAGCAGCACGCCGCGCCTGGATGTGGTGGATGGAGCCGGGGCGGTGCGCGATTTGGCGACCGAGGCGGCGCAGTCCAGTTTTGCCGTTGTCAAAACAAATGAAGTGCAGCGGTTCGCGGTGCAGGTGACACCGACGCAGGAGACAGAGGGCTGGCTGTCGCTGATGTATGTCTTGTCGGAGGTTCCGGCGGGCGGCGACCTGCGGCTGGCGTTCCGCAGCAATGCCAACGGCGAGACGCCTTACCGCGTGCGCCTGATTCGCCCCAACGCGGAGCCGGTGACGCTGGCCGAAGGCGTGTTTACGCCAGACCAGGTATGGGCGGATGTGGTCGTGCCGCTGGCGGCGTATGGGGGGCAGTCGGTGGTGGTGCGGTTGGAAACGGCCGTTTCGCCCCCCAGCGCCGCCTATTGGGCCAATCCAAGAATAACAATTGACAATTGACGCAGGGAGATGCTTCGCTCCGAAGACTCACGCCACGCAACATGACCGGATGAGGATTGAGGCCGCCGAATAGGGCGTTGCAGTCTATTCCAACGGCCGTTCCGCCGCCGGAAACTCCCATCTCCCCATCCCCTACTCTCCCCGTCTCCCCATCACCCCTGCCCGCAATTCCTGCACAAACGCCGCCGCTGCGCCCGGCTTATCCACCTCTGCCCGGTCTACGGCATTAATGAGGGCGCTGCCGACGATGACCCCATCGGCCATGCCGCCAATCTGCGCCGCCTGCTGCGGCGTGCTGATGCCAAACCCTACCGCGAGCGGCACGCGGGCCTGCTGGCGCACGCGGGCCACAAAAGCGGCCAAATCGGTTTGCACGGCCGTGCGCGCCCCGGTTACGCCGGTCAAACTGACCAGATAGATAAAACCTTGCGCCTTTTTCGCCACGCTGGCAATTCGCGCCGGGCTGCTGGTCGGGGCCAGGAAGTAGATGAGAGCCATGCCGACAGCCGCGGCCGCCTGCGCGAGATCGTCGGCCTCTTCCGGCGGCAAATCGGGCACGATGAAACCATCGGCGCCCGCCTGAGCCGCGTCGCGCACGTAGTTGGCGAGACCATACGCCAGAATGGGGTTGTAATAACCCATGAGCATGACCGGCGTGTCCACGCCGCGACGGCGCAGTTCGGCCACCATATCCAGGCAGCCGGCAACGGTGGCGCCATTTTCCAGAGAAACCTGGGTGCTATGCTGAATGGTCGGGCCGTCGGCCAACGGATCGCTGAACGGGACGCCTAATTCTAGCAAATCGCTGTGGGGGGCGATGGCGGCGATCACATCCACCGAGGTCTGGCGGTTGGGGTAGCCCAGCGTGTAATAGGGCATGAGGGCGGCGGAGTGGGCCTGTTGGGTCTGGGCAAAAGCGGCGGCGATGCGGGCACGGCCGTTGGATGCTGCATTCGGGTCAGTCATGGTCTCTCCTCGTGTCGATTCGTTTTTACGCCGAAGACCCTAAGGGTTTTGCAAACCCTTAGGGTCTGTGTAGGACGGGTAAATTATAACAGCCAATTCGGGGCTGTCTTATTTTGCTGCGGATAGGTTATACTTTGGGCGCATGAGCGGTTGTTAAGTTAGTGGGGAAACGGCCGTGCGAACCCGCAACTCTGACCACTGGCACGCGTAATTACTGGAGGAAGTTAGAAGGAAGGTTGGCTGTTTCAACCACGCCTCTACTCAATCATCAATTTTGACAAACTGTCAAACCATCACAAAAGGGAGAAATTTTATGAGCCTGTTAGGAAACATTATCTGGTTAATTTTTGGCGGCTTTATCGCTGGCATGGCCTACATCTTAGGCGGACTTTTGCTGTGCATAACCATCGTGGGCATTCCGTTTGGCCTGCAATCCATCAAATTAGGCATGGCGACCTTTGCGCCATTTGGCAAAGAGGTGGTAGAAAGCAAGCGCGCCGGAGGCTGCCTGACCCTGGCCTTCGACATCATCTGGATCGTCTTGTTTGGCTGGGAAATTGCCATTGCCCATCTGGTGAGCGCGCTCATTTTAGCCATCACCATCATTGGCATTCCGTTCGCCAAGCAGCACTTCAAGCTGCTGCCGGTGGCTCTGTTCCCATTCCAGTACCGGTTAGAATAGATTTTTTAGACCCGAAGGGTTGGGGAAACCCTTCGGGTCTGTCCATCACCAATTTGTTGACACTCCCTTTTTTCACTGTTACAACAGAATATATGGATTACAAAGTTTTAGTTGTAGAAGACGATACAACGCTGCTAGAGACGTTGGAGTACAACCTGAGCCATCAGGGGTATGAAGTGGTTACGGCCGTCAACGGCCGTGACGCCCTCGCCCTGGCACGCAGCAGCCAACCCGACCTCATCGTGCTGGACGTGATGCTGCCAGGAGTTGACGGCTTTGAAGTCTGCCGCATTTTGCGCAAAGAACTCAGCATGCCCATCATCATGCTCACCGCGCGCGGCGAAGAAATAGACAAAATTGTCGGCCTGGAAATGGGCGCCGACGATTACCTGACCAAACCATTTTCCATGCGCGAACTGCTGGCCCGCGTGAAAGCCATGCTGCGACGGGTAAAACTTGTGCGTGAAGAGATAGCCGCCGAACAAATCGAGGACGGCGTTGTCGATTCGCCGCCGATGGCCGCCCTGTATTACGACAATCTGGTCATCGACCAAAACCGCCGCGAAGTGCGCCTGAACGAGACCGCCATTCGGTTAAAACCCAAAGAGTATGAACTGCTGCTGTTTCTGGCGCGTCATCAGGGCATTGCCTTATCGCGGGATTTGATCTTGGAGCGGGTATGGGGCTGGTCTTATGATGGCAACAGCCGCACGGTGGATGTCCATGTGCGCTGGCTGCGCGAAAAAATCGAGCCAGACCCGGCGAACGCCAGCCGGATTGTCACCGTTCGAGGCATTGGGTATCGCTTTGACGGCTAGGTCCAGACCCCAATCTTCTGGCAGAAAATTGGTTTAATAGATTTATTGAGGGGGCACGATTCGGCCATGTTTTCACAAATGCGATGGCGACTGACAATTCCTTTTGCCGGGCTGATGCTGGCAACGGCCGTCATCACCTGGTATTTTGCCAACCGCCCTGCTTGCCAGCCCGACCCGGCTTGTTTGCGCCTCACCTTTGGCGTCGGTCTGGTCATTGTGATGGGAACGGCCGTCACCCTCGTCTTTCTCCTCTCCATTTTCATGACCCGCTGGATAAGCAACCTGACCCTCACCACCCGCCGCATCCTGAACGGCGACCGGCGAGCGCGCATGATGCATTACGGCCGTGGCGAAGCTGGCGACTTCATTCATCTTTTCAATCAACTACTAGACCAGGACAACCAACAAATCGACGAGCTAACGGAAGAACGCGACCAGCTCGCCTCGGTTCTGGCTTACATGGCCGACGGCGTGATCATCGCCGACGCTTATGGCTACGTGCGCCAGGTAAACCCGGCTTCCATGCGCCTGCTTAACGCCACCGAAAAAAAAGCGCTGGGCCGCCCCATCGCCGAAACCCTGCGGCACCACCAACTCATCGACCTGTGGCAGCAGTGCCAGCGAGAAAAACAAGAGCAGCTTGCGGCCGTGGAAATCGGCCGCGACCTTTTTTTGCAAGCAGTGATGACGCCTATTTTGCGGCATGGCTCGCTGGTGTATCTGGTGATTTTGCAAGACCTGACAACTATTCGGCGGTTAGAAACCATCCGGCGCGATTTTATCAGCAATCTGTCGCATGAACTGCGGACGCCGTTGGCCTCGCTGCGGGCGGTGGTGGAGACGCTGCAAGACGGCGCGATGACCGATCCGCCGGCCGCGACCCGCTTTTTAGGCCGGGCGGAACATGAGGTGGAAACGTTGACGCAGATGGTAGAGGAATTATTGGAACTGTCGCGCATTGAATCCGGGCGTGTGCCGCTCAAATTATCACCCACGGCCGTTTCCGAACTCATTCTCCCGCCATTAGAACGTTTTTACACGCGGGCCGCCCGCGACAACATCGAACTGGTCGTCGATATTCCCAGCGATTTGCCCAAAGTATTGGCCGACGCCAACCGAGTGCAGCAAGTGATTACCAATCTACTGCACAACGCGCTCAAATTTACGCCGCACGGCCGTATCACCATCTCCGCTTTCACCGCTAAAAATGCCCCCAAACAGGTTAGCCAGATGACAGCCGATCTACCGCCATCGGTAATCATCGCCCTGGCTGATTCCGGCGTAGGCATACCGCCAGAGGACTTGCAGCGCATTTTTGAGCGTTTTTACAAGTCTGATCGGGCACGGACGCGGGGTCGAAGCGGGACAGGTCTGGGATTGGCCATTGCCCGGCACATTGTTCAGGCGCATAACGGCCGTATCTGGGCCGAAAGCAAAGAAGGCAAAGGCAGCACCTTCTACTTCACCCTGCGGACAAGTTGATCGTAGCCAGTTGGCCGCGTACTCGAAAAATCCCCCCTCTGCCTCTTATACTCCCAACCCGCAACAAAATTCTACCCCTGCCGCCCCGTAATGTACGATTCCGTCAATTCCTGATGCGGATTGGTAAACAACGCCGTCGTTTCATTAAACTCCACCAGCCGTCCCAACCAGAAAAACCCCGTCCAATCGGAAGCCCGCGCCGCCTGCTGCATGTTATGCGTTACAATCACGATGGTGTACTTTTCCGCCAACCGCCGCATCAAATCCTCCACATGCAGCGTCGCCACCGGGTCCAGCGCCGAACAAGGCTCATCCATCAAAATAACTTCCGGACGCACAGCAATGGTGCGCGCAATACACATCCGCTGCTGCTGCCCAGGATTAAGTTCCAGAGCAGGCTTATCTAACTTGTCCTTTACCTCGTCCCACAGCGCGGCCCCCTGCAAACTTTCCGTCACAACCTGGTCCAGGTCCTGGTTCTTGGCCATGCCCAAAACACGCGGACCAAAAGCCACGTTGTTATAAATGCTTTGCGGGAAAGGATTCGGCCGTTGAAAAACCATACCCACCCGATGGCGCAAATCGGCCACATCTACATCCGGATCATACACATTCTTGCCGTCCAGCAGCACTTCGCCCTCGGCGCGAGCAATGCTAATCGTATCGTTCATGCGGTTCAAGGCCCGCAAAAACGTAGACTTGCCACAGCCAGAAGGTCCAATCAACGCCGTAATCTGATTAGCCCGAATCGGCAGGTTCAGGTCGATGAGCGCCTGAAATTCGCCATAATAAAAGTTAAAGTTGCGAACCTCGATTTTATTTTCCATGCATCCTCTACTCTGGGGAGACCGTAAGAGTTTAAGGAGAAAACCCTCAGGGTCTGCATCATTACCACCCTCTAGCCGAAACGGCCGGTCACATAATCTTCCGTCCGCTTATCACGCGGGTGAATGAAAATTCGCTGCTGCGAACCAATCTCCACCACTTCCCCATTCAGCAAAAACGCCGCCCTGTCAGCCACCCGCGACGCCTGCTGCACACTATGCGGAACCATAATGATGGTGTACTGCTGCTTCAATTCAAACAACGATTCTTCCACCAACGCCGTCGAAATGGGGTCCAGACCCGACGTGGGATTGTCTAACAAAATGACATCTGGCTCTAAAACAAGACTGCGCGCCAGGCACATGCGCTGCTTCTGTCCGCCAGAAAGCGCAAACGCAGAATCTTGCAGTCGGTCCTTCACCTCGTCCCACAAGGCGGCCTGGCGCAGCGATCGCTCCACCCGTTCATCAATTATCCGGCGGTCTTTAATGCCGGCCATTTCCAGGCCATAGGCCAGATTGGCGTAAATGGAACCGGGCAAGGGCGTTGGCACGGCAAACACCATGCCAATTCGCCGCCGCAAATACGTCACGTCCAGATTTGGGTTGTAGACATCCTGGTCATTAAACAAAATCTCTCCGGTGCGCTGGACGCCATTTAGCAGGTCGGCCAGACGGTTGATCAATCTGAGCAGGGTTGTTTTACCAGCTCGTGAAGGGCCGAACAGAACAAAAAGTTCGTTGGCAAAAATCTCCATGGTGATGTGCTGCAAAGCCTGGGCGCCATCATCATAAGTGAACGATAGGTCTCGAATGGATAGTTTGGCTGTCATAGGTCTGAGTTCCTTACCATTCCCGTCGGCGGCGCATCACTGTGCGAATGACGGTGGCGACCAACGTGAAGGACAAAACAATGATGAGCAGAACCAGCGCTGTGCCATATTGAATGGACAGTGGCATTCCGGGCACTTGCGTGGAGATAACATAGAGGTGATACGGCAGCGCCATCGTCTGGTCGAAGACCGATTTGGGCAGCTCTGGCAGGTAAAAAGCGGCTACCGTAAAGAGGATGGGCGCAGTTTCACCGGCGGCGCGGCCCAGGCCGAGGATGATGCCGGTGATAATGCCGGGCAGGGCGTGGGGCAGCACCTGATGACGGATGGTTTGCCAGCGCGATGCGCCCAAACTGAGGCTGACCACGCGAAACTCTTGCGGTACAGCCAAAATCGCTTCTTCGGCCGTGCTGATGACCACAGGCAGAGTCATCAGGCCCAGGGTCAGCGCGCCAGCGAGGATGGAGGTGCCGAAGTTGAGGAACAGAACAAACATGCCCAGGCCAAACAAGCCATAGACGATGGAGGGAATTCCGGCCAGGTTCACAATGGCCAGACGAATGGCGCGGGTGGCGCGGTTGTCGCCCGCGTATTCGGCGAGGTAGATTGCCGCGCCAACGGCCAGGGGAATGGCGGCCACGGCCGTTCCAAGCGTCAGGATGATCGTCCCCAACAGCGCCGGGAAAATGCCGCCTTCGGTCATGCCGTTGCTAGGCGGCTGCGAGAGAAACTGCCAGTTGACCGTGCTCATCCCTTTGGCGACCACGTAAAACACAACCAGGACAATCGGGAAGATGACGACAACGGCCGTGATCGAAATCAACCACGTCGCCAACACTTGCGTTTGCTGCCGACTCATATCTGCCCTCCACGCCGCCGCGAACGGCCGCCAATAAAGCGCGTCGCCAACGAATTAAAGACAAAGGTGATTAAAAACAAAACAATACCGATGGCAAACAACACCGAATAATGCAGGCTGCCTTGCGCCACCTCGCCCATTTCAGCGGCAATCGTCGCCGTCATGGTGCGCACAGGCTGGAACCAGGCGCCCAGACCAAACGCGGGGATGTTGGCGGCGTTGCCGGTCACCAACATCACGGCCATCGTTTCGCCAATCGCCCGCCCCACGCCCAGCATAACGGCAATGACAATGCCCGAACGCGCCGCCGGCAAGACGACGCGCCAGATGGTTTGCCACTGCGTCGCGCCTAAGGCCAGCGCGCCGTCGCGGTACTCTTTGGGCACTGCATACAGCGCGTCTTCGGTGATGCTGATAATGGTGGGCAGCGCCATGTAGGCCAGGATGATTGCCCCGGTGAAGGCGGTGAGTCCGGTGGCCGCCCCGGCAGCCTGGATAAGCGGCGCCAGAGCCACCCAACCCAAAAAGCCCAGCACAATGGAGGGAATCCCGGCCAGGACTTCGATCACTGGCTTTAGAATTTCACGCAGCCAGGGAGGAGCAAATTCGCCGAGGTATACGGCCGTTGTCAGCCCCAACGGCACGGCAATCACCACTGCGCCAATCGTCACCAACAACGAACCCACCAGCAGCGGCAGCAGACCAAACATATCCTCAATCGGATACCAGCGCGCGCCCAGCAAATCCCGAATGGGAACCTGCATAAAAGCGGGCGCGCCCTCCTTCAACAAAAACAAAAAAATCAGGGTGATGATCACCACAGCGGAAATACCGCACAGGCGAATCACTGTCTCAATGATTGTTTCGCGCCAGTTTCGTTTGGCGGCAGGCGCGCCAGATGACTGCTGTTCTTGCCAGTCTGCAGGCGCTTCATTTAAAGTGGACATAGGCTTTTCTCCAGAAGTAGGGGCAAATGGTTCGCTCCAACAAATGGCCGTTTATTCGGCCGTCAGGGGTACAAATCCAAGTTTAGCCACAATGGCCTGGCCTTCCGGACCAAGAATCCAGCTAAAATATTCCGCCACCACGCCGGTTGGTTCCCCGGCAGTGTACATGAAGAGGTTGCGCGAGAGTGGATATTCGCCGCTGGCGGCCGTCGCCACAGACGGCGTCACAAACGGGCTGTTGCTGTCGATGGCCACAGCGACCACTTTTTCGTGGGCCGTGTCAACGTAACCCAGGCCATCGTAGCCAATCGCGTTGGGGTTACGCCGAATCTCGCTGGTAATGCCCACCGACGAGGGCATAAGCAATGTTTGCGGCGCAAAAATGTCTTTGTTTTCTTTCTCTCCCTTGCGCACCACTTCTTCCAGAAAATAAACGTGGGTTCCGGAATTGGTTTCACGAGAGAGCAACACAATCGGCGCGTCGTTGCCGCCTACTTGCTGCCAGTTGGTAATTCGGCCAGTGTACATATCGGCTAACTGGTCGATTGTCAATTCGCTGACCGGATTTTCCAGGTTCAAAATTACGGCCAGGGCATCAATGGCTACAACATGTTCCAACGGGTCGATGCCGTTGGCCAGCGCCTGATTTATCTCGTCCTCTTTCATCGGGCGGGAAGCGTTGGCGATGTCTACCGTGCCGTTGATGAGCGCGGCGATGCCGGTGCCGGAGCCGCCGCCGGTGACGGCAATGGAGACAGTTGGGTCGACCACACGATACGCTTCAGCCCAGGCCAAAGCCACATTGACCAGCGTGTCTGAGCCTTTATTTTGGATGGCGCGCTGTTCGGTTTCGGCGGCCACGGCCGTTCCCCCGCCGCTCTGTCCGCAACCAGCCACCAACAACAGCAGCACACCCCCAATGAACAACAAGAAAGCCCTGTTACCAGGGCGTTTACGGTGCAAACATTTCAGGTGCATCATGGTTTTTTACCTTTTTCCTTACCTTAACGGCGGTTTGCCATTACCTCTGATTTTACTTGGTTAACAAACTGTTAACACGCCACGACTGTTAAGGATTTGTTAACAAAACCCTGTCGCCGGACTGTTTTTGTTAACAGATGGTTAACGGCCGTTCCCCATCACCACCCAATCACCCATTCCGCCCTTCCGCCATTAACAAATTGTTTACAAAATCATAGCAACCTGTTAACCATCTGCCCCCAAATCGTTAAAAAACGACGGCTAGAATTCAGCAAGTAAATTAAAAGCGGCATATCTGCGTGCATTCCTGGGGAAGACACGCACTCTTTTTTGCCCAATAACTTTCAGACACTTTTAGGAGAACGAAGGAAAATGCGTTTTAGATTATTCATTCTAGCCACAATATTCACCCTGTTGCTGGCAGCTTGCGGCGGCACAACCGCCACTGATACAACCGCCTCAGAACCACAAGTGATCACCGAAACTGTGACTGTGGAAGTGACGCGCGTCCAAACTGAAACCGTCACCGAAACAGTCGTCGAAACCGTTGTGGAAACGGTTGTCGAAACCCAAACCGTCGAGGTTGTTGGGCTGCCCTCGGTAGACCCGCTAAGCGTCACCGGCGACATCGTCAGCGCCGGCAGCTCCACCGTCTTCCCGCTGGCCGAGCGCATGGCCGAACGCTTCCAAAACGAAGGCTACGCCGGGCAGATTACCATTGATTCCATCGGTTCTGGCGCGGGGTTCGAGCGCTTCTGCAAAGCCGGCGAAACCGATATTTCCAACGCCAGCCGGGCCATCAAAGACTCAGAAATCGCCGACTGCCAGGCCATCGGCCGCAATCCGATTGAGTTCCGCGTGGGCACCGACGCCATCGCCGTCAGCGTCAGCGCCGAGAACGATTTTGTGACCAATGTCACGCTGGAAGAATTGGCCGCGATTTTCTCCACGGCCGTTAACTGGTCCGACGTGCGCCCCGAATGGCCCAACGAACCCATCCAGCGCTTCATCCCCGGCACCGACTCCGGCACGTTCGATTACTTCGACGAAGTTGTCTTTGAAGAAAACCCCGAACCGATGCTCTCGGCGGCTAACTTGCAGCTTTCCGAAGACGACAACGTCCTGGTGCAAGGCATTGGCGGCAGCCCCTATGCCATCGGCTTCTTTGGCTACGCCTACTACCAAGAAAATCAGGACATCCTGAAGATCGTCGGCATCAATGACGTGGTCCCGGATGACATGACCGTGGAAGATGGCTCCTATGCGCTGGCACGGCCGTTGTTCATCTACTCCGACGCCACCATCATGCAAGAAAAACCGCAGGTCGCCGCCTTCATCAACTTCTTCCTGGCCAATGTACAGGACGAAATCGCCGATGTCGGCTACTTCCCGGCCAGCGTCACCGCCCTGAACGACGCCAAGCTGGCCTGGTTCGACGCCGCCGGTCAGGCCGCGCCAGCCGCCGAAGCCAGCATGAGTGAACTGCCCATGGTAGACCCGCTAAGCGTCACCGGCGACATCGTCAGCGCTGGCAGCTCCACCGTCTTCCCGCTGGCCGAGCGCATGGCCGAACGCTTCCAAAACGAAGGCTACGCCGGGCAGATTACCATTGATTCCATCGGTTCTGGCGCGGGGTTCGAGCGCTTCTGCAAAGCCG
>JAGOMA010000064.1 GCA_017993775.1 Chloroflexota bacterium | reverse complement strand
ATACCAGAAACAAGTAAGTTAATTGTTAGGGCGGGTAGACGCCGGTTGATTCGCCCACGGCCGTTCCCCGCACCATCACGCAGTCAAATTCCAACACCCGCAGGGCATTGTCGCGGGCAATGGGAAAGAGGCCGGTGATGTCGAACCCCAGCCGGTTGAGGAACCGAATTGACTCCAGGTAGTCGGGCATCTCGTCGTAAACCGGCCGCGCCGACACCTCGGATTGCAGCGCCAGCACCTGCGGCAAAATGCCTTCCGCGCCGGTGAGCACGTGCAAATCATACCCCTGGGTGTCTACTTTGAGATAAATTCGGGGGTCTGGTAGGTCGGCAAGCAGCGACGGCAGCAGCGCATCCAGACGGCGCACCGGCACGACGGCCGTCTCGTCGACACGCAGCCCCTGCCCGATGATAAACTCGTTGGGCTGCAAAAAGGAGTTGAACAGGCTGTCGGAAGTGACGTTGATGCGTTGGTCAGTTTCCTGGTCGCCCAGAGCGATGGGGTGAGTTTGCCAGTGGGGGTCGGTCACGGCCGTTTCCCGCAGCACGGCATAATCTCCCGGAACCGGCTCGAAGGAGATGATACGGCCGTTAAACCCCAACTGGCGCAGGAAACGGCCGTATTGCCCCCGGTTCGCCCCCACGTCCAACACGCAGTTAATCTCTAACAGCGCGAACACACGCTGCAAATGCCTATCCAGCCGTTCGCCCCCCGATTCCGGGGGCGCTCCAACGGCCTCTTTCGACTCTAAAAACCTGCGGAGAAAACCAGAAAACTTGCTCATCAAGGAACGATTGTAACGGGTTTTGGACCGCCGCCAAAAAAGGCACAAAGACCACAACGAAAAATCTTCTTCTTCTCCCAAACAAAAAGCCTCGCCGGGTCCTTGTGCCTCCTTTGGAGACTGGAGACTGGGGATTGGAGATTGGAGATTGCCCACTACCCAATCTCCAATCTCCGATCTCCTCTTCTTCTACCCCTCCACCACCAATACCTGCGGCGCATTCTCCCCCGTTACATCCGGGTTGTAGTAGTCATAGGCGCTGCTGGCCGGGGTTTGGGCGCGCAGCGGATACTGCGCCGTCAGCCGGTAGCTGAAGCTGAGGGGCTGCCCGCCGCTGAGGTTGTTGAGGTAAATGAGAATTTGCCGCCCGGTTAGTTCGTAGCGTTGGATGGAAGGCTGGCCCTCAACAGCAACGGTTTGGTTATACTGCGCCACCAACGCCGCCAAATCCTCGCTGTTCACGGCAAAACCAGGCGGGATGCCCAGATCGATGAGCGCCTGCTTGGCATATGTCCCCTCGCCATTCAGCATCACCGTCACACCCACCGCCACCGACTCGTTGACCGCCAGTTCTGTGCGGTCATAGCTCACGTCCACGCTCATCGCTTCCTGTGGCTCCACCAGCTCGGGGTAGGACGTGAGTTTGTCCCAGGGCAGGTAAAAACTGCTTGTCACCTGATACATCAGGCTGCCCTCGCCCTGTACCGTGATGCCGATCACACCATCGCCCAGCCCGACATCGGTGTAGTTAATCTGCTGCACCACGTCATAGTTTTCCGGCGTTACTTCCACCGTGCGCGTTTGGCCATCGTTAAAGGTAATAGTCACCGTGGCGTTTGTGTTTTCCGACCCGCTGCGTACTGTTTCGATGAGCGCCTTCAACGAAAGCACAGTGGCCTGGGTGTTGTACCACGTCCCATAGCTGTCCTTGGCGGCAATCAGGCTGGTGAGGGCTGCGTTGGCCACATCGGCGTGGCTTTTGGCGCGCAGGAGGGCCAGAGCAGCCATCGCTGTGGTTTCAATACTGCTGGTTTCGCCCTGGCTGCCACTATAACTGGCCACGCCGCTGGTCCAGGCTACGCCGCCGCTGTCGTCCGGTTTGGCCATACCCGCCAGTTGGTCGAGTACGCTCTGCGTCTGGCTGCCAATCTGGCCGCTGTCGCTCAAATCAGCCACAACCAGCGCATTGGCCACAAGCGCCAACACGTACGGGTCGTCGGCTTCGTTGGCGTGCTGCCGCACGTAGTCCAGCCCGCGCTGCGTCCCGGAATCGCTGCCGTACCCCGCTTCTGTCAGGCTCCAGATAACGTAAGCGGTAACGGGCAGGCGGTCGTTTTGCAGATTGCTCCAGGTGGATTCATGCACGAGACCCTGATCGTTTTCCCAGGAGCCATCGCTCTGCTGTTGATCCAGCAGCCAGCGGGCGGCGCGGTCGACCAGCGCCGGATCAATCTCAAAGACGCGGCTCATGTCGCTGAATTCTTGCAAACCGTAGGAGGTCAGCATCCGGTCGGCCGGCGGATAACCGAAAAGAGAAAAGCCGCCGCCGTCCACTTCAAAGGTGGTCAGGCGCTGGTAGCCGATGTTGATGTAATCCTCGGCCTTGAACTGCACTTCGGGCGAGACCTGGCCGCTGGCCTGCAAGTAATCCAGCACCAGGACGTTGGGATAGGTGGACGAGGAGGTCTGCTCGAAGCAGCCGTTGGGCATGCGCAGCATACTGTCCAATCCTTCCACTACCTGGCTAACCACGCCGGGGTAGATTTTGACAGTGATGCCCTGCGTGCCGGGGATGGCGTCGACGGGAATGGTGACAGTGGTTTGGATGGGTTCGTCGACTGCTAAACGGCCGCTTTCGCTCCCACGTATCTCTTTCCCGTTAGGCATCACCTGCACTTCCTTGCGGATGGCGTCGGACAGGGTGCTGCCCCAGGCCGTCACGGTGAAAGGCTGGCGGCCAAACTGGTCGGCGCGGATGCGGAAGTAGACCACTTCGATGTCGTTGGCGGCGATGTCGATGGACTTTTCGCTCTCGTCCAGCAGGGTGAACCAGCCTGCGTCTTCGACGACCAGACGCACGGTCTGGGCGTCGGGCAGGTAGTTGAAGACGCCCACCGGCACAGCGATTTCGTCGCCGACGGTGAGGGCCAGGGGCAGGTTCAAATCGACGAAGAATTCCTGGAAGACGCGTAGGCCGCCGGTGGCCGAACCGAGACGGCCGTCTTGCGAACTGGCCAGCGCCGTCATGCGCCAGGTAGTAATCGAGTCGGCCACTGGAATATCCACGACGAGGTTGCCAGCCGCGTCGGTTTCGCCGTCGGGCAGCCAGAACATGGTTTCGGGGAAGTATTGGCGCAGACGCGGCGGTTCGCTGCCTTGGGCAGATTTGTCGGCGGACGCGGGCACGTCCGTGGCCATCGGAGGTAGCTCGGCGACCGCCATTTCCACCATCGGCTCCACCATGACATCATCCATCCTCGCGTTGCCGGCAAATCCACCGGGGACGCCGCCGACCTGGGAAGCCATTGTGCCGGCCAAGGGCACAGCCGCTGCCCCCAACGAAACAACCAGGGCGAGCACGGCCGTTCCCCAGCGCTTCTCCCAGGCAAACCCGGCAGCGTGCAGCAAGAAGGCCAGCGGAATCAGCAGCAAAACGGCGATTGTCACCCACAGCCAGGCGTCGTCGGGGTAAAAACTGCCCCGGTCACTGACGATCACCATCAGCGGCAGCAGGACGACGAAAGTCAGCAGCAACCACAGGCCCCAACTGAGCGCCCGCTCTTTTTTGCGCCAGGCGATGACCAGCAAGGCGACAAAACTGCCCAGGCAGGCCAGCGCCAGCAGCGCCATGATCGTGTCGCCGGAGCGCCAAAAGTATTCATCAATCGCCATCACCAGGCCATAAAGAAAGATGAGGCTGACGATACCCAGGCCCACGGCCGTTCCCAACTTCTTCCAAAAGCTCCCGGCGCGCCAGACAGCTACGGCCGTTATCCCCCCAATCGCTGCGGCCACCGCCAGCATCAGGGCAAATAAGCCGCCGCTGAGGGTGGTGAAGTAGTCGTCCTGCCGCTCGGCGGCCAGCTGCATGGCGTCGTCGTGGGAGTTGGCTTGCAGGCTGAAATTGACCGACTGCGGCGCGGCGGCCAGCGAGGCGGCCGCCGCCCCTTCCTGCGCGGCGCGCAAATCGGCGTCAGCGGCCGGTTCCGTGCCGATCAGGTCGGGCACGGAGAAGCCGTGCAGGTCGTATTTGGGCTGGAGCAACGCTTGCTCCAGCATAAAGTAGAGTTTGGCAAAGCCGGGGTCTTGCTCGGCCAGGGCGAAGACGGCCTCGTCCACCACAGCCAGACCGATGGCGGAAGACACGCCTTCACCTGTTTGCCCGGCGGTGTTGATGGTGAGAACGGCCGTATCCCCCGGCCTATATTCTTCTTTATCCGGCGACAACGTGAGGGCGAGGTCGTTGGCCTCGTCCACCAGCACCAGACGTGTATCGCGGATGATGGTCCCATCGCGCAAAATTTTGTAGGCGTGCAGTTCCAGCGTGCCAAAGAGGTCGGGGGTCACGTCAACGGCCGTCAGCGTCTGGCCGTCGGTGATGGGCAGGGCGCGGGTACTGACGGTCTGCCCGTCGCGGCTGAGGTCCAGATAGACCGCGCCGCTCTGCGCCGAAGTGAGGATGGTCAGGTTCATGGTCTCGCCCACCTGATAGATGGGCTTGTCGGGGCGCAGCAGCACGGCTTCGGCCTGATAAACGCCGCCATCGAAGTTGAAGGCCTGGCTGGCCGACCGGCCCTGGCTGTCCTGGGCGCTGATGACGAATTGCTGATAGGGGCTGGTGGGGGTGATGGGCAGTTGGGCGAGGCCGTAGGGATTGGTAACGGCCGTGTCCACCTGCCCCTCCGTCTGCCACGTCACGTCCAAATCGGCCGGGGCGGGCGCGCCGTCCGGCGTGCTGACCAGCACATAAAGCAGATTTTCCACTTCAGGGCGGAACTGCCCGCCTTCGGGGATGGCCTCAATAATCAGTCCTTGCTCAGACACGGGCAGGGAAAGCTGCTTGGCTTCGGTCTGGTTGGCTTTGTCGGTGACGCTGGCTTGCAGGTAAAACGTTCCTAGCCCACCTTCCAGATCGCTGCCGACGATGAACGCGGGCAGGGTGAATTCAAACTCATAATTGCCCTGCGCGTCGGTGGTGGCTTGCAGGTTGAGGGCGTCCTGGCGCTCGAAGTCGAAGGTGAAGCCTTCCAGGGTGACGGGGCTGTCGGCGACGGGTTTGCCGTAGAAGTAGGTGGCGTTCAGGCTGCCGCGCACCACGTCGCCGGGGCGGTAATAGGCGCGGTCGGTGGTCAGGGTGAGGTCGAATTTTGGCAGAGCATAACGCTCCACGGTGACCGTTTTTTCAGAGGCGGTGTCGCCTAGCGTGGCGTTGATTTTGTAAGGGCCGTTGTTGACTTCGCCAGCCAGTTGGAAATCGGCGCTGGCGACGCCAAAAGCGGAAGTGGACACGGTCTGGCGGAAGACGGTGTTGCCTTTGCCATCGGCGATGGCGATTTGGAGGTCTTGCCCGGCGGCGGGCACCCGATCGAAGGTGCTGAGGGCCAGGGCGCGCAGGTGGATGATCTGGCCGGGCTGGTAGAGGGGTTTGTCGGTGGTTAGCAGGATGCGGTAGTCGCGGCTGAGGGTGATGGGGCGCTCGATGCGGTCGTCGCCGAGGGTGGACTTGGTTTCGACGATGAGGGTGTAGTCGGTCTGTTCGCCGTCGGGCACGGCGAGGGTCACGTCGGCTGTACCCAGATCGTCGGTTAGTGCATCGTAAATGGCGGCGACGGAGCCATCGGGCGCTTGCAGCCGCACGCTGACGGTGGCGCCGGGCAGCGGGGCGGCGTCGCGGCTGTCGCGCACGGCCACGCGCAGGGCGGCGGTGCTGCCGGGGACCAGATCGCTCTGGCCGAGGATGATGGTTTCGTGCTGGCTGAGGTGGTCGGTCAGGTTGGCGTAGTACCAACTTAGCCCAGCCAGCCCGCCCACCAGGGCGACAATAACGAGGGTAAGAATGATCTTGGCGTTTTTAGACATGATGGCCTCCTGTCGTTCAACCGCCAGAGGTTTGACGTCTCAGGAGGTTGGATATGACCGATACTGTTGTTAAAGACGCTGGTGGGGTGGGTTTGGTTCCCCCATTTCCCCAGTTTTTAGTGGGTAGATGAATCCAAAAATTTATAGAGTTGGCCTAGCCTATTGTTCTGCGGCTTGCATTGCTGAGGCAATCTCTTTGTTCTGGTCTATGGCCAGCAGTTCGGCTTCCGTTTCCGGCGAAAGTTCGGTCACCAGGGCTGCGCCGCCGAAGGGAGACAGGACTTCGCGCAGTCTGGCCCAATCAACGGCGTCGATGATGAACGCCAGAGCAGAGTCATCCTGGCCTAGTTTTTCGTCGAGTAAGGGTTTTAGCTCGCCTTGCAGGCCAGAGCGGGAGGAACCGATCAATGCGCCGATGCCGGCGGCCACGGCCGTTACCCCCGCCAATGTTCCGCCAGAAGCAGCCAGCAACAGCAGCCCGATAGCCCCGCCGCCAACCATCCCTTTGCTGGCCGATGCCCCACGTTTGTGCTCGATTTTTAGCTTACCATTGGCCCGCCGATGGACGAGAGCGGCCAGGTGGAGTTTGACCGCTTTTTCTTTTTCCAGGGTTTGCAGGGATTGGTAGACGTTGGCGGCGGTGGAACGGCCGTCATACACCATCAGGACCGCGTCATAGGTTGTCTTGACAAACACCTGCGGCTTCGGCGCGGCGATCGCCAATACGCCCGGCAGCACTTGCACGCTGATGGGCGTGCGCCCCACATACTCGCCATCCGTCCAGACCGGCTGGTCGGGCGTGGTTTCGATGGTCACGCTGCGCCCGCGCCAAAAGTAACGCTTCGACTGCTCGGTGTTCAGGTTTAAGAAGCGGTTGACTGCGGCCGTCAACGTCTCCATGTTGCGCATGTTCAGAACAAACACGTCCAACAGTCCATCGTCCACAGCAAAATTATGCCCCAATACCGACAGCCCCGTGCCTGTACGCCCCGAATTGACCACATAACATTTGGTTCCCGGCATCTCAATCACTTCGCCATCAACGGTGATGCGATACTGGCTTTCCGGTTGGTTGACGGTTTGTTGGTAAGCCGAAACGCCGTAAGCCAACACGCCATAACGGTCTTTCATCTCGCGGCTGGTTTGTTCTTCTGGCTCGATGCCCACGTATAGGCGCTGGATGAAATATTGGTCGCCCATTTGCACGGCGTCTACATGGCGCACTTCGTGGCTGGTGCAGAGCAGTTCCACTGCGTCGCGCAGGGTTTTGGGAATGCCTATCTCGTTGGCAAACCCGTTGCCGGTTCCGCCGGGAAGTACGCCCATCATCACCCCTGTGCCGATGAGGCCATTGGCAATTTCATGCTGCGTGCCATCGCCGCCATACCCGGCGACCAAGTCATAACCGGCGGCGGCGGCCTTGCGGGCCAATTCGGTGGCATCCCCAAATTTATGGGTGATGTCGGCTTCCCATTCCACACCATGCTGCCGAAAAACATCGTTGAGGATGTTGAGAATGGGTTCGTCTTTTCCGGCGGCGGGGTTGATAACGACAAAAATTTTGGGGTAGGGTGGATTAGACATGGATACCTCGTGGTGTGGTCAGGGAACAATAACGCGAATGGCGGCGGGAACGGCCGTGATCGTCACCGGCGTCGGGCCAAGCAGTTCACCATCCAGCCAGATCGTCTGCGGCGGGTCGGCTTCCATCACAATTTCACGGCCGCGCCAATAATGCCAGCGCGCTTTTTCCAGCGGCAAATTCAGAAAACGGCCAGTGGCGGCCGTGAGCGAAGCCAGGTCGGTATTAAGCATGAACATGTCCAGCAGGCCATCTGCCACGTCAATTTGGGCGTCGTAAGATAGGGCAACCCCACCCAAACTGCCCGCATTGAGAACAAAACAAACGATGCCGTCTTCTTCTACCAACTCCCCGTCGATTGTCAGCTTGTAATGGGCGTGGTTCAGATCGCGCAGCATGCCCACCACCGACATCGGGTAAGCCAAAACGCCGTATTTATCCTTCATTTCGCGGCTGGTTTTTTGCTCTTGGTTGACGCCAGAATAGAGGCGCAGCATGAAGTGTTTGTCGCCGACCCGCGCCAGGTCGACCTGTTTTATATTTTGACTGGTGCAAATCAATTCGGCGGCCTGGCGCAAATCGCGGGGAATGTTCAATTCAAAGGCCATGGCATTGCCCGTACCGCCGGGTAAGATGCCCAAAGGAACAGGGCTGCCTTTTAGCCCATTGGCCACTTCCATTTGCGTGCCATCGCCGCCATACCCCACCACCAGATCTGCGCCGCTGTCTACAGCTTCGCGGGCAAAACGAGCAGCATCCCCAAATTTGTGGGTAATGCGAATGGACCAGGGTATGTCGTATTGGTGGAAAATGTCATTGAGGGTATTGAGGATGGGTTCCTGTTTACCGGAAGCCGGGTTAATGATGACAACTACATTTTGATAGGGCACGGCCGTTTCCTCTCCTTTTCATGCTGTTTAATCCCTTCCATTATAACTTGCCCTACCCCAAAACCCTAATCCCCACCCCCACACCGCTCACGGGCAATTTTGACGAATTTAGACAAATCTTGTTGACTTTGTTTAGCAAAAATATATAATGTTACGCATAACATGTTACCCATAACATGTTGCGGAAGAGAAGAGGAGAATTAATGCCCACGATCCGTGATGTTGCTAAACAAGCCGGCGTTGCCCCCATGACTGTCTCCCGCGTCATCAACAATTCCGGCTATGTCAGCGAAGACACCCGCAACAGAGTTGAAGAGGCTATCTCCCGCCTCGGCTATGTGCCCAATATGTTAGGCCCCAGCCTGCGCTTCAACCAGACCAACACCCTGGCCCTCGTTCTCACCGACATCACCAACCCCTTTTGGACCACCGTAGCGCGCGGCGTCGAAGATGCCGCTCAAGAAGCTGGCTACAGCGTCATCCTTTGCAACACAGACGAATCCGAAACAAAACAAGACCAATATCTGACCATGCTCTTAAAACGGCGAATTGACGGTATTTTATTGGTTCCCAGCACCAGCACGTCCAACGTCGTCCAGACCATCAAAAATCAGGGCGTCAAAGTCGTGGTGCTGGATCGGGAAGTTAACGACACGGAAGTTGACGTGGTGGAAGGCGATTCCATCGGCGGTGCTTACCAATTGACCCGCTATCTCATCGAATTAGGCCATCAACACATTGCCATATTGTCAGGGCCGCAAAACGTGTCTACCTCCAGCCAGCGCGTGGCCGGATTTTGCCGGGCAATTGAAGAAGCAAACCTCTCGCACAATACCGCCAACATCTACTGGGGTGAATTTAGCCAAACCCTGGGCCATGAAATGGTGCGCCGCGCTTTACAATCAACCCCTCGCCCCACGGCATTCCTGGCGGTCAATAATTTCATTGCCAATGGCGCGCTCCAGGCGCTAAGAGAAATGAACATCCGGGTTCCCGAAGACGTTTCCGTGGTTTCCTTCGACGACATCCCGGTGTCCATCAACCCCATGCCATTTTTAACGGTTGCCGCCCAACCCGCGTATGAAATGGGTTATCAGGCCACACAGCTTTTGGTGGCTCGACTGGTAAACGCCGGTCCAGAAACGGTGCAAAAAATCATTTTACCGGTGGAAATACTCATCCGCCAATCCAGCGGGGAACCGCCCCAAGAACCAGGAAACGAGTCATGGAATACCGCGAATTAGGGCAGACCGGCTTAAACGTATCGGCGCTCAGTTTTGGCGCGTCGTCGCTGGGCAATGTCTTTCGTAAGGTCAACGAAGCGGATGGCATCCGCACGGTGCATACCTGCGTGGACCGGGGCATTAATTTGATCGACGTGTCGCCCTACTACGGGCTGACGCTGGCCGAAACGGTGCTGGGCAAAGCCCTGAAGACCATTCCCCGCGACAAGTATTATCTGGCGACCAAAGTCGGCCGTTACGGCGAGAACAGCTTCGATTTTTCCGCCGCGCGGGTGACGGCCAGCGTGGACGAGAGCCTGCGCCGCCTGAACGTAGAATACGTAGACATCATTCAGTGCCACGACATCGAATTTGGCGCGCTGAATCAGGTGGTAAACGAGACGATTCCGGCGCTGCGGCGCTTGCAAGAGACGGGCAAAGTGCGTTTTGTGGGCATTACCGGCCTGCCCTTGAAGGCGTTTGAAATGGTGGCGGAGCAAACGGCCGTAGACACCATCCTCTCCTACTGCCGCTACAGCCTCAACGACACCTCCCTGGCCGACAAACTGCCCTATTTCCAACAAAAAGGCATCGGCGTCATCAGCGCCTCGCCGCTGAGCATGGGGCTGCTCACCGACCGGGGCGCGCCCGACTGGCATCCCGCGCCCACGGCCGTGCGCACCGCCTGCGCCCAGGCCGCCGCCCACTGCCGCGCGCGCGGGGCCGACATCGCCCAACTGGCTCTGCAATTCTCGCTGGCCCATCCCGGCATTACCACCACCATGGTCGGCACAGCCGACCCAAACAACATGGTCAAAAATATCGAATGGGCGGACAATCCACCCGACCCAGAACTACTGGCCGACGTTCAGGCCATCCTCGCCCCCATCCACAACCAGACCTGGCTTAGCGGCCGCCCGGAGAATAATTAAAGCTGCCATGAAGATCGACGCGCACCAACATTTTTGGCAGTACAACGCCCGCGAGTATGGCTGGATGGGACCGGGCATGGAACGCTTGCAGCGCGACCATTTGCCGGAAGATTTACGGCCGTTCCTCACCCCCTTCACCTTCGATGGCACCATCGCCGTGCAAGCCCGCCAGACCCTAGAAGAAACCCGCTGGCTGCTGGACCTGGCCGACCGCTTTTCGTTCATCAAGGGCGTGGTCGGTTGGGTAGATTTGCGCGGCGACGACCTGCGCCAGCAGCTAGACGAACTGGCCCAACACCCCAAACTGGTCGGCGTGCGCCACGTCCTCCACGACGAGCCGGACGACGCCTTCATGCTGCGCGAGGATTTCCAGCGCGGCCTCAGCCTGCTGGCCGATTACAACCTGGTCTACGATCTGCTGCTGTTCCCCCACCATCTCCCGGCGGCCTGCAAACTGGTCGGCCGCTTCCCCAATCAGCCCTTTGTGCTGGACCACATCGCCAAACCGTTGATCAGAGACGGCCGTCTCACTCCCTGGGCCGATGATTTACCGCGCCTGGCCGCCTTCCCCAACGTGGCCTGCAAAGTTTCCGGCCTGGTAACAGAAGCCAATTGGCAAACCTGGCAGCCGGCCGATTTTCGGCCGTATTTGGACGTGGTGTTCGCCGCCTTTGGCACAGACCGCCTGATGTTCGGCTCGGATTGGCCGGTGTGCACGGTGGCGGGCAGCTACGAGCAGGTGGTCGGGCTGGCAGCCGATTACGTGGCCCAATTTTCAGCAGCAGAGCAAACGGCCGTGTTCGGCGCCACCGCCAGCCGCATCTACGGAGTGCAGTAACCCCATGCAAGCCATCTCCCTGCAACAACCCCGGCAAATCGCCATCATCGACGTGCCCGAACCGGTCGTCGGCCCGGAAGACGTGCTGGTCGAGGTTCATCACGTCGGCCTGTGCGGCACCGACCTGAACAGCTATCGCGGCAAACTGGCCCTGGTCGGCTACCCGCGCATCCCCGGCCACGAAATCAGCGGCGTCATCACGGCCAAAGGCACGGCCGTGCCCGACGCCATCCGCCCAGGCAGCAAAGTCATGCTCTCGCCCTACACCGCCTGCGGCATTTGCCCCTCTTGCCGGAACGGCCGTCCCAACTGCTGCCAGTTCAACCAGACGCTCGGCGTGCAGCGCGATGGGGCCATGAGCCGCCGCTTCGCCATCCATTACAGCCAGGTCTTCGCCAGCGAAATTTTGTCCCTGGAAGAATTAGCCCTGGTAGAGCCGCTCAGCGTGGGCTACCACGCCGCCAATCGCGGCCGCATCAGCGAGATCGACACCGTGCTGGTATTGGGCTGCGGAGCCATCGGCATCGGCGTGATGGTCGCCGCCGCCCGCAAAGGGGCCACGGTCATTGCCGTGGACGTGGACGATGCTAAGCTGGCCACGGCGCAAACATTCGGCGCGCAGCACCTCATCAATTCGCACACGCAGGATGTGCTGGCCGAAGTCGCCCGCCTGACCCACAACGAAGGCGTCAGCGTAGCCGTGGAAGCGGTAGGGCTGCCGGCCACCTTCCGGCTGGCCGTAGAAGCCGCTGCCTATTCCGGGCGCGTGGTCTACGTGGGCTACGCCAAAGACGTGGTGACCTATGACACAACTGATTTTGTGCGCAAGGAGCTAGACATCCTCGGCTCGCGCAATGCGCTGCGTGTCTTTCCGGCGGTGATTAAGATGCTGGAGCGGCGGGAACGGCCGTTCCGCGACCTCATTAGCGCCACCTACCCATTTTCAGCTACCGCTCAGGCGTTTGCCGCCTGGGACAGCAACCCGGCCGGCTTTACCAAAATTCTCATCAGCCTGGAAGAGGAATAGAGGGAAGATGGTGAGAAACGGCCGTTCATATTTCACCTGGAGGAAAACATCTATGGTATGAACTGACAGCCAAACTGCCTGTCCCGTTCAGGCAACAAAACATTGGGTTTACAGGGTTCACCCCCCAAATTACATGTAACCAAAGAGATTCAAGAGGAGATTTTACGATGAAAAGCAAGTATGTGACCGTTTTATTAGCCTTATTGTTGATGGCTGCTCTGCTAATTGGTTGTTCCTCTGCAGCAACAGAGACCGCCCAAGAACCGGCCGCCGACACCGCCGCTTCTGCCGAAACACCCTACATCGCCGTTGTGTCCAAAGGCTTCCAGCATCAATTCTGGCAAGCCGTAAAAGCCGGCGCCGAAAAAGCCGCCGCTGACTACAACGTCACCATCACCTTCGAAGGCCCGGAAACGGAAGCCATGGTCGACAAACAGGTCGAAATGGTGCAGGCCGCCCTGGACAAAAACCCGGCCGCCTTATGCCTCGCCGCGCTGGACACCCAGGCTCTGACCCCGTTGTTGGAACGCGCCAAGAGTGAAGGCATCCCGGTTGTCGGTTTCGACTCCGGCGTCGCCAGCGACATCCCGGTTTCCACCGCCGCCACAGATAACATCGCCGCCGCCGCCATGGCCGCCGACAAAATGGCCGAGCTGATTGGTGGTTCCGGCCAGGTGGCCGTCATCGTCCACGACCAGACCAGCCAGACCGGCATCGACCGCCGCGATGGGTTCGTTAACCAAATGGCCGCCAACTATCCGAACATCGAAATTGTCGACATCCAGTACGGTGGCGGCGACCAGTTGAAATCCACCGACCTGGCCAAAGCCATCATCCAGGCGCACCCTGACCTGAAAGGCTTCTTTGGCGCGAACGAAGGTTCGATCATCGGTGTGTTGAACGCCGTGAGCGAAATGGGCAAGGAAGGCCAGATCGTGGTCATCGGTTACGATTCCGGCAAGCAGCAGATGGACGCCATCCGCGCCGGCACGGAAGCCGGGGCCATCACCCAGGATCCCATTGGCATTGGCTACAAATGTGTGGAAGCGGCCGTGAAAGCCCTGAATGGCGAAACGCTGCCCAAGACCATCGACACCGGTTTCCACTGGTACGATGCCACCAACATCGACTCCGACGAAATCAAACCGCTGCTGTACGAATAGAGTTTCGCCTGACGAGATGGGTTCAATCTTAAAGTTTGGACCCATCTTGGAAGCGTACAAAGACCTGACAGGTTTTTAAAAACCTGTCAGGTCTACCTTGAGAGAGTTTTATGGACGAAAACCTGGTCTTGATGAAAGGAATAGACAAGCGCTTTCCGGGGGTCCACGCGCTCGATCACTGCCAGTTTGCACTGCGGGCAGGCGAGGTCCATGCCCTGGTAGGTGAAAACGGCGCGGGGAAATCGACCATGATGAAGATTTTGGCCGGTATTTACGCCAAAGACGCGGGCGAGATTCTGTACCGGGGCCAAGAAGTCGAGATCCATACCCCCAAAGCAGCGCAGGACCTGGGCATCAGCATGATTCATCAGGAATTGAACCTGATGAACCATCTGACCGTGGCACAGAATATATTTGTAGGCCGCGAACCACGCAAAGGCGTGCGCTTTTGGCTGGACGAGAAAAAGCTCAACGAGCAAACAGAGCAGTTGTTTGAACGGATGCACCTGAAGCTTGATCCGCGCATGAAGGTGACTGATTTAACAGTCGCCAAACAGCAAATGGTGGAAATTGCCAAGGCATTGTCGTTCAACTCTGAAGTGCTGATTATGGATGAGCCGACGGCCGCGCTGACCGAAACGGAAATTGAGGACTTGTTTAATTTCATCCGCAAACTGCGCGCCGACGGGGTAGGCATTGTCTATATTTCGCACCGGTTGGAGGAGTTGAAGCAGATTTCGGACCGTATTACGGTGATGCGCGACGGCCGTTACATCGACACCCTGCCCACCGCCGAAACCGCCATCGACACAATCATCAGCCTCATGGTCGGCCGCACCATTTACGAAAGCGCCCCGGAACTACCTGAAGATGCGGAGCAGGAAATCGTCCTGGAAGTAAAAAATCTTAACCGCGGCAAAACGGTGAAAGATGTGAGCTTTCAGCTGCGGCGCGGCGAAATTTTGGGTTTTGCCGGCCTGATGGGCGCCGGTCGCACGGAAGTGGCGCGGACCATTTTTGGCGCGGACCGTCTGGATTCCGGCGAAATTTATTTACACGGCCGTCTAGTCCAAATTAACAGCCCGCGTGATGCCGTGAAAAACGGCATTGCTTACCTCTCCGAAGATCGCAAACGGTACGGTCTGGCGCTGGGCATGGACGTGGAAACCAATATCGCTCTGGCGTCCTTCAACAAATTCCTGGGCCTCATCGGCTGGGTTAACAACGCCAAGACGCGAGAAACGGCGAACCATTACACCGAGGCCCTGGCGATCAAAACGCCAAGCATCCAGCAGCGCGTCAAAAACCTGTCCGGCGGCAACCAGCAAAAAGTGGTCATCGGCAAATGGCTCACGGCCGATACCGAAATTTTGATTTTCGATGAGCCAACACGCGGCATTGACGTGGGCGCAAAAAGCGAAATTTACAAGCTGCTGAACGACCTGGCGCAGCAAGGTAAAGCGATCATCATGATCTCATCGGAACTGCCGGAGATTTTGCGCATGAGCCACCGGGTGATTGCCATGTGTGAAGGCCGCATTACCGGCGAACTGCCCATCGCCGAAGCCACCCAGGAAGCCATTATGAAATTTGCCACGCAGCGCAATGGGATGAGCAAAGAAAACGGCCGTTCCACCGCTGCATCTCAAGTAGGAAATGCCTGATGGAAACAACAACCACCCCTAAAAAATCTTTCGTTCGCTCCGACGCCACGCAAAAACTGTTGGCTTTCGGCGGCCTGATTGCGATGTTTATTGTGTTTTCACTGGCATCGCCCAACTTTTTCCAGTTTAGCAATATCGTGGGTATTTTGCTGGCAACGGCCGTCAACGGCGTCCTCGCCCTCGGCGCCACCTTCGTCATCATCACCGCCGGCATCGACCTGTCCGTAGGCACGGTGATGACCTTATCGGCCGTCATGACCGGCGTCTTCATCACCTTCCTCGGCCTGCCCGTACCGATTGGGGTGATGGGCGGCCTGCTCACCGGCGCATTCGCCGGAGCCATCAATGGCACCGTCATCTCCAAGATGCGCATTCCGCCGTTCATCGCCACGCTGGGCATGTTGTACATCGCCAAAGGGCTGTCGCTGGTCATCTCCGGCCTCAAGCCCATCTACTTCAACGACACGCCCTCCTTCAACCAGATCGCTATGGGATCCGTCACCGGAGCCATCATCCCCGGCTTCGACATTCCCAACGCGGTACTCATCTTCTTCGGCGCGGCCATCGTCGCCCACATCATTCTCACCAAAACGGTCCTGGGCCGTTATACCTTCGCCCTGGGCAGCAACGAAGAAGCCACTCGCCTCTCCGGCGTGAATGTCGCCGCCTGGAAAATCGCCGTCTACACCCTGGCGGGCGCGTTTGCCGGCCTGGGCGGCGTGATCATCGCCTCGCGGCTCAATTCCGCCCAACCGGCGCTGGGTGCGGGTTATGAACTGGATGCCATCGCGGCCGTCGTCATTGGCGGCACCTCCCTCAGCGGCGGCGAAGGCACGATTCTGGGCACGGTCATCGGCGCCTTTATCATCAGCGTCCTCACCAACGGCCTGCGCATCCTCTCCGTGCCCCAGGAATGGCAAATCGTCATCACCGGCGCCATCGTCATCCTGGCCGTTTACGCCGACACACTCCGGCGGCGGCGACAGTAGGAGATTTGCGATTTGCGATTTACGATTGGCCAATCGTAAATCGCAAATCGCAAATCGTAAATTCCCACAAGGTATAAAGAATGCCCAAAAAAGTATTCGTCAGCGGCTGCTACGACCTGTTACACAGCGGGCACATCGCCTTTTTTAACGAAGCGGCCTCCTACGGCGACCTTTACGTCGCCCTTGGTTCAGACAAAACAGTTTATGATCTCAAAGGTAGAACGCCGGTCAACACAGAAGCCGAGCGCCTCTACATGGTCAAGTCGGTCAAGTGCGTCAAGGAAGCCTTCATCTCCCAGGGTTCGGGCATGTTGGACTTCTTGGCCGAATTCCAGGCCATCCAGCCCGACATTTTCATCGTCAATGAAGACGGCAACACGCCCGACAAACAGCAGCTTTGTGAAGAACAGGGCGTGCAATACCTCATCCTCCACCGCGAACCCCACGCTGGCCTGACGGCCCGCTCCACCACCGACCTGCGCACCCTCAACCAGATGCCCTTTCGCATCGACCTGGCCGGCGGCTGGCTCGACCAACCATTTGTCTCCCAACACCACCCCGGCGCGGTGATTACCATTTCCATCGAGCCGACGCTGCAATTTAACGACCGCAGCGGCATGGCTTCCAGCACGCGCCGGGCGGCCATCGACATGTGGGGACCGCGCCTGCCGGTGGGCAGCCCGGAAAAGTTGGCCAAAATTCTCTTCTGTTACGACAACCCGCCGGGCACTGAAGAAATTTCCGGCTCGCAAGATGCCATCGGCCTGGTTTTCCCCGGCCTGGCCAAAGCCAACTACGTGGGCGAATACTGGCCCAGCAGTATCGAGCGACTGCAAGATGAGCTGGCGCTGCAATTTGTGGAAAACGCGCTCTACCTGGTGACGCTTGGCCCGCGCCACGCCGAATACGACGTATTGGCCGATACGCGCATCACCCCGGAGCGCGCCAAGGCCCTGGCCGACCCGACGGAAGCGTGCTGGCAGGCCATCCAACAGCGGGACATACAGGCATTCGGCCGTTCGATCCGCGAATCGTTTGAAGCGCAAATCGCCATGTTCCCCAACATGATGAATGAATCCGTCGCTCGTCTCATCGAAAAGTACCGCGACGCTGCTCTGGGCTGGAAGTTGTCCGGCGCAGGCGGCGGCGGCTATTTGATTTTGGTCTCTGACCAGCCTATTGAAAACGCGGTGCGCGTGATTGCGCGGCGCGAGCATGAATAAAATTGAGCTTGGAGAATAGAGATTGGTACCCATTCAATCTCCAATCTCTAATTTCCAATCTCCCCATTAAAAAGAGGTTATCGAACATTATGAAAACAGCACTCGTTTGTGGCGCCGGTGGGTTTATTGGCGGCCATCTGGTTCAGAAGTTGAAGGATGAAGGGTATTGGGTTCGTGGCGTGGACATTAAGGCCCATGAGTACCGGGCAACGGCCGCTGACGAATTCCTGGTCCTCGATTTGCGTGAGGAAGCCAACTGCCGCACGGCGCTGACGCTGAACGGCCGTACATTCGATGAAGTCTACCAGTTAGCCGCCGACATGGGCGGCATGGGGTTCATCCACTCCGCCGAGTGCGAGATCATGCACAACAGCGCCCTGATCAACATCCACATGACCCACGTGGCCGCCGAACTGGGCGTGCCGCGTTACTTCTTCTCCTCGTCGGTGTGTGTCTACCGCGACATGCAGCCCGGCGAGCCGGAAATGACCGAAGCGGAAGCGATTCCGGCCAACCCGGACAATGAATATGGCTGGGAAAAACTATACTCCGAGCGCATGGCCCTGGCCTACGAACGCAACCAGGGCATGACAGTGCGCATCGCCCGCTTCCAGAACTGCTACGGCCCCTACGGCACCTGGACCGGCGGGCGCGAAAAGGCCCCGGCGGCCATCTGCCGCAAGGTGGCGGAAGTGGCAGATGGCGGCACGATTGAGGTGTGGGGCGACGGCACGGCCGTGCGCTCTTATACCTATGTCGCCGATATGGTGGATGGCATCTACCGCCTCATGCACTCCGATCTGGTCGGCGCGGTCAACATTGGCTGCCCGGAATATGTGAGCGTGAATGAATTGGTAACGGCCGTGGCCGAAGCCGCCGGCAAAACCATCCACATCAAACACATTAAAGGCCCGGTCGGCGTGCAATCGCGCAATTTCAGCAACGAGCGCATCTACACCACCGGCTGGCAAGCCAACTACTACCTCAAACAAGGCATCGCCGAAACCTACCGCTGGGTGGAAGCCCAGGTGAAGGCGAAAAGAGGCTATTAGTCCACAGATTTCGCAGATTTCACAGATTGAAGATAGGTACGGGCTGAATTGTCATTCTGAGAGGAGTCTGCGGAGCGAAGAATCCCCCTACGTCGGCAATACGGGGATGCTTCCTCGAAGACTCGTCAGAATGACAGCGATTCCAACGTCATCTTTTCACTCCCAAAATCTGTAAAATCGGTGAAAAAGGAGCCATAAACCAATGAATATCAATCCTCCGCAAAATCGTTTGAGTGGCAGTCCGCCCAAGATCGGCATTCGGCCAGCGATTGACGGCCGTCGCCAGGGCGTGCGCGAATCGTTAGAAGAGACCACCATGACCATGGCCCGCACCGTGGCCGACTTCCTTAGCGCCAACCTGCGCCACGCCAACGGCCTGCCAGTGGAATGCGTCATCGCCGACAGCTGCATTGGCGGGGTGAAAGAGGCGGCGGATACGGCCGTTAAATTCCAGCGCGCCGGCGTCGGCCTCTCTCTCACCGTTACCCCGGCCTGGTGTTACGGCTCGGAAACCATGGACATGGACCCGCTCATCCCCAAAGCGGTCTGGGGCTTCAACGGCACAGAACGCCCCGGCGCAGTCTATCTGGCGGCGGTGATGGCCGCCCACGCCCAGAAAGGACTACCGGCGTTTAGCATATACGGCCGTGACGTCCAAGACACCGGCGACACCGCCATCCCCGCCGACGTGCAGGAAAAGCTGCTGCGCTTCGCCAAAGCCGGGCTGGCCGTGGCCGCCATGCGCGGCCAATCCTACCTGGGCATGGGCGGCGTCTCCATGGGCATCGCCGGTTCCATCGTCGATCAGCCCTTCTTCGAAAGCTATCTGGGCATGCGCGTGGAAACCATCGACATGACCGAGTTCACCCGCCGCCTCAACCAGAACATCTACGACCCCGACGAGTACGAAAAGGCGCTGGCCTGGACCAAAACCAACTGCCCGGAAGGTAAAGATTACAATGCGTCGCAGCACAAACGCAGCCGCCAGCAGCAGGACAGCGACTGGGAACTCTCGGTGAAAATGGCCCTTATCGCCCGCGATCTAATGGTGGGCAATCCGCGCCTGGTAGAGCTGGGCTACGCCGAAGAAGCCAACGGCCACAACGCCCTGGCCGGCGGCTTCCAGGGGCAGCGCCAATGGACCGATTACTACCCCAACGGCGATTTTATGGAAGCAATTCTCACATCTTCCTTCGATTGGACCGGCATCCGCCAGCCCTACATCGTCGCCACCGAAAATGACGCGTTGAATGGCGTCAGCATGTTATTTGGCCATCTGCTCACCGGCTCGGCCCAGATTTTCGCCGATGTACGCACCTACTGGAGTCCCGATGCGGTGAAGCGGGTGACGGGGTATGCGTTGAACGGCCGTGCCGCCAACGGCATCCTCCACCTCATCAACTCCGGCCCGGCCGCCCTGGATGGAACCGGCCAACAAACCCAAAACGGGCAGCCAGTGATGAAACCCTGGTGGGAAATCACCCCGGAAGACGCCCAGGCCTGCCTGGAAGCCACCACCTGGCACGCCGGCATGACCGAATACTTCCGTGGCGGCGGCTGGTCGTCTAAATTTCGCACACACGGCGGCATGCCCATGACCATGTGCCGCCTGAATCTGGTGAAAGGGCTTGGCCCAGTCCTGCAAATCGCCGAAGGCTGGAGCGTAGACCTGCCCGACGAAGTGCATGAACTCCTCGACGAGCGCACCAATCCCACCTGGCCCACCACCTGGTTTGTGCCGCGCACCAGCGGCGAAGGGCTGTTCCGCGATGTGTACACGGTGATGAGCAACTGGGGCGCGAACCACGGAGCCATTGCCTACGGCCACATCGGCGCGGATCTGATCAGCCTGGCCTCCATGCTGCGCATCCCGGTTTACATGCACAACGTCCCCGAAACGCAGGTCTTCCGCCCGCACGTCTGGACCGCCTTCGGCGCAATGGAACCCACCGGCGCCGACTTCCGCGCCTGCGCCAACTTTGGCCCGTTGTACGGCTAGAGAATTCCCTGGGAGCATCAAGCAACGGCTCAGGAGCTTCAAGCAACGGTCCAGGAGCTTCAAGCAACGGTTCAGGAGCTTCAAGCAACGGTCCAGAAGCTTCAAGCAACGATTCAGGAGCATCAAGCAACGATTCAGGAGCTTCAAGCAACGCTTCAGGAGCTTCAAGCAACGGTTCAGGAGCTTCAAGCAACGGTTCAGGAGCTTCAAGCAACGATTCAAGAGCTTCAAGCAACGATTCAGAGTTGTCAAATCATAAAGATTTGACAACTCTATTTTCGAGGAGACGACAACCCAACCTCCGGGAGGTTCAGTGCGTAACAGAGGCCGTTTCTGAAGCCTCCCGGAGGTTTATTTACGAAGGAGGAGACATGTTAAGAGGCATTTCATCGCTGTTCAGCCCAGAGCTGTTGGCGACTTTGTACGAGATGGGGCACGGCGACGAAATTGTGCTGGCCGACGCCCATTTTCCCGGACACAGCACGAATGATTTAGTTATTCGGGCGGATGGGTTGGAAATCGAGGCTTTGTTGGGCGCGATTCTGCCGCTGTTTGCCCTGGACAATTACGTCGATGACCCGGTGGTGATGATGGCCTGCGTGCCCGGCGACCAGCCGGACCCGGAGGTGGAAACAGGCTACCGCGCCGTGATTGACGCCCACGCCCCGGGCACGCCGCCTATCCAATTCATCGAGCGCTTCGCCTTCTACGAACGCGCCGCCGACGCCTACGCCGTCATCATGACCGGCGACACGCGCAAATACGCGAACGTTATTTTAAAGAAAGGGGTTTCATAAAATCAGGTTTGGGTCTTCGGGCATTTAGAGAGGCACGGCAGGCATAATCAATTTAATCACGCATCACGCATCACCTATCGCTTCTGCCATCCACACCTCACAAAATCCCCAAAACCCTTCAGTGTTATTCCCAGGAGGTTTCCCATGTACGCGATTGGATTAGATTTTGGCACCTTGTCGGTGCGGGCTTTGCTGGTGGAAACGGCGACCGGGCGCATTGTGGCCACGGCCGTTTCCCCCTATCGTCATGGCGTCATTGATGAAAAATTACCCCACGGCGGCGCTCTCGGACCCGATTGGGCGCTGCAACATCCGCAAGATTGGCTGGATGGGTTAACGGCCGTTACCCGCGAAGTCCTCACCCACATCACCAACCCCGCCGATGTGGTCGGTATTGGCATGGACTTTACATCCTGCACCGTTCTGCCCGTAGACGCTGGCGGCACGCCTCTGTGCCAGCTAGACGCCTGGCAAACCATCCCCAACGCCTGGCCCAAATTGTGGAAACACCACGCCGCGCAAAAACAAGCCACGCTGATTACCGAAACGGCCGTCTCTCGCGGCGAAACCTGGCTCAGCCGATACGGCGGCATCATCTCCTCCGAATGGCTGCTGCCCAAAGGGGCGCAAATCCTGGCCGAAACCCCCGACCTGTACGCCGAAATGGACATGCTGGTCGAAGGCGGCGATTGGGTGGTATGGCAGCTCACCGGCGGTTTTGCCCGTAATGCCTGCGCCGCCGGATTTAAAGGCCTCTGGCACAAGACCGATGGCTACCCAGACAGCGAGTACCTCACGGCCGTTTATCCCGCCCTGACCGATTTCTACGCCTCCAAAGGACGGGGCGAAGTGGTTCCCGCTGGCGCGCCGGTGGGCGGACTGACCGCCGAATGGGCCGACCGCCTGGGGCTGGCCGCCGGAACAAAAGTGGGCGCGGGCATCATCGACGCCCACGCCGGAGCCATTGGCGCGGGCATTACGGAAAACGGCATGTTGTACATGGCCATGGGCACGTCCACCTGCCACATGCTCCTGGCCGACCAGGAAGTGTTGTGCGAAGGCATCAGCGGTGTGGTAGAAGATGGCATTTTGCCGGGCCGATTTGGTTACGAAGCCGGGCAAGCGGGCGTAGGCGACATCTTCAACTGGTTCACCGAACACGCCGGGCAGTCCCATGACGCTCTCACCGCCGAGGCGAGCCGCCTCCAACCGGGCGAAAGCGGCCT
Organism: Chloroflexota bacterium; assembly: GCA_017993775.1. Lineage (GTDB taxonomy): Bacteria > Chloroflexota > Anaerolineae > Promineifilales > Promineifilaceae > Leptovillus. The sequence goes on along the minus strand of JAGOMA010000064.1, from coordinate 3,391 downwards.
GCTGGCTTTGGATTGGTGGAACGGCTGCCGCACGCCTTTGGTCGACGCCGATCTGAACGGCGTACTCTTGGGTTATTCGCTGCGCACCACACCGGCAGAGGTGTACCGCGCGCTCATCGAGTCCACCGCCTTCGGCACACGCCTGATTCTGGACACCTTCCAAGATGGCGGCGTGGCCGTTCACGGCCTGCGCGCCGGCGGCGGCCTGACCAAAAACGAGATGCTGCTGCAAATTTACGCCGACGTAACCGGCCTGCCGCTGGAAGTGTGCGCCACGGAACACGCCAGCGCGTTGGGCGCGGCAATTTTGGGCGCAGTGGCCGGCGGCGCGTATGATTCGCTGGAAACGGCCGTTACCCACATGGTTCCCGCACCTGAACGCACCATCCTCCCCAATCCGGCGTATAAGGCCACCTACGATGGCCTTTACCACGAATACAAACAACTGGTAGACCTCTTTGGCCGCGACGCCAACTCCCCCCTCAAACGGCTGCGCGCGCTGCGCAGCTAAATCCAGATAGACAAGACCTGACAGGTTTTCTGAAACCTGTCAGGTCTTAATGTCTGAGTTGTGGGAATTCTTCGCTCCGCAGACTCCGCTCAGGATCACCAGCTCATTACCTGATTGTTTTCTTAAAGACCCATACGGGGCGTGGCTCATAACCCGGTGGCTTTAGCGCCGGGCGGGGCAGGCCGCGCGATTTCCCTGGCGTGATCACGAGCTTGCGGGGTTTTGCGGGTATAATGATGCGCGTTCTTCAATCCCACATGAACCGAGGCGCAGATGAAAAAGACGGCCGTTCTCATCCTTCTTGCTTTTTTATTGTCGCTGGCGCTGCTGCTGGGCACGCGCTGGGGGCTGACAACCTACAACCAACGCCAGATTGGCGGCGATTTAACGGCGACGGTGGACCCGGTAACGGCCGTTACTGGCGATTTCGCCCTGACCTGGGATGGCGACACGGTGTTCGTCACCCACACCAGCCAGCCGGACAAGGTGTTGTGGCAAAGCGTGCCCGGTCTCAGCTTTGTGAACGCGGCCCAGGGGCAGGAGCTGGTAACCGATAACCGGGGGTCTTTTACCATTCACGATAGGGTAACGGCCGTGTGCGCCGATCAAACCCTGGACGAGATGGTGGAAACGGCCGTGGGCGTGGTCCTGCGCGGCCAACTGACGTGCAGCGGCGGCCAATCCACCGGCTACGAATTAACCTTCTTCCAGATTCAGCCCGACCACCTGCGTTTTGTCCTGAAACTCGACAACCCAACCTTCAACCGCACCTACTTCACCTATGCCAGCAGCGCCGACGAACACTTTCTCGGCTTTGGCGAGCAGTTTTCCTATTTTGACTTCAAGGGCAAACGTCTGCCCATTTTCGTCATGGAGCAAGGTATCGGGCGCGGCGTGCAGCCGGTGACGGCGCTGGTGAATCTGGTGGCCGGCGCGGGCGGCGATTGGACCACGACCTACGCCGGGGTGCCGCACTATCTCACCAGCCAGATGCGCTCCTTGTTCCTGGAAACCAGCGAGTACAGCACATTTGACATGCGCCAGGATGACCGGGTGCAGGTGGGCTTATTTAGCGGGGAAATGAACGGCCGTATCCTCAACGGCGACTCGCCATCAACCCTGATAGAACGGTACACAGAATATGCTGGCCGGATGCGCCCCCTGCCCGATTGGATCATGGACGGCGCGATCATCGGGATGCAGGGCGGCACGGCGCGCGTGCGCGAAGTCTGGGCGCAGTTAGAGGCCGCCGACGTGCCCATCAGCGCCTTCTGGCTGCAAGATTGGGTGGGCCAGCGCACCACCTCGTTTGGCAAGCAGTTGTGGTGGAATTGGCAGCTAGACGGCGACCATTACCCCAATTGGGCGCAGTTGGTCGACGATTTGGGCGCGGCAGGTATTCGGGTACTCATCTACAACAACGCTTTCCTGGCCGACGTCAGCGCCAAAGCCAACGCCGGGCGCAATCTCTTCCGCGAAGCCGCCGATTTGGGCTACCTGGTGCAAACCGAAACCGGCGACCCTTACCTGATCCAGAACACAGATTTCAACGCGGGTTTGGTCGATTTGACCAATCCGGCGGCGCGGGAATGGCTGAAGGGCGTCATTCTGGAGGAAATGGTGGGCATTGGCGCGTCCGGCTGGATGGCTGACTTTGGCGAAGCTTTCCCTTACGATGCGGTCACGATGAGCGGCGCAGCCCCGGCCACCTATCACAACCGCTACCCGGAAGAATGGGCGGCGCTGAACCGCGAAGTGCTGGACGAGCTGCCCAATGGCGCAGACATGGTGTTCTTCAGCCGCGCAGGATACACGCGCAGTCCGGGCATCAGCCCGCTGTTTTGGGCCGGCGACCAGTTGGTGACCTGGGACGAACATGATGGGCTGAAGACGGCCGTCACCGCTCTGCTCACCAGCGGCCTCTCTGGTTTTGCTTACAACCACAGCGACATCGGCGGCTACACCGCCCTCACCAGCCCGGTGATGAACGTCTTCCGCGACAAGGAACTGCTGCTGCGCTGGATGGAAGTGAACGCGTTTACGGCCGTTTTCCGCACCCACGAAGGCAACCGGCCCGACGACAACGTCCAGATTTACAGCGATGGCGAGACGCTCGACCAGTTCGCGCGCATGGCCAGGGTGTACACGGCGCTGGCCTTTTACCGGCAAGAATTGGCGCAGGAGGCGGCCGATACCGGCTTGCCTTTGGTGCGCCATCCCTTCATCCACTACCCCGACGATGCAAATCTCTATGACCTGTCGTACCAGGAATTTATGCTGGGCCGCGACTTTTTGATTGCCCCGGCGCTGGACCCCGGCGTGAGTGAGGTAACGGTGTACCTGCCGGAAGGTGAATGGGTGCATGTGTGGACCGGGGAAGTGTTTAACGGCCGTCAGACCATCACCGTGCCGGCTCCCATCGGCCAGCCCGGCGTGTTTTACCGCGCCGGCTCGGCGGCGGGGGCGCAGTTCATGGCCAATTTAGAGGCGGCGGGGATACGTTAAAGATTCAAGATAGCGGATGTATGGTTGAGGCGTTGGCATTGTCTGGATGAGCAGACCAAATTGTTTAGACAATTCAGGCAAAAGATGCGCATCTTTTAACCAAATTGTTTAGACAATTTGGGCAAGAGATGCGCATCTTTTGCTAAAGTTATCAAGGAAACCGGTCCCACCCATCCTATTGTAAGCGGGTCATCATATCACGACTATTCATGACAAATTGTATACACCATACCCAGGCCATTAAACGGCCGTTTCCACATGCTTAAACTGGCTCATATACAAATTGTAATAAAATCCTTGTTGTTCCAGCAGTGAGTCGTGGTTGCCGCGTTCGATGATACGGCCGTCGTTAATCACCAACACCTGATCCGCCTC
>JAGOMA010000098.1 GCA_017993775.1 Chloroflexota bacterium | reverse complement strand
CGCCGGAAGTAGTAGCGGCCTGGCTGCAGCAGCAGGGGCTGGATCGGGAAGGTCTGGCAACGGCCGTAGCCGATGTGCGCTTTGTCCCGCGGCCAGATTATGACCGCATTGCCCGACATTTGCCCTGGCCGTGGGAAATGGGCGTACACATCCGGCGTTTGAAAGACATGCACCAGGTTGACGCCGATAACGTTGAGGTCTTTAAGCAGCGCGCCGGGCAGCAGATGACGGTCCTAAAACAAAAAGCCGACGAGCAATTAGCCGCTTTCTTAACCGAACTTCTGGATACACAGCCGGCGGCGGGCATTGACCTGGCTGCCCGTTGGGCCTGGCGCTTACAGGCGGCGTGGGACGCGCTCTACGAACAGTTATTGGACGAGTCGGCCACTTTTGATGGTATTGATCGCGATTTAGCCGAAGAACGCGGCCTGCTCGAAGCGCATATTCGGGAACTGCTCGAGGTCTGGCCTGGTTCTCAGTGGTCGCGCTGGCTGGGTTATGCCTGGCGCATGTGGCGCTGGCCCGAGTGGGCCTGGGATTACTGGCAGTTGCGCCAGTCAGGCCTGCACCTGGCGGGGTTATTGGCGCAGCAGGCAGCGCGGCGGCGGCAGCAAACGGTACAGGCGGCCGTAGGCCGTACGATGAGCGAATTGGCCCACCAGGCGCGGCAGTGGCAGGGACGCATTACCGAGATTGGGGACATGGTAAAGAGCCAGCAGGCGGAAGAAGAAAAACAAGATGTCGGAAGTGAACAGGGGGATGATGCGGGTGATATTCCGGATATAGGAGCGGTCTTGTATGCTCAGTTGGTTCCGGACAGGCAGCGCGAAGCGCTGGCGGCAGCGGCGGCCGTCGGGGGGTTAGGCCGGCAGCTGCGCTGGTTAGATGAGACTGTTCTGGAGGCATTGGGCGCAGCTGCGGTTGAGAGATTTCAGGCTGTGTGGGCGGTAACGGCCGTTGATCTTCTTAATCTGTGTTACCCGACTGCCGAACAATGGCAAACGTGGTGGCAAACCATCGGTCAGATGGCGGCGCCTCTCTGGTGTTATGACGAAGCGCAGTTGTCCGAAGCAGATCGCCAGCAGTATTGGACCGGCATCTGTGCGCTGGGCGCCGGCATAGAGCATTTGCCTGTTTTGGGACGTCAGGACGAAGGCGGCTTCGCCCAGCCGCAGGGCGACCCTGTGGCGCGCATCCCTACCGCCGACCGCAGCCGTCTCATTGTTATTCGCATCCGCCGCGGCGTGACGTTAGGTCGATTGGCGTTGGTTGAAAAGTGAGAAAGCAGAAATTAAAAACGTAAGATATGAGCCGCTTCCTGCTTATAACTTTTCGACTCCCATCTCTTTTATAGGTGAGCTATGAACGATGAGTTCAACAACGACTATGAATTTCGTGATACCAATGGGCGCGCATCCCCGACGGCCAAGGGTCATTCCTGGTCGCTGGACGGGGGGGTAGGTTGGTTCGAGAGTCTGCGTCATCTATGGCAGTGGGATGAACTGGCGGCCGAAATCGGTCAGGAAAGCCAGTCGCGCGTCGTATTCGCCGGCCTGACAGGGGCAGGCAAGAGCTTGTTGTTTAACCGGCTGCGCGGCTGGGTTGTCTCCGAAGCGAATCCGGCGGCAAAGGAAATCTCCCATTTCCATCTCCAATCTGACCTGATGTTGGAATCTCTGGGCCTGTTCATTCTGGTAGATTTGCCCCCGGCCAATACATGCATGACCAACGGGTTGGTGGGCGCGGATTTGTTGTTGTCGTTAGGCGACCCGGCGCTCATTGTCTATCTGCTGGATGGCCAGGCTGGCGTGCGCCCCGATGACTTTCGTTGGGTGGCGGCGCTGCGGGCGGGCGGCAAACCATTGATTGTGGCCTTGAACAAGATCGATCTATTGCCAGATGCAACCTCGCTGGCTGCCGAGGCCAGCCATAAATTGGGAATGCCGGTCATATCTATGTCGGCCGAGACGGGCGCTCATGTAGAAGAAGTCCTGCTGCCGGCCATGTTGGACGCCGTCCCCCGGCTGGCTGTGCCCTTGGGCCGGGAGATCGCCAGTTTGCGGCGGGTGGCCGTACGACGGGTGATCAGGCAGGCGGCGATTTTATCCGGCCTGATGGGATCGCAGCCGGTGCCGATGCTGGATATTCCCCTGCAAGCCATGGTGCAGGTGGGGGTGGTCATGCGTGTCGGCGCGGCTTATGGTTTTATGCCCAGCGGTGGCATGAACCGAGAAGTGATGGGCGCCGTCGTTGGGACACTGGGGCTGCGCTATCTGGTGCTGGCGGTGGTGAAGCTGATTCCTTTTGTCGGCTGGCTGGTAAGCGGCTTGCTGTGTGCCCTGATGACTTATTTGTTGGGCGAGGCGGCCATTCGCTATTACGAAGCGGATGCCAAAGCGCCGCTGCGGGATTCTCTGCGCCTGATGGGGCTGCGCCACTGGCTGGCGCAGAAGAGAGCAGCCGCGCGGCCTAAAGTGCGTCGCCCACGCTGGATCCGGGCCCGGCCGGTTAGCGAGGAAGATGAGATGGAGACGGAGATCATCCCGGTCACCACGGCCGCGGCCGTGGTGCTGGCTGAAGCCGACGGTGTGTCACCAAACGCAAATAACGTATCGGATACCCGCCAGACGCCGCAACGGCCGTTGACATTGGAGGACCTGACGTGAGAGAGAAACTACAATTCCCTTCTCTGGTAAGCGACCTCCGTTCGCCTTATGGTCCCTGGCAAAAAGCCTATGAGCTTGACGCGCTGCAGCGGGCCTGGCTGGTTGTGCGCGCCAACAAGGGGGGGAAAGGCTCCGATGGACAGACGATTGCCGAGTTTGAGGCCGAACTGGAAAAGCATCTGGCAGAACTCAAGCAGGCGCTGCTGACACAGCAGTACCGGCCGGAGCCGGTGAAACAGATACTTGTCCCCAAAAAAGACGCCAACTGGCGACCGCTGACCCTGTGGACCATACGGGACCGGGTGGCGCAGCGGGCCACTTACAATTACCTCGAACCGGTATTTGACCGTCAATTTCTGCCGTGTAGTTTTGGCTTTCGCAACGGCCGTTCCACGCGGGACGCGGCTGAAGCCGTGCTGCGGGCGCGGCAAAACGGGGCAGTCTGGGTGCTGGATGCCGACATTAAAGATTGTTTTGGCCAGATGCGGAATCAAATCGTCATGAAGCAGCTGGGCCGCTGGCATGTGCCCGGCCCAATACGGGAGATGATCCGGCGCTGGCTGCACACCCGCATTGGCAATGCCTGGCGCAAAGATCAGACAATTGTGGGCACGTCGCAGGGCAGCGTCATCTCACCTTTGCTGTGTAACCTGTATCTGCATCCCTTTGATCAGGCCATGCAGCAGCGCGGTCTGACCCTGGTGCGGTATGCGGATGATTTTGTCGTTCTGGCAGAACACAAAGCGATGATCCAGACAGCGCGTGTGTGGGCGGCGGCCAATTTGAAGCGGCTGGGCTTGGAGATACATCCTGAAAAAACGGCCGTCAAGCATTTTGATCAGGGCTTTCAGTTTGTGGGATGGTTTTTTGTGCGGGACGAGATGTTTCAGATCAAATAAACAACCGCAGGGCGCATTGGGAGGTGTAAGATGACATCTGTTTATATTCGAGTACAAGGCGCGGTGGTCAGCCGCAAGGGCGAGCGACTGGTCGTGAAGAAAGATGGAGATGTGATCGAAGAGTTCCCCATGAACCAGGTCGATCAAGTCGTGGTGATGGGCAACGTCCAGTTGAGCACGCAGGTACTGGCCACCCTGGTGCAAAAAGAGATTGATGTGGTTTTCATGTCCAGTTATGGCAAGTATCGTTTCCGACCGGAAGGCGACGCCTCTAAAAATGTGGCCCTGCGCCAGCTTCAGCTGCAAGTTATCAGCGAAGGCCGCATGAACCTGGCCGTCGCGCAGGCGATTGTTGACGGCAAGATTCATAACCAGCGGGTTATTTTGCAGCGGCAGGCCAACCGGTTCAGCAGTGGAGACGGCCAAAACAGGGGGGCGACCGTATGGCCGCGCGATCGCAGCCTGTTCGACCGCTCGTTGGCCGGCATGAACCGGATGCAGCAGGAGGCGCAGAAAAGCGACAACCTGGACTCCCTCCGCGGGTACGAGGGGAAAGCCGCGGCCTTCTATTTTGAGGCCATTCGCAGCCTGCTGGACCGTAGTTGGGGTTTTGAGCGCCGCGATTATTATCCGCCGCCGGATCCGTTCAATGCGCTGCTCAGCTTTGCCTACAGTTTGGTATTGAAAGATGTCAGAGCGGCGGTGCAGCTGACCGGGCTGGACCCTTACCTGGGGTTTTTCCACGAGGCGGGTCGCGGGCGGCCCTCACTGGCGCTGGACCTCATGGAAGAATGGCGGCCACTGCTGGCCGACGCCCTGGTCCTGGAGATCGTCAACCGGGGCGCGCTGCTGCCGGAAGACTTTGTGCGCACCGGGCGGCCAAGGCGGCCGGTAGAACTGGGGGAAGCCGGCGTGCAGCGGGTTCTGGAAGCTTACGGCAGCCGCTTGAGCACCCAACTGCACCATCCGCTGGCCGGACCAGGCGGGCAGACGACGTTGCAGCAGGCGTTGGTCTTGCAGGCGCGGCGCATGGCGCGTGTCATTGCGGGCAAAGAAGCCGCGTATGAAACGATGCGGGCGCGATGAATTAAAAGAGAAAACCAGAGGGTATAGGGCAGATGAGGCCGGGTAACTATAGCTGAATCTATCTTTCTGGCTGGTGATGGAGGTGGGTGATGAAGTGGCTGGAAGTGGCTGATGGTGTGATTGCCGTAGACAGGATTTTGGCTGTGGGGCGGGTGGATTCGGCGCCGCTCAAACGGCTGCTGGCGGCTACGCCGCCGTCACAGGTGCTGCTGTTGACAGGCGGCCGGCGGAAAACAACCATTCTGTTTTTGGACAGCGGGCATGTCGTGATTACGGCCGTTGCCCTTGAGGATCTGAAACGGCGATTGGGAACCGACCGGCGGCAAGAGATGAATCCGGTAGTTGAAGGAGGTAACAACCATGGGCAGCTTGAACTTTTCCTGGGGTAACTGGCAGTGGTTAAAAGGTCGCGGCGTCGTGGTGGCCATAATATTGATAACCGCTCTGATTGGGTTTGAAATCTTCAACTTCGATACCACCAAATTTACGTTGATGGACTTAATGGGCGGCATACGGTTTTTAGGCATCGAGTGGGCGGCGATTTTAGCGTTTGCCTTTTGCGGGATTGATTTTGCCGGTCTGGTGCGCATGTTTACGCCTGAGCAAGGGATGCAAAATGAGCCAAAGGAAGTGTGGCTGCTGATGGGTGCCTGGCTGCTGGGCGCCAGTATGAATGCGGTGATGACCTGGTATGCCGTTGGGCTGGCGCTGACGCCGCGGAGCGTGGGCACAACACTGGTGACAAAGGAAGAGATGCTGCGTTATGCGCCGGTATTTGTGGCGCTGCTGGTCTGGCTGACGCGCATCTTGCTCATCGGCTCGATCTCGGTGACTACAGACCGGTTGCTACATAACGGCGGGCGGCGCAGTCGGCCGCGTCATCGACCGCTGCGTGAGCGCCGCAGCGGCATGTCGGCCAATGGCGAGGAGAGTTACGCCGATGATTTATTTGAGGTATGAACGATGAGGGCTGCAGGATGAAAAGTGTATCGATTCACGTGGACGGGGCGATGTCGGGCACGACAAGCGCCGGGGCAGCGGCCATAGCCCGCACTAAGGAGGGCTATTTTGTGGGCTGGTTGAGCCGTCAATTGGAACCGATGACCAATAACGAAGCGGAATATCAGGCCGTTTTGCTTGGTCTGGCGCTGGCGCAGCGCCTGGGGGCCAACCGGGTAGAGATTGTCTCCGATTCTGAAGTGGTGGTGCGCCAGATGCAGGGACAAAGCCGGGTGCTGAGCGGTCGGCTGAAGGGGCTGCACCAGGAAACATGCCGGCGAATTGGATATTTTGAGAAGGTGTCTTTTCGGCACGTTACTCGGGAGTATAACCATCTGGCGGATGCGTTGGCCACGGAGGCGCTGGCGGGGCGGGTTGTGCGAATGCCTCAGGGACAGCGCCGGTGGTTTGGCGTCGAACTGGCGTCCGGAAGCCGGGAGTAAAACGTATGCGCGTGGTGGTCAGTTACGATATTAGCGACGACAAGCGGAGGCGGTTGGTGGCCAAAGTGCTGGAGGGATATGGCTACCGGGTGCAGTACAGTGTGTTCGAGGCCGATCTGACGGTGAAACAACTGCGTCAGATGCAAAAAGAACTGCGGCCTTTGGTCAAGGCCAAAGAAATGGACAGCGTGCGCTTTTATCCTCTGCCGGCAGATGCCGTGGAAAAAATCGAAGTGATGGGTAACGATTATGCCAAAACGTTGGGGATAATCGCTGTGGTTTAAAGGAACAGACCATCAATGAAAAGAGCGAGGGGTGGAATCGGGCTTTGTCTCTAGCACTCGTTTTTTGTTGGGTCTTCAGGATTTCAGGGGGCTAATGCGTGATGCGTGAGTGGCTCTCGTCACGCATCACGTATCACGCATCAAATTGCATCAAGCGCTTCGGGAATTCCTGAAGGCTTTTTCAGTTTACAGGGCTATGTCATGGATGCGATCCAGGCGAAAGGTCAGGTTGGTTTCGGCGCGTAGGCAGTAGGCGTAGAGATAATACAGAGCGCCGCGTTGTTCGAGGCGCAGGGGTTGAACCTCGCGCCAAGAGGGTTGGCTGCTGCCAAGTGGTTGATAATTAATTTGCAGTGACCTCTCTTGCCTGAGAGCCTGCTGAACCAGGTCAATGGTTTCTTGAGTGACCGGCTTATGGGCCGGGAGATAGGCGTCACGGCCGCGAATTGCTTCGCGCAGGCCGGTGAGCAGG
>JAGOMA010000063.1:1809-26016 GCA_017993775.1 Chloroflexota bacterium | reverse complement strand
AGGATCAAACTCTCCATAGAAAGTTTAAATCCGTCTTAAACGGACTACTGTTTAATTAAAGAAATTACTCACCTGAACGTTACTGCGTTTCTGTCACTTTTTAGTTGTCAAAGAGCACAAGGTCGTTAATTGTAGCACTCAGATTTCTTTCGTCAAGAGCAATTTTGGGGACAAAAAAACGGCCCCAGAGCCGCTCCTAGCTACTTCGATTTCAAGTCTTTTCTAGACCCTGATTTTGTTGTGTCGATGTTCCGTTTTTTCGGCGACATCCGTGTATGTTACTACGATGAAATATTCTAGCACAGCAATTTTTTTTGTCAAGTGCAATTTTTTCGGTTTCCCAAAGTTGCTTTGGACAAAAGTTTTTCGGTTCTATGCCAAAAATATTCGATTGTGTCAGTGTTCCGATTTTTTCGGCGACATCTGTGTGCCATCAACAGTGCAGGATGATAGCACGGGCTGTGGGAGGTGTCAAGGAATTCGTGATGATAATTTTATTTTGGGTGCGATTACTTGTTGCGACCTCGAGTTTTTTACCATTAATTATAGAGGTGCTTGCTATGTGGATACCGTGTTAAAAGTCAAGCGGTAGTTTGAACATTTACAACACAATCAGGGTCAAACGGCCGTTCTGATCTCAGAATGCCATAGACCAATTGCAATAATTTCCGCATCAATGCGGCGATGGCCGGCATGCCTGTCAGGACCTGCTCGGCTAGACGATCTGCCATCTGCCGTAAAATGGGATTGTGAATCTTGCCGCTGGGCGCAGGGAAATACCGAGCTGTTCGTAAACGGCGTGAATCGAGTTTGTAGATGCCGCCAGTACGGTTCATCTTCCTGGCTTGGAGCTGCTTGGGCGTCAAACCCGCAAAGGCAGTGACTTGCTTGGCTGATTGGAACAAGGCGATGTCCGGTAATTCAGCCAAGAGAGTAGCCGCCGTCTTGTTGCCAATCCCAGTGATGGAAGTTAATAATCGCTGCTTTTCCTTGAGTTCGTCCGGAGGGTGGTCAATGAGGTCTTGAATCTGCGCTTCCAACTTTTCAATCTGCTGGGTGTAAAAAGCGATGGTTTCTTCGATAGATTGCTCGACCACATCCAGGTGGGTTTTGACGGTTAATCAGAGCCTCGCCATAACTGCCGGTGGCTTCCATAAAAGCGTGCAACTGGTCAACTTGTCGCTTCTTCAGCCACTTCTGCAACTGCTTGAAACCCTGTTGCTTCTCGATCCTCGCAGCACCTTGATTTGAGCACCCAAATGCTTCGAAACCAATGTGGTTATCGCGAAGAAAAACCTATCACTTACCCACACCACCCCTTGCGGGGACCGAATAAACTGTTTGAAAGTTATTACTACACGTAAATCGCACGTTACGGAAATTAAATTATTTATGAGTTACTCACAAATAATTACCAAGGATTCTTTTTCTGGCCTCTGCAAGAGTTTTTACATCAGCGAAATTCCGGGTTTCAAGGTAATTAGCAAGTAACACCAGCGCCAAGCTGAAGGTCTCGCTACGGTTAGCCCCGAAAGCAGCATTTAAGGTTCCGTGAGCACGACCCAATTCGATAACCTCTTGGGGGGACACGCGAATCGAGGTCCATTTGCGTTCTGGCGACTTCTCTGGCACGGACAGATCCCAAAGTAGATAAATCGATTCGAGATCGGTGACTCCTTCTGGTATTTCCCTATTTCGGTCAGCTACCGCACGATGTAGAGACTCCAGCCTCGCTGTAAGGATTGCTATGGCTAAGTCAGGCAAATCAGCTCTTGAAAAGTTTTCTGGCAACAGCTCCGCCAGACGGTTAATTTCTTGCTTCTCTTCAGCGGAAATAGCGACGTACACATTTTGCCGGCTTACCGAATGCGGCGGTCGACCACGTTTAGGCTTATCCTTGAGGAGTTCCGCAAGCGTACTGGTACGATCTTTGTTTTGTTGACTGCTCATATTGGTTTAGCTGGTCAAACTGAAAATCCAGAAGATTAGACAGCCTGGCGATAATCGTGATGATCTTCCAAAAATTTTGCCACAAAGTCTCCATCTACCAATAGACCGTTATTAATTAACAGCTCTAAACATAAATGAAGGCATAACAGGCAAATGCTGCGAGGGTACCCGCGAGTTTCGCGCCAAATAGGCATAATAGCATCCTCTGTAAACAGTGGTGGCTGCTTGCTACCTCTTCCGGCGGCGAGCAGGCGGTATTCTATTAGGGAACGTGTATCGTCAGGAGTGAGGGGATCCAGGGAAGATCGGGTTGCGACCCGATCATTGAAGTCAGGAACTTCCCGCAGGTTAATATCCAGCTCAGGCCGACCAAGTAATACGAGTTGATAGGCTTTCCCTCCGCGCGGGTCTCTAAAATTCAGCAAGCGGCGTAATTCAACAAACTGCTCTGGCCCTAGTTCGTGGGCTTCATCAATGATGATGAGCGGGAGAATGCCTTCTGCAGTTCTGTCGATAAGGAAAGCCCGGAACTCATTGAGTTGGTCTTCTGTTGCGCGCCTTGTTCGCAAGCCAAATTCGGCTGCGATACGTCGCAGTAACAGAAGCCCACTTTTTTTTGGAGTTTCGTCGATTTTTGCGGCGACGAAGTCGGGGCGGCGATGATAACGGCTGTGAAACCAGGAGGCTAACGTTGTCTTGCCGGTTCCGATTTCACCAACGATTACGGATGCACCCTGACCAGCTTCTACCATATAGCTAACTTTAGAAAGGGCTCGTCTGGTTTCTGTGGAAAGGTACATAAACCGTGGGTCGGCTTCTATAGTGAAGGGGGGGACAACTACACCTAGCCGATCCCATTCCGGTTTGTAGTGCTCAATTTCGAATCCGAATTGGGGATTTGTACTCATCTTAATATGTTATATAAGTCCATTTTTCTTGTCAAGTGCCGGATAACCGACAAAGTATTGAGTTTTTAGACATATAGGATGGCAGCTTATTAAATCTATATGCTATAGATTCATTGACATAGTATATTATTTTTGCTAGACTGTCGTTTAGTATGGTGTATAAGAGTCATTGACGCTCGTTGGTTCTGTTAAGACCAATGGCTTGTACTTTTTTCCATAGTATGTTTGATAAATAAAAAGGCCAAGCGTTACTACGCTTGGCCTAGAGTGGTATAAGCAAGCTACCTAATCACGCTGTTTTGGTGCCGCCAACACCTTCAGCTAATTCGCCCCTTAATTGGGGAGGGGGGTTTTTTGCCCCTGGTAGCTCACTAGCTAGGTAAGAGCATAACATAGGCAGACATAGCTGTCAATGACGTTTTATGTAGTGTTGAGACAGTTTATGTTTACTTCATGTTACCTGTTTCTTGCCTGGAAACAGAGCAAGATGTGGTTAGCCAAATCGTTAACGTTTCGTCCGAACTTCTGGCAGCTCAAGCAAGACTGACTGACCTTCGGCGGCAACGGCAAGTAATTAGACAAGTATCTGACTCGACGGAGTCGGAATGTATACACGGCCGTTTCCCTTCCTCCACCCTCTCTTCCCAAGAACCCACATTGCAGTCCATTCGGGCTAATCTTGACGATTTGCCGTTACACCTGGGCTGGGGAAGCTCAGCCCTGACGGCCGTTCTGCGCCCACATCATCACCCGCTACCCCCGGCTTCTAATCCGCTTTCTGCCTCCCCAGCACAACCTGCTGCCATCTGCGAAAAACGGCCGTCACCAACGGCCGTTTTTAAACTCTATCCCGACCTGGCCCTGGCTATGCTGCGCACAAACCAAACGGCCGTTGGCCGGATCTGGTTTGTGCTGCGCGAGGTGGATACGCGCGGCGCTGGCTGGGTCAGCGAAGATCAGTGCCGCGCTCTGCTCACCGAGCGCGATGCAACATGGCGGGTTTGCGGCTGGCGGCAGCTGCGTAATTTGCTGCGGCGCGGAGAAGGAGTTTTCTGGCAGCGACGGAACGGCCGTATTTGGCTGGCTTCTGTTGCCAAAGCAGCCGCCGCGCTGCAAGTAGAACGGCTAGCACAGCGACCGACGGCCGTTCCGGTAACCATACTAACGGCGAAATTGCGCGTGGTTCGGGCGCACTTTTACGCCAGCTTCCATAGCAGCCGTCAGACCGCCGATACCGGCCGCCAAAAACCCGTCGCTCGCGCCACGCTGAACGATCTCACCACGTTAACGCCCAAAACCCAGCGAGCTTATGAACAAACAGCCCATGTTAAAGCACAGGCTAATTTTGCCATAGGGAAACACAGCTCGCCTGAGCGGCTACAGGAGACCGCCTGGAAAAAAGGAGCCGCCTCCTTTGAATTAGTCGACCACAACGGCCGTCAGGGAAAAGCTGGCGCGACTTATGTGGCCTGGCAACTACCAAACAGCTACCGTGGACCGCATCGGATTATGGCGCGGGGCCGGCAGAAACAGATCAATCGTGAACTGACAGACCTGTTTATGAAAGGGATGACGGGGAACGGTCAGAAAGGGATTGATCAACGCACCTGCCTAGTCCAGCGGTATTTTCGCAACGGCCGTCTCGCCGCCCAAGCTTTTAACCAGGGCAAAATCGGCGAAGAGCTGTATTGGTGCAGCCCTCAGCCAATTCAGGCAACCACTTACCGGCAAGTTTGGCACGTCATAACCCAGACGGGGTGATTTTTTGCAGCCAGGGCCGGAATTAATTTACCCCCGTTATAGGGATACTATGATATTATTTGACCCATGAAGATTTACACGCTCGACCTCAATTTCCAACATGTTTCCCAAACAATTGCGTCTTACCTCATCGTGGGCGACGCAGGGCCGGTACTCGTGGAAACTGGACCCGGTTCAACCCTGCCCTACCTGCACGCTGAATTGGCCAGACATGGCTTTCAACCCGCCGATATACGCCATGTGCTCGTGACCCATATTCACCTTGACCATGCCGGCGCGGCAGGCTGGTGGGCGCAGCACGGCGCGCAAATTTACGTACACCAGTTTGGCGCCCAACACCTCATCAATCCGGAGCGCTTGTTGCAGAGCGCGACGCGGATTTATGGTGACAAAATGGATACGTTGTGGGGTGAATTTTTACCATCGCCGGCCGAACAGGTGACGCTGGTGCATGATGGGGATGTGCTTGAGGTGGCCGGTTTGAAGTTTAAAGCGATCGAGTCGCCAGGCCACGCCCGACACCATCATGTGTTTCGCCTGGATGATGTGGCCTTTACCGGCGATGCAGCCGGTATCCATTTGCCCGACATGCCGATGATTGATGTGCCTGCTCCGCCACCAGAGTTTGAATTGGAGGTGTGGGAAGCAACCATTGATCGCCTTCTGTCAGAAAACTTTGTTCAATTGTATCCTACCCATTTTGGAGCAGTGGATAATGTGACGGAACACCTGACAACGCTGAAGAAGTTGATGCGCGAAACGGCCGTTATCATCAAAACCCATCTCGATGCCGGCATGGAACGCGACGAACTGGTGCAAACCTACAACAACTGGAACCGCGCCCGCGCCCGAAAAGCGGGCATGAACGATACCGCCATCCACCAATACGAAACCTCCAACCCCTGGTATATGTCTGTGGATGGGATTAGCCGTTATTGGCGCAAACGGGAGGCGGCGACCGGGGGCTAGAGAGTAGAAACCAAAGGCAGGGCCAGCACAACGCGGGTGTGTTGGCCGGGGGCGCTTTCCACGGCCAACGTGCCACCAACGACGGCCATCATGGTACTGTGCAGCGCCAGCCCCTGACCGCTGCCTTTAGTTGTGGTGGCGGTCATTTCCAGACCAACCCCGTTGTCTTCCAGGGTGAGCAGCAGGCCGTTTTGCCAGTCGGCGGTAATGTTGAGGCTAAACGGCCGTTTCTCCCTATCCCATGCTCCCTCTCCACGGCCGTACCTTGCTGCGTTTCGCACCACCTCCCGCGCCGCATAAAACACCACTTCCGCCGTCAGGCTGGGAATCTGCCCCGCGTTTTCTTCCGCCGCCGCCGAAATGTGCCAATTTACCACGTCAAACGACGCCTTAAATTCGCTTTCTACAGCGCGCCGGAACGCAACAATCAGCCCCAAACGCGCCACGTCGGGGGCCGTAATGGTGGGCATGTCGTGGAGCAAATCAGAAATTTGCCGGTGGGCCACCGTTAATATCTCCACTGCTTGCTGCACGTCGTTATTTAATTGTGAGCTACTCATCTTTATCATGGCTGTTTGCAAAGCGGGCAGCAAATCATCGTGGAGGACGCGGCGTGTTTGCTGATCGATGACTTGTGTCTGCGCCAGGCGCTCGCGCTGCACTAACATCAGGCGGCGAGCCATCTCCGCGCTGGCCTGGGTGTCGATGAGTCGTTCGCCGCTGACGCGCGCAATTTCGATCTCTTCCTGCGTATAGAGGCCGCCGCCGCGCTTTTCACCTAATAAGAAGACACCGATCAGGCCGCGTTCGCTCCACAGCGGCACAGCCCAGACCGCGCCCTGATACCGCCTCGGGTCCAGGGGGATGGTCATGATGGTGGGCGATGTGAATTGCGCAATGATGTCTGCGAGTGGCGGCAGGCTGAGGGTTTCGTGGTTGGGATAGGTGAGCGGCGGGCCGACAAGCGGGGCCATTGGGCCTAAAGCCGCCAGATAAGCCAGGCGAGCGTCCAGAACGTTGGCGCAGAGGGTGCGAAATGGCGGGCCGAGGTCTAAATCTTGGGGCGTGGCCTGGGTAAGGAGTTGGTCGTAGAGGCGGTTGCTGGTGATGAACGGCCGTAACTGGGCAATGTACCGCTCCCTCTCTTCATATGACGACCAGGCAAACAAGGCGAAAAACAAGGTCATGAGAACGGCCGTTAGCAGCAAAATGTAAATAAAGCGCAGTTCAATAGCAAAAGCCGCGCCGACAATCACGCTGTAACCGGCGGCCAAAATGATCGCGCTGCGCCAATGACGCAGAAGCCCGCGACGGGGCAGCGATTTGCCGGTGAATACCTCGTAAGAAACCACCGCCTGCCCCAACATCAAAATAGCAAAAGACAACAGCGCGGCGATCACCACATCAAACCAGGCAAATGTTCGCGTGGACGCGAGAAAAATATCATAAAAAGTGCGCTGCCTTGCGTCTTGCACCACCCACATGACGACACCCATGACCAATAAACTGACCACCAGCATGGCCAAAGAGGCCACAACCAGCCAGGGATGGGCGCGGCGGCGGGCCAGATCGCCCATCATGCGGCGCGGCGGACCGGGGCGGCGCAGCGCATCCAACGACAGGCCAATGCACAAAACGACGTAGAGCGAGTAGCCGACGGCCAGCAGGGGTATTCCGGCAATTGACCAGCGGATGAAGGTGCGCAAGGTGTATAAAAAGGGAGCCGGCACGGCCAGCAAAACCATGCCTGCCGCCAGACTGAGTAATCCAACTATCAATCCGCCGGAAGTGAGCAGAAGCAACGGCCGTTGCCGCCGCCGCAAATCAGACTGAGGATCATTCCAATAACCGGCATACCACAACATGATCGCGTACCAGGCAAACGGCAGGATGATGGCCGGAACCATGGCGATGGTCCACCAAAAGATGGTGCTGGCGACGCTCAGGGTGATAACGCCCCGCCCAACAATCGCCGTATGGCTGACGAAAAAGGCTGCTCCCAGCAGCAGGCCGGCGCCCGCCACCCAAATGCCCGGCGAGCGCCGGTCGGAGTTGAGCAGGACGGTAAAACCCAGCCACAACAGCAAGATGGCATTGAAGAAGGAGACGGCGATGATCGCCCAGTCGAGAAGAAGATTACCGCTCATGTGTGATCGGGGAGGTTATGCATTGTTTCTGAGTGGTTTGCAGCTGTTGCATAACCATTGGACGGCAGCTGCAACCGGTTTTTATGAGTTAGCCTTCCCATTCGACCCATTCGCCGCGTTTGTTGAGGATGTGGGGCACGCCGTCATCGTTCCAGGTGATGAGCTGCCCGCTGTGGACGATGAGGCTGGCGCGGGTGCGGGCGATTTTTTCGTCGGCGGCTGTGTCGTTGAGGCCCCAGGTGGTGTAGATCTGGCCGTTGATGCGGCTGATGGTGCGTTTGTCGCGGAAGCCAAGGCGGCTGGCGATTTGCTGATTGTTTAGACCTTGGGCCAACATGCGGGCGACCACTTGTTCGTTGGGTTCCAGCAGGTCCATGGGGGCGTTTTCGTCTTTGTGGCGCACTTCCTGGACGCGGGATTCGATGTCGGGGTCGATGAAGGAACGGCCGTTTACCGCATCCAGCAGCAGCGGCACAATCATCGTCGGCAGCAGGTAGTTGGATTTGCGCACATAGGCATAGTGGCTCAGGATGCCGGCGCGGCGAAAGTCGCGGTAGTAAGCGTCGTCGTCCTGGATGGAGTAGAAGACGACCGGCAGGCGCGGCAGTTCGCGGCGGATGGCTACGGCCGTTTCGATGCCGTTCATGACGCCGGACAACTGCACATCCATCAAAATAACGTCTGGCGCGTCGCCAGTCAGGCAAAATTCCAGCGCATCTTCGCCCGTAGGGGTATCGTGGACCACGCGTACCTGGTTTGTGGCCGTTAATCCGGCTTTGAGGGCGGGTCGGAGCTTCTCGTTGTCTTCCACAATCAGCAAGTTGAGCATGTTGGCGTGCCTCTGAATCATCAGGTTGTGGGCGTTCCCAGAGGGGAGCGCTCTCTATTCTAACATCGTCTACTTTGCCCGGCAGATCAAGCACTCAGGTGCGCGGCGGAGGGGATTTGGGCGGTGGAGGGGGTACGGCCGTTTGCGTTACAGTGCTTGCATCAAAACCGGGCAGGTCTCAGGGAGCTGTCTGGTCTACAAGAGTCAAAGGAGAAGCGATGTTAAATCAAACACAACCAACCCTATTCCGCCCAAAATGGCTGCTGCCAGGACTGCTGCTGCTGCTGGCGGCGGCCCTGTTTCCTTATGGCCTGATTGGCGAGGCGCTGCCCTGGGTGAACGGGCTGTTTTTTGACCGGTTTAGTTCGCTGGCGGCGCATGTGGTGGGGCATATGGGGCTGTTTGCGCTGGTGGGCACGGCCGTGCTGCTCACATTCCCCCGCTTGTTGACCCATCCGCGCATTTATTTGGGCGTCATGCTGCTGTTGGGCGTTTTGCAAGAAGCGTTTCAGATTATCGGGTTTAAGCATCGCGGTCTGGTGTTTGATGATTTTTTTGACGTGGGCGTCGACATGCTGGCGGCGCTGCTCGTCTGGTTGATCGTTAAAAAATGGAGGTCTGCTCGTGGATAATCATGATTTGAAGGCTGAGGCAACGGCCGTAACCCGCCGCCTGGTTCTCATTGGGCTGGCGCTGGCCTTTGCTTCTACCCTGGTCACGATGATGGTGGCTCTGCGTATGGTGTATACGGGGGAATTGTCTTTCGCGTTTTTGGTCTGGAATTTGTTTCTGGCCTGGCTGCCGTTTTTGTTTGCTGTGGTGGTGTATGGCTGTGGGGAACGGCCGTTGGTCCTGGGCGTGATGGGACCGTTGTGGCTTCTGTTTCTGCCCAACGCCCTCTATTTGGTAACGGATCTCATCCATCTGTACCCCCGAAACAACGTGCCTTTCTGGTACGACGCGATCATGTTTTTTGCTTTTGCGCTTACCGGGTTGATGTTGGGACTGCTGTCGCTTTATCTGGTACACGCTGTGGTGACACAGCATCTGGGTCAACGATTGGGCTGGGCGTTTGCCCTGATCGTGTCTGCCTTGTCGGGTTTGGGGGTCTACATTGGCCGCTTTTTGCGCTGGAATAGTTGGGATTTGTTCACAAATCCCCTGCGTTTGTTGCAAGACATCGCCATCAACCTGCTGCACCCCGATTTATTTTTAAAGACGTTTGTGACGACGGGGTTGTTAACGGCCGTCTTCGTCCTGGCCTACGTGATATTGTTCATGACCCCCCGGCTAACCATTGGCGATGAGTGCCCTTAGGAACGCCGATAAAATGACCAAAGGGAGAGAGATTGGACATCGAGCCAATCTCCAATCTCCAATCTTTAGAATGAGGTAACAATGGCTACTTATGGATACAAGGAAAACGTAGTTGGCCAGGAGTTTCCCGTGCTGGGCGTTGTATCGTTGTGGTTTGGCGTGGTGTTTGTAGGAGCAACGGCCGTTGCTCAGGCGCTGCGCGGTTCAAAAGATACCATAGCCAACAGCATGGAGGTTATCTTGTTTGCTCTGATCCTGGCCTCCGGGGTCTACCTGGCATTTCGCGCCGGGCAAGGCGGCCTGCCGCTGGCGACCGTCCCGCTGCTCATCAACCTGGGCACCCTGATCATTGTGCAGGGCGTGCCTTTTGCCGATGTGTGGGAAAACGTGCGCTTCCAATCGAACTTTTCTGCCTATGAACAGGTGGTAGACCTGGTGGCCAGCGGCGAACTGGCTCCTGGTGACGACGGGTTCGCCGACCTGCCCTATCGCTATCGGCGATTGTCAGAAAACGGCCGTGTCCTCATCAATCAGGCCGACGGGGTGACACGTGTATTCTTTTTTCTCGACAATTCCGTGGCTGGGTTAACCGGCTACCTGTACCGATCCGACGGCGCGCCGCCTCAGGCAGAGGTTGGCGGAGATTGGACGGCCGTGCTGCGGAAACGGCCGTCCTGGTACTACTGCGCCCGCGCCCAGTAGCGTTTTGCGTTTCCAATTTGCCGGAAACCCCTTAGCCTTCTACAATGGACACAGATTTGGCTCGGAGCTTAAGCGACGGCCGTCTCGCAGCGGAAAAAAGGTTGCCATTGTTGCCGGTGTTGTTATCATTTAGACTCACGAACAACAGGCCAAATCTGCACCCAAACAAACTGACTTCAGCCTGGAACCACAACGAATTAATTATGAGTAGGTCATAAAATAGTCTGGGCGGTTCATGTGACTTTCGTCCACAGCAAACGTGCCGATTGTCACTCAGAACCTGCCTGACTGCCTCGTAAAATACCGAACGATTAACCCAGTAAGAGTCACAGACAACGGTCGAAATGAACGGCCGTTTTTTTCAAAAAGTGAGTGAAGGATCAGCAATTTTTGGCCAGACAGCACAGTTGTCTCGCTAGAAATTGCTGTTTGCCGTATTGCAACGTCAATAATGCCATCCACACCGGAAAGGCAGATGACCAATATATGTTGGAGGACAATCCCGATGAAATATGTTTTTATGTTTAATGAAGTAGAAGAAGCTACCAAGTACGCTGGTGGTTCGTGGGATGCCGCACGCAGCCTGCTGGGCGGTAAAGGCGCTAACCTGGGCGAAATGACCCGCATTGGTTTGCCGGTGCCCCCCGGTTTTACCGTAACCACCGAAGCCTGTAACGCGTATCTGGCCGCTGGCATGAAGTTCCCGGATGCCATGTGGGAACAAGAACTGGCAGCCATCAAGACCACTGAAGAGTTAACCGGCAAAAAATTTGGCGATCCCAGCAATCCGTTGCTCGTTTCCTGCCGCTCTGGGGCAAAATTCTCCATGCCGGGCATGATGGACACCGTGCTGAACATTGGCTTGAATGATGAAACGGCCGTGTCCATGGCCGAATTCACCGGCGACACCCGCTTCGTCTACGATGCGTATCGCCGCCTGGTACACATGTTTGGCTCTGTCGTCCTCGGTATTGACGACGAAGCTTTTGAACACCCACTAGACGGGCTGAAAGCGAAAAAAGGGTACAAAGTCGACACCGAAATGACGGCCGAAGATTGGAAAGAACTGACCGAAGCCTATAAAGCCGTCATCAAAGCCCACAAAGGCTTTGATTTCCCCCAAGACCCCTACGAACAACTCAAACTGGCCACCGAAGCCGTCTTCAAATCCTGGAATGGCAAGCGCGCCTTCGATTACCGCAACGCCGCCGGCATCCGTCACGATTTAGGCACTGGCGTCAACATCGTCACGATGGTCTTTGGCAACATGGGCAATACCTCCGGAACCGGCGTCGCCTTCACCCGCAACCCGGCCAACGGCGAGAATATCCTCTACGGCGATTACCTGATCAACGCCCAGGGTGAAGATGTGGTGGCCGGTATCCGCAACACCAGCAAAATCGAGAACATGGGCAATGAGCTGCCCGAAGCCTTTGCCGAATTCATGGAAGTTCAGGAAACGCTGGAACAGCACTACCGCGATATGCAAGACGTGGAGTTCACCGTCGAACGCGGCAAGTTGTGGATGCTGCAAACCCGTGACGGCAAGCGCACCGCCAAAGCGGCCGTTAAAATCGCCGTCGATATGGCCGAAGAAGGCCTGATCACCAAAGAAGAAGCAGTCAAGCGCGTCAAGCCGGAACAGGTAGACACCCTCCTTCATCCGCAATTTGATCTGAAAGCCAAAGAACAAGCCATTGCCGATGGCAAACGGTTTGCCACAGGTGTCAATGCTTCACCTGGCGCGGCCGTTGGGCGTATCTACCTGGATGCCGACACCGCCGAGAAAATGGCGAAAGAAGAAGGCCAGGACGTGATCATGGTACGGCCGTTCACCAAACCCGACGACGTTCATGGCATGTTGGCCGCCAAAGGTATCCTCACCAGTGAAGGTGGCGCGACTTCGCACGCGGCCGTCGTGGCCCGCCAGTTTGGCATCCCCTGCGTGGTCGGCGCTTCCGATGTGCGCATCGACGGCGAAAAACGAACCGTAACCGCCAACGGCATCACCCTGGAAGAAGGCGATTACATCTCTGTCGACGGCACCACCGGCGAAGCCTTCCTGGGCAAAATTCCGGCCGTCGCTCCTTCGCTGGAAGAACAAACCGAACTCATGACGCTGCTCACCTGGGCCGACGAAATCAGCGCTACGGAAGGTATTCGTGACGTGCCCGAAGGCTGGCCGACACGCGGCCTGCAAGTCTGGGCCAACTCCGACTACCCGGAAGATGCTCGCCGCGCCCGCGCCTACGGCGCCAAAGGCATTGGCCTTTGCCGCACCGAGCACATGTTCTTCGAAACCGAACGTCTGCCCATTGTGCAGCGCATGATTTTGGCCGACACAGTCGCCGAACGGCAAATTGCTCTGGACGAACTGCTGCCCTTCCAACGCAGCGATTTCGACGGTTTGTTCGAGGCCATGACCGGGCTGCCCGTCATCATCCGCCTGATCGACCCGCCGCTGCACGAGTTCATGCCCGACGAACATGCCCTCCTGGAAGAGGTCATTGAAAATCGTATCAGGGGCGTTGAGGACAAAGCCAAAGAGGAATTACTCGTCAGCATCCAATCCATGCACGAAAGCAATCCCATGATGGGTTTGCGCGGTGTACGCCTGAGCGTGATGATGCCGGAAATCGTGGGCATGCAGGTGCGGGCCATCTTCGAAGCCGCCGCCGACGTGAAACTGCGTGGTTTCGAGCCGAAACCCGAGGTGATGATCCCGTTGACCGGCCATGTGAACGAACTGCACTTCATCCAGCCGAAACTGGTGGAGATCGCTAAAGCCGTGATGACGGAAAAAGGCGTCGAATTTGATTACAAATTTGGCACGATGATCGAAATTCCGCGCGCCGGTCTGACCGCCGATCAGATCGCGGTTACGACTGAGTTCTTCTCCTTCGGGACCAACGACCTGACCCAGTTCACCTTCGGCTACAGCCGTGATGACGCCGAGCGTAACTTCCTGGTGAAATACGTCGAAGATGGCATTCTGCCCAAGAATCCCTTCCAGACGATTGATCCGGATGGCGTAGGCCAGTTGATGGATATTGCGGTGAAGAAAGGGCGCGCTACGCGCGTCGAGTTGGAAGTGGGTATTTGCGGCGAACATGGCGGCGACCCGGAAAGTATTGCCTTGTGCCACAATCTTGGCCTGAACTATGTTTCTTGCTCCCCGTTCCGTGTGCCGATTGCGCGTCTGGCGGCGGCCCATGCGGCGTTGAACAGCAAAAAATAGGTTTCAGCCGACTGTGTCTGGCACAGTAATCTGAATGTGTGAGAAACGGCTTCGACGAAAAATCGAGGCCGTTTTTTTGTGATGTTTATCCTGGCGGGATGTGTCAGATGGCACTGTAACGGCCGTTTCCCCTCTCGTATACTCACGCTAAACCTGACGGCCAGAATGGGAACGGCCGTTACAATCCCTCTAGGAGCTAAACCATGGAACAAAACTTTTCAGTAGACGCCCTCATCCCCGCCGAAATGGCTAAAAAAGCGGAATCGGCCGGTGTCGCCAAGGCCAATTTGGGGGTTTATCGCATGTTTGCTCTGGCCGTGTTGGCCGGCGCGTTTATTGGCATGGGAGCCGTGTTTGCCACCACAATTACTACCGGAGCCGGCGAGCTGCTGCCCTTCGGACTGGTGAAACTGGTAGCCGGGGCGGCTTTTTGCCTGGGTCTTATTCTGGTCATCGGCGCGGGCGCGGAATTATTTACCGGCAACAACCTGATTGTCATGGCCTGGGCCGACAGGCAGGTGACGACGGTCGCTTTGCTGCGCAATTGGGCGGTGGTGTATGTGGGCAACTTTGTCGGCGCGTTGGCCACGGCCGTAGGCATGTTCCTCACCAAACAATATGCCTTCAGCAGTGGAGCCATCGGCCTGAACGCCTTGAACACCGCCAACGGAAAAATGCATTACGACTTTGTGCAGGCTGTGATGCTGGGCGTTTTTTGTAATGCGCTGGTCTGTCTGGCCGTGTGGTTGTGCATTGGGGCGCGGACGGCAACCGATAAAATTCTGGCGATTTTGTTCCCAATCACAGCCTTTGTGGCGGCCGGATTTGAACACAGCGTAGCCAACATGTACTTTGTGCCGATTGGGTTGTTGGTTAAAGCGGGGGCTGGGGCTGAATTTTGGACGAATGTAGGCAAAACGGCCGTCGATTATCCTGATCTCACCTGGGGCAATTTCTTCCTGGCAAACCTGCTGCCCGTTACCCTTGGCAACATCATCGGCGGGGCTTTGATGGTGGGGTTGGTGTATTGGTTTATTTACCTGCGGCCGAGTTGGACTGGGAAATAAGCGTGTGAGCGAGGAGAATTTGGCCCACTCTCCCCGCTCGTTTTTTCATTTTAGGCAGATCCGGGTAATGGTTCGCCAGGCCGGGTCTTGAGGGCCGCGCTGCATCAACTGCAAATGAGAGATGGGGGCGTTGAAACGGCCGTTCTCCCACTCCACCGCCTGCAGCGACGCAACCATCGCCCGTACCCGGTCCGGTTTTAGGCGCATCGCCAGGGTTAGATGAGGCGTAAACTGGCGATGTTTGTCTGGCCCGGCGATTTGCAAAAGCTGCTGCCGCACGGCCAGCAATTCCGGCGTTTCCTCAACCCCCAAATAAACCACCCGCTGCCCAAAAGTCCGAATACCCCCCAATATCAGTTGAAAAGCTGGCAGATGCCCGTCGATTTGGGCATGCAGATTATTGATCAGCGCGGTTTCGTTGACGGCCGTGGCTGCCCCTGTGCGCCAATACGTGCCGGCCAGGGTGATATGCGGGGGTGTGATAACGGCCGTTTTGGCATCATACGCCACACGAACAGACTGAATCCGCTCGGCCAGTTCGCCGGCCGGGAATGCCCCCACAAACACGCGGTAATCTCCTGACGGCGCATCAGACAATTTCTATTTCCACCCCTTCGGGCACAGAAACAACGACTACGCCGGCAGTATGGCAGGTTGTCTGGACCAATTGCAGACCGGCAGGAATTTGCACCACCACCTTATCATTGGTCGTGGGATGGTTGTCGATGGGGAAAATAGCGTCGTCATCGGGAACGGCCGTGGCTGCCAGCGTAATCCCATCAATGAAAAAGTCTTTGGCGCGCGGCCACTTACTTTTCACGCGGATCATGATTTCCGCTTTGCCATCATCGGGAACGGTGAATTGGACGGTGTGGAAAAACCAGTTGCGGTTCCCCATCACCCCGCCGTTGACCCAGCCGCCTTCCCCATTCACCCAAACGCCCGATTCCGCGCCAAATGGATCCGTCTCATTGTTTAAGACCACCAGAACCGGCGCTGTGAGCGTGGCTGGCGTGCCCGGAGCCAGCCCGGTCACTGTTTGTTTAAGCTCCGCGCCAAAAGGCGAGCCGGAATGAAAAATTTTATACGTCACGTCGCCGGCCAGAATCAGCGCGTTGGCGCCGCCTAGTTGTTCTTCCGGTGGCAGTTGGTCGGCTAGTTTGTGGACACATTCTGGAATCCCGCTGGCCGTATCGCCCGCGCCAAACAGCGATTGCCCCGGTTCTATCCAGCGAAGCTGCCAAAAATTTGGTTGTTGGTTGATGAGAAACCCTGGCGTCGGCGGTAAATTGGTCCATCCCTCGGTGAACGATCCATTTTTGAGCATGTCTAACTCCTTTTGCCCTGTGGGCCTTTTGGCCAGATCAACAATTACGAGTTCTCACATTATAGCCGGATCTGGTGCGTTTTTGTCGGATTTTGGCGGTTGACAAAGTGTATTTGTGACACTATACTAAAAGTGTATCTTAAACACTAACTAAAAAGAGGTGCAGCATGTGGCGAATAATTGGATTATTGGGTTCGGTAGGATTAGGCGTTTTGGCCACAGTGTGGGGTGGGTTAACTGGGTTGGTGGGCACGGCCGTTGGCCTGCTTTTGCTCCTGGCTGTGTGGTACATTGGGCAGGCGGCCTATTTCCGTATTCCGGAAATGGAAATTGGCATTGTTCAGGCGGCCGACGGCCGTTTCGCCCGATTCTTGCCCTCTGGCAACCACTGGCTGCGTCCCTTCAGGGAACAAGTTACAGCTACCGTTGCTGCTGAGTCCACCACCATTCAGGGGCACACGCCGGGCCTGCAAACCATTGGCGGGCTGTCTTTGGCGATTGACTGGCAGTTGTCTTATAACCTGAACGTGTTCCAGGTGCCGCCGGAAAAACAAGCCAAAGTGGCGCGGATGCTGGCGCGCAATCCCGCCGCCACCGTGCGCAATCACCTGGGCAACGTCTTGCAGCACATTGTCGGCGAATATACCATCGAGCAGTTGACGCTGCCGGGCGCGCACAAACAATTAGAGGCGCAGGTGAAGGCTGCGATAGGACAGCGGTTACGGCCGTTAGGCTTCGAAGCCAGCCGGGTCATGATTGGGGCCATCGAAATGCCGCCCCACGTGAAAGCAGCCCTGGAAGCGGTCCATGAACGACAAATGCAAGCCGAAAACGAAGCCAAAGCCCTCTCTCTGCTGCAGCAGGTGGTCAGCCAGTTTTCCGACGCCGACATGCAGCGCCTGATCGAGCTGGAGCGCATCCGCAACATGGGGCAGCACGGCGTTATCCTGCCCTACCCCACGCTGTATGAGCAAACTCGGCCTAACGGCCGTTCTTATTCAAGCTTGGCGCAGTAACCCTGGCAATCTTTTTGTCCTCTGGCATAATCTCATCAGCAAAAACGGAGGTAAAAGATGAAAATTGCCATAGGTTCTGACGAACCCACCCATCTAACCGACGCCGTCATGGCTGATTTGCAGGCTCGCGGTCATACGCTCCACTGTTTTGGCCCGCTGGCCGATCAAGTCGAATATTGGCCGGCCGTAGCCCGCCAGGTCGCCGAAGCTGTCGCTGCCGGAACCGCCGACGAAGGCATTTTGTTTTGTTGGACCGGCACCGGCGTCAGTCTGGCAGCCAACAAAGTACCCGGCATCCGCGCCGCCCTATGCGACGATGCCGAAACCGCGCGCGGTGCGCGCCTCTGGAACGACGCCAATATCCTCTGCCTCTCCCTCCGCCGCACCTCCGAGATAATGGCCAAAGAAATTCTTGATGCCTGGTTTGCTCATTGTTACCAACCCAATGAAACCGATGACACCTGCCTGGCCCAGGTGGCAGCCCTCGAAGCGGATTATCGGCAGAAGGAGAGGACTGGAGATTAAAGACTGGAGGCTGATAGGTCTTTCAATCCCCAGTCTCCCACCCCCAATCTTTAACCCTAACCCAAGTTGACCACCACGAACGCATGTTCTATAATTGGGACATGGATGCACTAACCAAACTCAAATTCCTGGCCGATAATGCCATTTTGGAACCGGCCGAAGAAGTGACTCTCAATCCACCGCCCCACATTGCGCCTTGTGGGATAGAGATTGGCGATCCAAAAGCTGGCGTTAAACATACTTCGGCCACATCCCCTGCCGCCACTGCCCAACAAGCCCTCGGCATCCATCACGCCAAAATGCCTGGCGGCAAAACGATCCCGCTGCTGAAAACAATGCTCACCTCCGCCTGCGAGCGGAACTGTTATTACTGCCCATTTCGCGCCGGCCGTGACATGCGCCGCGTGACGGTGAAGCCGGAGGAAATGGCCCAATCCTTCATGGATTTGTACCGTGCAGGCGTGGCCGAAGGGATTTTTCTCAGCTCAGGCATTATCAAAGGCGGCGTGACCACGCAAGATAAGCTCATCGACACGGTAGCGATTCTGCGCGAAAAGCACCAGTTTCGCGGCTATGTGCATCTGAAGGTGATGCCGGGCGCGGAAAAGGCGCAGGTAGACCGGGCGATGCAGTTGGCGAACCGCTTATCGGTCAACCTGGAAGCCCCAAACGACAAACGACTGGCGCTGTTGGCGCCGAAGAAGGATTTCTGGGAGGAATTGGTACGGCCGTTACAATGGATTGAAGAAATCCGCCAGTCGCAGCCGGGCAATATGGGGTGGAACGGCCGTTGGCCCTCCTCAGTCACTCAATTTGTTGTTGGCGCAGTGGGCGAATCTGACCTGGAACTGCTCTCTACCACCGAGTACCTCTACCAAAAGCTGCGCATCAGCCGCGCCTACTTCTCCTCTTTTCGCCCGCTGCCCGATACCCCGTTGGAACACCTGCCCCCCTCCGACCGGCTGCGCGAGCATCGCCTCTACCAGACCTCCTTCCTCTTCCGCGACTACGGCTTCGATCTGGAAGACCTGCCGTTCAGCCAGGACGGCAATCTGCCCCTGGAAATCGATCCGAAATTGGCCTGGGCGCAGGTGAATTTGCGCGAGAATCCGGTGGAATTGAACCACGCCGAACGCCAGGAACTGCTGCGCGTGCCGGGAATCGGTCCCATCAGCGCCCAAGCCATCATCCAATCTCGCCGCCAGGGCATCCTGCGTGATATTGCCGATTTGCAAGCCATCGGCGTGCAGACAAAGAACCTCAAGCCGTTTGTTTTGTTAGACGGCCGTCGCCCTACTTACCAACTCCCTCTGTGGTAAAATCACCTGCAAGAAATCGGGTATAGTTATATGTGCAGCAAGCCAGCCTACCGTGAATAGACCCCTGCACAGCTATTTGGTAACGACATACGCCAGGTTTTTGCTGCTTTCTGCTCTCTTTAATTTTAAGCCTGAAAAAGGAGCCTTATGACCACTCTTCCCATTACCCGCATGATCCTCTACAAGCACGGTGTAGGCTTTTTTGAGCGCCGCGCGCAGGTGGAGGGCGACGAAGTTTCCCTTTCCTTCCGTGTCGAAGAGATGAACGACATTCTTAAGAGCCTGACGGCCGTTGACTGGGGCGACGGGCAGGTTCTGGGCGTTGATTATGCCACCCCGCAAAGCCGCGAAGAGCGGCTGGCCGGCTGCTCCATTCGCCTGGGCGATGCCCGCAGTCTGCGTGATTTGTTGATTGGTCTGCGCGGGCGGCGGGTGGAACTGCACCTGGACCAGGGGGAAACGGCCGTTGGCCTTCTCCTCGGCCTCGACGAACTCCCTGACCGCCAACCGGTGGGTGATTCTCTCGTTTCCCTGCTGCAAGACCAGAGCAGCCAGGTGCAAACCGTCGCCCTCAGCCGCGTGCAAAGTGTTACCATCCACGACGAACGCGGCGCGGCCGACCTGCGCTTTTTCTTGCAAGTCGCCCAGACTCAGGAAGATTACCGCGAAGTGATCATCCGCCTCACCGCCGGGGCGCACGATCTCTCGGTGAGCTACATTGCCCCGGCCCCCACCTGGCGTGTCAGCTACCGCCTGGTCGCCGACCCCGACGCCGACGGCGGCCCCATTGCCCTGCTGCTGGGCTGGGGCATCTTCGACAACCGTCTGGAAGAGGAATTGGAGGACATCACGCTTTCCCTGGTAGCCGGCATGCCCATCTCTTTTGTATATGATTTGTACACGCCGTTTACGCCGGAACGGCCGTTTATCGAAGAAGAAGCCCGCACCGCCGCCGGACCGGTAGACTTCCTGGGCGCGACTACGGGCATGGGCGTGCCGCTGCCGCCCGCCGCGCCCATGCCTGTGGCAATGGCAGCGATGGATGACCTGCGCGCCCGCGCCCCGCAGGCGGCCAAAATGTCTCGCCGCGACCTGCAAGAGGCCACGGCCGTGCAAACCAGCGGCGAATCACTCGGCGAATTGTTCCAATACCACATCAACACCCCCGTCAGCGTCGGGCGCGGCCAATCGGCGATGGTGCCCATCGTGGCCGCCAACCTGCCCTACCGCAAAGATTTGCTCTACAACGGGGCCAAACTGGCCGCCCATCCCGTCGCTAGCCTGCGCCTGGACAACAAAACCAGCCTGACGCTGGAGCGCGGGCCGGTCACGGTCCTCGAAGGCGGCGATTACGTCGGCGAGGCGGTGCTGCCCTTCACCGCCGACGAAGCAGAATTTATCATCCCTTACGCCGTGGAATTGGGCGCGCGCGTGCGTGAACAATCGGGCGCGGCTACGGAGATTTATGGGCTGTCTCTACAAGGCGCTTACCTGGTTTTTGAGGAATGGGACATTCGCTGGCGCGAGTATCAAATCAACAATACCACCAATCGCCCCCTCACCATCCTGGTGGAACACCCGCGCCAGGCCAGCTACGACCTGTTCGACACGCCCGAACCGGCCGAACAGACCGAGGATACCTACCGTTTTGCCGTCGACGTGCCGGCGCGCCGGGAAACGACGCTGCGCGTGAACACCCGCTACCTGCGCCGCCGCCAGGAGCAGATCGAGCGCCAATCGTATGTCAATTTGCAGCGATTTCTGCGTCAGGGGCTGATTGATCGGGCTACACATGACCTGATCGCCACGATTTTGGGCCTGCTGGAAAAAATCGGCGATCACCAGAAGCGGCTTGAGGCCATCAAGCAGGAACGCCAAAAGATTTACGAGGCGCAAAAGCAAATTCAGGGCAACATGCAGGCGCTCTCGAACACCGGCAAAGAGGGCCAGATGCGCGCCCAATACGTGGATCGCCTGGAGGAGACGGAGCAGAATTTGCAAGTTTTGGCCCAGGAAGAAGGGCAGTTGGTAGCGGAAATTAAGCGGCTGGAGAAAGAGATAGAGCGGCGGCTGCAAGGGTAAGAGAGAGTGGAGATTGGCGATTCTTTCAGTCCCCAGTCTCCACTCTCTAATCTCCAATCCCCCAAATGACGATGAACGCACGATTTATTGGCGAACCTATCACGGCCGTTTTCCACACCCCGCCGGCCTTGAGCAAAAAACCAGGCTGCCCAGACGGTTTCGTTTGGGGCGAGGAATCGTTTGTCGTGGTCCGGCTGCTGGAAGAATGGGTCGATTACGGCCGTCGCGGGCGAATGGCCCAAAACATGCGCCCCGAACACGCGGCGCGCGCCGCCCAACACGGGTCCTGGGGCGTGGGTCGCTTTCACTTTCGGGTAGAAACGCAGAACGGCCGTACCTTCGAACTCTATTACGACCGCGCCCCCAAAGACGCCGACGACCGCTCCGGCGCCTGGTTTCTCACCCGCGAACTGCTGCCTGGGTAACGGCCGTTCGCCATTTCCTCCCTCATTGCGCTAAAATCCCCCATCAAACAGCTAACAGCTATCCTCAGGAGGAACATATGTCTTTATTTGATCAGGGAATGAATCGTCTCATGGCCGCTAACTGGTGGGTGGTCTTATTGCGCGGTTTGGCCGCCATTGCCGCCGGTCTGCTGCTCGTTTTCCAGTCTAACATCTCATTGTTGGTGATTGCCCTTTTCTTTGGCGGCTACCTGCTGGTCAGCGGCGTTTTTGCCGCCGTGGGAGCCATTCTCAACCGGCGCAGCCACCCCCGCTGGTGGCTCGATGTGTTGATTGGTTTGTTGGGTGTGCTGGTGGGCATTTTTGTCCTTGCCAACCCCACCAAATCACTGCAACTGGCCCCGGAATTGATCATCTATATCCTGGCGGGCGTCGTTTTATTGTCTGGCGTGCTGGAAATCGTTAAAGGGCTTGAACTCCGCCGTCTGGGCCACTCCGATTCATCCGACATCGTCGTTGGGGTGCTGTACATCATCAGCGCTATCTGCTTGCTGCTGGTGCCCAACATGGCGATTGGTATCTTGTTCTTTGCCTTCGCCTTCTTGCTGCTCTTTATCGGCGGCATCCTGGTGTACTACGCCTTCGTTTTGCGCCAACCGGCCGCCGCCTGAACCCCCCGTTTCTGACAACAAAAAAGCCTGGCTTCGACAAGAAGCCAGGCTTTTTGCTTTTGCAGATGATGCATGATGCGTGTTGAGATGTCACGCATCACGCATTACGCATTACGCATTCTCCGCCTCATACTCCGCAGAAGCCAGCTTCACGCACAGCGCCACCACTTCCATCGCTTTTTCCACCTCGGCCGCCGGTGGGCGGCTGGGCGAAAGGCGAATGTTGGCGTTATGCGGGTCGATTTCGTGCGGGTAGGTGGCTCCGGCCGGGGTCAGCGAGACGCCGGCTTCCTCGGCCAGGGCGACGACGCGGTCGGCGACCGGCTTTGTGGTGTCCAGGCTGACGAAGTAGCCGCCTTTCGGCTCGGACCACGTCGCCAGGCCGGTTCCGCCCAATTCCCGCGCCAGCACGTCTTGCACGGCCTGGAATTTGGGGCGCAGGATGGCGGCGTGATCGGCCATTAGCCCCATCAGGCCGCCCGGGTAGCCGTTGATGAACTTGACATGCCGGTACTGCTCGATTTTGTTGGGGCCGATGAACTGTGTGCCCATCAGACCGACGATGTATTTGACGTTGGCCACGCTGGCGGCCATGAAGCCAATGCCCGCCCCGGCAAAGGTGATTTTGGAGGTGGAGCCGAAGAGGTAGACGCGGTTGGGGTGGCCGGCTTCTTCGCAGGCGCGCAGCAGGTTATACGGCCGTTCCCCCGGCTCATCGGTCAGGAAATGCACAATATAGGCGTCGTCGGCGAAGATGGTGAAATCGGGGGCCGCGGTGGGCATTGCTGCCAGCCGCCGCACCGTCGCCTCGGACACCGTGTCGCCGGTGGGATTGCTGTACGTCGGCACAAAAGCCATGCCGCGCACCGTCGGGTCCAGGGCCAGCGCTTCCACGGCGTCCATATCCGGGCCATCGGGCGTCATGCCCACGGCCACCATCTCGATGCCCAGCGCGTCCAGCAGGGTAAAATGCCGGTCATACCCGGGCACAGTGATGATAAATTTGGTTTTGGCTTCCTGGCTCCACGCCCGTGGGCTGTCCTTCAGGCCACGCAGCATCGCCCACATCAGCGTATTGCTCATCAACTTCAGGCTGGAATTATTGCCCACGATGGTCTCTTCCGGCCGCACGCCCAGCATCTCGCCAAACAGCGCGCGCGCTTCGCCAATGCCGGCGATACCGCCGGGGTAATTGCGCACCGCCACCTTGCCCGGCGTTACCACATCGCTGGCGTCCACAATGGTCAACATAGGGTTAGCCAGATTAAAATCATTGTCCGATGGCTGCCCGCGCTGCATATTCAGCGCCAACCCCAGGCTCTTGACCTGCTCAAATTGTTCCCGCAAAATGTCTAATTCGCTCACCGTTCCACTCGCTCCTTATTGTTAAAACTCCCCGAAAAGAGATTTGCGATTTGCGATTTGCGATTTGCGATGGAAGATTGATAAAACCTCTAATCCCAAACCTCTAATCCCTAATCTCTAATCCCAAACCCCTAATCCCTAATCATAATTCACAAATCATAAATCCCCAATCGTAAATCCCCTTCCCGAAAGTTTAAGTATACGCCATTCGCGCTGCCACTGATTTTAGTAAGCTCTGCGGGATTAGGCGAGGGCGAATGTGCACAAGGTCACAGTGGGGCGAATTGGGCGGAAAAATGGCGCAGGGGGCAAATTTGGGCCGATTGGGAGGCCGCAGGCGGGCGCGGCGGGCGCGGGTGAGTGGCGTGAAGGCCCCGGTAAACTGTCAACCCCGGTTGACACTTCTTTGTCCTATCCCGCGTTCTCTCGTTGGCATAGGCCACATGTAGGGGCGGGACGGCGCGGCAATGTCCCTGCCAGACAGGTGGTCTTAGCCCTGCGCCGTCTCGCCCGCCCGGCGTGTCTGTCGGGCCGCCACATCGGGCGAGACCGGCGGGGAAAATGGGTTGGACATAGGCCAGGGTTTCGTCCGCCGGTCGCGCCCCTACGG
>JAGOMA010000063.1:0-1709 GCA_017993775.1 Chloroflexota bacterium | reverse complement strand
ACGGGTGGTCTTAGCCCTGCGCCGTCTCGCCCGCCCGGCGTGTCTGTCGGGCCGCCACATCGGGCGAGACCGGCGGGGAAAATGGGTTGGACATAGGCCAGGGTTTCGTCCGCCGGTCGCGCCCCTACGGGTTGCGATACACAATTGTAGGGGCGGGACGGCGCGGTAATGTCCCTGCCAGACGGGTGGTCTTAGCCCTGCGCCGTCTCGCCCGCCCGGCGTGTCTGTCGGGCCGCCACATCGGGCGAGACCGGCGGGGAAAATGGGTTGGACATAGGCCAGGGTTTCGTCCGCCGGTCGCGCCCCTATGGGTCGCGCCCCTACGGGTCGCGCCCCTACGGGTCGCGATACACAATTGTAGAGGCGGGACGGCGCGGCAATGTCCCTGCCAGACGGGTGGTCTTAGCCCTGCGCCGTCTCGCCCGCCCGGCGTGTCTGTCGGGCCGCCACATCGGGCGAGACCGGCGGGGAAAATGGGTTGGACATAGGCCAGGGTTTCGTCCGCCGGTCGCGCCCCTATGGGTCGCGCCCCTACGGGTCGCGCCCCATAGGGGCGCGATACACAATTGTAGGGGCGGGACGGCGCGGCAATGTTCCTGCCCAACGGGTGGTTTTAGCCCTGCGCCGTCTCGCCCGCCCGGCGTGTCTGTCGGGCCGCCACATCGGGCGAGACCGGCGGGGAAAATGGGTTGGACATAGGCCAGGGTTTCGTCCGCCGGTCGCGCCCCTACTGGTCGCGCCCCTACTGGTCGCGCCCCTACGGGTCGCGATACACAATTGTAGGGGCGGGACGGCGCGGCAATGTCCCTGCCAAACGATTGGTCTCAGCTCCGCGCCGTCTCGCCCGCAGATTGGACTGTACGCGAACCCTTGGGGGCGTTTTCGAATAGATTCAGCATTGATTGTACTGTGCCACAACTAGCCCTGAATTAGCTCAGCATAAGTTGTAGTAAACTGCAATTAGCTCTGAATTGGCTCAGTATAGGCTGCTAAATACGGCAACCTATGCTGAACTAATTCAGCATAGGCTGCGGGCTGCTGCAAGGGGCTATGAATAGATTCAGAATAAGTTGGAGGTGACTGCAATAAGCTATGAATGGATTCAGAATAGGTTGAAGGTGGCTGCAATCGATGCTGAGCGTATTCGACACAGGAGTAGGGGCCTGGGAGCGCCCTGCCCCACCCCCATTGCCGCGACCGGGGTTTGGCCGCGCCAAAACGGGGATTATTCGCCGCTGTTGGAGAGCATTTGTTTGAGCTTTGCCAGCAAATCACCGGGCGATTGCCCGCCTGTGCCTGCTTGCCTGTTCAGCCATGCTAAGTTGTCGCGAGTAATTTTGGTGGAGGGATGATTTGTCCCCAATTTGGCTTCTTTAATAGCCAGGGCGCGTTCGTAGTACGGCCGTGCCTCCGCCAGATTCCCCATCGAATCGAGGAGACCGCCCAGGTTGTTGAGGCTTAGGGCGGTGTCGGGGTGGTTGGGGCCGAGCGCTTTTTCCCGGATGGCCAGGGCGCGTTCGAAGTACGGCCGTGCCTCCGCCAGATTCCCCATCGCTCGCAGGAGATAGCCCAGGTTGTTGAGGCTTTGGGCGGTGTCGGGGTGGTCGGGGCCGAGCGCTTTTTCGCTGATGGCCAGGGAGCGTTCGTAGTACGGCCGTGCCTCCGCCAGATTCCCCATCGAATCGAGGAGCGCGCCCAGGTTGTTGAGG
>JAGOMA010000062.1 GCA_017993775.1 Chloroflexota bacterium | reverse complement strand
CGAATAGGATGGCTTCGGCGCTGTTTTCGCTCACGACAGTGGCTCCGCGCCCGCCCCGGCATAACAGGGGTGCATTGGGGGAGATGGGGGGTGGGGTACGGCCGTTTTTCATTCAATTCCTCCTTCGGAAATAATTTAACGCAAAGGGGCAGAGGCGCAGAGAGTGGGGTAGGTTTTTATTCATGGGGTTGACCTTGCGCTCATAGCGTCTCCTCCTTTTACAATTTTAGAACCAGTTCGTGTTATCAATCTGCTTGCCGCTGCTGGCGGTGGGAAACAAAAAAGACGCGGCCTGTTGGGGCCGCGTCTTGTTGAGTTTGCTTGTTTTGCCTGGCGTTTACCTAAAGCGAAACAACCTCCTCAGCCGGTTGCGGCCTGAGTGGGTTGGTAAAAAAATAAAAGTAAAAGCTGTTTGCAACGTGCGTCATCATGTGAAGCATGTTATCAGGTTGTCGGAAGTGCGTCAACCCACGATTGGTTTTAAAAATGCCCAAAAGAAAGGTTGTTTTTTCTGGCGATTTAACCAAATTATGCGACTATTCAGGCGTCTCTGCGAATCCCTGCGTTGTTTGAGTTTTAGAAGGGCGAACTTCTTGAGTATAGGATGTGATAGGTGGAAAATGATGCGCCGATCATCTTGGAGAGCAGGCGGTTGCGGTTACGGCCGTTTACCACCGCCGATATTCCCGCCTTTGCCGCCTATCGGTCAGATCCGTTGGTTGCGCGGTTTCAGGGTTGGGAAACGCCGTACACTCTGGCCATGGCCGCCCAGTTTGTCGCCGAAATGGCGACCATGCCGCCCATTCCTCACGACGAATGGTATCAATTAGCCATCGAGCTAAAGGATGTCCACGCGCCAATCATCGGCGACTGTGCATTTCATCGCCTGCTGGAAGACGCCCGCCAGGCCGAAATTGGCTTCTCCCTGGCCCGCGCGTACCAGGGCCAGGGTTATGCGACAGAGGCTGTGCATCGTTTGTTGGCCTACCTGTTTGTAGACTTGAAATTGCATCGTGTGCGAGCCATTTGCGATGTTGAGAACACAGGCTCCAGCGCATTGCTCGAACGAGTTGGAATGCGCCGGGAGGCCTGTTTTGTGCAAAGCGCCTGGTTTAAGGGTCGTTGGAGCAGCGAATACTGGTATGCTATGCTGGCAAGTGAATTTCGTTAGCCCATTGCACTTTACAAATTCCATCCAATAAGCCACAATCCGTTTTGCCGGTTGACGCTTTAGAATTTTGCCCGGCCTTGTTCGTTTAACTGCACAGCTTTTCGGAACCTCGTTCCTTTTCAGGGGCGAGGTTCATTTTAAATACCGTTTGGACATGTTCAGGTTTCTCTGGGAAGACCCTAAGGGCTAGAGTTCCCAAAAGTCTACCTTTTCGAGAAAAAAACCTCAGGGTCGATAGAATGTTTTGGAGGCTTTTTAGCATGAAGAAGTATCAGTCGTTGCTGATATTAAGCCTATGCCTGGTTATATTGGCAGCTTGTCGCACCCAACCGGCTCCAACCCTTACGCCGCTGCCTCGGCCGACGGATGCTTTGCCAACGATTACGGCCGTTCCTCTACCTACGGTCATGCCCACGCGCCCGCCCGCGCCGACGGCCGTTCCCTCGCCCACACCCCGGCCTATCCCCACGGCAGACCCCAGCCCGACAGCCTTTCAAAACATCATCACGGCAGAACAGATCACAGATATTGCCTGGCAGTGGACCGAAGTGAGCCAAAATGCGCTGCTGGCCCCGATCTTGGTGCCTGAGCCGGGCAAATACACCGTGATCTTTACTGCAAATGGGTTGGTGAGTGTGCAGGCGGATTGTAATTCGGCCGGCGGCACGTATATCCTGGAAAACAATCTTCTAACAATCAACCTGGGAGCGCAAACCTTATCGTTTTGCGGCGAGCAGTCTTTAGATCAACAGTTTCTATCGCTGTTGGGCAAGTCGAGAGAGGTGAGTCTGGATGACGGCCGTTTGCTCCTGGCGCTTGGTGAGGAGGCCGGGGAAATGGGCTTTCGCAGCGGCGGCGCGGCTGCGGCGGTCGCTGCCAGCGCTGAATCTACCCCGCTGGTAGGCAAAACCTGGCAGTGGGTCCGTTTTATCAATCCAGCCACCGGCCCGGAAGCGATCGCCGAGCCGAATTTGTACACGTTGCAGCTGCGGGCAGACGGCCGTGTTTCCATTCAGGCCGATTGCAGTACGGGCAGCGGCGTCTACTTGCTGGACGGCGGCGGCATCACCATCACCATAGAAGAGGTGTCCCAGACTGATTGCGCCGCCAACTCCCGTGCCGATGATTTTTTGCGCTATCTTGAGGCGGCGGCCATCTGGTTTATGGATGAAACCGATCTGCTGTTTGACTTGCCTATGGACACCGGGACAATGCGCTTTCAGGCAGTCAGCGCCGAGACAATTTCCAACGGGCAGCCGCTGACCAAAGAAAATTCGCCTACGCTAAATGCCCGAACCGTTCAACTTGATGTGCTGGATGTGGCTAGTTCGTTTTCCTGGCAGGTTCAGCCAGCGCTGCTCGCGCCATCCACGCCCGGCAGCCATGCCATGCCAGCCCACATCCTGGTGACGTTTGATGGGGAGGATGCGCAAGAAGTGTTGGCCAACAACGGCCGTCGCCTGTACATTTTCCCAATCGAAACGTATCAAACGCTGGCTGGCAGTCTGGTGACCAATCAGGTTGATCGGTTGGTGGAACTTTTGGCGGCGGCAGACGGCCGTGACGGTTCGCCCGGCGGCCCCCTGCCTTTCCTGCCGCTGCCCCTTGGCATGATGGATCGCTGGGTCCAATTTACCGACCTGGCATTTTCCCAAGGCCTGGGTGTGCGTTACCTGGCCGATTCCCCCGATCGTCAGGCCATTGGCCCCTGGACCAATGAAACCACCGCCTACTATTACCAGGGGCTTAGCCAGGACGGCAAGTACTACATTTCGCTCATCTGGCCGGTGCGAACCGAGGCGCTGCCGGATACCTTTGAAGAGGCGGAAGAGCGTGTAAAAGATCAGTCCACCAATCCGGCCACATATCCCGCATATCTGCAAGAAACTCAGGCGCTTCTCAACGCCTTGTCCCCATCGGCCTACTATCCAGATCTGCCTCGATTGGATAGAATGATTGCCTCTCTGGTCTTAAAATAGTAAAGTTATTGCAATAATGCCAAATAAAAAGGAAGGAGTTATGGAATCGCAAGACAACAACGATAACAACAATGGTAACAACAAGCAGGGTAGTAGTTCGACCTTGATTTATATCCTTATAGGCGCGGTGGTCGTTTTGATCATTGTGGGTGTAATTGCTCTTGTGGCTGCTTTTAGCCTGCGCGGCGACAGTGCCGCTGTTCCCGAAGCCACCAGCACGTTGCCCGCAGAGGTCGTTTTGCCGACTCTGGAATTGACTCCGCTGCCAACGCAGCTCAATTCCAGCCCCACGCCGAATGCAACGGCCGTTTTGCCCACGCCAGAGCCACAAACGCCCACGGCCGTCGTCAATGCCGCGAATGGCGTTAACGTCCGTACCGGTCCTGGTTCAGTCTATCCCGTCATCGGTGTTGCCCGTTTTGGCACCGAAGGACGAGTCACTGGCCGCAGTGTGGATGGCCTGTGGTGGGTGGTGTTTGTGACCAATGCGCCGAATGCGCAAGGTTGGGTCTCGGCTCAATTTGTGGATGTAACCAACGTCGGCGGCGTGCCGATTATTCCTGCGCCGCCCACGCCCACGCCCAACAGCACGGCCACCCCAACGGCCACGCCCGTTCCCTCCATCGCCTTCACCGCCGACCGCACCGTCATCAATCAGGGCGAATGCACAACCTTGCGCTGGCAAGTGGAAAATATCCAGGCTGTCTGGGTGTATCGCCTGGGCGAACCTTACCAAAACTCCCCGGTGACCGGCGTGGGTTCGCGCACGGAATGCCCGACAGTTACCACCACTTACGAAATGCGCGTTTTGCAGCGTGATGGCAGCGTGGTTTTGCAGCAGCTCACCATTCAGGTGAACGTGACCAACCCGTTGGCCAACACCAATTGGCGTTTGGCCTCGCTTAATGGCGACAATGTGCCGGTTCCCGGTTCCATATTGACCGCCTTTTTTGGCGCAGACGGCCGTATCAATGTCAATGGCGGTTGCAACACCCTGAACGGAACCTACACGGTTAGTGGCAGTTCAATCATCATCAGCAGCCTATCGGGCACTCAAATTCTTTGCGAAGACGAATTAATGCAGCAAGAATTTGCTTACACAATTGCCCTGCAAGCCGCAGCCAGTTACCAGATCATTGGCAGCCAACTGATCCTTCGCAATGCGGGCGGTCAGGAAATTATGCGTTTCGACCGCATTGGGTAAAAACCAGGCTGGCGCTTTTCAACGACGCCATACGGCCAGC
The DNA here is from genome assembly GCA_017993775.1 of Chloroflexota bacterium. Taxonomy (GTDB): domain Bacteria; phylum Chloroflexota; class Anaerolineae; order Promineifilales; family Promineifilaceae; genus Leptovillus. The sequence goes on along the minus strand of JAGOMA010000062.1, from coordinate 22,176 downwards.
GATCAAATATAGAAACTGGCGATTGGGGCATTGCAATGCTCCAATCGCCAGTTTTCGATTCAGGCATTGGCAGTGAATTATTTTTGGGGGAGTATTATCTCTTGGTTCAGACCTGGATGAGTGACGGCAAATCGTAGACATCTTTGGCCAGGTGGAGGGTGTAAGGTGCTGCCTGGCGGCTGAGGGTTTGCAGTGCGTTCATATGATCGGCCAGCACGGCCGTGTCCCACTGGTCAATGCTTTGTTCCATCAATCGCGCCAGACACACGGCCCGGCTGAGGGGGATTGCCGCACTGGTTGCCTGATGATCGAGCATAGGAAAGTATACGGCCGTTACCAGAGCCGGTTTCGCCCAACGGCCGTTTGTCAGCGCGCCAGCCGGAATGTTGATAGGGTTAGTTGCCGGCGGGCTGCCCAACTGGCGGGCAAGCTCCGGCAGCAGGTGGAAGGTAAACGGCCGTATGCTCACCATATCCGGCACGGGCAAAGCAAAAATGCCTTCTGGCCGCGCCTGTAAAGCGACCACGTCGTTACTCAGCAGCTCCCATCCGTTCAAGACCAAACTTAGCCCACTGGTTGTTTTGCCGCTGCCGGATGCGCCCACCAGCAGGGCTGCACGGCCGTTTTTGGCTACGGCAAACGCGTGCAGCAAAAAGTAGCCGCGTCGCCGCAGCATGGGCGCGAGCGTGGTAAATGTGATGTCCTCGAAACGGCCGTTTGCCAGACTGGCGGGGGTGATAACGCCCACGGCCGTTTGCGTTTCGCCGTGTAAGGGGGCGGTTAGCGGCGCACTTACCAGACCGGCCTCATGAAAATGCAGCGCGACACGGCCGTTTGGTTCGGCGTATGCCGTCAGAATGGCCGGGGCAGCCTGTCTGGAATTCTGGTCGGTAAAGATGGGTGGGGCATCGGGAAGTGGCGGCAGGCTTTCGCGCCAATGCAGCTCCAGAAGGATATCCGGTTGTCCTGTGCCCACGGCCGCCGTTTCCGGCCAGCCGGAAAACAGGTGCGCCCAGGCGTCCATAATCGGCGCATCTGGAGTGTACAGCTCGATTCTGAGGCCGTGAAAAGACAAAATCATGGCGTAGTTACTTTTTCCGGCTGTTGCGTTCCCAAAAGAAACCGTCAGCGTATCCCTGGATGGTTGGGTTGTTGGCGGCCATTTCCAGGCGTTTTTCGGCCAAACAGGCATACGTCTCATCAATTTCTACGCCGATGAAGCGCCGGCCCAGTTTGCGCGCGACGACGGCCGTTGTGCCGGAACCCAAAAATGGATCGAGGACTATGTCTTGGGAATTGGAACTGGCCAGGATAATTTTTGCCAACAACTTTTCCGGTTTCTGCGTGGGATGGTCGGTGTTCTCGGGCATGGACCAGAAGGGGACGGTGAGATCGGTCCAGATGTTGGCAGGGTGGGTGAGGCGGAAACGGCCGTTACCCGTTTCTTGCCAATCTTTTGGCCGGCCATCCGCGTCGGTGTATGGGGCGATGACCTGGCGTTTCAGCTTGACGGCTTCTACATTAAAGGTGTAATCGTTGCTTCGGGTGGCAAACCAGATATCTTCGGCGCAGTTTTTCCAGTTGGCTTGCGCGCCGCGTCCTTTCTCGCGCTCCCAGGTGATGCGGTTGCGCACGATAAAATTCTTTTCCAACACGCGCTGAATGGCCGCCGCCGAACGCCAATCGCCGCAGAGGTAGAGTGAGGCTGTGGGTTTTAAAACGCGTTTCAAGGGCAGAAGCCAGGTGGTCAGCCAGGTTTCGTACTCTTCGAGAGAGAGCGGGGAGAACGGCCGTCCGTTAAATGTTTTGCTCAAATTATAAGGCGGGTCGGCAAACAACAAATCGACCGAAGCCGAAGGCAGCCAATCTAGAATGGCAAACAAATCTTGCTGAAGCGTGCGGTTGACGATGGTTTCTAAGGCCGCGGGGCCATCTAGCTGCAAACAGTTTTGTTTATAGCGGTCTTTTTCCTCGTCGGATAGGGTGATGGTGCGGTTGCGCGGCGCGCGGTTTTGGGGCGACTGCGTCACGGGTTTTTCCCAAACGGTCGGGAGCATGAGCTATCTTGCTCCCGACCGTCGATATGGTTATTGGCCAAGTTCGCTTAACAAGCCGTTTAAACCCTCTTCCAGACTGGCGTAGGGCAGCGCGCCGGAAACCAGGAAGCCGTTGATGAAGAAGGCCGGTGTGCCATTGACGCCAAAACTGGCTCCTTGTGCCTGGTCGGCGAGTACGGCCGTTTCCATTTCGCCGCTGTCCAGGCAGGCTCGGAAAACGTCGCCGTCCAGACCCAGTTCCAGCGCATAACCGGTGAACAAATCGGCGGCGTTGCTCTGACCGCTCCAGAGCGCCTGGTTCTGGAACAGCGCATCGTGCATGGGCACATACGCCTCTTGCGCGCCGGCGCAGCGGGCCGCCTCGGCCGCCAACTGAGCCTGCGGGTGAATGGCGGACAGTGGAAAATCCTTAAAGACATAAAATACTTTGCCAGTGTCGATGAAATTCTGGCGAATTTGCGGCATGGTTTCGGTAAAGTGACGCTCGCAGAACGGGCATTGGAAATCGGTGAATTCGATCATGGTGATGGGGGCATTGGGATCGCCGAGGGTGTAGGCGTCCCCGATGGGCACGTTAAGCGGCAGACCCAGGGCGATTTCGACGCTGTTGGGTTCTGCGCCGCTGAGCGGGTAACCCTCGATAAAGAAGTAGGGCAGGTCGCCCACGCCAATTTGGCGGCCTTCGCTAACGCCCGCCTGAATAGCGGCGTCGAATTTGCCACTGGCGAGGCAGGTATCGAAGACGGCCGTATCCAAATTCAGCCCCGCCGCCAGATCGCTAAAAACAGCCCCGGCCTTGTCTCCCTGCCCCACCCAATCGGCCTGAGTGGCAAATAGCGCCTGATACATGGGCCAATAGGTGTCTTGTTCGCCAGCGCAGCGCGCAGCGGCAGCGGCCGTTTGGGCTTCCGGCGCAGTTTGCGGAAAATCCTTCAGGACATACTGCACCTGACCGGTGTCTACCAACATGCTGGTCAGGGTGTTTATGGTTTCTGCGGCATAGCGGGCGCAGGCAGGGCAGCTAAAATCGGTGAATTCGACGATGGTGAACGGGGCGTTGGCGTCGCCCAGAGTGGCGGCGATGCCCTCGTCGGAAATGGGGACCGGCGTGGGCGTGGGCGGGGTTTCGTTGCTGGGTTGGTCTTGGGCAATTTGCTCGCCATTGAGCACGGCCGTTATCGCCTGATTAAACACGTCAATCGGTTGCGCGCCAATTAGCGGCTGTCCATTCACAAAAAAGCTGGGCGTGCTGGAGATTCCCCGACTTAATCCCAGGTCCACATCATCGCGGATCGCTTCGAGGTGTGTGCCGCTGGTCACGCATTCGGCAAAAGGTTGGCTGTCCAGCCCTATTTGCTCGGCGAAGGCGAGGAAAGCGTCTTCGGCACGGTTGTTGGCCCAGGCTTCGGGTTGGGTGAAGAGCAAATCGTGCATGGCCCAATAGGCTACCGCGCCCTGATCGCCGGCGCAGCGAGCGGCGTTGGCGGCGGCTTCCGCCTGGGGGTGGATGTTGCTCAGGGGAAAATCGTAGTAGATAAACAACACGTCCCCGGCGGCGATCTGGTTTTGGTTAATGCGTGATAAGGTCTGGGTGGCAAATCGGCTGCAATAGGGGCATTGGAAATCGGAAAATTCTTCAATGACGACCGGCGCTTCCGGGTTGCCGCGATATGGGTGGCCATCCGGCATGAAGCCGACGGGCAGGCCGGTGGCGTCGACTTCACCGGACACGGCCGTGCGATCAATGCCAGGTTCAGAGGCGCTGCCTGACGGGGCGGTAAAAATCGTGTCACTGTTGATGGGCGCCGTGAATGGGGCGTCTGGACTGGCGGGTTCGACGGCCGTTTCGTTAACAGGCTTGACGCTTGGCCCGCACGCCGAAATTCCCAGCGCCAGAATCAGCAGAAGAAGCAGCGCCATTAACGGGTGTTTCTGTTGCAAAGGATGGTTAAATTGCATAAGTTTCTTTTCTCCGGGCAGCGCGCCGACCGCGCTCTAAGGCAATGTTTATTCGTCACTGAAGTCCGTTTGTGCTAGACTTCTGTGTTTGTCTTTCTGAATTATGCAGCGTGCATACGCCTTTATGATTGACGATGTGTATCTTAAACCAAAGCGTAATGGGTTGCCAGCCTTGCCGCATCTTGTTAGAACTCTTTTAACCTTGGCGCTGGCTGCTTTTTTTGCCGCTTCTTGTGCGTCATCTGCTGCGGCGCAGGCTGACAATGGTATCACACAACCCCTTAATGGCGAGACGGTTTCTGGCGTGGTAGTGGTGACGGGTACGGCCGTTCACCCTGATTATTTGCGTTATGAATTATCCTTCAGGTACGTTACCAGCCCGACAGCCGATTGGATTGTCTTTGCCGAAGGCCGCGAACCGGTTAATCAGGGCACGCTGGCGGTCTGGGATACAACCGTGGGGCGTGACGTAGGCAGCCCTGTTTTCCCGGACGGCCGTTATCAGCTCCGTTTGCGCGTTGTGCGCACCGATTACAATTATGATGAGTATTTTGTCAGCGACCTGATTGTGGCCAACGACGCGCCGGTGGAAGCAACGCCTACAGGCACAGCGCCGGCCGAATCAACCCTGGTCCTGCCCGTAGTTGGGGAAACGGCCGTTTTCCAACAGCCAACGCCCTTGCCATCGTTAACACCTTTTCCCACCCCAACCACGCCGGCCGTATCGACAAACTCGGCCGCCAGTCCGGCAGCCGCGATTACCAGCGAGGGTTCGGGCGGCGTGCTGGACAGTCTGGCAGCGGTGGAAGTGGGGCGTTTTGGCCGCGCTTTCTGGCAAGGGGTTCGGCTTACCGGCCTGTTGTTCGCGGCGTTGGCCGGTTATTTGCTGCTGCGCGGCCTGTTTCGTTGGATCTGGCGCCGGATTTGGCGCCAAAAAAATCAAAGAAATCAATAAACCACTGGGCAAGACCCGAAGGGTTTTGCTGCATATGGGGCAAAATTACTCGAGGTCAAACCCTTAGGGTCTGTATTGATACAAACCATCATCACTGGAGAATTTATGAGCCGGTTTAGAGCGATTGTATTTGCCATATTTGCGGTTTCGTTATTGGCTGCCTGCCGCCAACAGGATACGGCCGTTTCCCCAACCATTGCCCCCACAGCCGCGCCTATCGCTACCGATGCGCCTGTCGCCTCTGTCGATCAGGCTGCGCCGCAGCCAACAAGCGCCGATCCGGTTGCCGCCGACGCCGCTGCGCCCACCGATACGCCCAGCCCCACGGCCACGCCGCTCCCGCCCAAAGATCTGGTCGTGTGTGTCGCCGCCGAGCCAACCAGCCTCTTTTTGTACGGCGATAATTCATTGACGGCCGTTTCCATTCGGCATGGCATCTACGAAAATCTGGTCAATTCGCTGGCCTACGATTATCAACCGCAAGGTCTTACGGCGCTGCCATCTGCCGACGCAGGCAGCGCGCGCCTGGAAACGATTGAAGTGAAAGAAAACGCCACCGTCCTCGACGCGCGCGGCGTAGTCCAACGCTTCACCAAAGGCGTGACTGTGCGTAATGCCGATGGCGAATTGGTCACCTTCGCCGACGCACCGGTGCTGATGAGCCACTTGATCGTCGATTTCACCTTAGCGCCGATGGTTTGGTCCGATGGTCAACCGGTCACGGCCGATGATTCTGTGTTCAGCTTTGAAATTGCCGCCAACTCAGTTACGCCGGGCAGCAAAACGAAAATCGAGCGCACGGCCGTTTACACCGCCACCGGCGACCTGACAGTTCAGTGGGTAGGAATCCCCGGCTTTATCGACTCGACCTATGTGACCAACGTCTGGACGCCCTTGCCGCGTCATCTGTACGGCCGTTACTCGGCCACCGACCTGCTGGCGCTGCCAGAGGCGCAGCAGTCGCCCTTAAGCAGCGGCCCATTTGTAGTGGCCGATTGGACGCCAGGCGAAAGCATCCGCCTGGAAAAGAATCCTTACTACTATCGCGCCGCCGATGGCCTGCCGCACCTGGATTCGGTGACGTTTAAGGTGCAGACGGTTATGTCCGACGACTTGTTGGCCTCTGGCGAATGCCAGGTCATTGCTCAGGATGTGATTGCGCCAGAGAGTGTAACGGCCGTTCTGGCCGCCAGCGACGCCGGACAAGTGCAGGCGCAGGTTGTCAACAGCCCCTTTTTCGAGCAAATCGCCTTTGGCATTGAGCCGATTGACGAATACGCCACCACGCGCCCCGACTGGTTTGGCGAGACCCAGGTCCGGCAGGCGATTACAATGTGCATTGACCGCCAGCGGATGGTGGACGAATTGCTAAACGGCCGTGCCGAAGTCCTGAACACCTTTGTGCCTGCCGATCACCCGCTTTACCCGCCAGACGTGACCATCTGGGCCTACGACCCGGACGAGGGGAATGCGCTGCTGGACGAACTGGGCTACATCGACACCGATGGCGACGGCGTGCGCGAACAACCGGAAACGGCCGTGCCCTTCCGCTTCCGCCTCAGCACCGACGCCGCCAGCCCGCTGCGCGCGCAAATTGTGCAAATGGTCCAGGCAGATCTGGCCGGCTGCGGCCTGGCTGTAGACCTGGATTTCCGCCAGCCGGCCGAATGGTATGGCGACGGCCCGTTGGGTTCGTTGTTTGGCCGCCGCTTTGATATGGGCGCGTTGGCCTGGCGCACGGCCGCTCAACCGCCTTGCGGCCTCTGGCTGTCCGATAACATCACCGGACCTTTGCAAGAAGGATACGGCGGCTGGACCAACATCAACCCGAATGGCTGGCGCGATGATGCGTATGATGAGGCCTGCCGCGCGGCGAGCCGTTCGTTGCCCGGTACAGAAGCCTACACAGCCAATCATCAGGAGGCTCTGCGGCTATTCAGCCGCGAGCTGCCCAGCATCCCGTTGTTTACCAATCTCAAGGTTGCCGCCACGCAGCCTGACGTTTTGAATTTCCAATTGGACACCACCCAGACATCTGAACTTTGGAACATTGGTGAGCTGGATTTGGGTCGATGAGGGCGGAGGAAAGACTGGAGATTAGGGATTAGGGATTAGGGATTAGGGATTAGGGATTAGGGATTGGAGATTAGGGATTTTTGGTCTCCTATCTGACTATTTATTTTTTATGATAAATCGTTTGAGGGCGCGGTTTTTTCCTGGCTGGGAAGCCGGTAGAGAAGGGCAGTCATTGATTGTGGATGAAGAGCGTTTTATGATTGTTGGCCTGGGTAATCCGGGGCGAAAATATGAGAAAAACCGGCATAATGTGGGGTTTATGGCTGTCGATAGACTGGCGGCGCAGCATGGCATCTCGTTGGCTAAAGTGCAAAATAAGGCGTTGACGGGTAACGGCCGTATCGCCAACAAATCTATCATCCTCATAAAACCCCAAACCTTCATGAACGACAGCGGCAGCGCCGTTGGCCCATTAGCCAACTACTACAAAGTGCCGCCCGCCAACGTCCTCGTTATCTACGACGAGCTGGATTTGCCCCTGGGCACGCTGCGCCTGCGCGAAAAAGGGGGCGCTGGCGGCCACAATGGCATGAAATCCATCATCAACCATCTCGGCAACGAATTTCCCCGCTTGCGGTTGGGCATTGGCCGCCCGCCGGGGCAAATGCCGCCCGCCGCCTACGTCCTCCAAGACTTTGGCGGCAGCGATTTACCCCTCGTCACCGAAATTCTGGACGAAGCGGTGAAGGCCGTTCATACCTTTGTCAGCGATGGCATCCAACTGGCGATGAGCCGCCACAATGGCAGCCTTCCCGGCGAGCCATAATCTGCGGCAGTCTGCCATTCACCTGTAAAAATTACTCATGGATTTATCTGGTATTCTAAAAGTTTTTGACGAGTTGCCAGCCTTTTCGGCGGTGATGCAAGGCTTGGATGGGGAAACGGCCGTATCCCCCCTTCTTCTCCCGCCCGGCGCGCGCGCCCCTGTTTTGGCCCGCCTGTTTCGCAGCCGTCAGGTTCCCATTTTGCTCCTCACCGGCAAAGTTGACGCCGCCTCGCGCTGGATGCAAGCTCTGGAAGCGTGGCTGCCCGACGACCAGAACGTCTACCGTTTCTACGAGCCAACTCCTTTGCCCTACGATCGCGGCCCCTGGGGCGAGACGGCGCGTATCTCTCGTCTGCGCGTTTTGTCCCGGCTGATGGCCGGGCAGCACCCGCAAATCCCCGCGCCCACTTCGCCACCGCTCATTGTCACCTCGGCGCGCGCCTTTCTGCAAAAAACCCTGGCCAAACGCCGTTTCCTGACCGCTACCAGGGTGTTGCGTGTCGGGCGGCGGCTGGATTTGGAAAAGACGCTCAAGAATTGGGCCGACATTGGGTACGAGGCGGTGAGCGTGGTGGAAGCGCCAGGGCAGTTCAGTCGGCGCGGCGGCATAGTGGATATTTTCCCGCCGTCTTCAGCCTTTCCGGTACGTATTGAGTTGTTTGGCGACGAAATCGACACCATGCGTTATTTTGATCTGGCCACCCAACGCTCGCTGGAAATGGACAAGGCCACTCAAGAAACCGGCATTATTGTGCCGCCGGCCCGCGAGGCGCTGCCCGGCGTCGCTCAAGGTTATGGCCTCTCCCTTCCGGATGACGAGTTACCGGCGGAAGGTAATTTGCCGTCCTGGCGCGATGATATTGCCGATTTGCGTAACGGCCGTATCTTTGCCCACCTGGAATTTTACCTCCCCCTCATCTATGCCCAGCCGGTGACGCTGCTGGATTATTTGCCGGAAAATGCCCTGGTGGTGGTGGACGATTGGCGCGAATTATTAACGGCCGTGTCCGAATTAGACCAGCACGCCAACCAGATCGCCGCCGAACAGCCCATGCTGCCCCCCGATTATCCCTCGCCCATTTTTGATTGGCCCATCATCGAGCCAGACCTGGCTTGGTGGCAGCCACTCATCCTGGGCGAAGGGCCGGAAACCACCGAAAGACCATTTGGCGGCCTGGCCGATGCGTTCGAGCCAGGCCCGCGCTACGGTGGTCAAATGCGCCCCCTGCTCACCCAGCTAAAACAAACCCGCATCGAAAACGACCGTGTGGTCGTGGTTAGTTTGCAGGCGGCGCGCCTGGCCGAACTTTGGCGCGAAGAAAATCGAGACAATACATCGTCGCTGCTGCTGCCCAACGCCGCCGCGCAGGCCCACGCCGTCGAAAGCCTGCCCGCGCTGCCCGAACCCGGCACCCTCACCTTTGTTCATGGGGCCGTCGGCGACGGGTTTAATCTGGTGCGCCGCGAAGATAATAAAATCCTATTGGATTTGCTCAGCGACGCCGAGATATTCGGCTGGAGCCGTCCCGCGCCGCGCCGCTGGCAGCACGCCCGCCCGACCGCACCCGAAACTTACTTCGCCGACATTACCGCCGGGGATTATGTGGTGCATTTGGAATATGGCATTGGCAAATTCATGGGCTTAGTCTCCCGTTCTGTGGGTGGTATGGAGCGCGAATATCTGCTGGTGCAATACGCCAACAGCGACGTACTCTATGTGCCCGTTCACCACGCCGATCGCCTGGGCAAATGGATTGGTTCGGACGAACGGCCGCCCGCTGTCCATCGCCTGGGCGAAAAGACCTGGACGGCCACCAAAGCCAAAGCCCAGGAAGCCGCCGACGAATTGGCCGGCGAACTGTTGGAACTCTACGCCGCCCGCGAGTCTATCGACGGCCACGCCTTCCCTGCCGATGACGAATGGCAAGCCGAATTGGAAGCCAGTTTTCCTTACAGGGAAACGGAAGACCAACTGCGCGTAATTGCCGAAGTGAAAGCCGACATGGAAACAGCCCGTCCCATGGACCGCTTGGTCTGCGGCGACGTGGGGTATGGCAAGACCGAGGTCGCTTTGCGCGCTGCTTTTAAGGCCGTGCTAGACAATAAGCAGGTCGCCATCCTTGTGCCGACGACGATTTTGGCGCAGCAGCACTTCAAGACCTTTAAGGAACGCCTAGCTCCATTCCCGGTGAAGGTGGAAATGTTGTCCCGTTTCCGCACGGCCGGGCAGCAAGACCGCATCGTCAAAAACCTGCGCAAAGGCTCGGTAGACATCATCATCGGCACACACCGCCTGTTGTCTGACGATGTGTCCTTTAAGGATTTGGGTCTGGTCATCATTGACGAGGAGCAGCGTTTTGGCGTGGCCCACAAGGAAAAGCTGAAGCAGTGGCGCACAGAAGTGGATGTGCTGACCATGACGGCCACGCCCATTCCCCGCACCATGTACATGAGCCTGACCGGCGTGCGCGACATTAGCGTTATCGACACCGCGCCGGCCGAGCGGCTGCCCGTGCAAACCTACGTGGGCGAGGTAGATGAAACTCGGCTGAAGGGAGCTATCCTGCGTGAATTGGACCGGGGTGGGCAGGTGTTTTTTGTCCATAACCGCGTGCAGACCATCGACATCATGCGCCAGCGGCTGGCGGCTCTGGTTCCCGAAGCTCGTTTGGCCGTGGGGCATGGTCAGATGAGCGAGCGGCAGCTGGAGCAAATTATGCTCGACTTTGCCGAGGGCAACATCGACATTTTGTTGTCTACAACCATCATCGAGAGTGGATTGGACTTCCCTAACGCCAATACGTTGATTGTGGATCGAGCCGAGCAGTTTGGTCTTTCGCAGTTGTATCAGCTTCGCGGACGAGTGGGGCGGGGCGTTCGCCGCGCTTATGCCTACTTTTTCCACGCTCCGTGGCGGCGGATTACGCCGGATGCCCAGGCGCGCCTGGAGACGTTGGCCGAAAATACGGAATTGGGCGCCGGGTATACCATCGCTATGCGCGACATGGAGATTCGCGGCGCGGGCGATTTGTTAGGCGCGTCGCAGAGTGGTCATATTTCGGCCGTTGGCTTTGATTTGTATACGCGGCTGCTGACAAACGCGGTGAAGAAGCGCAAGGCGATTGAAGCGGGCGAAGCCATTCCTACGGAGATCCCTGAGGCGGTATTGATCGATTTGCCGCTGGCAGCCTATGTGCCGCCCGATTATGTGCCGGATGCGTCGCTGCGGCTGCGACTGTACCGGCGTATGGCGCTGCTGGATAAATTGGCCGAGATTGACGGCATGGCGGCTGAACTGGCGGACCGTTTTGGACCGATACCAGACCCGGTGGATAATTTGCTGTATCAGCTGCGGATTAAGGCATTGGCCCAGCGGGCGAGGGTAACGGCCGTTACCACCGAATCCGGCCAGATCAAAATTCGCGTGAACGAATTGGATAACCTGGACCGTTATCGCTTGCAGCGTTATCTCGGTAACCAGGTGCGCGTGAGCAAATCGGCCGTCTGGATGCCGCGTGAACTCAGCACCCATGAGTGGCAGGTTTCCCTGGTGCAGGTGTTGGAAAAGTTGGAGACGTGGGGTGTAAGTGTGGGCGGACGGCTGTAAGCTGTATGCCGTCTACGGAGCAGAGAGGATGTAATGCAGATTCAATTTTTTGATGATCCATTGGAAACGCCTAAGTCACGCGAGGATGTGCGGTTAAATGATTTGGGGTTGTACGTGTACGCAGACGGCCGTCGCGTGGCTGTTGGTTTTAACCTGACCCCATTTTTAGAAAAACCGTGTATTGAAGTGCGTGTGGTAAACGAAAGGGGCGAACCGGCTGGCTGGCTGAACGTCATCGAAACGATAGAAACGAATTTTTCCCTGACCATGCACTTGCGGGATAGGGAGCCGACGCAGCGGTATGAGGTAACGGCCGTTGTCTATTACGCCACACCTGAAACCGAGCGCATGGATGTGCACAAATTGGTGAAAACGTTTGACGCCACGCAAGTCGGAGAACAATAAAACCGGTTTGAACACCCGAAGGGTTTCCAGAAAACCCTTCGGGTCTATACCATTTCTGGTTATGCTTGTGGCTCGGCCAGCTTTTCCAGCTTGGCTTTTGTGTCTCGCCAGGTAATTTTCGACAACCCAAGTTTTTGACGGATGTCGTCCGCTTCTTCCTTGTTTCGCCAGTCGCGCAGGGCAGCGCACCAGCGTAGGTTTTCAAAAGATAGCAGCCCTCTTTCCAGACCGGCCTCATCGCCAACATCGCGCAGAATATATTCCAAATTGCGGGGCGTGCAGGTGAAAATCGTGTCCGGAGGTTTGTATTGCGCCATGTATTCGTCCAGTATATCCAGCCAGTCTGGCGTTAGATATACCTTACGTTCCTTGTAGCGCAGGCGCGGGTTGGCATAGCGGATGAACAAAACCGGTTTTTCTGGGCTGCTGCGGTCGATATGATTGGGAACAATGGCCATTGCTTCTGACTTTTTGATGCCTGTTTGCAGCAGCAGGGAGAGCAAGAGGTGTGGCCGCGCATCCGACTTTTTTGCGTTGCTGCCGGCCATCATGGCTTTAGAAACCGCCAGCGCTTTTTCCAGGTCGGTTTCGGTGGGCAGGGTAGGCAGCGGACTTTTGACGCTTTTTTGAATGACGGCCGCTGAGGGATCATTGGGCAAGACGCCTGCTTCGTGTAACCACGAGAAAAAGACTTTTAGCGTGGTGACGCGGCGGGCGTATGACTTGCCGCTGCACGGCACGCCGCGCTCGTTGAGCAGCCAGTCTAGAAAATCGTTCAGGTTTTTAGTGCCGATGCTGCCAATGGGCTGCCCGATTCCCAGGTATTTCCCCAGGAGGCGAATATCGCTGGTAAATGCCTTTCGTGTATTCAGGGCGAAGCCTTCGCTGCGCATGTGGTTTTCAAACAGGCCGAGGGCGGCCTGGATTGATGCATCCGGGTTTAGAAGAAGTTGTGCGCCGGGTTGTTCGGCGTGTAGTTCGCCTTTGGGGAACAGTTCGGGTTGTTTGTTGTCGGCCATCCAGGACTCCTTTATGTTTTCGCATAGTATTTGACAGGATAGAATAAACGCGGGTATTTGTCAAGGTTTGATGGGTGGGAGTTTATGGGAAACGGCCGTATCCTATCTACAAAAAAAGGCGTTTTCACGCCTTTCTTTTCTCTATTTGTGCGAGTCAGATTGGTCTAATTCCAGAGTTTGGACCAATCTTCTCGCGCTGCGCGTGGCGCTTACAGCGGCCAATCACGCAACATACGCTCGGTTTCTTCAGAATGACCCATTTCGTCCCGGATCATATCTTCTAAAGTCACGACTAAACCTTTGTCGCCGTAAGCTTCGGCTTCTTGGGCGCGTTTGGTGTAGCCTCGGCCAGCTTCCAGTTCGGCGGCCAGCACGGCTTCTAACATGGCGCGGTTGGTGTCCGCTGCCGGTACCGGTTTGGGGGTTGTGGTGGGTTCGCCGCCCATGGCCACAATTTTGTTAGCCAGGAATTGGGCATGAAGCTGCTCGTCGGCGGCTTCGGTGAGGAAAAATTGGGCCAGCTGTGGCCGGAATGGGCCGGTAGCTTTGGCCGCGTAGGTGATGTATTGGATGATGGCGCCAAATTCACTGGCAAGGTCATCGTTCAAGTGGGCGATCAACGTTTGCTTGTCCATAGATTCTCCTTTTTGCAATTAGAAATAGTGAGTAAGGTCGTTAAAAGCAGGAAGCGTACATGTGCCACATTGTCCAATCGGTCCTTATTCTGGAAATTTTGATGGCGCAGCTCCCACAATCTAAAGATAGCTTATCAGCAGATCGGCGTCAAGCCTTATTGCGGGCCAGCAGGGCGGGCAGTTGGCTGATGTGGGTGAGGGTGTGGTAAACGGCCGTTTCCCCATTTTCCTCGGGCACGGCCTCGTGTTCCCAGGTGATGTGGTAAGGCACGTGAACGCCCATGCCGCCCAGCTCCACGACTGGCAGCACATCCGATTTGAGCGAATTGCCGACCATCAGAAAGCGCTCTGGCGGAATCTGGTATTTGGCGAAAAGGGTTTGATAGGTAACGGCCGTTTTTTCGCTCACAATCTCGATATCGTCAAAATAATCAGCCAGGCCGGAACCGGCGATTTTAGCCTCCTGGTCCAGCAAGTCCCCTTTGGTGATCAACATCAGGCGATACCGACCGGACAAGGCGGCGACTGTTGCCGCCGCGCCATCGAGCAAGGCAATTTTGGCCTGACGAATGGCTTTGGCCGCGTCGATAATTTGCTGAATTTCGTAGCCTCGGATGCGGCCTTCGGTCAGGTCGATGGCTGTTTCGATCATCGACAGGGTCATGGCTTTCAGGCCATAGCCGTAAAGGCGCATGTTGTGCATCTCGGTTTCGTATAATTTTTTTTCGACCCAGGCCGCGTCATGATAGGGCGACAGCAGCGCCGCGAATTTTTCTTGGGTCAGGGCATAAAGTGATTCGTTATGCCAGAGTGTGTCGTCGCCATCGAAGGCGATGGTGTGAATGTGGTGTGTCATGGGGTTATTTTGCGTTAATTGGGGCGATGCGGCAACCGTTGGTTTTGCACGGCCGTTGCCAGACTTAGCTGTTCACCCTCGGCCCAGGCAGCGGCAAAGGCGCTTTCTCCAAGCTGGGCCTGGATAGCTGCCAGCAGGTGCTCGTGGTAGGGCTTTTCGTTAGGCGGCAGGGGGTTTTCCAGGGCTGTGCGGTGGGCAGCGGCTGTGCCTAGCAGTTGGGCCGCTTTTTCTAGCTGCGATTGGGCAACGGCCGTGCCCGCCAATCGTTCCAGCGTCACAATGATGTTTGCCCGGTCCCCCAGTTCGCCAAACAGCATCAGGCTGTCCAGCAGCAGCGCCTGCGCCGCTGCTGCTCGATTTTGCCCCAGAGCCGCCTGACCCAGGTTGCTCCGGGCGTCGGCGATGCACCACCGGGCATTGATCTGCTCGGCCAGACTCAGGCTGTGCTGCAAAACGCGTTCGGCGGCCGCCCAATCCTGCCGGTAAAGCAGCAGCAGCCCCAGTTTGCTCAACGAAAGCGCTTCAAAATACCGGTCGCCGATGTCCCGCGCCTGCACAAGACAGCTTTCAAACAAGGCGTTCGATCGCTCATACGCGCCCTCCTGAAAAGAGATTTCGCCCAGCGTCCACTGCGCCATCATTTCCCATTGCCGATCGCCTACCTGCCGGCTGCGTGCCAGGCCATCCTGGATGAGCCGGGTCGCCTGTTCATAATCTCCTTGCAGCATCTTCGTCCGCGCCAGATTGACCAGGCATAAAATGGCGTTTTTCTGATCCCCCACCTGTTCCCAAAACGCCAGACTATCGCCCAGCGCCGCCTGCGCCGCTGTCAAACGGTCCTCGTGCAAGGCTACCTGCCCGATGATCATCAGCGCGCGGCTGACGCCGAGGTCGGAATCCAGGGTTTGGCACAAGGCCAGACTTTCTTCGGCCAATTGTCGCGCTGTGGTGTTGTCGCCCAGCGACATGGCCACGATGCCCAAATTATTTAGGGCGTAGGCCAATGCCTGCGTGTTGCCCAACTGGCGGCTGAGGGCCACGCTTTCTTTGGCCAGGTGGCCCGCCTGGGCGTAATCGCCTTGTCGCTGGGCCAGAAGCGAGGCGGCCGCCAGCGCCCGCGCCCTTGAGACGGTAACGGCCGTATTCACCGCCAGCGCCCGCTCCAACCACAGCCGCCCTTCGCGCAAATAGGCGCGGGTGTGCCAGAAAGGAAACAGCGCCAGCGTGAGTTCCAGCCCTTGTTCCGGCGACTGTTCGATGTCCCATTCCAGCGCGGCGCGCATGTTGTCTTGTTCCTGGTCCAGCCGGTTCAGCCAGAGGGCCTGATTGGGTCCGGGTATTTCAGCCGCGGCCAGCTTAGCCAGCGACAAACAATAATCGGCGTGCCGGCTTCTGAGCAGGTTGCTTTCGCCGTTGAGGGTCAATCTTTCCAGCGCGTATTCGCGGATGGTTTGCAGCATGGTGAAGCGGATTTCGTGTACGGCCGTTTCCCCGCCGACGAGCAGGTTGTTATCGAACAGTGTCTCGATGCCTTCCGATTGGTCCACTGTACTCGGCCCGATCTGGCATACAGCCTCAGCCGCTTCGGCATAAAAACCGGACACAAACACCGCCAGTCGGGCAAATAAGCGTTTGGCCTCGTCGTCCAATAATTCATAACTCCACTGGATAGCCTGGTGCAGAGTTTGATGGTGGTTGGTCGCGCCGCGCCCGCCATCTTTCAGCAAGCGGAGCGCCTTTCCGGAGGCGTCGTTGAGTTGTTTGAGCAGCGTGGGCGGCGGCAGCAGGCGCACCCGGGCCGCAGCCAGTTCAATGCCCAGCGGCAGCCCATCCACGCGGCGGCAAATAGCGGCTACGGCCGTTGCGTTTTCCGGCGTCAGAACAAAATCCGGCAAAATAGCCTGTGTCCGCTCTACAAACAGGGCGACGGCCGGATTTTGCGCCAACGTCATCAGTTCAGGCGCGCTGGTCAGATCCGGCAGGGGCAGCGGCGACAGCACGTACCGCTGTTCGCCGCGCAGGCGCAGCGGCGCCCGCGACGTTACCAAAATGTTGAGCTGGGGGCAGGTTTGCAGCAGGTCCAGCACGGCCGTTGCCGCCGACAAAAGTTGTTCAAAATTATCCAGAACCAGCAGCGCTTGCTTGTTTTGCAGTTCTCTTTTCAGGCGCAGCAGGGTGGCCGGGCTGCGGCTGCCGCCCGGAACGCCCAGGGTTTCGGCGATAGCGCCCATCACCAGCGCCGGGTCGTTTATCCCGGCCAACGCCACAAAGTAGACCTGCCCCTGAAAAAAATCGAGTAATTTCTGGGCTGCCTGAATCGCCAGGCGGCTCTTGCCGATGCCCGGCGGGCCAAGAACGGTCAGCAGGCGCACGTCATCGCGGCGCAAGAACTCTTGCACGGCCGTAATTTCTCGTTCACGGCCGACAAAGTGAGTTAGTGGCATGGGCAAGGTTGGGTTTGCCGACGCAGGGGCTTCCGGCGGCGTGGCTGCTGGTCGCTCGCCGCGAATATGCTGGTAGACGGCCGTGGTCTCCGGGGAAGGCTCGATGCCCAAATCGCTGGCCAAAATCCGTTTGCAGCGTTCGTATTCGGCCAGGGCGGCTGTGCGCTGCCCGCGCCGGGCCAATGTGCGCATCAACAAACGCGCGGCCTCCTCATTCCAGGGGTCCAGGGCCAGTTGATGACGCGCCGTGTGGACGGCCAGATCGTCGCTGCCCAGCTGGGCGAAGGCCGCGGCCAGTTCTCCCAGCGCTTCGATGGCTTGTAGGCGCAGCCGCTCGCGCGTAAAAATCAGCCATTCCTCGAACGGCACGCTTTCTGGCAGCGAAAATCCGGCCAGCAAATCGCCTTGATAGTGCCTGACGGCCGTTTTTAGGCCGGTCAGGCAGTCTGGGCAGCCAGCCAAATTGGTGTGGGCGTGGGTTTCAAACTGGCGCACCAGCGCCGAAAACTCAGCCACGTCCAGAGAGTAATCGCTGGTTGGATTGAATTGCAAGGTATCGCGGGTGATGAGTAAGTGCGGCGGGGAAGCAAGTTCGTCGCCAATGACCACGCGCAGGATGGTGAGCGCCTGCCGCAGGCTTTTGCGCGCAGCGGTATTGCTGCTGTCTGGCCAGAGCATTGCCGCCAGTTCGTCACGCGAGTGGCTTCGGTGGGCTTCGCAGGCCAGGTAGACAAGCAGCGCCCGAACTTTGTCATAGCGCCAGCCGCTGGACGGCCGTCCAGCTTGTGTGACCTGAAATTGCCCGAAAAAGTGCATGGCTAGACGGCTCATAACACGGATTATAGCCAATTTTGCGACTGCGACGTTTTTTTATCATCTTTTGACGTTTTGTTGGCGATCGTCGGTTATCCTGCGGCCATCATGTAACAAGGAGCATTAGAAATGAGATCCAAAAAAATCCTAAAAATAGCCCTTTTTAGCCTGATGGTCTGGCTGGTGGCTTGTGGCGGCAAAGAAATCAGCCTGAGCACAGCCAATATATCCGGCGCTCGTCTGACAAAAGATGAGGCCGGAGCGCAGTCGACGACGACGTTTAGCCCGGATGACACGTTTTACCTGATTGTGGATCTGGCCAATGCGCCGGATGATACTAAGGTGAAGGCTTCGTGGACGGCCGTGGCCGTCACCGGCGCCGATCCGAATACAGTTCTGGACGATGTCGAGTTAACCAGCGGCAGTAATACGCTTACTTTTAATCTGGACAACGCCGGCCCCTGGCCCGCAGGCGATTATCAGGTGGAATTGTTCCTCAACGGCACATCTGAGCGTACGCTGACTTTCCGCGTTTCGGGCGGTTTGGGGCAGGTCGCGCCAGATGCTACCGCGGAACCTACGGCCGAAACGGCCGTGGCCTCCGGCGTTAGCACCCTGGAAGCCGCCAAAAGCGCCATCATCCAGATCGAAGCAGAAGGCACCTTTGTCGATCCCGAAGTGGGCACGCTTTACAACGCCGCCGGTCGCGGCTCCGGCTTCATTATCGACCCCAGTGGCATCGCCGTGACCAACAACCACGTTGTTACCGGCGCGGCGCTGCTGAAAGTGTGGGTGGGCGGCGAAACCCAGCCGCGCAACGCCCGCATCCTGGGCGTTTCCGAATGCGCCGATCTGGCCGTCATCGACATTGAAGGCGATGGATTCCCCTATTTGGATTGGTACAGCGGTCCGGTAGATGTCGGTCTGGATGTCTATGCCGCCGGTTTCCCGCTTGGCGACCCGGAATACACCCTCACGCGGGGCATTGTCTCCAAAGCACGCACGTCTGGCGAAACCAGTTGGGCCTCCGTGGACGATGTGATTGAGCACGACGCCACCATCAACCCGGGCAACTCCGGCGGCCCTTTGTTGACCGCAGATGGCAAGATTGTGGCCATCAATTACGCAGGTTCCGACAGTACCAACCAATATTTCGCCATCGCTCAGGCACAGGCTTTACCCGTGGTGGAGCAGCTTCGCCAGGGCAGCGATTTCTTGTCGATTGGGGTGAATGGCACGGCCGTTAACGATGGCGAAAGTATTTCTGGTATCTGGGTCTCTTCGGTTAAATCCGGCTCGCCGGCCGACAAAGCTGGCGTGGAAAGCGGCGACATCATCACCGGTCTGGAAAACCTCGTGTTGGCCACCGATGGCACCATGTCCGACTACTGCGACATTCTGCGCACGCACAACGCCGACGACACCCTGGCGATTGAAGTTTTGCGCTTCAATACTGAAGAAGTATTGGAAGGGCAGTTAAACGGCGATCCGTTGGTGCAATCCTTCTCCTTTGCCCAAACACTGCAAGATGAAGCCAGCAACAACGACAGCGCCAGCACCGGCACCAGCGACACCACCTACCCGGATTATGTGGCCGTTACCGACAATTCCGGCGCGATGACGCTGGAAGTGCCCACCGCCTGGAGCGATGTCGATGGCAGCGCGTGGAATCTGGATGGCACCGACATTGGTTTGTCGGTAACAGCAGCCCCCAACATCAATGATTTCTTGAACTCCTGGACAACCCCCGGCGTGTTCTTTGCCGCCACGGATCAGTTCGATCTATCTGTTGATGAGCTGCTCGATAACTTTGAATTTAGCTCGGATTGCACCAGCGCCGGCGCGCGAACAGACTATTCTGACTCGGTTTACACCGGCAAATATGATGTTTGGCTGAGCTGTGGCGGCACGGACACCTTGCTGGTGGTGATGGTGGCCGAACCGGCCGACCAGAGCTACTCCGCCCTGATCATGGTGCAGGTGGTCAGCGATGCCGACCTGGACGCTCTAGATCACATCCTGAATTCTTTCATCGTCAACACCGGTTCCTAAATTTGTTGTAGGGCGCAGCGCGTCCAGGTCAGGTCGGCCAACGCGCTGCGCTCTATTTCTTTGATCAACACCTATGCCTGCGAAACAATCGGCGCAAGAGTACCAGTCCTACCTGATGCGTTTCCGAAGAGTGAATGAGCAGCCGCTTGTGTGGCACGTTTCGATTCAGGATGTTCGCACTGGCGAATGGCGTCATTTTACTGATTTAGCGCTGCTTTTTGAGTTTGTTAGCCAGGAATTAAGCACAACGCTTCCCGATTTGCCGGAGGATTAGAGATTATGGTATCTGCCAAGAGTTTCAGTAAGTTCACGCTGCTGCTGCTGTTGATATTTTATTTTACGGCCGTTTCCCAGGCCCAAACCCCACTTCAGGTTCAAAATTCCACTACTTCGCTCTCGTCCCCAATATCAACGCCAACTGAATCCGGTCTTTCTTCTGAAAACCCCTTTGTTTTGCCGGATGTGGTTAGCCTGCAAACGGCCGTGTCCCCCACCATCTGCAACACGCAAGGCGGATCGACTGTCTATTTGCCGGCCGTGCTCAACAGCACCCTGGCGCTCAATACGGCCAAACAGCGGGGCGAAACGGCCGTGCCCAGCCAGCCAAACACGCCTCCCGCCCTGGACCGCTCCTTGCCCTACGACATTTACGAAGCCACCCGCTTCCTCTACACCGGCAGCGCGCCCGTGCAAACCGGCGTTACCAATGGCATCATCGACCGGCGCTGCGTCGCCGCCCTGCGCGGCAGCGTGATCGACCAGAATGGCCAGCCCATATCTGGCGTGGCGGTTTCCATCAAAGACCAGCCCGACTTCGGCCAAACGCTCACCGGCGCAGACGGCGTGTTCAACTTTGTCCTCAACGGCGGCGAAACCGTCATCGTCGAATATCAGAAAATCGGCTACCTGTCCTTGCAGCGCCGAGTAGTCACCCAGCGGCGGCAGTTCGACTTCATGGAACCGGTGGCCCTCATTCAGCCCGACCCGCAAACCACCATGATTGATCCGCTGTCGGCAGCTACGTTCCAGGTGGCCCAGGGCAGCATCATCAGCGACGGCAGCGGGGCGCGGCAGGCAACGCTGCTCTTCCCCGCCGGCGCGATGACCACTTATCTGGAACGTGCGGGGGTGAAACGGCCGTTAACCACCCTCACCTTCCGCGCCACCGAATACACCGACGGCGTCACCGGCGCGTCGGCCATGCCCGGCGACCTGCCGCCCACCTCCGGCTACACCTACGCCGTCGATTTCAGCTTCGACGAATTGGCCGGAACCGGCAGCGTGCCCTTCGATCAGCCGGTCATCAACTACACCGAAAATTTCCTGGGTATTCCCGTGGGTACGCCGGTTCCTTCCGGTTACTACGACACTGTTCAGGCCAAATGGCTGCCGGGGGATAACGGCCGGGTCATCAAAATCCTCTCCATCAGCGGCGGCCTGGCCAACCTGGATGTCACCGGCGATGGGATCGCCGACACCGGCCAGATTCTCACCGATTTGGGCATCACCGGCCCAGAGCGGCAGCAGTTGGCCGGCCTGTACACAGCCGGGCAAGAGTTGTGGCGCACGCCGATTCCCCACTTCTCGCCCTGGGACTTCAACTGGCCTTTTGGCCCGCCCGCCGACGCCCAAGAACCGCCCACGCCGCCGGAGAACAACGAGCAGCCCAATGAATGTACCGAATCCGGCTCGGTGATCAACTGCGACGCCCAAACTTTGGGCGAATCGCTGCCCGTCGTGGGCACGCCCTTCACCCTCAACTACAGCAGCGAGCGCGTGCCCGGCTGGAAAGTAGGTAACATGCTCGATTTGCCCATCATATCGGGCAGCGTGCCGGCATCGCTCCGTTCTGTGATTTTGCAAGCGGAGATTGGCGGGCAGATGATGGTGCGCAAATGGTCGCGGGCCAGCGTGGGCCAGCCGTTCGAGATTTCCAGCCTCTACTCCGGCACAGTAGAAGCGCTGACGAATAACCTGACCGCCCGGCTGGTCTGGAATGGGCAGGATGCTTACGGCCGTGTCACCAACGGCCGTCCCATCGCCAACGTCTACGTCCACTACGTCTACGATTACGCTTACTACACTGCCAACGACCAGTTCCAGCAGAGTTTCGCCCAGTTTGGCGAGAATTTGTTGGTGACCAACGGCCGTGAGTACTGCAAATACCTCGATTATCCGCCCGCCTCGGCCGTCGCTGCCGAATTTTGCGGCATCAACATCTACAACAGTTACAGCCGGGCTATCGGTTATTGGGACGCCAACGCCGCCGACGGTCTGGGCGGCTGGACCCTGGACATCCACCACGCCTACGACTTTAACGACGGTGTCCTGCACCTGGGCGATGGCGCCGACCTCAGCCGCAACGACATTGGCCCGATTGTCACGGCCGTGACCCCCGAAAACGTCGCCATCAACTACCTGGGCAACTTTACCACTGCCCCCGATGGCACAATCTATTTCATCGACGGTTTCGAGAAGAAAATCATGCGCCTGGAAGCCGACGGCAGCCTGACCCACATCGCCGGCAACGGC
>JAGOMA010000061.1 GCA_017993775.1 Chloroflexota bacterium | reverse complement strand
AAGCCCAGGCCGGTGACCCCGAATACCAGAACTACTACTTCATGTATCCCAACCGCACCATGCCCGACCAATACGAACGCACCGTGCGCGAAATCTTCCCCGAATTTAAGAGCGGCAGTTTCACCTATTACGAAGCCTTCGACCGCTGGGTATGGACCACCTTCAACGAATTTCAGTGGGATCTAAACTATGCCAACCCGGCCGTTTTTGGCGAAATGCTAGACATCATGCTCTTTCTCGCCAATCAGGGCGTAGAGGTGCTGCGCCTGGATGCTGTGGCCTTCATGTGGAAACGCCTGGGCACCGACTGCGAAAATCAGCCCGAAGCCCACGCCATTTTACAGGCGTTCCGCGCCCTCAGCCGCATCGCCGCGCCAGGACTGCTGCTCAAAGCCGAAGCCATCGTGCCGCCGCCGCAGTTGGTTCCGTACCTGGGGCAAGGATTGGCGGCCAATAAAGAATGCGAGGTCGCCTATCACAACGTTTTCATGGTCATGCTGTGGAGCAGTCTGGCCGAGCAGCAAGTCGCCCTGATGACCCACGCCTTGCAGCAAATGCCCGCCATCCCGTCGCGCACATCCTGGCTGGCCTACGTGCGCTGCCACGACGACATCGGCTGGGCAGTCACCGAGGAAAATGCGGCGGCGGTGGGCCTGAATGGCTACCTGCACCGTTCATTTTTGAGCGATTTTTACAGCGGCCGTTTCCCCGGCGCCTATGCCCGTGGGGCCACCTTCCAATTTAATCCACGCACCAACGACCGGCGCATCAGTGGCTCTTGCGCCTCGCTGGCCGGCCTGGAAGTAGCCATGGAACAACAAGATTGGGCAGCCATGGACCTGGCCGTGCGCCGCATATTGCTGCTGCACAGCCTGATTTTGGCTTTTGGCGGCCTGCCGCTGCTTTACATGGGCGACGAGATTGGCCTGCTGAACGACGACAGCTACCTGCAAAACCCCAACCTGGCGGGCGATAACCGCTGGCTGCACCGCCCAATGATGGATTGGGAGCTGGCGGAAAGGCGGCATGATGGGTTGAACGTGAACGGCCGTATCTTCCAATCCCTCCGCCGCCTCATCAACGCCCGCAAACAGACCCCCGCCCTGCACGCCGAAGCCGCCGCCCGACCGGTCTGGACCCACAACATCCACGTTTTTGGCCTGCTGCGCGAAAGCCCACACGGCCGTCTCCTCATCCTGGGCAACTTCAGCAACCACGCCCAAACCGTGCCCTTCTACCGCCTCGCCGAACTCGGTTTCGACGGCCCCATGCGCAACAAAGCCGCCGACGAAACAATTCCCGCCTGGGCCGACTTACAAATCGAACCTTATGGCTACCTGTGGCTGGAAAAAGAATAGGGTTTGTGCAATCGGCTGCATCCGGTAAAATCTCCACCAATATCGTGACGAACTGCACCCCTTATCGCTCAGATAAACGAGGACTTGATGAAAAAACTATCGAAAATTGGCAGTATCCTCCTGGCCGGTTATTTGATGTTTTGGGTTTTGTCTTTAACCGGACAAAATGAACAGAAAACGGCCGTCACCACCCCCTCCCAACGCAGCCCATTCGCCCAATCCAACCCTGACGGCCAAACAGAAAACACCCAGATCGTTGTCGGCGACCCGGTAATGCCCACTCTCAGCCAACCGGCGCGCGATCTGCCGCTGGCCGAAATTGAAATTTTTCTTGACCGCGAAATCAATCCTAGGCTAACCCTGAACGGGAATCCCACCGCGCCAATCGACAGCGGGCTGCCCAACGGCCGTGACTCCCTCCTGGAGCAGCAAGCCAACGCAGCCCCCTACGCGCCAAATGCTTTCCTGACCCCCATTCTAAATTTCACCGCCCAGGATTACACCTTCGTCAATCCGCCCGACACCGTCGGCGATGTTGGCCCCAACCATTACGTCCACATGATCAACACTGGCGGTGGCTCCAGCGTTGTTATCTACAACAAAAGCGGCGGCGTCCTGGCCGGACCTTTCAACCTCGATTCTCTAGGGTCAGGCAGCTGCACCGACGGGCTTGGCGACCCGGTTGTCCTTTACGATCAGGCGGCCAACCGCTGGCTGCTCACTGAATTTTCCGGTTCGGCCAACGTGCTGTGCGTCTATGTCTCCACCACGCCAGACCCCACAGGAACCTACTACAACTACGCCTTCACCACCCCCAATTTCCCCGACTACCCCAAGTATGGCATCTGGTCCGATGCGTATTATGTCTCCAGCAACGAAAACAGCCCGGCCGTCTATGCCCTGGATCGGACCAAAATGATTACCGGGCAGGCAGCAACCTCCCTCCGCTTCACCGCTACCAGCCTGTCGGGCTTTGAATTCCAGGCGCTCACGCCCAGCAACCTGGAAGGAGCGATCTTGCCGCCGGCCGGCGCGCCCAATTACTTCATGCGCCATCGGGACACGGAAGTCCACGGCCCTACCGGATACCCCAGCGAAGATTTCCTGGAAATTTGGGCTTTCCACGCCGACTTTATCACGCCGGCCAATGCCACCTTCTCCCAAATTGCCAGCGTTTCCGTCGCCGAGTTCGATTCTAGCCTGTGTGGGCTGACCTCTTTTTTCTGCTTCCCGCAGCTTGGCAGCGCCACAACCCTCGACCCTCTACGCGAAGTGGTGATGTTCCCCCTGACTTATCGCAACTTTGGCAGCTATCAGGCGTTGGTGGGCAACCTGGTCACCGATGTGGATGGCACAGACCACGGCGGCGTGCGTTGGTTTGAGCTGCGCAAAGTGGGCGCCGGCGCCTGGACGTTGTACCAGCAAGGCACATTGGCCCCAGATGCGCACAGCCGTTGGATGGGCAGCATCGGCATGGATGGCAGCGGCAATATCGCCGTTGGGTACAGCGTCTCCAGCGCCACCATGTACCCCTCCGTGCGCTACGCCGGCCGTCTGGCGAGTGATCCGTTGGGCACGCTGCCGTATGTCGAGGGCAGCATGATTGCGGGCACATCGGCCAATGGGTCCAACCGCTGGGGCGACTACAGCGCCATGGGCCTGGACCCGGCCGACGATTGCACGTTCTGGTACACCAATATGTTCAGCGAAGGGGGCAATTGGAATACGCAGGTGGCCTCGTTTAAGTTTGATCAATGCGGCACGGCCGATTTTACCCTGACGGCCGTGCCCGACTCCCAGGCAATCTGTGTCGGAACCGATGCCAATTACGACATCACCATTGGCCAGTTGCAATCCTTCACCGACCCGGTTACGTTGAGCGCATCCGGTTTCCCCGGCGGCACGACAGCCAATTTCAGCGTCAATCCTGTGACGCCACCTGGCAGCAGCCAATTGACCATTGGCAACACGGCCGTGGCCAGCAGCGGCAGCTACGCCATCGAAATAAGCGGCATCGCCCCCACCAGCATACATACCACCACCGTGGCCCTGAATGTATTCACCGGACTGCCGGGAACGGCCGTGCTGCAAACCCCTGCCAACGCAGCCACCAACATACCCAGCCAGCCAACCTTCACCTGGACAGGCACAGCCGCCAGCTACACCATAGAAATCGCCACCGACGCCGGTTTCACAAACATCATCGATTCGGCCACAACCAGCGCCACAACATACACCACCGGCCTCACCCTCAACACCAGCAGCCTCTACTACTGGCGCGTTCGCGCCAGCAATGCCTGCGGCGACGGCGCAAATTCGTCGATTTTCCGCTTTACCACCCAGGCTGCGGCCGGCGAGTGTGGCCCAGGCAGCAACCCAAACATCCTGGCCAGCGAAGGCTTCGAAAGCGGCGCGAGCGGTTGGACCCACAGCGGCACAGGCGACACCTGGACGTTATCGACCGCGCGGCCCTATACCGGCAGCTACTCCTTCAAAGCCACCAATCCGGCCAGTGTCTCAGACCAGCGTCTGGTTTCACCACCCGTCACCTTGCCAACAGGGGAATCACCCCTAAGCCTGCAATTCTGGAACCACCAGACCATCGAAAGAGCCACGTCTTTCTGTTACGATGGGGCCGTAGTAGAAATTTCCACCAACGGCGGCAGCACCTGGACAGACCTGGAACCTTCTCTGCTAACCGATCCTTACGACATGGTGGTATCTAGCTCCTTTAGCAATCCGCTTGCCGGGCGAAAGGCATGGTGCGGTGACCCGCAAGACTGGCTCAATTCTATTGTCAGCCTGGACGATTATGCCGGACAGACGGTGCAGTTCCGCTTCCGCCTGGGTTCCGATACGTCGGTTGGGCGGGAAGGCTGGTACATTGATGATGTGAAGGTGCAGTCGTGCAGCCCGTCTGTGGGTTATGATGCCGCATTTGACCCACCCACCAGCCAATATGGCCTGCCGGGGCAGCAAAGCATCCATGAGCTGATCCTGCGCAACACCGGCGCGGGCGATGACACCTACGAACTGCTGCTGAGCGACTACATCTGGCCGACAACCTTGCTCACCACGTCACCCATCACCATAACGGCGGGCATGAGCGCCACCGTGTCGGTGGCCGTGACTGTGCCGGAGCATGTTAGCGGCCAAGATAGTTTTATATTGACGGCCGTTTCCCATGCCTCCCCTGGTCTGGCTCCAACCGTCACGACGTTCACCGAACTACTGCAAATCTATTTGCCTTACGTGATGGGGAATTAGCCCAAACCGATTGCCACATGCCGGCCATCGCGCAAAATGGCCGGCATTCAGTCTAAAAAGGAGATATGCAATGTCATTGATTGGGGGTATCGAAGCAGGCGGAACCAAGTTTGTCTGCGCCGTAGGCAGCGGTCCAAACGACATCCGCGCCGAACATCGTTTTCCAACGACCACACCGGACGAGACTTTAGCCCAGGCAATCGCCTTTTTTCAGGCGCAAGAACGGGAACACGGCCGTATCGCCGCCATCGGCATCGCCGCTTTTGGTCCATTGGATCCCAATCCGGCTTCGCCCACCTTCGGTTACATCACCACCACGCCTAAGCCTGGCTGGGCCAATGCGGACGTTGTCGGCGCCATCAAAACAGCGCTGGGCGTGCCGGTTGGGTTTGATACAGATGTCAACGGCGCGGCTCTGGGCGAGCATCGCTGGGGTGCGGCGCAAGACGTGGACACCTTCATCTATCTAACCATTGGCACAGGTGTGGGCGGCGGGGTGATGGTAAACGGCCGTCTCCTGCATGGTCTCATCCACCCGGAACTGGGGCATATCAGCCTGCCCCACGATTGGTCGCATGATCCTTACAAAGGGCGCTGCCCTTATCACGGCGACTGCCTGGAAGGCATGGCCGCCGGCCCGGCCATCGGCGAACGGTGGGGACAGCCAGCTTTTGAACTGCCCGCCGATCATCCGGCCTGGGAATTGGAAGCTCATTATCTGGCGTTGGCGCTGCGCAGTTACATTTGCACGCTGTCGCCGCAGCGCATCATTATGGGCGGCGGAGTGATGGAGCAGCCGCAATTGTTCCCCCTGCTGCGGCAGAAGACCGTCGACTACCTGGCCGGCTATGTGCAGTCACCGGCCATTCTGGACCGGATTGACAGCTATATCGTGCCGCCGGGGCTGGGCAACCAGGCCGGCGTGTTGGGGGCTATGGCTTTGGGGATGGCGGCGCTTTTATAATCTGGCGCGAAATAGAATAAAAAAGCCTGGTTCAATCTGGGTGATCGAACCAGGCTGAAACGCAATTTTTAGCCAGGGTCCAGGTGGACAGTCTGAGTGAGGTGGCCAATTAACACACATTCTGTTTGTGTGCCGTCGTTGCAGGGCTGAATGTTGATGCTTTGTTTTTTGTCGCCGAATACGGCCGTTACCATCAACACCCCATTTTTGGTCTGGTAGGTCGCCGATGGATCGGTGTGCGTGTTCAGGGACAAAATGCATGGGCCGGAAACGGCCGTTGGGTTTTTATCCACCAATTGCAACTGAATGTTCAGGTCGCCGCTGTAACCCAAAACGTTAATGGCGCCGGCTACATCCACGTCATAATCCGAATAACTTCTCACTTCGCCTTTGCCCACCGAAATCCACACAAATTTTTTGGCTTTGACTGTCACCACCTGCCCTTGATGGGTATTTTTTGCCACGTAGCTTGAAATAACGGCCATAAAATGCATCCTTCCTGAAAAATGAATTAAACGTCTGGGTTAATTGTGCCATAGGCACGGCCGTTTGCCCAACTCAGGCGGCAGCAGCGGTATATGGGGGAGACGGCCGTTGTCAGGACCGTTGTTTGGCATACCATTCCAGGCGCGATGCCAGGTGGTTTAGCTTTTCCCACTGCTCACGAATGACATAAATCATGGCCAGCGATTTTAACCAATGGAATTCACACCCGGGATTTTCAGCCAATTCTTCCAAAACGGCGATTGTCTCATCATCGGTGCGCCGCGCTTTGATGTAATTGGCGGCAAGCTGCTGCAGTTGGAAAAAACGCTCTTCATGTAAGCGGCTGGTTTGCCCGGTGCGCAGCGGCGCGGTTACTTTGCGCCGCAGTTCGGCCGTTTGCAAATCCACGGGCCGTTGGCTAACAACCACCCGGCTGGCGCGCTCCAGCGTGCTTAATAATTCCTCGGTGGTAAATGGCTTGATCAGGTAATCGACGGCCCCATAGCTTTGCGCTTCTCGCACGGCCGTGGTGTCGCCTTCAACCGACATGGCAATGCACACCGTTTCCGGGCGCAGCTCTAAAATTGAACGAATCGCTTGCAAGCCATTGATGTCTGGCATGTTTATATCCAGTAAGGCGATATCCGGTTTATGTTCTGTTGCCATGTCGATGGCCTGGCGGCCGGTCCGCGCTGTGCCGACGATTTCTAATTCGGGCATCAGCCGCAGCATCAAACGGATGCTGTTGATGGTAGCCCAGGCATCGTCAGCCAACAATATTCGCATACCGGGTGCACGAGGGCTTTCATATGTAGACATGATCAACTCTCCTCAGACTGTTGGGCGGGATATGATTGGGCAGCGAGACACGGCCGTTTTCACCCTGCCTACCGGCTACCGTCCCAAATCAGGGTCGCTTTTCTTGGAAATCGGTATACATGGCAAGGTCAGATCAACGGTAATCCCCGGCCGGCCCACCCGATTATAAAGACGACACTGCCCACCCACGCTCCAGACCAACGACGCCACCAACGACAATCCCAGACCCATTCCATCCAGTTGTCCCGTAAAATACTTCTCGCCCTGGTAATAGGGGGTCCAAACCTGCGCCAGATGCTCTGGAGACAACGTCAAACCATCATCGCTGATATGCACAGTCACCTGACCCGCATTCTCATAAGCCACATGGACCTCGATAGTCGGCGTCTGGTCTGGATGAAATTTTTTAGCGTTTCCCAATACTTCCCAAAAAATCATTTCCATCGCCGACCGGGAGAGTGTGGTGCGCAGACTCAGCATGTCTTCGGTGCCGGTAATGGTGATGTGTTGTACTCCGATATTGGCGCAGACATTGGTGATGATCACCGGCAGCTGCGCCAGATTAAAACCTTCCGTTGGTTCGCCTTCGAGCGGCGGATCAACATAACGAATAATTTCTTCTATGTCCTCATACAAACGCTTGGCCCATTTGTAAGCGTCTCGGGACAGCTCCGCAATTTCGGTGCGCGATAATTCATCGGAGTAGCGGTCTAGAAGTTCTAAGCCTGTCAAGATACTGATGAATGGCGTACGCATTTTGTGGGTGATCATGGTGTGGAATTTTCGCCGGTCACGCTGGGCGGTGATTTGTTCTGTCACATCGTTGAGACCAATGATCCAGGTTGGCTCCGGGCCAGAGGCCAAATAATCCAGTGTGTCTACTTGCAGCCAGATAGCCTGGGCGGTTGGCGATTCTGGGCGGACAAGGTAACGGATTTGTTTGTCTAACGGCCGTTCCGGCCAGTTTGCCCACGCATCTCTCGGTTCCCGCCGATACTGTTGTTTCACCAACGACAAAAAGGTCTCGGCTTGGTTAAGGGCCAGGTCGCTGGGAAAATTGAGCAGCATGGCAGCCGTCGGATTTACAAACAACACTTTATCTTGTTCGGTTAGCAGCACATATCCTGTAGCTGCATTTTCCACCACACGCTCAAATTTGGTCCGCTCCGACATCAGCCGCCGATACCGATTCAAGCGCATAATGCCGTGGATTCTGGCACGCAGTTCCACACTATCGAACGGCTTGCTAATAAAATCATCGGCGCCGGAAGCGATGCCTTGCAGCCGCGACGCGCGGTCATCCAACGCAGTGATGAGAATAATCGGCACTTCAGCAGTGCCCGATGCGGCGCGCAGGCGGCGGCAAACTTCAAACCCATCCATTTGCGGCATCATGACATCTAACAAGATCAAATCTGGATCAAACTGGCTGGTTTGGGTCAGGGCCTCGACGCCATTATTGGCGAAGGCCAGTTCATAACCCTGGGGCGCAAGCAAATCTTCCAGGTTTTCACAAGCTATCGGATTATCATCCACAACCAGGATCCGACCCTTTTGGTTCATGAATTTTCTATCCCTTTGTCGCAATAGGATGCTTGGAAACGGCCGTTGGCTCTATCGTTTGTCTGGCTAATAACATGATAAACATCCAGCCTCCCCTGCCGCAATTTCTACAACAAATTGTACACCAGATTCAGCACAGCTTGTTGCAGAACGCTCAAAATAGGCCTTAAGAACCATATGCTCTGGAATATTCCCCTGAAATATCAGGTTAAAACAGGAATGGGGGCCAACAATTCACGCTTTACTGCTAAAAAACGTAAGACCCGAAGGCTCGTGTTCTCCGATCACCAACGCATCGAGTAACACAACCCTTCGGGTCTCATGGCAAATTTACAAATGAGTGGCAGTCTAGCGATTCACGACATTGCGGATGTCCGTCCCACGGAGTGCATCCACCACTTGCTCCACGATCTCCACGCCAACGCGCCGCTGGGCTTCTTTGGAACTGGCCCCTAAATGCGGCGTATGAATCACATTGGGTAAGCCAATCAGCGGGCTGCCCACGGGCGGCTCTTGCTGGTAGACGTCTAGCGCGGCCGCCGCAACCTTGCCGCTTTGCAGGGCTGCCGCCAACGCATGTTCATCAATCAGTTTGCCCCGCGCCACATTGACAACGATGACGCCATCTTTCATTTTAGAAATCGCGTCTGCGTTGATAATGTTGGTAGATTCCGGCGTCACCACACTGTGCAGGGTGATAATGTCTGCCTGAGCCAACAACTCGGCCAACGAGACCATCTTAACTTCCAATTCGCCTGAAACATAGGGGTCGTAGGCTACAATTTTCATGCCAAAAGCCTGCGCCCGACGGGCGACCAGATGCCCAATGTACCCAAAACCAATCACGCCCAATGTTTTGCCATCCAGCTCCGTGCCCATGAAACGGGCACGCGCCCATTCACCGGCGGCCACGGAGTTGTGCGCCGCAACGGTATGGCGGCTGATGGCCAGCATGAGAGCCATCGTTTGCTCGGCCGTGGCTACACTGTTGGAGCGCGGGGTATTCATCACCATCACTCCATGCGCCGTAGCGGCGTCAACGTCCACATTATCCACGCCAATGCCTGCCCGGCCGATTACTTTCAGATTTTTACCGGCGGCAATGATCTCGGCGTCTGGGCGTGTATCGCTGCGCACAATGAGCGCATCGTAGTCGGGAATGGTGGCCATCAACTGCTCTTTGCTCAGCCCCACAATCATGTCGAAGGTTACGTCGTCCATTTCTGCCAGGCGATCTAACCCTGCCTGACCCAATTTGTCGGAAATTAATATCTTGTATGTCATGGTTACCCCTTTACGTTTGACTTTTGGTTGGAAACGGCCGTTCCCCAGCACGCGCCCTCCCCAACTGCAATGACTCCATAAAATTTTCCTTAGTATATCCAATCACCGCCAATTGACATGATCTGAGGCACAAAAAAAGCCCACAGGTGTGGGCTTTCGATCTTTTCGCTAAAAATTGCCTGCCGTTACGGCAATCCTAATCGCGCCGATGCCTGACGACATAAGCCGCTGCCGCCAGCGGCCATCCATTCGCCCAGACGCTCGCTGCTGCTTTTACCGGCTTTGGCATCGTCATAAATGCCTTTGGCCCAATAAAAATACCTCTGCGTTTCGTTTGGCCAGGCATTGTATGGATTGTCTGAAGCAGCATAACCGCCATTATATCCGGCAAAGGACAAAAAGACGTCGCCACCGGTATGTTGCAGCATCGTGGCATAAAATTTCAAGCCGCGAAAGGCGTTGGTATCAGGGTTCTGCATATCTTCGCCTGCCGTAAAATGGAATGGCATGACCTGGAAAAGTCCCTGCGCCCCTGCGCCGGAAACTGCGTTCGGATCGCCACAAGACTCAATTTGCATAATGGTTGCTGTAATGTCCGGGTCCAGGCCGAATTGGGCCGACCAGGCCAGGATTTGCGGCGCCCAATGTTGGATTTCGGGCGAGAATACGGCGGAGATGGCTCCGTCAGGTGGTGGGGAAACGGCCGTTTCCGCCCCACCAGCCTCTTCCGCCACGCCGCCATCGGCCAAAACCGTGCCGCCCGTGCCAATATCGGCCATCAGACGGGGAAACACAAACAACGCCAACAAAATCAATACCATGCCCACCAACGCCGGGACCAACATCATTCGCTGCTCCAGAGGCGAACGGCCGTAAACAAAGCGCTGATCCTGCCACTCATAATGCACTTCGATGTACGGCTCATCATAATATCCGTCTTCGTCATACTCCTGAGTAAATGGCGTATCAACAATTTCATAAACGGTCATTTCGGCAACCTCCTCCAAAGAAAATCCAATTCTTGGGGATAATAAAAGTGCGCCGCGTCTGGTGCAGATAGATTACCTGTCTTGCCCACAAACCCGGCGCACCGTCTGGTCAGGTGACTGATTATTTACCGTTGGTTTTGGCCACGCGCCTGCACGCCACTCATCGGAACCCGACGCATGCTTGGGTTTGGCGCAGGCGGTCGTTGGCGAACGCGAGAGTTTCCATTGGCAGCCGGATTCACGCGGGTCGGCTGCGCCGGAATCGGATCGTGCTCTTCCAAAAAGTTAGGCGCGCTTGCCCGTGGCGCAGGTTGCTGCGGTTTGGCGGCCATTCGTGGCCGAGGCGCAGGCGCCTGCGCTGTCTGAGAACCTGCCCGCAGCGGCTTCGGGGGGGCGGGCTGCGTCTGAACCGGCGGGGCAGCCTTGGCCGTCGCGCGTCCGGTATTGTTAAAATCGAAAATGTGTTCCCCGGCTACCGTAAACGCCCCAATAAACAGGATGCGCGTCAACCAGACCAGGACGGCCACAAAGATGGGCACATACTTCAACAATTGGGCGCGGCTCAACACCTCGTTGCCAAAATCATGGTTCAGCAGGGTTAGCGAAACCGCCCACCAGGTCATGACGGCGTTCATGGTCGCGCCCAAAAGCCACGCGCCCATCAGGTACCACACTTCCTTGGGTTCCGCGCTGCCCTGTTCCGGCGTAAACAACCGTACCAGGCCGGCAAAGTCGATGGCGCAAAAGGCAATGGCCAGAATTGCCGCCCATTGCAAACCGATAAATTCCACGTTGCCCAGCAAATTTTGCAGCGCGTAACGGGTCGTGTCGAAGTTAAAAATTTCAAAAGCTAGCAGAGCCACGATCAGGATGATGCCAATCACCGCTTTCCGTGGGAAACGCAGCCTTTGTTGGTCTATATTCAGACCAAAGGGATTTGTGGAACTGCGCATGTGTGAATTCTGCATGATTCTTCCTCCGTGGACAGTAAGGTTGGTTTCCGAATGTGCCTTGTCTGTCGCTCCTTCTTCAAATGATTCGATGCCGGTGATGACAACTTGCTCTGTTTGAAATTCGGCTCGTTCTACGAGCAAATTAGAACATCTGTTTTATAGCACACCCGTTCTAGTATGTCAACGGTTATTCTAGCCTGTGTGACATTACCTGTCCAATGGGAAAAAACGCAGTTTTGCCTACGGCCGTATGCCCCCATTTCCCCGCCCACCTGTCCATTTTCGCTCCAGCGCAGGTATAATGGAGCCTATGCTGCTCATTCTGACCCACGAAAATGGCGATTTTGACGCCATCGCCTCCCAACTGGGAGCTTACAAGTTGTATCCGCACGCCATTCCCCTGCTGCCGCGACGGATCAATCGCAATGTCCTACAATTTTTAACCCTCTATTGGGATACCCTGCCCTACGTGCGGCCGCAAGAATGGCAAAAAAGACGCGTCGACGAGCTGCTGCTGGTCGATACGCAGTCGCTTTCCAGCGTGCGCGGCCTGGTAAAAAGACCTAAAGTGCTGGTGATTGATCATCACGTGAGCCAGGCGGAGGAAACGGCCGTTGCCAATCGCCCCAATTGGACATACCAGGTCGAAGCCGTCGGCGCGACAACCACCCTGCTGGTCGAACGGCTGCGCGCCTCCGGCCTCACCCTGGCCGCCGATGAAGCCACCCTGCTCCTGCTGGGCATTTACGAAGACACCGGCTCGCTCACTTACGACACCACAACCGGCCGCGACGCCCAGGCCGCCGCCTGGCTGCTGGATCAGGGAGCCGTGCTGCCGGTTGTGCGACGCTTCCTGAATGTGCCCCTCACGGCCGTGCAGCGCGACCTGTACGAATCATTGCAAACCTCGGTTCAGTGGCAGCGCATCCACGGCCAAACCATCGTCATCGCCACGGCCGTTGCCCCGGCCAACTTCGACGACGAAATCTCCTCGGTGGTTCACCGGCTGCGCGACGCCCTGTCGCCCTCCGGCCTGTTTGCCCTGGTGCAGCTAGGGCGCGATGTGCAGTTGGTGGCGCGCAGCAACCGCGATGCCGTCGATGCGTCGCGCATCGCGCGGGCATTGGGCGGCGGCGGCCACAGCCGCGCCGCCGCAGCGATGATTGTCGGACGGCCGTTGGCCGATGTGGTCGCAGAACTGCTCAGCCTTCTGCCGCAAGCAGTCGAACCAATGGCCCGCGTCGCCCAGATCATGTCCTATGGCGTGCAAACGTTACACCCGACGGCGACGGTCGCCGAAGCGGCGGTGTTGATGCAGCGGTTCGGCTACGAAGGTTATCCGGTGGTGGAACCGGAAACGCGAGAAGTTGTGGGGCTGCTCACCCGGCGCGGCGTCGACCGGGCCATCAGCCACGATTTGGGCCGCTTCCCGGTTACGCGCGTGATGAAACAAGGCAATGTGACGGTACGGCCGTCTGATTCCATTGAGCGTGTGCAGCAGCTTATGCTCGATGAAGGTTGGGGGCAAATCCCGGTGGTCGCCGACCTGCCTCTGGGCGCCAGCAACGGAGAAAAATCCGTTCCCAGCTACCCCATTGGCGTAGTCACCCGCACCGATTTGCTCAATTTCCTGTTCCAGACCGCGCCCAACACCGACCGGTCGGACATCAAAACCTTGTTAAACCGGACCCTGGCCGCGCCATTGTGGGCGATGGTTCTGGCTGTCAGCGCGGAAGCCGCGGAAATGGACATGCCGCTCTATTTTGTCGGCGGCGTGGTGCGCGATTTGCTGCTGGGGCATGCGCCAACAGACATGGACATGGTGGTAGAAGGAGATGGCATTGCCCTGGTACGCCGCCTGCAAACCCGGTTTGGCGGGGAGGTACACACCCATCGGCGCTTTGGCACGGGCAAATGGTTTGTCTCTGACGACGTGTGGCGGCAAGTGGTGGCGGCGTATTGGCCGCCAGAAAATGTGGGGGAAACGGCCGTATTGCCCCCTCATGTGCCTGCTTCGATTGATTTTGTCACGGCGCGAACTGAATTTTATATGGAGCCATCGGCGCTGCCGCAGGTGGAGCGCGGTTCTATCAAGCTCGATTTGCACCGGCGCGATTTCACCATCAACACCCTGGCGGTGCGCCTGGATGGGGCGCATTTGGGTGAGCTGCTCGATTTTTACGGTGGGCGCAAAGATTTGCAGCAAGGTCTGATTCGCGTGCTGCACAGTCTGAGCTTTATCGACGACCCGACGCGCATTTTGCGCGCCGTGCGCTACGAGGCGCGGCTGAAATTTACCATCGAACCGCGCACCGCCGAACTTTTGGCCGACGGCCTGCCCATGCTAGACCGGGTGACCGGCGACCGGATTCGCCATGAATTGGAGTTGGCGCTGCGCGAACAGGCTCCGGCGGCGGTGATGGCTCGATTGTGGCAGTTGGGTGTGTTGCGGCAGATTCATCCGGCGCTGCGTTGGGGACCGGAAACGGCCGTGGCCTACACCCGTGTGCCCATCATCCTGGCCGACCCCGTCTGGCGGGCGGCGCTGCCAGATGAAACGCCGGTCTTTCTCTATTTTGCCCTGACGGTGCTGCCGCTGGAACCGGGAGAGCAGACGGTGGTGATGAGCCGCCTGCGGGTGCGCAAAGCGACCCGGGAAGATGTGGCGGCGGTGGCGCGGCTGCTGGATGCGCTAGCAAGCTTACCGGCTGAGGTGCGCCGGAGCGAGTTGGCGTTTGCGATACGGCCGTTTCTCCCCCGTGTGCTGCTGACGGCGCGGTTGGCCCTCACTGATGGTACGGCGATTGGGCGGCTGGAGTGGTATTTCCGTGAAGGGCGAATGGTGGAAACGGCCGTGTCCGGCGACGATTTACGCCAAATGGGGCTGAAACCCGGCCCGCAATTTGGCATTATCCTGGATCGCCTGCTGGCGGCCCGCCTGGATGGCGAAGTCACCGATGAGGCTGGCGAGCGCGCCCTGCTAGTCAGGCTCTTAAACAATGACCACGCCCCTCACTAGGAAACGCCGCAACAACCGGTCCCAGCAGCAGATTCAGTGGGGTTAAGGTGAGCCAGATTTCAACGCAAAGGGCGCAAAGGGCTTTAAAACAAGACTGGAGACTGACAATCTTGGACGCCAGTCTCCAGGGTTTGGACCAGACATCTGACAAAGCCGCTCATGGACTTTGCAGAGGAACGCTAAAAGGTCGAAACCGTGCCTTCCTTGCCGTTCAGGCTCCAATTTCCGTCTACTAAAAATCCAACGGCTTCGTCTTTTTCGCCGTCCATGAGAATTTTCAGGCGGCGGCTGCCGCTGGTAACAGCCAGGTCAATGACGGTCAGGTAGTCGCTGAGAGTGGCATCGGCGGGCGAAATGGCTGCCAGGCTGTTAGGTGAGTGGCGGAAGAAATCCCAGTCGAAACGGCCGTTATTCCCTCCCAAATGCAGGGGCAAAGAAAAAATCCCCGCTTCCACCAAATCCTGCAAAAAGTGCGTGCCATAAGACAATTCCGGCATCTGCCCATCTTGCGGCACGCCAATTTCAATGAGCACCAGCGTATTGTGAATATCGGCATAAGTGACACGCACGCCCAACTCCAGATTGGCGCTGCCCCATCGCCCAGGCCCCATCAATACAAAACGCTCATCGGCTAATATCTGGTTCAGGCGGCCAATGGCCCGCCCCAATTCCAGCTTGATGATTTGATTGCCGATCTGGCGGTATTTTTCCGGATCAACATAGACGATATAACGAATCCCTTCCGCCTGACCATCGGGAATGAGTTTGTGCGCGGTAAACAAGATGTCTTCTCGCGGAATATCCGGGGGAATGCGTATAGTTCCATGATCCAGCCGCTGGCTAAGCGGTCGGCACTGGATAATACTGAGCAAATAGCTGGATTCAGGATAACCGGGCTTAATTTGCACAGCGAATTCGATGTCTACCGGCGTGCCATAAACCTTTTCCAGGCGATTTAGCGCATAGCGCATCAGGTTGATGAAGTTGCGATCCTTGGTTAAATTATTGAAGGTTAGCACCAGTTTGTCGGTATTTTCGATGCCGGCGGAAGACAGAATGCCCTGAAAATAATCGCCTTCATCAATGGAAGCCAGAGCGCGCAGATGGGGGTAGTCGATGTCTAATACGGCGCCCACCGGCACGGTTTTAAACTGATTATCTTCCAGGTCGACAACATCGATATACCACTGTGAATGTTGGCGAATGGCGGAGGCAGTGGTCTCTGGGCGGAGCTGTGGGTGGCTGAGACCAATCATGCGTGGGTAATCTTTATCGACGCGGTCTACGGCGCGGGTTCCCAGGCCCCAAACCAGGCGCAGGAAGCCGTCTTCACGACGAATGCGTGGATTCCACCGGTATGGGTTACGGCTAAAGCCGACGCCAGCCAGGGTTGGGAAGAAGTAACGGCCGTAAGCCTGTCCTTCCACCCGCTGCAGCAAAACACCCATGCGCTCATCATAATCAATCATCCCGTGCTGCCCCCGATACAACAACGCGTCCGGGTTCAAGGTGCTGGCAAACACCCGTCGGATAGCATCCATCAGGGCATTTAGATTTTCTTCTGGCGTTCCCTGATTCGGGCAAAAAAAGCTGTCGTATTTACCCGCAAACGCGGTGCCAAAATTATCCTCCAACAAACTGGATGACCGCACAATAATCGGGCTGCCGCCCATCTCGCTGAGAAACTCTTCCAGCCCTTCTACCACTTCTTCAGGCAGCGCCGCCTTCAGGTGAGCATCCAAAATTTCCGGATACTCCATTTGTGTCTCTTCCAACGAGCGATACTTCTGGTTCATAAAATCGGCCAGATTGTTGAGCAAGTAAAAGTCATAAATCGCTTCGGTGGCAATAAAACAAGTTTCCGGCATCGTCACCTGATCGCCAATGTCCGGTCCCCACTCAGGATTATTTTGTTTAAGGATCTTGTAGGCCAGCATCATTCCGGCCGCTTTGCCGCCGATTTTGCCGCTGCCGATACGCCGCCGGTAAATATCACGCAAATCGGCGATGGTAAAAACTTTTTTGGCGACGCCGATGTAAGGTAGTTGATCGCTGATCATGCGTTTAATCAGCACCACTTTGATCTCGCGCAGGTGGTGTTCGACCCGTTCACGGTCTTCGCCGATCATCGCTTCATAAATTTCACCCTGGCGAAATAGCAGCTCCCAGGGGGCAATCTCCGGGTTAAACGTCAATTCGCTGCTGATGGAAGGCGCGGGTTGGTCGGCCAATACTTCGTCGATGATTTGATTGAGGAGGGAGCCGCCCAGGTTGTTGGCAAAAAGCGCGTCGGTATGAAACTCGCGGATGCGATCTTTGCGTTTCTGCCAGATGATCGTCTCTTCCTGATAATAAGGATCGAGCAGCCCTTCGCGCCGCTGCGACTGGATAGCCAATTGACGCACTTCTAGATAAAACGCTTCTTTGCTGATGATACCGCGCCGAAAAAGCTCCTGGCGCATCCGCCGGCGAATTTTGTCGCATAAAATGGGGTACTGCGCCAGCCGGATATAGATGTCGATTGCCGGTGTGACGCTTCTTACTTCTTCCAGATACTCCATAAGCCACCTCGTTACGTAGGAAATTAGGAAATGGGATTACTTATCGCGGTTTCGTTGATGGCCGATTCGATTTTGCCTGGTCTCGTTGTGAGATTATTTATTCGATTGTTCGTTGGTTCACTTGTTTATCATCCAAAAAACAGGAATTCCTTTGGCTAAAATATGGAAACCGAGCCTTTGCCGTCCGTTTCGGACCAATCGCCGACAACAAGATAGCCGATGGCTTTGTCGATGGAGCCGTCCATGATGATGTTGAGGCGTTTGTTTTTAGTGACGGTTTGCAGGTCGATAACGTGCAGGTAGGGAGCCAGAGTGGCGTCATCGGGCGAGAGGTCGGGCAGGCAGTTTGGGGCCTGGCGGAAAAAGGGGAAATTGAAACGGCCGTCTCCATTCCCAATCTCCAGGCCCAAAGAATGGATCCCCGACTCCACCAAATCCTGGAAAAAGTGCGTGCCATAAGAAAATTCCGTGCCGCCGCCTTCTGCTAATTCCGCCACCTCAATCAGGACCCGTGTGTTATAAATATCGCCATAGGTAACATGAACACCCAAATCCAGGTTCACGCTGCCCCAACGCCCTGGGCCAATGAGGATAAATGCTTCGTCTTCCAACAATTTGTTCAAACGGCCGATTGCCCGCCCCAATTCCATTTTGGCCGTCAGGTCCGGCATTTTCCGGTAAAGCTGCGGGTCTACGTAAATAACATAGCGAATCCCTTCCGCTTTGCCATCCGGAACCAGTTTGTGGGCGGTGAATAAAGTATCCTCTTCCGGCACATCTTCCGGGAACTCAACCAGGTCGCCGTCAACGCGCTGGCTTAGAGGCCGGCACTGCAAGATGTTAAGCCGGTAATCGGGGTACGGGTAATTGGGCAAAATATCGACTGTAAATTCAACGTCAACCGGCCGTTGGTAGCGATCTTCCAATCGGCGCAGGGCTGTACGCATAAGGCGCACAAATTTCCGATCGCGGATGAGGAAATTAAACGTCAACACATAACGGTCTGTGCTGGAAGCAGTCGCCGCCGAAACCATTTCCTGCAAATAATCCCCTTTGTCTACGGAAACAATGTAGCGCAAATCAGGATAATCGGGATTGAGAATTTGCCGAATTTCCAGGCTGGTAAATTTATTTTCTTCCAGGTCGATGGCATCCATATACCATTGAGCGTATTGACGAATGGCCTGGATTTCCGTTTCTGGGCGCAGTTGGGGGTGGCTAAGGGCGATCATGCGGGGATAGTCGTTGGCGACTCGGGTGACGGCGCGGGTTCCCAACCCCCAAACCAGGCGCAGGAAACCATCTTCGCGCCGTATTTTGGGATGCCAGCGGAAGGGGTTCTGGCTAAAGGCTACGCCGGCGAGTGTGGGGAAGAAGTAACGGCCGTACGCCTGCCCCTGGACCGGCTGAATTAACACCGCCATCCGTTCATCATAATCGATCATCCCGTTCTTGCGCCGGTACAAGATCGCATCCGGGTTCAACGTGCTGGCATACACCCGCCGAATCGCATTCAGCAGCGCCTCCAGATTCTCCTCCGACGTGCCCTGATTGGGACAAAAAATCGTCTCATATTTACCGGCAAAAGAAAAACCAAAACTATCTTCCAGCAAACTAGATGACCGCACGACCACCGGCAAATTACCCAAATGCGACAGCACCTCGCGCAGTTGGTCCACAACATTTTCCGGAAAATCACCGGCGAGATGGGCTTCTACGATCTTCGGATACATATCCCTAATCTCATCCAACGGCCGGTACTTCTGATTCATAAAATGGTCCAGCCGATTCATCAGCCGGAAATCATAAATTACCTCTGTGCCAATAAAAAATGAATCCGGAATACCCACCCATTCGCTAATATCCGGCCCTAATTCGGGGTCTTGCTGGTGTAAAATGCGCCGCGCCAGCAGCATGCCCGCCGCCTTACCGCCAATTTTGCCAGAACCAATCCGATTGCGATAAATGTGTCGCAAATCGCCGATGGTAAACGCATTCTTGGCCACGGCAATAAACGGCAGTTGGTCGCTGATCAGCCGTTTGATCAATACCACTTTTATTTCTTGCAGGTGATGTTTGACCTTTTCCTGATCTGGCATCGGTATCGCTTCATAAATTTCGCCCTGCCGGAAAAGCAGTTCCCACGGCGCAATTTCAGGGTTAAACGTTAGCTCAATGTTGCGGGTAGGCGCAGGCTGGTTGTTCAGCGCGTCTTCAATCAGCTGGGTCAACAAGCCACTACCCAAATTGTCGGCAAAATAGGCGTCTGTCAGATAATCGCGCACGCGATCTTTACGGAGCTGCCACACGCCAGTCTCTTCCTGCACATACGGATCCTGCAGCCCCTCGCGCCGCTGCGATTCAATGGCTCGATCTCGCACCTGCTGCTCAAACGCCGATTGGCTGATAATGCCCCGGCGAACAAGTTCCTGACGCATCATTACCCGGATTTTGTCAGACAGAATCGGGTATTGGGCTAATTTTATGTAAATGTCAATCGCTGGTGTTACGCTGCGCAAGGGTCTTGTATCCATATATTTCTCCGTGTAAAGATTATAACAGGTTGTTGCCTTGGTGCGGGATTGGATATACTTTTCGTTAAATGAGCTATTTACCAGGGAGATTTCATGCACGGCGGCACACCACCACGAATGAAAATCCACAAATTTCGCAGATGACGTAGCGCTTTGTTTTGCGCCTCTGCGCCCTGGCGTTAAATTATTTCAAAGGAGGATGGCGTGACAACAATTTTTGCCAAAATTGTAAGGGGGGAACTGCCCTCAAAAATGGTTTATCAGGATGAGTTGGTGACGGCGTTTCGGGACATCAACCCGATTGCCCCCACCCACATTTTAATTGTGAGCAACAAAATCATCCCAACCGTGAATGATCTAACGGAAGATGATGAGAAAATTACTGGCCGTATGATGACGGTGGCCAAAAAGTTGGCCGAAGAGGAAGGCATTGCCGAGAGCGGCTACCGGCTGATTATTAACTGCAATGGGCATGGCGGGCAGGAAGTGTTTCATTTGCATATGCACCTGGTGGGGGGACGGCCGTTAGGCCCCATGCTCTACCATCAAAAATAATCTCAACCCGACAG
The DNA here is from genome assembly GCA_017993775.1 of Chloroflexota bacterium. Lineage (GTDB taxonomy): Bacteria > Chloroflexota > Anaerolineae > Promineifilales > Promineifilaceae > Leptovillus. The sequence goes on along the minus strand of JAGOMA010000061.1, from coordinate 6,421 downwards.
GCACTCGATGACCTGTCGGGTTTTCTCATGGCTCGCTCGTCACCGCGTTGCCATCTTCACGGCAGGCGCAGGCTTCTTTATCGACTCCGCCTCGGCTGAGCAGACCGTCGTATTCGCGCCCCAGGCCTTGCGTCACCCAACCGGCCAATTCCAGCGGCATTACCCCATCGGCGGAAACCCAACGGCCGTTATACAACCGCGCCACATGCACATGCGTGCCATTAGAAAACCCACCCTCGCACGACGGATGCCCCAGCCGATCACCCGTTTGCACAAACGCGCCCACAGCAATCCGCTCCCGCGTTTCCAGATGCATGTACAAAAGCGCCCAGCCGGTGCCGGCAAAGCCATCCTCGTCCAGATCGACCACCACCGCGCCTTTGTCGCTGCGCACCACCAGGCCATCGGCCATCGCCGTCACCCAGGCGTCGGATTGCACACAGCCCAGCTCGTCCGCCGGGGGAGCAAAATCAATCGCCGCCCAGGCTGAGCCTGAGGCCCAGCCACCGTGCGGCCCGCCGGTAAAATACCAGGTCTCGCCGCCACCCCAGGGCAGCTGCAAAGGCGGCTGGCGCAAATCGGCCGGCCACAGCGGATCCACGGTAAAGGCAAATGGGCTGCCAAACAGGCGGTTGAAAGTGGCAAAAAAGCCGTTTGCGCCCACGTCTTGCTGCCAGCTTTCATAGGTGACGCCGGGGAATGAACCGAGCGCATTTTGCACCCCGGCCGTGCCATCGTTGATGTCGGCGGCGTAGGCCAGGCGGGTTCCGTCGGCCAGGGTTGTGGCGGTGATGCCGCCTTCGGCACGGCCGTAATAGCCCCAATTTAGCAGGTTGGCGGCGCGACTCAGTTGTTGATACAGCCCCGTGAGGGAATCTTCTTCGTAGCCCATTGGGAAAGCGGAGGTGTTGGCGCCAGAAACGGCCGTTTTCGTCACCCACCCCGCGCGATGCTCCAAAATCGCCAGCAGCAAACGCGGATTGACGCTGAACCGGTCGGCTATCAACTGCACGATTTCTGGGCCAGACATAGACGTGCCTTCTACATCCTCGCTAAACGTGAGCAAATAGCCGCCAAATGGCGCAGCAAAGGCGCGCACATCAAAATCTTTAGCCGCCGGACCATACACCAACTCGCTGTCGGGGACAATTTTGAAACTGGGGCCGGTAGCTTCGATGACGCTGGGAACCAGCACTTCTTGCCCCACCAGCAGCATGTCATCGGGGTTGATCTGGTTGAGCGCCAACAATTCTTCCACAGTGGCCCCGTACAGCTGGGCGATGTAGCTCAGTGTCTCGCCCGCGCCTACAAAATGAGTGGCTACGGGTCCGCCGCCAACGGCCGTTGCATGAGGCGAATCCGGCGTAGGTGTGCCAATGTAGGCAGGCAGGGTGGGCAAAACCATTTCCGGGATGATGGGAGTGGGCACGTTATCGCCGGACTGCGCCGGAATAGACGCCGCCCCGGCCAGCGTCGGCTGGGCCTCGCCGCCGCCGGGCACAGCCGGATCCGGCCGCTCACAGGCCGCCAACAACAGGGACAATAAAAGGAGCGCACACAGCGGAACGGCCGTGGCCACCCTGCCTATGCCGACAAACAAGTTTTCTTTCATAAGTCCCTCATGGTCTCAGAGACCGAAGATTAGAAATTGGATGGTCTTCAATTTTCAACAAAATGCGGCTTAGTTTCCTTACAGGTTCTAAGTCTTCGGCGATGGAGCAAGGGCTTTAACGGCCGTTGTGCATAAAATCCTGCGCCGCCAAATAATCCAACACCGTCTGCGAAAATTCATGATGCGATTCACGGCTGTATTTTACCGCCGTATAAATCTGCGCCAGATTCTCCACCCCAGACGTCTCGATCATCTCACGCAAATAGGGAAAGCTCATATATCGCTGCCAACCCTTCACTTCCCGCTCGCGGTAGATCTCCTGAATGCGCTCGTCACTATAATCCTGATAAGTCTCATCGTGCACCAGCCCATCCACCGGCAGCCGGTCGCGCAGAGCCGGATCTTCGTCCGGGTAGCCCAACGAAAAGCCCACCACCGGGATCACGTTGCGCGGCAGGCGCAAAATACGGCCGATTTCGTCACAGTTGGCCAGAGTACTGCCCATGTAACAAATCCCCAAACCGCGCGCTTCGGCCGCCAAAGCCACATTTTGCGATACCAGAGTCGCGTCAATCGCCCCAATCATAAAACTCATAAAATTATCAAAGTTGTCCGGCGCGTCACTCACCCGCAGCCATTGGCGCATTCGGTGAAAATCGGCGCAAAATGTCAGCAAAACCGGTGCGTCTAGCACCATTTCCTGCTCCATGTGCGGCACAAACAGCGCCTCACGCAGCGCCCGGTCGCGGGTGACGATGATGGAATAAGACTGCATATTGCCCGACGACGAAGCCCGAATCCCCGCCGTCAAAATCTCGTCCAATAAATCATCGGGCACCGCATCCGCCCGGTAACGACGAATAGAACGATGACCGTGTATCGCCTCATCAATTGACATAAATTTCAATCCTTTCAACCCTTTCAACCCTTTCAACCCACGACAGAGGACCTAACCCAGGCGACCAGGCATTGAAGCAACCCTTTCAATCCCTTACCGCCCTTGCCCAATCGCAAATCCCAAAAAATAAAGGTGTTTGTACCAGCCAGGATATTAAGGGAAAATGGATGGTATGCAAGCAAATTACGTACAACGACTCCGACTGACATTTAAAAAAGAAGGGCCAACGCGCTTTATCGGCCATTTGGATCTGGCGCGGACGATGGAACGCTCGCTCAATCGGGCGCGAATTCCCATGTCTTACAGCCAGGGATTTAACCAACGGCCGCGTATGCAAATGGCCGCCGCCCTGCCGCTGGGTTACACCAGCGCCTGCGAACTGGCCGACATCTGGCTGAAAGAAGCGATGGAACCAGAAACCGCGCGGCAGCAAATGATGGTTCGTATGGCCCCCGGCATTGACGTGTGGCAGGTGGCGGAAGTAGGACTTAAAGAACCGGCGCTGCAAACGCGCACGACCGATTCCACCTACGAAGTGACCCTGCTCGACCCGGTGGACAGAGACCACATGCAGGCGAAAATCGCCGATCTGCTGGCGGCGGAATCACTGCTGCGCGAACGGCGCGACAAGCCATACGATTTGCGCCCCCTGCTGCTGGACCTGATGCTGCTGCCGCCAACTGGCGAACTGGCGCAGCTTTCGATGCGTCTGATGCTGCGCGAAGGCATGACTGGTCGCCCGGATGAGGTACTGGATGCCCTGGCGTATGATCCGCTGGCGGCACGGGTGCATCGCACGGCCATTTCATTGTCGCCGCTGCCAGAGGAAGCCTGATTGAAGCGGGCGAAGGGCTTGTGGGTTGGTTTGTGGGCTGGTTTGTTGTTGGGCTGCGGTGGCACGGCCGTTCCCGCTGCGCCCCTCGCGCCCACACCTATCTTGCCCCAATCCACAGCCACGCAGCCGCCAACGGAGACGGCCGTTCCCCCCGCCGACCCCTCGCAAACCGCCACTCCCGCCCCGACACCCAACCCCGACACCGGCTGGCAAACCATCCAGCCAGGCCTGGAACTGCGCGCCATCCACCTGTATAACGACGCCGGAACAGCCCGCGAACGCATGACTTTCCTACGCCTGGACCCGGCGCAGTTTACCTTCCACATCGCCTACAAACCAGGCGCGCCGCAATCCATCCCCCAATGGCAGGCAGAAACCGGCGCGCTGCTGGTAGTGAATGGCGGCTATTTCACCCCCGAAAACATCGCCACCGGCCTGATCATCGTTGATGGGCAGGCCAGCGGCAGCAGTTATGGCGACTTTGCCGGCATGTTGGCAATCGACGAACGCGGCCCGGAACTACGCTGGCTGGCGGAACGGCCGTATACCCCCGACGAATCGCTCCTGTACGCCCTGCAATCCTTCCCCATGCTGGTGAAACCCGGCGGCACGCTGGGGTTTGCAAATGATGATGGGCTGGCGGCGCGGCGCACGGCGATTGGACAAGATGGAAACGGCCGTATCCTCTTCATCTTCGCCCCCTGGGGCAGCCTGACCCTGCACGAACTGAGCGCCTTCCTGGTCAATTCCGACCTGGAATTGGACATCGCCTTCAACCTGGATGGCGGCCCTTCAACGGGAATGATATTGGCGGGAGAAACGGCCGTAGAAATCCCGGCGTTTAGCCTGCTGCCCGCCGTGATAACGGTTCAGACCCGTTGATCCCCCTACAGGGCCATTTCCCGCTGTGCATTTTCTTTGACAATGCGGAGCGGGCTGGTTATAATTCCCCTTCGTCTGTACGGGCTTCCGTCCACTGCCCGTACAATTTTATAATCAGACGCAGCCGGCATCCTGAATGCCGGTTCTTTTTGGAGGTATGTTGTGTACGCAATCGTAGAAAGTGGCGGCCGGCAATACCGCGCCGAAGAGGGTCATGGTTTTTCAGTCGAAAAACTGCCCTACGAAGTCGGTGACCAAATCGTGCTGGAAAATGTTTTACTCCTGGCCAATGGCGACGGGGTAAAAATTGGACAGCCAACACTGGCAGGCGTTTCGGTAAAAGCAACGGTCGTAGAACAATATCGTGGTGAGAAGATTTTTGTCTGGAAATACAAGCCCAAGAAGCGGTATCGCCATCGGGCAGGACATCGGCAAAGTTATACCCGTTTGCGCATCGATGAGATCGTTGCAGGTTAAGGAGAAAGTATCATGGCACATAAGAAAGGTGGCGGTTCAACACGTAACGGCCGTGACAGCAATTCAAAACGCCTGGGTGTCAAACGATATGGCGGCGAACACGTCATTCCCGGCAACATCATTTTGCGCCAGCGCGGCACCAAAATTCGCCCCGGCAGCTATGTCGGCCTGGGCAAAGATTACACGATTTATTCCCTGATCGAAGGTCAGGTGACATTTGAGATGAAACACGGCCGTAAATACGTCAGTGTTTATCCCCCCAAGCAGCAAGAGGCCTAGTCATCATGAAACAAGACATCCATCCAAAATGGTATCCCGATGCCAAAGTCATCGTTGATGGTGAAGTCGTGATGACCATAGGCGCCACCCGCCCGGAACTCCGGGTAGAAATCTGGTCAGGCACCCACCCCTTCTACACAGGCACCCAACGCCTGCTAGACACAGAAGGTCAGGTTGATCGCTTCATGCGCCGTTTGCAACGCCGCGAAGCTTTCATCGCCGAGCAAACCTCCGAAGAACAAAAATCCATCCCCACCAACCTGGAAGTTTCCGCCATGGCCCTCGGCACGCGCGCCGAAAAAGCCCTGGAAGAAGCCAATGTCAGCACGGTTGGCGATGTGTTAGCCCTGCTGCAAGAAGGCGACGACGCTCTATTAGCTCTGCCAGGCATTGGCCAAAAAGCGCTCATCGACATTAAGCGCTTCTTGCGTGCCGAGGGCCTGATTGAGTAAGTAACGGCCGTTGTACTCCGGTAACAATTTAAGGGCAGATGCGGTAACGTATCTGCCCTTCTTTGTTTAAGGTAGCCAGAACCCGATGGTAAAACATACACGAGGAAAAATAGAAGTCATCTGCGGCAGCATGTTCAGCGGCAAAACCGAAGAACTCTTGCGCCTGTTACGCCGCGCGGTCATCGCCCAGCAGCAAGTTCAGGTCTTCAAGCCGGTTATCGACGACCGCTTTCACACCGAAAAAGTAACCTCCCACGTTGGCAATGCCTTTGAAGCGCGTCCGGTCAGCAGCGCTGGCGCAATTTTAGACCAGCTCGACCCGGCCACCACCGTCGTGGCCATCGACGAAGTCCAGTTCTTCGAGCCGGAAGTAGTAGACATCTGCGAAAACCTGGCCCACCAGGGCATCCGGGTGATTTGCGCCGGACTGGATATGGATTTCCGCGGCGAACCATTCGGTCCCATTCCTGCCCTGCTGTCACGCGCCGAACAAGTTACCAAATTACACGCCATCTGCGTCGTTTGCGGCGAAGAGGCCAGCCGCACCCAGCGCCTGGTTGAAGGGCAGCCGGCCGCTTACGACGACCCCATCGTACTGGTTGGCGCGGCAGAAGCATACGAGGCGCGCTGCCGGCAGTGCCATACTGTTCTCCCCTCTCGTAATGGAGCAACCCACCATGAGTCATGAAATTGTCCGCGATCTGCACAACGACATTGACCACGTTCTGATTGACGAAGCCAACCTGAAAACGCGCATCCAGGCAATAGCCGAAGAGATTACGGCCGATTACGACGGCATACCAGATTTATTGATGATATGTGTGCTAAAAGGCGGCTACATGTTTTTATCTGATCTGAGCCGCGCCCTCAAACGGCCGCACACCATCGACTTCATGGGCATCTCCAGCTACGGTTCCGGCACAAAAAGCAGCGGCGCGGTGCAAATCATCATGGACCTGAAGCAGCCCATCACCGGGCGACACGTC
>JAGOMA010000060.1 GCA_017993775.1 Chloroflexota bacterium | reverse complement strand
TTTGTGTTGCAAAACAGAGAGAATATAGACGGGTTTGTGGCGGAACTACTTCGTCTGATGCTGAATGATTCAGTTGTGCGGAATGATTGAGTTGGCTTGTTGCCAAACGCCTCGTGCCAAAACAGGCCCGGTTTCCATGAAGCGATCAAGTTGCCGTGATTTAGCTGGCCATTTGCGCTTTTTCTCGGTTATTTTCATTCAAGTTGATTGGGGCGCACTTTGGGGAAACCCCTGTTCTCACTCTTGCACGAATCTATAATTCATAGTCGGCGTGTTTGCGGCCGGTTCTGCCAAAACGCGCCGTATTTCATCCAGCATCATGATGGTCGCCAGGTTGTACACGCTGTAGCCGCGCTCAAAAGCTTCGGGCGAAGTGTACTCGAAGGGGCCGTAATGGGTCAGGTGGGTATTGTCGGTGGTCAGGCCGCGATTCGGTAGGGTCTCCGCGAGCAGGTCAAAATCAAGCAAGGGGACATTATACTTGGCGGCGATGCGGCGCACGTCGTTGTTGTTGCGGTTGTCTTCCCCTTCGTGGCGGTCGGCTTTGGTGATCAACACTGGGATGACGCCGTGATCGATGGTGAAGGCGACTATTTTTTCCATGCGGTCGTCAAATTCGTCACTTTCGTCGTTGGTTCCCAAGGCAATGAGCAGGATACTGGGGTTGTTCAGGCGAAATTCGCAGCTCAGCATGTCTTCGAAGTCGTTGCACAATTCTTCTGTGACCAGATCGGTAAGGAATACGGCCGTTGCATGCAGCCCAATGTGCAGCGCCGCGCCAAAATGAACGAAGGAGCCTTTGAAGTAGTCGATTGTTGGCTGGAGGTAGGCATAATCGCCCAGATCAAACGTGCGCTGGTCGAAACGCATGAGGAAGTCGGGCGTCGCCGCGCCGCTGTCGCCCAGTTTAGAGAAGGTTTGCGGTCGGCGTCCCATTTCCTGCCCGGCGGCGTAAATCTCGCGCATGTGGTTTTGCACGGCCGTTGGCAAAATGATAAAGGTATCTTTTGTCAGGCCGTTAATTTGTTGGCTGGGGGGCACGGCCGTTGGGCTGGGGATAATTGTCGGCGTGATGGTGGGTTGGGCTGATGGCGTGATCGTTGGGGTGTGGGTGGCTGTTGGGCTGGGGGCGCTGGTAGGTGGCGCTGTTGCCGTGACTGTAGCCGTGTTCTGGGGCGAGACGGCCGTGGGTCGCAGCGTAGGCAAGGCGGCAGCCTGGGAAGCACGCGGCGCGCAGCCGGATAATACGAGCAGGATAACGGCCGTAAGCAGGCCAATGAACCCCAGGCAAGGGAGAGCGTGTGGGCGATTGTGGTTGGTCATGGAAAGTTATGGCGTGGTGGGCGGCGTAACGGCCGTGACTGTCTGGCGAATGGCGTCCAGCACCATCAACGCTGTCAAGTCGCTAACCGGATAGCCTTTTTCAAACACGTCCGCCTTGGTGTAATCGTTGGCGCCGGACATGGTCAGGTGAATGTCGTCGCCAGATAAGCCGCGATCCGGCAAAGATTGAGCCACGAGGTCAAAATCCCACAGCGGAATCCGGTATTCGGCCGCCAATTCATGCAAAATAAGGTTGTTGGTATTGGCTTCCCCATCAAACCGATCAGCCTTTGTGCCCAGCACAGGGATGATGCCTTCTTCTAACAAATGCTCGATCAGTTTGCGCATATTGGTTTCATAAGCCGCCGGCACCAGATCGTTGGTTCCCAAACGGATGAGGAAGATGCTGGGGTTGTTTAGACGAATCTCGCAGTTAACGGCGTTTTCATCGGCCAGGCACAGTTCTTCGTCGGCCCAGCCTAGCTCGTAGAGCGTGCGCGAGGATAGCCCAACGTGGGCCACTTGCCCAAAGCGAGAAAACGATCCGGTAAACTGGTCGATGGTGGTTTGCAAGTTGGCATAGATGCCCAATTTGTACTGCTCGCTGTCGAAGCGCGCCAGGTAGTGGGGCGTCAGCACCACACTGTCGCCTACTTTGGAGAAGGTGCGTGGGTTACGTCCGAGCTGCTGTCCAAGGGCGTAGATTTCACGGACATGGGCCTGCACGTCTTTGTCCATTAACAGGAATTGGTTAATGGTCAGGCCATTGACCATATTTTGTGGGGGAACGGCCGTCGCCGTAACCGTCGGGGTGGTTGTGGGTTCACTGGTTGGCGTTTCTGTTGGCACAATGGTGAAGGTGGGTGGTGGGGCCAGTTCTTCGGTTGGCGTGGGCGGTGGTTGGGTGGCTGTAGGGGGTGTCGTCGGCGCGGCGGTGGGGGGAACGGCCGTGGCTTCTGCGGTAGGGGCAGTGGCGGCAACGGCCGTATCCCCGCCGCCGCAAGCCGTGAGCAGCAGCAAGAGCGCCAATCCCATCACCAAGACTGTTTTATGCGTGAAGGTCCGGGGTGTCCGGGTAGAAATCAGTTGCAGCAAGGTAGGCATCATTAAAAACCCTGGTAAATCCACTGTGGCGCGCTGTCTGTTGTGACGATGAGCAACAAAATAACCAGCAGGCAAAGCCCCAAGACCAGCAGATTTTCTCGATTGAATAGTTTATTTAACATACGCACTTCTTCAGACCCTAAGGGTTTACTCGCGAGAAACAAGCCGCCCCACGGCCAAACCCTTAGGGTCTTCTCTCTTCCGCCCCTAAGGGTTTACTTCCGAGAAACAAGCCGCTCCACGGCCAAACCCTTAGGGTCTGCTCTCTTTATCCCGCTTCGCCGCACCACTTCCATTCGCCGTCTTCCTGGACAACGCGGTAGCTGGTGAGCGGGAATTCAGTGTCTTCCGTGCCGTAGGTAGCCACAATTTTGCCTTCGCAGCGCACCACGTCGCTGCTGCCATCGCGGGTGCAGGCCAGGCCGTCAATATGAACGCCGCTAACGCTGTCGAAGGTGCGCGATTCGCGCTCTAAGAACTGCTCCATATCGGCGCAGAGCAGGGCGCGGATGGTATCGGCGTCGCCATCCGCTTTTGCTTGCAGATACTGCTCGACGGTTTGCGCAGGATCGCCTGTGCCGCTGCCGCTGCCGCAGGCCGCCAGCAGCATCAGCCCGCCGGATACGAGTAATAGGAAAACAATCAGGCGTAAATTCATGCTTAAATTCCTCAGATGGCCAGTCAACCGGCCGGAGTTTGCCAAATCGCCCGAATTATATGCGCTAATAGGAATTGCACCAACCGGGGTTGGAGAGAGGAAGCTTTAATTTCAGAGTGGTCCAATCTCCAAGATTGGACCACTCCAGAGGTTCTATTACGGAGCTGCCTGGGCCAATTCTGTACGAATGGCGTCTAGCATGAGCAGGGCGATAAGGTCGTGGATGGCGTGGCCGCTTTGGAAGGTGGCGGGCTGCGTAAAATCATGGGGACCAACCAGCTCGACCATATGGACATCGTTTTCTTTAAGGCCGCGATTGGGTAATGTTTCGGCAACAAGATCGAAATCGAGCAGAGGGACGTTGTATTCGGCGGCCAGTTCACGCAAGATTTGGTTGTTGATGTTGTCTGGTCCTTCAAAGCGATCAGCTTTGGTGACCAATATAGGGATGACGCCGTTGGCAAGGGATACTTCTACCACCTGCCGCATGTTGTATTTGTAACCGGATGGCGCGCCGGAGTCGTTGGAACCTAGTTTGACAAAAAGGATGCTGGGGTTGTTGAGGCGGAATTCGCAGGCCAGTACGTCTTCGTTGGGTTCGCACCACTTTTTGTCGGCCCATAGGGGGTCGAAGACCGACCAGGAGTGCAATCCGTTGCGGGCGGCTACACCGTAGCGGGCGAAGTGGCCATGGTAATAGTCGATGGTGGGCTGTAGGAAGGCGTAGTCGCCTAGATTATAGGCGGTGGGATCGTCGAACTTGCCCATGAAGTTGGGATTTAGACTGGTGGAGTCGCCTAGTTTAGAGAATGTTTGGGGGTCGCGTCCTTGGTCCTGGCCTACGGCCGTAATCTCATGCAGGTGCTCGCGTACTGCCGGCGGCAAGACCACAATATCGCTGATGGGGATACCGTTGATCGGTAATGGCGTGGGCGTGGGTGTCGGCGGCACGGCCGTTGCTGTCGGCGGCATGGGCGTGTTGGTTGGCGGCAAGGTGGCTGTCGCTTCAAGGGGGATGGGCACGGCCGTTTCAGCCACAGCTGGCAGAGCAATTCCAGGCTCGTCGCCGCTCTCGGCGCTGCTTTCTAAGACGGCGGGTACAGTAGCAACAGGGGCGGGGGTAACGGCCGTTTCGCCTCCCGCCTGTCCGCAGCCGACCAAAGCGCCTAGCAAAATCAATCCTACCAGCAAACGTTGTATTCTAAATGGCATTAAGCAACCTACCCTACAAAATTTGCCGCAGATTTTACCATTTAAATGACGCAGCAACGCCAACCCGTTAAGCCATAAAACACACACCACAATAGCTATGTAACTATAAGCAGCATAGCTATGCTGCTTATAGTTACATAGCTATGCTGCTACTAGTTAGATAGCTATGCTAATAACCATTAGATAGCTATGCTGTTACCAGTTAGATAGCTATGCTGTTACCAGTTAGATAGCTATGCTAATAACCATTAGATAGCTATGCTGTTACCAGTTAGATAGCTATGCTGTTACCAGTTAGATAGCTATGCTGCTATATATCGCATAGCTATGTTATGGTGTAAAACATAACCGAATGGGCGAAGACCCTAAGGGTTTGATTTGGCGCAAGATTAAGCCTCTCGAGGCTAAACCCTTAGGGTCTGAAGAGACCCTAAGGGTTTGAACTGGCGCAAGATTAAGCCTCTCGAGGCTAAACCCTTAGGGTCTGACGAGACCCTAAGGGTTTGATTTGGCGCAAGATTAAACCTCTCGAGGCTAAACCCTTAGGGTCTGAAGAGACCCTAAGGGTTTGAATTGGTGGAAGATTAAATTTCTCGAGACCAAACCCTTAGGGTCTGAAGAGATTAACCCTCGCTGAATACATGTCAGGGAGCAGCGGGGAGGATGACGCCGGTTAAAATGGCATCCAGGACCATAAGCGCGGTGAGGTTGTTCATGGCGTGGCCGCGTTGGAAGGCTTCGGGTTGGGTGTAATCGTGGGCGTAGAAGGTGTTCATGTGGACGCCATCAACGTCCAGGCCGCGGCCCGGCAGCGTCGCAGCCACGGGGTCGAATTCCCAGAGGGGAATCTGGTAATCGGCGGCAATCTGGCGCAGGATGTCGTTGTTCTGGTTGCTGGCTTCGTGGCGATCCGCTTTTGTGCCCAAGACTGGAATTACGCCGTTATCAATCGAGAACTGGACAATTTGCCGCATGTTTTCGTCATAAAGAGTGGGCGCGCCCACGTCGTTGGCGCCCAGGCGAATGAGGGCGATGCTGGGGTTGTGCAGGCGGTATTCGCAAGCAATGACCGTTTCGTTGGCTGTGCAAATGCTTTTGTCGGCCCAAATAGGATCGAAGACGGTCCAGGCGTGCAGGCCGATGCGCACGGAGGCGCTGTCGCGGCCAAAGGAACCGGGAAAATAGTCGATGACTCGCTGGAGATAAGCGTAGTCGCCCAGGTTGTAGGGGCCGACATCGAAACGGGAGAGAAAGTGATCGATGGCAATGGTGCTGTCGCCGACTTTGGCGAAGGTGTGGGGGTTGCGGCCAAGCTGTTGGCCCTGGGCGAAAATGGCGCGGGCGTTGGCCAGCACATTGGGCGGCATGACGACGATAGCGTTGAGGGGGATGCCGTTGAGGGTTGTAGGTTGGCTGGGTTGTGGGTTGGCGGGTGATGGGGATACGGCCGTTGCTGCCAGTTCGCTATCCGTTGCCGGGGCGGCGACTAATTGCCCAGGAATGATCAGCACTTGCCCGACATAAACCAGGCTGGGATCATTAACGCCGTTGGCGGCGGCCAGGTCATCGACGGAAACGCCAAAGTTGGCGGCGATGCGGAACATCGTTTCGCCGACCTGGACAGTATGGGTGGCGGGTTCGGTGGCTGGTTGGTCGGGTGGTTGGCCGGTGGGTTGAGGGGGAACGGCCGTGGCCTCTACACTCGGTTCCGTGTTAACGGATAGATTGTCGGCCGGGAGCATGGGGAGTTGGGCCAGGGCAACGGCCGTGGGCGTGTCTTGCACCGTTTGGCCGCTGACCGGCTCCCCGGTAATGTAATCACGCAGGGAAAAGGAAAAGGCCACGCCGATCAGGGCTAAAAAAAAGACAACAAAGCCCCCTAAAACAATCTCGCGTCGCATGGTGTGTCAGTATGCCCGGTGGCTAGTTGCGCTCAATGATCAGTGGATTTCCGTTCAAATCTGTGGTGGTGGACAGCTCGTAGCCGCCATAGGTGCAGTCGCCCTGTTGCACTTGCCGCACCAGACCGGTAACGGTCAGGTGATGGGTGGTTTGTGGCAGCAAGGGTACTTCTAATTCGGCGGGAAAAACGGCCGTGCCGCTCACTGTGCCCGACTCAGACGTAATGGTGATCAATTCCCCATTCCCCAGGCTAACACTCACCATTTGCGAAGCCGCATCGGTGGGCGACGTGACCGGTTCCACGGTGAATAATTCAGGTGTGGCTTCGGGGCAGGGATAGGGAGTCAGCGGGGTTTCGACGGTTTCAGGCGCGACGGTTTCGGGCGCGACGGCCGTTTCATAAAAGAAAAACCCCACAACAATTACCAGAAATATAATAATCACTACCAGAAGTCGCCGCATGGATTACCTCACCAGGTTCGGGTCTACAATATATTGCCACCAGTTATAAGCAATGCCGTTGGCCGCGCCGGTAATATGCGGCAGACGGCGGAACCACCATTGATGATGGCCGCGGATATTGCCATCGCCCCAATCAGCGCAGTCTACTATGCGCGGCGCGCCGTTCAGGTTGGGGAAGTTGAGCCAATTATCGCAGCGGGCGGACACGCGCGTTTTATTGCCCCAGTCATAATCCTTCACGCTGTTGGGCGCAAAGTGCATCAAGCCCACTTCCGACAGTCCGGGGTGTGTCTTATCGTACCGAATGAAGCGCTGCCACAAATTGGCGTCCCCTTGTTGATGGCGATAGGTGTATTTCATGATCGATTCGGCTCGATGGCCGAACGCTTCCAACATTTCGCCCACGCCGCGCTGGTAATTGAACCCCATAATCACAAAACGTCGTTTGGCTTTGGTCGCCGTTTGCGTTAATGGCGGCGCGTTACACCAAAACGGGTCCGGCCCACCCATGATAGATTCGTAATAACCGGCGTATGGAAAAGCAAAAAGCCAGAATTCGTCGATTTGGCCGCTGTTCACTTTGGCGATCATGTCGAATTCCGCTAGCAGCGCGTCGTAATCCACGGCATCCGGCGTGTGGAAGCCGGTGCGCGCTTTCCAGGCAGCAGCGAATTCGTCCGCTTTGTAGGTGAATCCATCCAACTTGCGCGGGAATTTATTCACTTCCAGGCGTTCTACAATTTCATAATTGACATAGCCGTAGCTGATTTCGCGCAAATCGTCGATGTAACCGGCGGCCAGTTCGTCAGGATTGCCCCAGTTTAACGCCTTGTTTAGCGGCAGGCCGCCCGCGCTGGGCACGCTGGGATTGTGGATAATGAGCGAGACATGTTTGGTGACGGGTGTTGGTTTTTGGCCTACGGGTTGTTGGACAACGGCCGTTTCCTCTGTTACCTCTACGCCTAATTTCCGCAAATTCTCTGTAACCCAATCGGAAAATGCATCCAACGGAGATTCTGATTTTTTCATGGTTGTTCCTTTTTGTGCGCCAGCCTTTGGCGTGCGCCTCCAGAATATGCACATCAATTGTAACCCAATTCATCCAAAATACGCGCGGCGACGGCGGCTGATGCGGCGGTCAACACTTCCTTCAGACCCAGCGCCAGGCTGGCGGCGGCGCGTTCCCCTTTTAATGCCTGAGCCAGCTCGCGGGCAACGGCCGTCCAGGGCACATCCTCTCCTTCATAGGCCAGATAGAGAACGGCCGTTTCCTGTACCCATTTGGCTGCCACCGCTTGCGGCAGTGTCGCCAGACCGGTTTCTCCGATGGGCAGCCACACCTGGGCCAATAGTTTGGGCGTTTTCACCACTTGCGGCGCGACAAAAACCAACGGCTGCGTTTCCAACGGCCCAGCCTCAGCCCGCAGCACACGGTTAATCAATGGGCGGCGCTCGATCAGGCGCCGGGTTACTTCCGGATCGGGCGTTTGCGCTCCCACGGGCAGGGCGCGCTGCTGTACCGCCTGCGATACCGGCCGTACCCCCAGCGCCGCCCAAACGCCTACCTCGGGCGCAGTGGGCGGCAGCAAAAAATCAGCCGCCGGGCCGTCTGGCCCACCGGCAAACTGGGCGACCAGCGCGGCGTCATCGGCCAGAAACAGATGCTCTGCCCGCACCAGCATTCCCCGGCTGTTGGGGATGACGGTACGGCCGTGCAGCGGCGTCAGGCTGGCGGCGGTCGCCGCCGACTGCCAATACAGTTCGGCCAGCCGCGACCAGCAGCGCGTTACCTGCGCCAGCAACGCCGGCGGCAGCGGCGCATCCTGGCTGCCGGTTTGCTGGCTGATGGCAGCCAGCGCGGCCACCAGGTCGGCGGCGTCTGGTTGGGCGCGGACGCCCAGCCAGCGGTACAACGCTTTGACGGCCCGACTTTCTACCGGCTCGGCCACGTGGGCTTTGTCACCTAACAGGGCAATCGTGTCGCGGTCGGTGTAAACGGCCGTAGCCGCTCGAAACGATCCATCCAAACAGGCAACCAACGGCAAGTGCGCCAGACGCTCTTGCAGGTCTTCGTCGTCGCGCAGTTCGCCCAATCGCTCGGCCAGCAGGTGGGTCAGGCGGTGACGCGCATCGGAGGGCACGTCCGGGTTTTCGACCAAAATACGCGGCATCACCTCTTCCACGTAGGTGAAAAAATCAAGCTCCGCCACGCCTAAATCCAGAAAAAACTGCCGCCGTCCGCCGACAGCTTCCAGGTCGATGAGACCGGCGAGTTTTAATGGGTCGGTGAAGCCGCCGGGAAGGTAGAGGTGGTTTAACGGCCGTAATTCCCCATCTACGGGGCATAACGGCAGGCGGCGAATCTCGCCGCGCAGTCTGGGGTCGTCGGCAAAGATTTCGATTTGCTGCCCCTCTAACCAGCGGAACAGGCGGACAATATCCAGCCGCCCCGTCTGCCAATCAGCCTGAAGTTGTTCCGGGGACGTGTTGGCCACCCGTTCGACTGCTTGCCGCGCGCCGAAGCGTGGCGCGAGACGCCCCGGGAACTGTTCCCTGGGTGTTTGGGGGTGCAGCCAGGGTACATCGGGGAAGAGCGCCTGGCTTTCGGGGGTTCCCTGGTAAACGCGGCCCGGCTTCTGCACTATCAGGTTGTCCGATAGGATGAGCGCGCAGGCAGCCAGGGCGCTGAGGGCAGCGTCGCGGTCGGCGGCGTGAATGAGACGGCCGTACAAATCGTCCAAAATGCGCCACAGGCTGAGCCAGGCGTCCAGGCTGCGCAACGGTGGCGGGGCGTCGGCCAGGGGGGTGGGGCGCGTCAGGCCGAGCCGGGCCAGGGCGGCGGCGATGTCGGTGATTTGCAGGTCTGGCGCGCCGATCTCCGGACGGCGCAAAAGCGGGAAAACGCCGCTCAGATCGGGGTGGACGAGGGGGATATTTAGCTGAGCCAGCAGGTCGGCGGCGGCGTTGTCTGGCTGGCGGCGATTGTTTTCGGCGGGATTCCAAAGGCGGGTTTGGGGCGGCAGCGCCCAGGTTTGGTGGATGGTATAGATGAAGGGATGGGCGGCGAGGATGGGCACGGCCGTTTGCCAAAACTGCGCCAATGGCGCGGGGGCGTCGCCCTGGTCGGCTAATTCCCGGGTGTAGGCTGTTTGCTGCAAAAGCTGCCACAGGCTCAGCGGCGGCAATGCGTCGCGCAGTTCCGGCAGCGCGGCAGCAAATGTTTCGGCGGCGCAGGTGATGGCTGCCTGGTTCCAGGCGGCCTGATACCCGCCATCAAAGTGGATGCGCTTACGGTCGGTGGTGGGAAAGAAGTCGGCGCTGATGTGTAGGGAGAGGGGAATGGTGGTGGCGGTGGGCAGTCCGGCAAACAGGCGGCCGGGGCCGGTCATGGCGGTTAACGGCAGAGCAAGATTGATGGCGCTGCGGCGGGCGGCTTCGATTTGCCAGGGGAATTGGCTGCGCAGTTGCTCGGCGGCGGTGGTAAAGCTGCCGCTGAGCAGGAGCCAGGCTGCGCTGGAGCCATCGGCTTCGTGGAGGGTGATACGGCCGTTGTCGTTTTGCCTTCGGGTGATGCGCCGGAGAAGTTTGCCGGACCGGGTGACTTCCAGGGTGTGCAACTGTTGCAGGAAGAGCGCGGCCAGACCAATGGCTGCGCTGAGTTCAGCGGCGATGTTGTCGAGTTGGGCGGGTTGGATGGCGGAGAGGCGCAGGGTGCGGCGTACGGCCGTTTGTGGGTCGAAGGCCCAGGGCAGGCGAAAGCGTGTGCCGTCGGTTTCTAGCTGTCGTTCGACGATGCGCTGCTCGGCTGGGGCGTCGGGGTTGATGGTCCAATGACGGCCGTTGGAAAATATTTCTGGCCGGTCGGTGATCTGGTAGACGGCCAGGAACCCGAGGCCAAACGCGCCGGTGACGCCGCGCTCTTGCCGTTTGCCGCCGCTGGCGATGGTTTGCAGGCGGGCAAAGTCCAGCGGGCGAAAGACGCTGTCGTTTTCGACGATGAGGGCGTCGTCGTTGACCTGGAAGCGCAGGGTGGTGGGGGTGAAACGGCCGTCGGCATCTTCCGATGCATCGTCGGCGTTTTGGATGAGTTCGTAGGCCAGGGTGGGGATGCCCTGCATGTCGCGCAGTTGGGCTTCGAGGAAGCCGAGGTAATGGACATCTTGAGGTTTGTAGGTGAAATCGTCGGTCATGGTGGGTGGTCCTTGATACG
The DNA here is from genome assembly GCA_017993775.1 of Chloroflexota bacterium. Classification (GTDB taxonomy): domain Bacteria; phylum Chloroflexota; class Anaerolineae; order Promineifilales; family Promineifilaceae; genus Leptovillus. The sequence goes on along the minus strand of JAGOMA010000060.1, from coordinate 15,934 downwards.
GCCGTTAGGAATGTGAATTAATCAAGTTGCAGACCTGAGTTTGGAGTTTGGAGATTGAACCAGTTTCCAGCCTCCTGCAAGTTATTCAATCTGTGTTCTTCAGTGTAATGCGATTTGGCCAATTGCTCAACAATCTGCGTCAAAGGTCAGTTTCCAAGGCTATTGTATAGGAAAAGAGGCCTACTTCTGAAGAAGCAGCTCTGGCGAGATATATAATGATGGAGTTCAGATGGTCAACGCTTTTTAACAAGTGGTACTTTTTCAGGTTCCCCCAAATTCGTGATGTTTTGTCTCTGAAGCGAAACAAACAAACAACTCAAAACCTCAAAAGTTACTCGAGGAGCCGCACGGACACAAGCCATTAAGACCCTGAGGGTTTGTCTTAAGAACTTAAACCCTTGGGGTCTATGCAGAGAAATCTGAATGATGGCATTTTATTTATCTAGTGAAGTGTATTTCAGGAGGTAGTAGATGAACGTATTGTTCAAATCTTGGCAAAAGAAATGGTTTCACCTTGTTATGTTGTGTGTTACTGTTGTGTTGTTATCGATCACTGTTTTTTCTCTGGCGGCGGCCGGGCCTGAGGCTGCGCCGGAGGGCATCAATGAGACCCCATTTTTCGCGTTAAATGGGACCATCAACCCCAATGCCTCCATCGCTCCCACTTTTTACCAGTCGTCGGGAAATCGGGCAGCCAATTTCTCTTTGACTGTGTCGTCGGGTAATGCGCCTATTCAACTGCAAATCCGCAATGCCGCTAATGTGGTGGTTTGGGACCACACGGTGCAGGTTGGGGAGACAGTTTGGGGCAATGTGACGCTGACGCCGGGCGTGAATACGTTTGCTCTGACCAATCCGGGCAGCCAGGCGGCCGGATTCAGTCTGAAATTTTTCGATTTACCGGCCACGCCTTACACATGGACCGGCAGCGCCGCGCCTGGGGGCATAAACAGCCAGGCGCAGCTCATTTTTCCGCAAAGCGGCCTCTATACGTTTGATTTTGGCGTTAACGTGGACGGCCGTTACGAATTTACCCTCGACAATGACTACATTCAAAAGACAATCAGCAGCGCCACGCAGGTTACGTTCTACGTCCCCGCCGGCGCTCATTCCCTGGGTGTTATCCAGAATACGCTGGGCGGTTTTGTGAATTGGACGGTGGGGATTGGGTATGCGGGAACGGCCGTCAACAGCCTGCCCTACAGCAAATCCAGCGCCCAAATCAACGAAGAATGGCTGCCCATCTTCCTGGCCGCTCCGGCGCAGGTCAACATGGTTGTTGCCGCCACCGGCGACCCGGGCGACAGCCTGTACGTGGAAGTGAACGAAAACACCCTCAACGCCGCCGCCAATCAGACAGTGCAAACTGGCGAATCGACCTGGCTGACCTTTGATTTGCCTGCCGGACAAAGCCTCATTCACCTCACGGCCAGCGGCGGACTTGTCAGCTATAACCTGACGATAGATGGGCTGCCAACGGCCGCCTACGCCTGGTTGGGGGAGGCCAACGCCAGCGGCGCAAACAGCAAAGCGCGCCTACAGTTCCCTACAGCCGGATTGTATACCTTTGATTTTGCCGTGAACGGCCGTTACCAGTTCCTCTTAGAAGTGGACGGCGCGAGCTACATTCAAAAAACCGTGGAAACCGGCAGCGACGATGTGGTCTACTACGTTCCGGCCGGCGCCCACCTGCTGACGCTGGATCAGGATACGGCGTTGGGCGCGGATTGGAGCGTGGGCATCAGCCTGCTCAGCGCAGGAACCAACAGCCTGCCGTACACCCAAACGGGTGGTCACATAGGCGGCGTGGGCAACGATTTCAGCCAGGAATGGCTGCCGCTAGCCCTGGACGCAACGGCCGTGGTGAACTTAAGCGTAGACCTGACCGGCAGCGCCGCCGATGACCTTGTTCTGGAAGTGTACCAGACCGGTAGTACAACCCCGGACTTCGTTTCTACGGCCGTGATGGGCAGCGAAAAAGCGTGGTTCACCTTCGATTTAGCCGCCGGAGCCAACCGTCTGCGTTTACGCACCATCGGCAACACCGGCCCTCTGGCCTACGATCTGGACGTTAAAGCCGTGCCCAGCGCCGCCGCCGCCGGTTGGAGCGGCTACTCGCTGGCCAGTGGAACCAACTCCGTCGTCATGGTCAACTTCCCGACCACCGGCCTGTATCATTTCACTCTCAGCGCCTCCACCGGCTTTGCCAATCTGGTTTTGGATGACACGATGCCTAGCGCGCGCGCCCCGCAGGCCAACTCTGATGTGAGCTATGACGTCGAGGTTACGGCCGGTTTGCACGAGGTATTTGTACTGCAAGACCCGGCCTATGCGGCCACCAACTGGTCGGCGTCTATTCATGCGGCCACGGCCGGCGATACCTTCTTTGTGTTTGATGGCACGCTGGCTCCCGGCGAGTCGGTCGCCCCGGAGTATACTGTCCCCAGCGGTACGTTGGACTTCAACTTTGCCCTGGCCGTAACCGGCGCAGATATCGACCTGACGATTACCGATGGCAGCAGCGGGATTGTTTGGGATGACAGCGCGCTGGACGGCGAAACGGTTTGGGGCACGGGCACGCTCGCGGGTAAAAACATCATCCACCTGACGAATAACGGCGCGGCCAGCGCCACGATTTCGCTGGTGTTTTACCATCTGCCCACGGCCGCTTATACCTGGGATGGCTTGGCTGCGCCCGCCGGGGCCGACAGCCACATCCGGCTCATTTTCCCGCAGGATGGGTTGTATACGTTTGCGGCGGGCGTAACGAACGGCCGTTACCAATTCCTGCTCACACTCGATGGCGACGACCACATCCAAAAAACGGCCGAAAGCAATGCCAGCGTCACCTACTTTGTGCCCGCCGGCCTGCACGACCTCGTCCTTTGGCAAGATTCTGCCGCCGGAGCCAACTGGGACCTGAGTATCTCGGCCGTTGGGGCCGCCAACGACAGCCTGCCCTACGAAAAAACGGGCGGCAACTTAGGCGGCGCGGCCAACGACTTTACTGAAGAATGGCTGCCCCTTCACCTGGGACAGGATACGTCTGTGAATATGGCTGTGTCGGTGGCTGGCGCGGCCGCCGATTCGCTGTTGGTCGAGGTGCAAGATGGCAGCGGAGCGGTGTTGGACAGCCTGGAGGTGTTTGGCCAGGAGACCGCCTGGAGTACGCTGGACCTGACGGCCGATGCGCGTATACGCCTGACGGCCGTTGGCAATACCGCGCCGGTCGCTTATGAGATTGCCCTGATGGCTGTGCCAGAACCGGGTACCGATTGGGCGGGTATCAGTGCCGGCAATGGCGCGGCCAGCCATGTGCGCATCCACTTCCCCACGGCCGGTTTGTACACCTTCGACCTGGGCCAAAGCGCCGGGCGTTACCAACTGCTGGTAAACGATGAATTTATCCAAAAGACGGTGGAGGGGGATACGGCCGTTACTTACTTCGTGCCCGCCGGAACCCACGATATCGTCATCGATCAGGACGGCGCTTTGGGCGCGACCTGGGATGTGGCCCTCACCGGGCCGGCCGCAACCGCCGACACGCTGCCTTACCAGAAGATGGGCGGCGAATTAGGCGGCGTGGGTAACGACTTTAGCGAGGAGTGGCTGCCCATTCACACCGGCACTGAGGGATTGGTGAACCTGGCGGTGACCATTACCGGCGCAGCCGCCGACGCGGTGCGTCTGGAAGTTTGGGACACCGTCACCGCAACCATGACGCTCCCGGCCGTTTACGGCACAGAAACAGTCTGGTCAGCCTTCACCCTGCCCGCCGATGCGCGTTTGCGTCTGGTAACGGACGCGGCAAACGGCGCAGCCATCAGTTATGACCTGGAGATCACCGACGTGCCGCAGCCGGCATTCGCCTGGTCCGGCGTTTCCCTGGAAGATGGCCTGAACGCCAACATCCTGGTGGACCTGGACCTTTCCGGCACGTACCAACTGGCGGTGGTGCTGGATGAGGGGTTCACGAATTTTGCCATTGATGCGTATCCGCCTGCCCGAATTGCCAGTGGTTCCAGCTATACGCTGACCTTTTCTCGACCGGCGGGTCTTTACAGCTTCACCAGTATACAGTCGGCCGGTTATCCGGTGACCAGTTGGGCGGCGTCGTTGAGTTTGCTGTCGGCGGAAGCGCCGGAAGTGACGGCGATTTCGCCGGAGTCGATGACCGTGAGGTCGGGAACGGCCGTTACCATCAACGGCAGCAACTTCATGGCTGGCATTGTCGTGGAGCTGGTGAATGGCGGCGTTAGCTATGATCTGACCAACGTCCTGGTGGTATCGGCCACCCAACTGCTGGCCGACGTGCCCGACATCGACCAGGAAGGAACCTACGACCTGCGCGTCACCAATCCCGATGCCCAGACGGCCGTCTTGCCCGGCGCGTTCACGGTCTTTGGCGCAGTGCCGGTGGTAGACAGCATCACGCCGGATGCGGTGAAGGCCAATATCCCCACGGCCGTTACCATCAGCGGCAGCAGTTTCCTTAACGGCGCGACGGTGTCGCTGGTAAGCGGCTTCGACGAGTATGTGTTGAGTAACGTGGTGGTTGTGTCGATGGGCGAGATCACGGCCGTTGTGCCTGCGGGCATTCCCATCGGCAGTTATGACGTTGTTGTCACCAATCCCGATGACCAAAGCGGCCAATTAACAGCCGGTTTGGACGTTGTGCCCCATCTCTTCTTCCTGCCGGTCGCGGTAAAGTAATAGACATAGACCCCAAGGGTTTGTTCTTGGGAAGCTAGATTTTGCGGCTTAAACCCTTGGGGTCTTGATCGGCGTAGACCCCAAGGGTTTGTTCTTGGGAAGCTAGATTTTTGCGAGTTAAACCCTTGGGGTCTTTACAAAATGGTGACGATGCCGTTGCTGCCATCCACGCGAATGCGCTGGCCGGAATGCAGCAGGGTCGTCACCTTGTTTACCCCGACGACGGCCGGAATGCCGTACTCCCGCGCCACCACTGACCCATGCGTCATCAGCCCGCCCACTTCCATGACCAGACCGCCGGCCGCCAGGAATAACGGCGTCCAGGCGGGGTCTGTGCCCGGACAGACGAGTATTTCGCCGGGCGTTAATTGTTCGGTGTGTGGGTTGAACACCACGTGGACAATTCCTTCAACAACCCCTGGCGATACCGGGCTGCCAACCAATTGGCCATTGCCGGCAACGGCCGTAGCCTTGCCCACTCCTTCATAAATAGCCGTCCCATCACTCATCAGCAGGCGGGGGATGAGTTTACGGGTTGTTTCGCGGGCATACCTGGCGCGATGAGCGGCCACCACTGCCTGCCAATCCCGCGCTTCCCCGGCGGCCAGGCTGTGCAGCTCGTCGAGGGTTAGGAAAAAGAGATCGTCGGGCTGGTTGATGATGCCGGCGGCGGCCAGTTCCCGGCCGCTGGCCAATAATCCTTCCCGCGCCATGCCCATCATGCGAATGACCATAAATTTAGGCGCTTCCCGGCTGCCCACCAAGACCCGAATCCGCCGCGCCATAATGGGCAGCAGATGCGCTTTGATGCGGCCGCCGCGCGTGGCGCGCACGGCCGTTGTCAGCGGACCAATGGCTGCTTCCGCTTCAGCCGCGCCTCTGGCAAAAATGACGTCCGGCGCCAGGTTCGGATCATCCATGTGCAGGTAACTTTGCAATACTTGCATGATGTGCGCGGGGTTTTCGCGCCATCGAGGCTGGCCAATGTCGATCTCCCCCAGCCCGCGCATGCCATAGTGAGCCATAAATTGGGTAACGGCCGTTTGCGCCGCCAAGGGTAATTTACCGGCCAGGTATGCCTGTGCCAGGTCCGCCGCTGGCTGGGAATCGAAAACGGCCGTGGCCGCCGGATCGCGCCGGATGGTTTGCGCAGTTTGCCACAACGTCAGGTCCATCTCGGTAGTGACGTTGTTTGGCAGGCCGCGCGTTAATACGAGATAGTTGGGCGACCCGGCAGGCAAGTGTTCGGTGAGCATGCGCACCAGATTGAGCGACATCATGCCGCTGACAATGGGCGGCAGCAGCCGGGGGCCGAGTACCGGGAACGTCTGGGAAAGGACGCCGTCTGGGCCGTAAAACAGGGCCAATCGTTCGGCTAATGTGCGGGCGGCTTCGTTCTTCTGGCGCACAGCGGTCAGGTGGGTTTCGATCTCTTGGCGGGCTTGCGCGGCCTTCGTCTCCGGTTGGCGCATAAAGGCCGCAACCTGACGGAGCAGCGGCCCAAAAAACAAGCTCAGGCGGCGCACCGTATCTGGTTTAAACCAGTCTGGCGCGGGCTTTAGCCGGGGATCATCACGCAGCACTCTCAGGACACTGGCGGCGTCGGCGTCGATCCAGGGCATGGCCCCGACCCATAGTTTGCGCCCCAGGGGATGGCGCATTAAAGCGGTGATGTTGATCCATATCCGTTCGCCGCCCAAAAAGGCAGCGCGTTGGGTGTGCAAGTTTCGGTCGATGTCGAACAGAAGCCCGGCATATGTGACCAGGGAAAACAGCGTGTCCTGGCCGAGCGGCGTAATCGGCTCCAGGAAGCCCTGCACCGAGGCAAAGGAAAACATCACTTGCAGTTCGCCGGTTTCGGCGGCTGTGTGTATGGCTCTTTCGGGGACCGGGTAGAGCGAGGTGATGGGGCGGGTCTGGAGGATGTAGAATTTGCCGCCAACCAGCGCCCACTCGATGTCTTGCGGACGGCCGTAATGCCGGGCAATACGCTCGCCAATCTCCGCCAGGATGATGGCCTGACCATCGCTTAAGACCCGCGCCGTGCGCTCTGGTCCGCTGAGGGTTTCATGGATGGTCCCGCCGCCGGGCAACGGCCGTATGGCCATCTGCTTGTCGGCGATCACCGTTTCGATCACGCGGTAGGTGCGCCGGTCCACTTTGTACAGGTCGGCGGAAACCAGACCGGCGACCAGCGCTTCGCCCAGGCCGTAGCTGGCGTCAATCGAGGCGATGTGGCGCGCGCCGGTTAACGGGTCGGCGGTGAACAGGATGCCGGATACGTCTGGCAGCACCATGCGCTGCACCACCACCGACAGACTCACCTGGCGGTGGTCGAAGTTGTTTTGCAGGCGGTACAAAATCGCCCGGTCGGTGAAGAGGGAGACCCAGCAGTCGCGCACGGCCGTTAACAAGCTCTGCTCGCCGCGTATGTTCAGATAGGTGTCTTGCTGTCCGGCAAACGAGGCGTCGGGCAGGTCTTCGGCGGTGGCGCTGGAGCGCACGGCGTAGGCGTGCTGCTCCCCTTCGGCGCGCCAGGCGGTTAAGGCGCGTTCGGCGACATCCGGCGGCACGGGGAGCTGCCCCAACTGCTGGCGCACCATCTGCCCCACCTGCCGCGCGCGTTCCAGATCGCCGGGAGCGATGCTGTCTAGTGCGGTGAATACGTCGGCGGTGTTGGCGGCGGCGAGGAAGGCGTGGAAAGCGGTGGTCGTGAGGCAAAAACCGGAGGGAACCGGGAATCCGGCGCGGGTCATTTCGCCCAGGTTGGCCCCTTTGCCGCCGACCAGGGGCAGGTCGTCTTTGCCGATGGCCGAAAATGGGAGGACATAAGGTGATTGGTTGGACATGTGTACCTCGAACTTCATAGACCCTAAGGGTTTGCTCTTGAAAAGGTAGACTTCAAACCCTTAGGGTCTGGCAGATCAACCGGTAAAGGTTTCGATGGCCAGACAGGTATCGGCCAGGGCTTGCGCAAAATCAAGGCGCGGCGCATATAGGCGGCAGGCGTCGGCCACGGCCGTATCGCCCAGCAGCCGCTCTAACTTATGGGCCACGGCCGGGCCGTGGAACTTTTGCGGCGCCAGATAGTCGCCCACGCCCAACCGCTTCAGGCGCAGGGCATTGTCGGGTTGGTCGTGGCTCATGGGCATGACCAGCATGGGGATGCCAGCGGCCAAACCCTGGGCCATTGTGCCCACGCCGCCATGAAAGACCAGCGCCGCCACCTGGGGCAGGGCCTGGCTGAAGGGCAGGTAGGGAGCGTAACAGACGCTTTCCGGCAGATGGGCCGGAATATGTTCGGCGTGGGCGGAGACGAAGAGGCCGCGCCGGTCCAGGCGTTGGCACGCTTCCAGAGCTGCCTGGAAGAACTGCGCCCCGTGGGTCATGGCCGAACCGGGGGTAAAGAGGATGGGCGCACGGCCGTTAGCCAGAAAGTCGCGCACGTGGTCGGGAAACGGCCGTGCCGCTTCTCGCTCGAAATGGATAAAGCCGGTCAGCTTTGTATGCGGCGGCCAATCGGGTTGGATGGGGGCATACCAGTCGGGAAAGAGACCCAGCACCAACTGCGTGGAATGCATCCATTCATGAAACACCCGCCGGATAGGCGACAGGTTTAACTCTGCGCGAAAGGCGTTCAGTTCCGGCAGTAAGATTGGGTCGATGATGGCGCGATCTACCAGGCGGAACCAGCCGCGTATTAACGGCAGCGGCAGCTTATCGAGAGGGAGAAGCGGGCCGGTGACCGGCGGTTGGTAGGCGCTGCGCAATACGGCCGCCTGCAAATGGGCTGAAATCATGGGCATGCCCAACTTTTCCTGCGCCAGCCGCGCGCCAAAAGCGAGTGACGGGGCCACGACGACGGTTTGCTGCGGGTCGAATTCTTGCAGGAGGGCGTATAACCGTCTGGTGGCGGGCAGGAGAAAGTGTTGGGCGACAAAGCCAAACGCTTTGGTGGGATGCCAGAGCAGGGGATCGTCGATGACTTGTTGGTATTCTGCGGCGGAGGCGAGTGGGAGGAAGCCCAGTCCCATCTGTTCGATTAACGGTTGGAAGTAGGCGCTGGTAATGATGGTGACGCGATGGCCGCGCGCTTGCAGGCCGCGCCCCAGGCCAATCACCGGATGCACGTCACCGGCGCTGCCGATGGTGGGGAGTAGGATGTGGGGGTTCGCTTTCATAACGGTTCACTCGTAGAGAAAACCCCAAGGGTTTTGGGTGGTTGAAGTCGTATGTATGCGATCAATAAACCCTTGGGGTTTTGATCGCTTGCCATTAACCGGTAGAAAACCCCAAGGGTTTTGCCCTATAAAAAACCCCAAGGGTTTTGCCCTATAAAAAACCCCAAGGGTTTTGCGTGGTCGAAGTCGTATGTATGCGATCAATAAACCCTTGGGGTTTTGATCGCTTACTATTAGCCGGTAGAAAACCCCAAGGGTTTTGCGCGCATATGATTGCTGTTCATTCTGCCGGCCGGCGCAGGGGATCGCTGCGGGTGAGCCAGAGCCACGGGAGCAGCGGCGCGAGGCTGCCCAGGCCCAGGAGCAGGGTTAATCCGCGCGGGCCGAGGCTGGTATGATCGAGCAGCAGACCGCTGACCCAGACGGAAAGGGACATGGCTAAGGTGAACAGGGCGAAATCCAGGGCGAAGACGCGCCCCAGGTAACGATCGGGCACACGAAGCTGCAAAATGACGCTGCTGTAGGTCCAATTGATGGAGCCGCCCATATGGCGGATGAGCATGGCGACCAGGGCGATGGGCAGGCTGGGCGCCCAGCCAAAGAGCAGCCAGCCCAAAGCAACGATGACAAAGGCGGCGGCGATGCTGTTTTGCAGGGCGCGCATGGTCCCGGCGTGCAGGCGATTGGCCAGCAGGGGACCGAGCAGCGCCCCAACCCCGGCGGCGGCGTAGAGCAAACCCAGGGACAGCGCCCCGTCCTGGCCATAGGGGAAGATGTGGGCGGCGTAGACGGCGATCATAATGTCTGGGCTGCCGATTTGGGTGAAGGCTTTGACGGTGGCTGTGAGGGCGGTGCGGGGATGGCCGCGTACATAACGGAAGCCATCTAGCATATCGCCGAAGCCGCTGCTTTCGCTGCCGGTGGGGGCGGCGGCGCGCTGGCGCACGATGCGCCAGATGAAGAAAGCGGAGAGCAGGAAAGAGGCGGAATCGATCAGGATAGCGACGGGGACGCCAAACAATCCGGTGACGATGCCGCCCAACGCTGCGCCGACGGCCAGCATGGTGGACCAGGTGATGCTGGAGAGGGTATTGGCGGCCAGGATTTCGTCGCTGCCCTGGACAAGGCTGGGCAGGATGGCCGCGCGGGCCGGTTCAAAAAAGGCAGAGATGGCAAATTGCAGGATGGTGAGGACGTAGATGAGCCAGGCGTGTTCGGCGCTGGTGATGAATAGAAAACCGAGCACGATACCGGCGCGGGAAAGATCGGTGGCAATGAGGACGGTTTTGCGGTCGAAGCGGTCGGCGATGACCCCGGCAATGGGGCCGAGGAGGAAGGGCGGCAGGGCGCGGGCGACAAAGAGAAGGCCTACGGCCGTTGTGGAATCCAGGTAGCGGTTAACCAGAATGACAGAGGCGATGGTGTTGAACCAATCACCGGCGAAGCTGATGACCGAAGCTAACCACAGGTTGCGAAATTGGGGACGCTGGCGCAGCAGGGTAAGGTAGGCGTTCATGGGACGTATTGTCCCAGAAACGGCCGTTTGTGGCACATAAAGACCTGACAGGTTTTCTTAAACCTGTCAGGTCTTCTAAGTTCAGTTATTCGCCGCCCAACGCTTTGATCGCCGGCTGCAAAATGTCTGTGGCCTGATTGATGCCCTGCCGCGCCATCCCCCACTGTTGGTATGGGATGGAACCGCCGCGCTGGCAGTTGTTGCGCGCATTTTGGGTCATGTCGTTGGCCGCTGCCTTGAAGGTGTCGATGGCCGCGCGATACTGTCCATACGCCCACTTAGACGTATCGTTGGCGTTGGTGGTGTCGTAGGTGGGCAGCCCGGCAATACGATCAAACTTTTCCAACCAGACATCACAATAAACCAGACGGCTGTCTAACATGCCGCCCAGTTCTAACAGGTTGCTGCGCAAGGTGTTCATGGAATCGAGCAGTTGGGCGTCGGAGAATCCGGCTGTCTGATTGGTATTGGCGGCGGATGTTGGCTGCGCGGGGGCGGCCGTAGGCGGCACGGCCGTTGGCTCTGGCGTTGCGGTGACTTCCACTTCCACAATGCGGGTGACTTCAACCGGGACTTCTTTGGTTTCGATCACCGTTTCCACGACGACGCGGGTCACTTCAACAGTCATTTCGATCGGCACTTCGACGGTGACTTCCGCCTGCACTTCGACGATGCGAGTCACCTCAACGGTGACGGGCACTTCTACCGGCAGCGGCGTGGCCGGCGGCGCGGCGGCGTCGCAGGCGGCAAGCAAGAGAAGGGCGATGATGGCTGCAAAAACGATTCTAAATTTCAACACGACTGGCTCCTTTTCTCGATTTACTTTCGAGAGCTATCAGATGGATATTGACCCCCTTTTCGGGTTTACCCTCAAAGAGGGAAGACACATAAGGTGACATGGACCGGACCAGACCTGACCGGTCTAGGCTACCGGGCGCGAAACCGCTCCTTGCGATGCCAGCGAATAGAATCCACAAAAGGCCAGAGGTATGCTTCGCCGGGACCGATGAGGTGGCGGTCGGTGAAGGTGAGCAAATGCCCCGGTAAGTTGGGCGAATTGGGCAGTTGGGGCGAGATTTTTACTTTGTAGGTATCGGTAAAGGCGACCAGCCCTTCGTCGAAGGTCCAGTGGCAGAGATGGCAGAGGGCGAGGCCGTTGCGCGGGTCGTCGTTGTGGCTTTCGCTCCAGGGGATGATATGGGCGGCGGCCACGGCCGTATGCCCATCGGCCGTGAGGATGCGCACGCCACACAGGGCGCAGCGGTGGTCGTAGGCTCTGACAATGGCCCGGCGGAAACCCTGATCGCGGAATGGTTTATCTTCGACGGCCGCTTCCCGTATATATCTTTCGCTTTTGGCCTGCTGCAAGAGTTCCTGGCTGTATTGAAAGGCGGCGGCGTTCATGGCGCTTTGTTCTACCAACACAGGATGCAGGTCCGGGGCAAAGTAGGTGTTGATGAGGGCGGCGCGCAGGTGTTGGCGCGCCTCGGCCGCGCAGAGCAGGGCATACAGCGCCTCATCCAAAGACGCGCCCAGAATCAACGTTTGCAGGGCATTGAGTCCGGCGTTAGGGCGGTAGACGGCCAGGGCTGTTTCCTGGCCGGGGCGCGGCTGGAGATGCCAGAAGCCTTCGCTTTTAAGGTAATAAAAGGGATAAGCGAGATTGCCGCGCTGGCTGGGCGGGCGGACTTTGTGCCAGTAAAGGGTAAAGAGTTCGCTCAGTTCCGGGGTGAGGGGGATGAGATTGGTGGTGATGCTGCCCTGGGCAAAATGGTCGAGCACGGTCAGGAGCAGGAGTGGTTTGTGGGGGGCGCGGTGGGTGGTAACGGCCGTCCACGTCTTGCGATTCTTGTCGGTATGCAGATGAGAGAACCTATCCAGGTACTGGTTAAGGGTAGTTGTCATGGGATATGGTCGTGTTCAGACCTGACAGGTTTAAGAAAACCTGTCAGCTCTTTTGTCGTCAATCTAATCGTCATCATGGCCGATCACCCATTCTATTTTATTTTCCACCGGCGGCTGCGCATGGGCGGCGGCAAACCCTTCCGGGCCATTGAACCAATCCAAAACCATCTGTCGTTCCAGGCGCGTCGGTTGGGTAGAAGCGAACGTCATATAAGATGAGTAAGGCCAGTCGCCTAAATGGTCCACAAACCCATGCTTGATCGGGTTGTGATGGATGTAAGTGATGAGCTGGACAAAATACCGGTCTGACGTAACCTCGATACGGCCAAACGGCCGTTGCCACAACGCACCGGTACGGCCGTATGCCTTATTGATTGCTTTGGCATAGGCATTGAAGAAGTTGGAAAACACCTGGCCGGGTGCTTTGCTCGCCAGTTCTAAACCTGACTGGTCTCCAAGACCTGTCAGGTTTTCGCCGTTCCTGATCTCTTCCGGCGTCTTAATCTGCACCATCAGATGAAAATGGTTGCGCAAGAGACAGTAGGCGTAGGTAAATACAATGGGCGCGACGTGTTGGGTGTACAGCGTCAGAAAGTGGCGATAATTCCGCTCTTCCAGGAAGACGTTCTCCCGGTTGACGCCCCGGTTATAGATGTGATAAACACGGCCGTGCTGCAATGGCGTTGGGTTGGTCATGGATGGTTCCCTGGCGGCCCAGACCTGACAGGTTTTCTTAAACCTGTCAGGTCTTTACTCTCGACTACCGCGTGACAATTGTTCAGTTGGCAGGGGCACGGCCGCTGCTTGCGCTGGTTGGGCGGGCGGACTTTGTGCCAGTAAAGGGTAAAGAGTTCGCTCAGTTCCGGGGTGAGGGCGATGAGATTGGTGGTAATGCTGCCCTGGGCAAAGAGGTCGAGCACGGCCAGGAGCAGGAGTGGTTTGTGGGGGGCGCGGTGGGTGGTAACGGCCGTCCACGAGGTGCGGTTCTTATTTGTGTGCAGGTGGGAAAATTGGTGTAAATAGGCACCGAGGTTGGTCATGGCTGGATTTATCTATGTGGTCATTAGTAATTAACAATGGAGTCTCAGATTGGACCAATCTCAAAGATTGGACCAATCTCAAAGATTGGTCCAATCTATCATGTTAAAAACAGACAAGCCCGTAATTAGATCGGCAGAGAGAGTTGAAAAGATTAAAAAGTAGCCTTTTAGCCGTAAAACCAAATCTCACAATAAAGTTTTTTGCCAAATATTTAATTGACGGTACTTTCCAGGTTCAATATTTACTTTTTGGTAACCAATACGTTCATAAAAACTGTTGGCTAATAAGTCTACCGGACATTTTAACTGAACGACTGATTTTTCTTTCAGGCGCGCTTCTTTTTCAAGTTCCTTAACAAGCTTATCTCCAAAACCTTTCCGACGATAATCAGGATGTATCACGATGTTGTACAAGGTCGTTTGATGATCTCGTCTATGCCGATATTCCACAAAACCTATTATACAAGTTCCATTATGAATAATTAAAAGTTCTTGTCGATCTATTGCCTCAAGCAAGGCAGGTCTGCGCAGAAAACCTAATTCGTGTTTATGGGCATCAGCTAATTGTTTGATCATGTCGATATCTTCTACAGATGCTTGACGAACCATAAAGTCACTGCCAAATGTCAAAATTATCCTCCTCATGGGTAGGTAGACTACCTCCACCATGCTGGCTACGCCGAGGCCGTATTCGCAACATATATACAGCCTCCAACTCATCATCAACTAGCACAGCTTCACCCGTTCTTTTTAGATTTTTAATGAAAGTTCGCAGTTCACTTCCCATATAATCTTGGCTTAAAGCATTAAGCGCATTGACATCATTACGGGAAGTCAACTTATGACTCAGAATCATATCACATTGGGACAGAACTTCAGGGTCGATAGCTGATGGTTGTTGACTGGCAACGACCAAAGAAAGACCAGGTTGACGTCCTTCCTTAGCCCAGCGAATCAATTGACCTTTGGATAAGGTATTACTTCCGGCTGGAACGAATTGATGCGCCTCATCAAGTAGCATCCATACTCGCGGCATAGGTGTGGCTAAGCCAAATTCTTCTCGCAACCGGGCGTCCGATCGAGCACGAAAAAGGTTACGAGCAATTACAGAAACCGCTAGGTTTCGTCGGCCACGAGGTCCTGGCTCTAAACGGCTAAGATCAAGCACATTTACTGCTCCTGGCTGGAACAATTCGTGAATGGGAGTGTATTGGCTTTCTGCAAAAAGCTGCCAACTTTTTGCGGCTTCCAATCGATTTAACAACGCTTCTTTGCTAGTATCTGATGCTTTACCATCTCGCTCAATTGCTCTGATGATGTCTTGAACACTAAAAGCGCCTCCTTTCTTTTGCAGTTGTTGGACTGCTCGAAACAAAACAATACCCATTGGCTTATTGATATCAGCGTCAAACAGATCGCACCAACCATCGGGCGTAAGATCTGAGGCATTGAGAAGCAAGGGAGTTATTTCGACATTACGTTCTTTTAGTATAGTTAGCACATCACTGTCGTAGAGCGTTGTTGGGTCTCCTGGAATAAGCAAGCGCACTTGATAGTTTTTTGTTGACAAACCCCAACTGAAAAGTTCGTTTTGTTGAGCTGTGTTTGGCTGTACCATCGTGTGATAGACGCCCATAGGATCTACGATGATAGGAATTATGTTGCGCCCTCCTGCGGTAAGTAGTTCTTCAACGAGAACACCAACGGTATATGATTTGCCACTGCCTCGCTTGCCACAGACTAAAACAGCCCGTGCCCCTTCGGCAGTTAGGTATACTGATTGATCAGATTGGGTGTCTTTGCCGAGAAGCAGCTTCATAGATTAACCTCCACATGAACGAAAGGAACAATGCTTTCCCAATAGGAAAGACCGCCGTGTGTACCGCTGTCATTGGCACGTAGTTGACGGCCGTTGTAAGGGTAATGATACAAATAACAAGGACCGTTGCTCGTTTGTACAGTGTAGGTACATGATGAATCCGTTGGCTTTTCCCATGAATATCTCACATGAGCTGAGTTCTCGCTTGGAATTCTTTCAAACGTGTGCTGTTGTTTCCATAAGATTCCATGATCAGATACCAAGTAAACTGCTCCCTTAAGACCACTTTCCGCGACCAAACTAATAAGATAAGTAAAATCATCCAATACTGCATCCACTGTGGATTCGACTTCACGCTGGGTTACTTCACGGCGGCTATGAGCTAATCCATCTGTGCCTTCACGAACAATTTGAATATATGTGCTTTGCAAATTGAGTTCCCCGAGGTAGTCTAGCGCCTGATTAATTCCTACAACTTTCTCCAAGGGCATACCAGAGAACAAGAAAGATGACACATCATTTTGTTCCCGTTCCCAGTACGAGAACCCGCGGGAATAAGGAAGCCCTGCTTGAGCTAACTGTCGAGCAATTGAGAATTTTCCGACAATGGCAGGAAAACCAACGTCTGGCACTATATCACCCCTCTCAGTTCGGGCGAATGTTATAGATGGACCAACAATTAAACAAGGTGTTGAATGATAAGGCCAATGGCGAGTATCTTCATAACTCAAACCATCTACAAGCATCAAGATGACAGTGT
>JAGOMA010000059.1 GCA_017993775.1 Chloroflexota bacterium | reverse complement strand
CCCCAGGTGCCAAAAATAATCCAGACCACAAAAAAGGCGATCAGGTAGAGGTTGTAGAGGAATTCCTTAATCGAGCGGTCGTCGGGGTTGTAGCCGAAGAGGCGCAGGATGGGAACCAGGCTGGCGCGCCATTGTCGCAGGCGCAGGGTTGTCAGCAGGCGCAGTTCAATCATGGATAGGTGTAGGGTGGGCGGGGTAGAGATTGGTAACGGCCGTTTCCAGCAAATTGTCCAACGAAAAATCACCCGTCAGGCCCAAATCGGCGCGCAGTTCGTTTGGGGTTCCCTGGCACAGCAAGCGGCCCTGTTCCATCACCAGATATCTGTCCGGGTGGACGGCATAGGGCATCTGGTGACTGCTCAACAAAATGCTCATGCCCTGTTCCTGATAACGGCCGAATTCGCCCCACAAATACCCCACCGACAGCGGGTCCAGCGGTCCGAGCGGTTCGTCGAGCAGCAGCAGCGCCGGTTTAAGCAGCAATGCCAGGCACAAAGCCAATTTATAGCGCATCCCGCGCGAATACATAAACGGAAATGCGTCCCGATTGGACCACAAGCCAAAGCGGGCAAAGAGTTTTTCGGCCTCGCCTTCCCAGTTTTCCAGGTGGTGGAGTTGCGCCACCATTTGCGCGTGCTCCCAGGCGGTCAGCGCTTCATAAAAAGGCGGCGTGTCGGGAATTAGCACAATGTGCCGCCGTGTCCAGCGTTCATTCTGATAAATGGCCTGGCCTTGCAGCAGAACGTTACCCTGCGTGGGGCGCGTCCAACCGGCAATGCAGCGCAGCAGCGTAGATTTGCCCGCCCCGTTGCGGCCAACCAGGGCAACCAATTCGCCCTTTGCAACTGTGAACGAGAGGTCTTCCAATGCCGGGCTGTGCCCGTAACGATAATGGACAGCCTGGACGGCCAGGTTAATGGATTCTTGTGGAACGTGGCTTGCATTTGAAATCATAATTAATAGTCAATAGTTAACAGCCAACATCTATCCGCTAGCAGCTATTGGCTGCTGATAATTCCCAGGGCGTTTTGCATCGGGCGAAATTTTAGCCCGGTTTCGGCCCATTCTTGATCAGGATCGGAGGCGGCAACGATGCCGGCGCCGGCATAAAGCCAGGCGCGGCGTTCTTGTACCACGGCCGAGCGAATGCCCACGGCGAAAGCGCCATCCAGCTTGTAATCGATCCAGCCGACAGGCGAGGCGTACCAGCCGCGGGGCATTGGTTCCTGGCGGCTGATAAAATCCAGGGCGAGGCTGCGCGGCGAGCCGCCCATGGCCGGGGTGGGATGCAGGGCTTCTACCAGGGGTAAAATGCCGTCGGGTTGGGCCAGGGCGCCGCGAATGGGCGTGAACAGGTGTTGGATGTTGCTAAGCTTATAAACGCCGGGCGCGGGCGAAATTTCTAACTGGGTGGTCAGCGGGGCCAGCCGCCCCAGAATGGACATGACTACCACTTCGTGTTCGTGGCGGTCTTTGGGGCTTTCCATGAGCTGTTGGCCCAGAGCGGCGTCTTCCAGCGGGTCGGCGCTGCGGCGGATGGAACCGGCGAGGCTCATGGTAGTGAGGGTGGCGCCTTCTACTTTGGCCAGCAGTTCGGGGGTCGCGCCGAGGAAGGTGTGGAACGGCCGTGGCTCAAACACAAAGCGGTAACAATCGGCGTAGGCTTTATTCAGAAAGGCCAGGGCGCTGTAGATGTCGATACGCTCGTGGAACCGCGCTTCGCACACCCGCGCCAGGACGACTTTCTTTAATTCCGTTGTGGCAATCTCCTGCTGCACAGCATGGATCAGCAGCGCCCATTCGTCCGGCGACATGGGGTAGGAGAGAGATTGTAGACTGGAGGCTGGCGTTTGAGGTGGAGTTTCTGATCTCCAATTTCCAGGTTCTAGTAGACGCTCTCGGCGGGTTTGCAGCGCTTCCTGCAAAATGGGCAGGCTGTGTTCAGGGTCGTCGGCCAGGGGGATGAGGGCGTTGATGGTGAGCCAGGTTTCTTGGCCGACCCGGACAAATTGGTAGTGGGGGAGGATGAAGTGGGCGGGCTGGAAGGCAGCCCAGGTGTTGTCTGGCAGGAAGTCGTCGCGGAAGGCGAAGCCGCCGAAGAGGCGTGGTCGGGCCAGTTCGGGCGCGTCGCCGAGCAAGACCGCATCCTGGAAAAGCGTTTGGGCTTGCTGGCGGATGTGGGCGTAACGGCCGTCGCCCCATCCCATCAAATTGGCCGCCGACCCAAACCCGGCCAGCGTGATCCGGTCGCGCACGTCTTCCCAAAAAAAGCGCTCCTGCCCTTCTGCATGGCGCAAAAAGCCCATTGCCGACAGGCCGGTAATGGGCAGGCTGTAGCTGACGAGGCGTTGTTCTCGGAAGGATTGCAGACCGGAGACTGGAGACTGTTCCGTTCCCCATTCACGAATCTCCTCTCTCCGTTCTCTAGTCTCTGACTTCTTCATATTCCTCAAACCCTACACTGCGCAGCAAAACCGGCAGTAAAGTAGACATAATGCGGTCGGGCGTGGGTTCGCCGGTGTAGACCCAGCGAATCACAATGCCGTAAATCGCGCCCATCCAGGCATAGGCAACGACTTCGGTGTCCACCGGCGGGATGTCGCCAACTTCGATGGCTTCTTGTAAGTAGGTCTCAATGAGGTGGGCGAAGCGGTCGTTGACCTCGTTGCGTTTGTTTTCGAAGGGCGCGCCCAGGCCGACGGCCTGCACCAGCAGCACTTTAGCCGGCCGCCGGTATTTGCCGAAGGTGTCCAGGGTTGTCGTCAGGGCAATGCGCACGCGGGCGATGCCTTTGGCTTCCGGTTCGATGGCCTCGGTAACGCGCCGTTCCAATAAATCGGCGAATTGATCGACCAGAGCCAGGAACAACCGCTCTTTGTTGGGGAAATGGAAGTAAATGGACCCTTTGGAGGTGTGCGATTCTTCCACAATTTCGTCCAGGCGGGTGTCGTAGTAGCCCTTGCGGGAAAAAATGTTCAGGGCGGCGTCTAAAATACGCTCGCGGGTGCTTTCGGGATCACGAGTGGATGAGATATTTTCTGTCATAGGTTCACTTTTTTAGACTGACCAGTCGGTACTGGCAATTGTCAGATGTGAAGGGTCAATTGTCAATGACTGATGAGGGAGTGTTAATGATTGGGTGGGGGAACAAGGGGCCGGTTTTTTACTCTACCTTTGCACTTTTTAGACATAGGAGGCGGATTTTCGCGGATGCGGCAGATAAACGCCGATTTTATACCGGTTTAGCCGCGAAAATCCGCTTTGTCTGCGTTTGTCCGCGTGCCATTCATTCATACATCTGCCAACATAGTGTTTTAGCTTTTATTCTCTGATTCGGGCCATAAAGTGGCTGTCGGCCCAACGGCCGTCGCCAAACGCCTGGAAACGCCGTGTGCCTTCTATTTCGAAGCCAAATTTTTCGTAGAGGTGGACGGCCGTTGGGTTATCAACATTCACCGCCAATTCCACTCGCTTCAGGTCCAGCCAATTGTCGGCGATCTCGAGAATGGCGGCCATGAGGCGGCTGCCGATGCGTTGGCCCCAATAATCGGGCGTAACCATCATGCCCAGGGTGGCGCAGTGCATCTGGCGCGGATTTTGGTTCTGGAAAATAGAGATCATGCCAATGACACGGTCGTCGTTTTCGGCCATCAGGCGGTGTAGACCAGGGGGCGGCGGTTCGCCGAACCGGCTGCGGGCGACCCAGATTTCCTGGCTGGGGAGTTGTAAGGTGGTGCGGGCGACCAGTGGATTGCGCCAGATTTCGTTGAGATCGGCTTCGTCGCCGGGGCGGGCAGGCCGGATGATCAGGCGAGACGTGTCGTTGGGATGACTGGGCGGGGCGGGCAGCGGCGTCGATGTCAGGCGGGTTTGGGCTGCGGCGGGTGGCAGCAGTCGGGTGTAGAGGATGGCGTCGTGGAAACGGCCGTCGCCGAAAACAGCCTGGCGCATGGTTCCTTCCACCACAAATCCGGCGGCAGCGGCCATGTGGCGCGCCGCCGCGTTGTCGGGCGAAAGGGAGAGTTCCACTCGCCAGGTATTGATCCAGTTATTGGCCAGGTCCAGCAGGGCGGCGAAGAGGCGGCGGCCAATACCCTGCCCCCAGTGGTCCGGGTGCACGACAAGGCCAGGGTGGGCGATGTGTTTCATCCGGGGCCGGGTGGTTTGTTGCAGCCAGCCATACGCGACGACACGGCCGTTTGAAATACCTACCAGCCGGTGCAGCCCTGTTTGGGCGGCCTTAAAATCGGCTTCGGTCTGGCTGTATTCCCGCGTGGGCAGCTGGTCGGTCCAGCGGGTAACGGCCGGGTGGCCGAGAATGGCGTGCAGGGCGGGGATGTCGTCGGGGTGTATGGCGCGGATTTGGAGTTGAGTTGGGTCTGATTGCATGTGGTCCTTGGTTGGCCGTTACCCTTCGGCCAGGTCGAGGCGGGTTAAAAAGTCGGTCACTTTTTGTAAAAACAGGTCGGGTTGGTCGTCGTGGATGGGGTGGCCGCTGTGGGCGATGATTTCGAGACGGCCGTCTGGCAGCCGGTTCAGCAGGCGGGTTACGTCACGCAGGGTATTGCCGACTTCGCCATCGCCGTTGAGCAGCAGAGTAGGGCAGTGCACGTGGGCTGCTTCGTCCAGACAAACGTTGCCGCCTTGGGCCAGAATGGCGGCGGCGGCTTCATTCCAACCGCGGATCATCGGTTCAACCTGGGCTTCGCCGTGGAGGGCGGCGATTTGTCGATGCCATGCGCCCCAATTTGGTTTGGCGGGGACGGGGACACGGGACTGCACGGCCGTTACCATCTCCGGTGAAATGACGCCGGAAACGCCCCAGGTAACTACGCCCCGGACCAGTTCCGGATACAACGCGGCCAAAAGGATGGCGATCTCCGCGCCATCGCTAAAACCAAGGGCGGCGACCGGGCCGCAATCGACGTGGCGCAGCAAGACCGCCATGTCGTCGGCGTCGCGGTGGTAAAAATCGAGCGGGAAGCTGCGGGTGGGCGGCTGGCTGGCGCCGTAGCCGCGCAAATCGGGGGCGATGAGGCGGTAATGGGTTTGCAGGCCATCTATGAGCGTGCCGAGGTGGGCGCGGGCTGTGCCGGTGAAGCCGTGGATCAGGAGTAACAGCCGTTTGCTGCCAATATCTTCATAGGCCAGGGTGGCGCCATCGGGTAGAAGGAGTCTGTGTGTTGGGATCATGTCATTTCTCCGTCGGGGTGGTCTGGGTAGATTTTGGGTTGGCGATGGGGCGCGGCGCATTCGTTCCTTGGGCCATTGCCTGGACAAATTCCGGCCAGCCGCCGCGTAAATTGAGGTCGCGTTGGGGGAAGGGGATTTCGATGTTTTCGCTGGCGAGCGCTTCCCAAACCATAAAGTACAGGTCAGATTTTACGGCGCGGCGGCGCGCCGGTTCGTTGATCCAGATGGTGAGGGTGAAGTCGATGCTGGATTGGCCGAAGCCTTCAAAAAAGACGACTGGCGGCGGGTAGGGGTGGACAAGGGGATGGGAAACGGCCGTGTCCATTAAAATTTTCTGCACCTGTTTGGGGTTGCTGTCGTAGCCTACGCCCACAGGCACAGATACGCGCACCAGCGGGTCGGTTTTCGTGTAGGTAGTAAGCTGGGAGGTAAGAAATGTCTCGTTGGGGACAATGATTTCCACGTTGTCGTTGGTGCGGATGATGGTTGACCGGATATTGAGCTTTTCGACAGTGCCCAATTGATTGTTTACCTCCACGACATCTCCCGGCCGTAACGATTGCTCGAACAGCAGCACAATGCCGCTGATGAAGTTGGCGATGATTTGCTGCAGGCCAAACCCAATGCCGACGGAAAGTCCGGTACCAATCAGGGCCAGAGAAGTGAGATTCACGCCTAGTGTGCCAAAAACAACCAGGATACCACCGCCGATGATGACGTAACGGGTCAGAGTGGTTACGGTATTGATAACGCCGGTATCGGCCTGGGTGCGAGGCATAATCACTTTGCGCAGCCCTTCTTCGGTTATCCAGGCCAGGATGTAGAAAGTATATAACCAGAGAAAAGCCAGCAGGATTCTGCCCAGGGTGATTTGGTAGCCCACGAAGGAGAGGACTTGAATGTTCAGAATGGTTTCCAGGTCCACAATTTGGTTCAGGAGGAGGGTTAGAGGCAGCAGGATAAAGAGGGGGATGAGGATGCGTTTGCGGTAGCGTTCGGCATGTTCTTCCGAAACGAAGATATGGACCAGGGCCAGGGCGATGCGATAAACCATGATGATCCAGAAAATAGTGGCGGATATTTGGATCAGGCCGGTGGTTAGCTGCTGACGGTTAAATAATTGGACGGCAAGTCGGGTAAAAATCAGCCCCAGGACGGGGAAATAGAAGTATTGCGTGGTTGGCAGCAGGCGATAAAGCAGTCTTTCCGGGTGTTTCAGCAGTCTGGCAGAGAGGCTGCTAACCAGCCTGGGGTGCATCCAGGTGATGAGCGCTTTGGCTGCGCCCCAGGCGAGGCTGTATACGGCGAGGATGGCAACGACTTGCTGCTGCACGATGGGGCGGGTGAGAAAAATGAGCAGGATTTGTAATTGGGTGACGAGGATTTGAAAGGCAGTTCCGTCTACCATGATTTTTCCTTGTATTTGCGGCGGCGGTGTTGCCGGTCGGCGTTATTTTTGTTCCCGGCAGTCAGCCGGTAAATCTTCCGGGGTGACGGGGAAATTGTTGGCTCTATCGACGTTGCGCGTGAAATCGCACACGGCCGTTTGTGGATCTTTGCGCCCGGATAAGACATCGAGATAGACTGAGTTGCCGAATTGGTGCACGGCCGTTATTTGTGGCACATTCGGCGGCACAAAGGCCTTGTTAGCCTGCTGGATCAGGTTGTTCATCACCGGGTCGTTTTCCGTGCTCACGTTGATATTGGCCGGCACCAGGCGCGATTCCGTCATGAGATCCGTCTGATTCGTTCTGTTGGTGGCAAAATTTACAAACGACAATGCCAACTCGCGCTGGGTGTCTGGGATACCATTTGTCACAAAAAAGGCGGTTGTTTGCAGCCAGGGAGATGCTTCGTCGTCTGGCCCGGAGGGCAGGTTGGCCACGCGCAACTGGTTGCCGCTTATGCTTGCTTCCAACTCGCCCAGGGCCGATGTTGGTCCTACCAGGAATGCCGCGCCGCCAGAATAGAACGCCGTTTGCAGCAGCACATAGTTTTCATCTAAAAAGATGCCCGGCGCAGCCTGCGCCTGGAGCAGCCAGTTCAGCCAATCGACAAATCCGGTGTCGGCTAAGGCCAGCCGATAGTCTTCGGTGAACAGTTGTACGTCGTGGCCGTTTGCCCCCCAGTAGGATTCGATGAAATTTGTGGGCAGGGCCGCGCTTTTTTCGACTGTTGTTTGCTGCAGCAGTTCATCCAACGTTGCCGGCGGGTCGCTGGCCAGATCGTTGTTGAAGTAGAGCGTTTCCATTTGCAGCCAGTAAGGCAGCCCATACAGGTCTTCGCCCATGATGAGAGTATTGAGGGCCGAAGGGAGGTAGCGCTGCCTG
Organism: Chloroflexota bacterium; assembly: GCA_017993775.1. Classification (GTDB taxonomy): domain Bacteria; phylum Chloroflexota; class Anaerolineae; order Promineifilales; family Promineifilaceae; genus Leptovillus. Next base: position 19,833 of record JAGOMA010000059.1, on the reverse strand, counting down.
GTTTCGGCCGAAATGAGGGTTGTGATGGGTTGGATGGATTGGGCCTGAACAAAAGGAACCAGCCAGGTGCTGTAGCCGAGAACCAGATCGGGCAGGGTGTAACGGCCTTCGTCGATGCGCGACTGGGTGTACAGATCGCGCAGTTCGTTTTCGGAAATTTGCGATACGAGGATGAGAAGATCGGGGCAATCGAGGGCATAGTCGGTGGCTAATTTGTTTAGCCCTGCCGCCAGGCGGCCAGACCACGGATGCCAGATGCGCAAGATGCCTTCTTGGGTACATTGGTTGGTTTCCGGTTCGGTCACGTCGAAGCCGTATGCGAGGTTAATTTCCCGCGTAAAGGCGGCGGCTTCGGTAGGTTCTATGACGCCTTGCAGGACGGCTTTGTAGACATCGTTGCCTCCGGTGGTGATTTGTTCCGTTTGGGGCAGATTGGGGTAGGCAACGGCCGTGCGCGCCTGGGCTGCAAATCCGGCTTCAGCCGGGTAAATGCGCGGGTCTACTTTGACGGTGCGGTTGGCCGGAACCCGGCCGATTTCGCGCATGAGGGTCGTGCTCTGGTTGGCGTTGGTGAGAAATTTGGCCAGCAAAACGGCCGTTTCGGTCTGCGGCGGCGGCGTGGCATGGTTGAAATAAATCGCCTCCACATCCAACAAAGGGCCAGACGGCCCATTGGGTCCGGCCGGCAGCACAGCCACCGCCACATTTTCGCTGCCCAGAGCGGCGCGCGCCGCGGGTAAATCATCCGGATTCCCGGTGTAAAACGCCGCCTTGCCGCTGAAGAATAAATCGCGCAGGGTGGTTTCGTCCGGGCTTAAGATCATGCCTGGTGAATCTTGGGCGGTTTTGAGCCAGCTTAACCAGTTGGCAAACCCGCCCTGATCCAGCACGACACGGCCGTCCTCATCAAACAACTGTCCGCCAAAGGCCTGAATGCCCCAAAACGCCGGTTTAAAATTGGTGTTTAGGGCCGAAGGGTTCCCGTTTGCGGCCTGAATCAACCAGTCGTCCAGAGTGACCGGTGGGGTGGCGACCATCTGGGTATTGTAATACAGAGCCATCGGCCGCAGGGCAAGCGGCAGGCCATAGAGGCCGTCATTGTACGTCAGCGAGGCGATGGCTCTTGAAAGGTATTCTTCGGTTTCCGGCGCATAGGGCCGCAAATCCTGAATCAGATGCTGGTCGGCCAGGGGCATCAGCCAATTATTTGGCCCAATAAAAAGGTCTGGACCGATGCCTGAACCGGCGGATAGCTCGTAGCGTTCGAGGAGTTGGTCCGCCGGAACTGCCTGGCTGATGACATCGACATCGGGGTAGATTTGATTGAATTTGGTTAGAATCTGGGTCAGAGTTGCCGTTTCTGCTTCATTCCAACTGTGCCACAGCAGGATTTGGCCGTGTGTGCCCGCACGCGTGTCGGTGGAGCCGGCCGTGCAGGCGCTTAATATCAGCAGGGTGAAGAGTAAGGAGAATTTCCGCAATATAATTAACATAACGCATTTGTCGCCAATAGTGACCTGAGATGCTGTTCTCAGGTTGGGTTGTTGAGGCAGCCCATTATAACAAGTTCTCGGTTAAAGGTTCAGGCTGATGCTGTCGCAGGGGTCCAAAAGGCTAAAAACTTGGCTGTGTTTGCCCTGTTGCCGCCGCTGAGAAAGTGAAGTTCGGTTATGGATATGCGCGCAGAGTAATTTTGTTTACAGTAGGTTTGGCGATGCTCTCTTATGATTGGCAGCGATTTGGGCGTTGTTGATGAGACGCGTGGGAATGAAAGAATTAGATGAGGAAACATTGAATGAATGAGCGTTATGCTGTGAATGGTCCTGCTAAAGGACAAAAGATTCTCGTTGTGGATGACAACGAATATACCGTAAGAATTTTGCGTTTTGCATTGGAAAAAGACGGGCTGCAGGTGATGTCGGCGTTATCCGGCGAAGAGGCGGTGCGGAAATTGGAAACTGAGGGCTTGCCCGACCTGGCGATTGTGGATTACCAGATGAGTCCGGGGATGACGGGGTTTGAATTTTGCCACTTTGTTCATCAATTTACGGATTTGCCGGTGATCATGCTAACGGCCGTTGCCGATGACTCTCTGCGGCAAACCGGCCTGGAAGCGCATGTGGAGGATTATATTCTCAAACCGTTTAACCCGGCCGTGCTGCTGGCCCGGGTTCATAAAGTTTTGGAGCGGTTGGGTGGCTTTGCGTCCAGCCCACTGACTCGTGTGGATGATCATCTGATGATTGATTTTCCGCGTCAGGTGGCATGGGTGAACGGCCGTGTCGTCCCTCTCACCCCCATCGAAACCAAATTACTCTACGTTCTCATGCGCCAAGCCGGCAAGCCGGTCAATACCAGCTTCATCTTACGCCGCATCTGGCCCGAAGGCACGGCCTTTGAAGATCGCCTGCACGTTCATGTCCATCGGCTGCGCCGCAAAATCGAGGATACCTCACGGCCGTCCTCTTACATCGTCTCCAAACGGGGGCACGGCTACATATTTCAGGCCAACTAAAAAAAGACCGGATACCGGAGGTGTGAGCAGTCGCTGCCTCTCCCCGGTATCCGGTCTCTAATCACCGGTTTCTCATTTCCCAGCCCTACTTACGACTCGACAATCGTCACTTTGACCATTTTATCGCCCTGACGGATGGCGTTTACCACATCCATGCCGCTGGTGACTTTGCCAAAAACGGTGTGTTTGCCGTTCAGGTGCGGTTGGGGCGAGTGCGTGATGAAGAATTGGCTGCCGTTGGTGCCCGGACCAGCGTTAGCCATAGACAACACGCCGGTCTCGTGTTTGAGCGGGTTGTTCCTAAACTCATCTTCAAAGCGGTAGCCTGGGCCGCCACGGCCGGTCCCTGTCGGGTCGCCGCCCTGAATCATGAAGTTGCTGATCACGCGGTGAAACATCACGCCATCATAAAACCCGTCATTGCTGAGAAAGACAAAGTTGTTTACCGTTTTGGGCGCGTACTGCGGATATAACTCGATGACGATGGTTCCCTTGTTGGTTCCCATGTTCACCGAATAAGATTTTTGCGGGTCGATTTGCATCGCCGGGGCGTTGTTCCATTGGTTGGCCATAAAATACTCCTTTTCGTGTATTATTTTTTTGTACCTGTCCAGGTTTCTCTGGCAAGACCCCAAGGGTGTCATGCCCCAATAATCCAAATTCTCAGGAGCAAACCCTTGGAGTCTGTGTATTTACAATTTTTCGGGCAATTGTGGCTGTGACGGCCGTAATTGTCAATTTCCTGCGCATCATCAAGCCCTATGTCGTTAGATGGTTACCGTTTCCGCGACCGACGGCCGCGTTTTTCTTCTTTTCGCGCCGGTTTTTCCGGTCGCTCTGTAGGTTCGGAGGGCACTGTGGCCGCTTTTAACGTCTGTTGGTAGATGTCGTCTAGCAGCATGGCGATGAGCGATTGCCCTTCCAGGCTTTCGCCCAGGGTTTTGGCCAGCGATAAAAAGCGGTGCAGGCGTTCTTTTTGCAAGATGTCGCGTTGGCGCAGGTCGCTTTCCAGCACGGCCGTTAACCGTTCGGCGACGAGTTCGGTCACGTCTTCATCGGTGGGTAACGGCCGTTCCTCTAAATCCACGCCAAATTTATCCCGAATGCGCTTCAGCTTCACCTGCTCGGAAAAATCGCCCACCAGAGTGATGGCGACCCCGGTAGCTCCGGCCCGGCCCGTGCGTCCGGCGCGGTGGATGTACAATTCCGGGTCTTCCGGCACTTCATACTGCACCACATGCGACAACTCCGGCACGTCGATGCCGCGCGCCGCCACATCCGTGGTCACCAATAACCGCAGCTTGCCCTGACGCACCCGATCCATCACCTTTTCGCGCGCCTTCTGCTCTAAATCCGAAGACAACTCATCGGCGTCGTAGCCAAAGCGGCGCAGCACGGTGGTAACATAGGTTACGCGCACCTTGGTATTGCAAAAAATGAAGGCCGATTCCGGGTTTTCCACTTCGATCAGGCGCACCAGCGCCCGGTCTTTTTCCAGCGCCGGCATGGTGTAATAGACGTGTTCGGTTTCGGCGACGGACAGATTGTCCTTGCTGAGGCTAAGAAAATCCGGCTCGTGCAAAAATTGCCGGGCCAGACTTTGCACTGTTGGCGGAAAGGTGGCGGAGAACATGAAACTATCGACCCGCCGCTGTGGCAGGTATGTTTGCAGTTGGCGCATGTCGGGATAAAAACCCATCGACAGCAGCCGGTCGGCTTCGTCGAAAACCAGAATTTGCAAATTGTCCAGGCTCAGGGTGCGCCGCAGCAGATGGTCTAAAATACGACCCGGCGTGCCTACAACCAGATGCGCCCCTTTGCGGAAAGCATCTAACTGGACTTTGTAACTGCTGCCGCCATAGACGGCGACGGCGTTGATGCCGGTATCGCCGGTGAGGATAACCGCTTCGTTGGCCACTTGTTGGGCCAGTTCGCGGGTGGGCACCAGGATCAATGCCTGGCAGGAAGCTTGAAGCGGATTGATGCGCTCCAAAATAGGCATGACAAATGCGCCGGTTTTGCCGCTGCCGGTGCGCGCCTGAACCATCAGATCGCGGCCGGCCATGATGTAGGGCATGGCTTTGGCTTGCACGGGCATCAGGTCTGTCCAGCCGGCGCGGGCCATGGCGGCGCGCCAGTTTTCCGGCAAATCTTCAGCCCGCACTTCTGGTAGGGCATTTTCTGGTTCAACCAGGTTGGCATCGGGGATGGGGGCGGTGGTGGATGATTGGGTGGGAACGGCCGTGTCCGGCCCTTGTTCATTACTCATGTAATTCCTTTATCGATTCGATCTCTCTATAAATTTCAACTCATATTCTACCCCCTTTCCGGTAGACTTGCAGTAATTGTTTAAGACCCCAAGGGTTTGATGCCCAGCTAATCCAAATTCTCAACGGCAAACCCTTGGGGTCTTTATAGTTATGACTTGTAGGTCTGCTGTCTGAGAGAGTATTTAATAGCTTCCGTTACAGGTGGCAAATCAGTCAGCTTTCTATAAACTTGAGCCTTACTATACAACGAAGGGGCAACCGACCTGATAGGTTTGTAAGCCTACCGGGTTTTCCGAAGAGGACTTATAAAGATGACAACAGCACGAAAAACAGTTCTAACGGCCGTTCTCCTGGCAGCCGCGACGATCATTTTAGCCGCCTGCCGCGGCGCGAGCAGTTATAGCGAAACGTTTGATGCGCCGGGCAGTTGGCGTACAGGCAACGACGCCGACGCCGTCGGTCAGGTACGCGATGGGGTGTACGACCTGACCGTAGAGGCCGACGACGTGATCATCTGGACGGCCGCTGGTGAGGATTTTAGCGACGGCGTTTATGAGATGACGGCGACGCAGGTAGCAGGCCCGTTAAACAACGGTTATGGCTTGTTGTTTCGCCTGGATGACGCCAAGGATGATTTCTACCTCTTCAAAATCAGCGGCGATGGCTATGTCTGGATTGGCCGGTATCGCAATGCCGGGGAGGCAGAGGCCGAGCCGTTGGTCGGCGAATGGTGGTTCGAGTCGGCAGCCATTGATCAGGGCTTAAACAAAGTGAACACATTGCGCGTGCGCGCCGAGGGTGGCAACATGATCTTTTTTGTCAACAATCAGGAAGTTGGCCGGGTGTCTGATGATGCCTTTACTCACGGCGACATTGGTCTGATGGTAGAAACGCTTGGGTTAGGCGGCGTGCGGGTGCAGTTTGATAATGTGTCCGTGACGCCGTTGGCAGAAAATCCGTAACGAACGATGCCTAACCGGAGAGAGGACGGTTGTGGATTCGAGCAATCCCCGCTTCCCTCTCTCCGGTAAATTTTCCACTGTTTCGTAGTTCCTCTGGCAGAACCCTGAATGGTTTTTGCGCTCGCGGCGGCTCAGCCGCAACTTGTCTTGTAAGCAATTTTCCATACAATCCAACCGGTTTGGCAGCCGCCGGACCCTTGTTCAAATCCCACAAACTTTTCACTTAGCGGAGGTATCAAGTCGATGATTTTCTACCCACGAATCCCGATCACTCACTTGTTTGCTCCTGGGTGACGGCCGTTTCCCATTCCTCTGCTCGCTGTCTACCATTACCCATTCCCAACCCGACCACTGCCCTGTCATTACCGCCCCTTTTCCCTAGGAGTAAAGCCCATGACCCATTCCCAAAAACAAACGGAGCAAACCGAAACCGCACAAGACCCCCTGTTTCCGCAGCCCAAATTTATCAGTACGGCCGAAATTCTTCGCGACTACACCCTGGCGGCCCAAAGCCGTCAGGCCAGCCTGATTGGCCGCCGCGAAGTATTCAGCGGCAAAGCCAAATTCGGCATTTTTGGCGATGGCAAAGAAATCGCCCAAATTGCCATGGCCAAAGCCTTTCGCAAAGGTGATTTTCGGTCGGGTTACTACCGCGACCAGACCTTCATGTTTGCCATCGGCGCGACCACCATTCAGCACTATTTTGCCCAGTTGTATGCCCACGCCGATGTGACCCAGGAGCCAAATTCGGCCGGACGGCAGATGAATGCCCATTTTGCCACGCGCAGTTTGGACGAGAACGGCCGTTTCCGCACCCTCACCGAGCAGTTCAACTCCTCCGCCGACATCTCGCCCACCGGTGCGCAAATGCCTCGCCTCGTTGGCCTGGGTTACGCTTCGCGCCTCTACCGCGAACTGGAAGCGCTGCAACAATTCAGCCAGTTTTCTCACCACGGCGCCGAAATCGCCTGGGGAACCATCGGCAACGCCAGCGCCGCCGAAGGCATGTTTTGGGAGGCCGTCAACGCCATCGGCGTACTCCGAGCGCCAGTTATCATCTCCATTTGGGATGATGGCTATGGCATTTCCGTGCCCAACGAATTCCAAATGGTGAAACAAAATCTCACCGAACTCCTGTCTGGCTTCCGCCGCGAACCGGGCAGCCGCGACGGTTACGACATCTACACCGTCAAAGGCTGGGATTATCCGGCGCTCATCGAGGCTTACCAACAAGCCGCCGAAGTGGCCCGCCGTGATCATGTCCCAGCGATTGTCCATGTGGTCGAAATGACCCAGCCGCAGGGTCACTCTACCTCTGGCAGCCATGAGCGATACAAATCTGCCGAACGGCTGGCCTGGGAAGAGGAGTACGACTGTCTGCGCCAGATGCGCCGCTGGATCATCGAACAGCGTATCGCCGCCGCCGGCGAGTTGGACCAGATTGAGCGCAACGCGCAAAAGCTGGTGGAAAACATCAAGGTGAAAGCGTGGAAAGCGTATACGCTTCCGTTCCACAAGGAGCGCGATGAGGCCGTGGCTCTCATCCAGGCGGTCAGCCCGGATTCAGCCCTGGCGGCGCAGTTGGCGGCAAAACAGACGCCGTATCGACGGGATATTTTAACGGCCGTACACGACACCCTCATCGCTGCCCGCCACCAGTCCACACCTGCGCGTCACCGGCTGGCCCAATGGCATCAGGCTCAGGTGACCGTGAACCGCGCCCGCGCCGGGTCGCATCTCACCAGCCAATCCGCCGAAGCGGCCGTCCATGTGCCCGAAGTTAAAGCCATTTATGCTGCCGACGCGCCCGAATTAAACGGTTTCCAAATCCTCAACGCCGCCTTCGACGCCATGTTGGCCCGCGACCCGCGCGTGATTGCCTTTGGCGAAGATGTGGGGCGGCTGGGCGGCGTCAACCAATCTTTTGCCGGGCTGCAAGACAAATACGGCCCGCTGCGCGTGTCGGATACCGGCATCCGCGAGGCGACCATTATGGGGCAGGCCATCGGCATGGCCATGCGCGGCCTGCGCCCCATCGCCGAAATTCAATACCTGGATTATTTGCTCTACGCCCTGCAAATCATGTCTGATGATTTGGCGACGGTGCAGTGGCGCACGGCCGGCGGCCAAAAAGCGCCGGTGATTGTGCGAACGCGCGGCCATCGCCTGGAAGGCGTCTGGCACTCCGGCTCGCCGATGGGCGCGGTGGTGCATTTGCTGCGCGGCGTGAATGTGCTGGTGCCACGCAATATGGTTCAGGCGGCCGGTTTTTACAACACGCTGCTGCAAAGCGACGAACCTGGGCTGGTTGTCGAGGTGTTGAGCGGTTACCGGCTCAAGGAAAAGCTGCCCGCCAATCTGGCCGAGTTGACCGTGCCGCTGGGCGTGCCGGAAGTGCTGCGCCCTGGCGACGATGTGACTCTGGTGACGTATGGCGCTGGCTGTCGGTTGGCGCTGGATGCGGCCGAGCAGTTGACGGCCGTTGGCATCAGCCTGGAAGTGGTGGATGTGCAGAGTTTGCTGCCGTTTGATGTAAACGGCCGTATCCTCCAATCGCTGCAAAAGACCAGCCGCATCATCTTCATGGACGAGGATGTGCCCGGCGGGGCCACCGCCTACATGATGCAGCAGGTAATTGAAGCGCAGGGTGGCTTCCAATGGCTGGACGGTGAGCCGCGCACCCTGACAGCGCAGCCCCACCGCCCGGCGTTTGGCACCGATGGCAATTATTTCTCCAAACCCAACGTGCAGGATGTGTTTGACCTGGTTTATGATCTGATGCACGAGTTGGATCCGAGAAAATATCCGGCGTTTTACGGCCGTTAGCCGTGAGACGTGTTGCGTGAGGCGTGAGGCGTGATGGACACGGAGATCACGCCTCACGCCTCACGAATTAAAGAAAATACGAGGTAACATGGGAACAAAAATCATCATGCCCGAGTTGGGCGAGGGCATTATCGAGGCGACAATCGCCCAATGGCTGAAAGAAGAAGGAGACCAGGTGGCGCAGTACGAGGCGCTGCTGGAAATTGAGACCGACAAGGTGACCACGGAGGCCACGGCCGAAGGCGCTGGCACGCTGTTAAAAATTTTTGTACCGGCGGGCGAGACGGTGCCTGTGGGCACGCTGCTGGCTTTCGTTGGCGCGCCGGGCGAGTCGGTAGAAGGGGAGGGGCAGGCGGAAACGGCCGTTCCCGCCCCACCATCTATCCCTCCCGGACCAACCAGCGCCAGACCCAGCCACACGAACGGCCAACCGGCGGCCCAAAGCCGCTACACCGGCCGCATTAGCCCGGTTGTGTCGCGCATCGCCGCCGAAAACGACGTGAATCTGGATTTGCTCACCGGGACGGGATTAGACGGCCGTATCACCAAACGCGACATCCTGGCCTATGTGGAAAATCGTCAATCGTCAATCGTCAATCGTCAAATGCCGGCGGAAGCGGGTCCGCTGATCGTCGAAAAGCGCGCTGCGGTTGCCGTTTCGGGCGATGTACAGCCGCTGACGGCCATGCGCCGCTCGATTGCCGAGCATATGGTGCGCAGCAAACAGACCAGCCCCCATGTGACGACGGTGTTTGAGTTTGATTTTACGGCCGTTGCCAGCCATCGCGCCGCCCACAAAGAACAGTTCGCCCGCGACAATGCCCGCCTGACCTTCACCGCCTATTTGATCGCTGCCACCGTGGCCGCGCTGAAAGAACACCCCCTGGTGAACAGCAGTTGGCGCGACGACGGCATTCTGCTGCACCACGATATCCATTTGGGCATGGCGACGGCCCTGGAAGAAGGGTTGATTGTGCCGGTGATCAAAAACGCCGACTCGCTCAATTTGCTGGGTCTGGCGCGCACCATCAACGATCTGGCCGACCGCGCCCGCCAAAAACAGCTCCGCCCGGACGAGATTCAGGGCGGCACGTTTACCATCACCAATCACGGGGTTAGCGGCAGCCTGTTTGCCACGCCGATCATTAACCAGCCGCAGTGCGGCATTTTGGGCGTGGGCAAAATTGAGAAGCGGGTGAAGGTGGTGAATGATGCGATAGCGATACGGCCGTTGGCCTACGTCAGCTTCACCTTCGACCATCGCATATTAGATGGCGCTTCCGCCGATTATTTTGTGGCGGCCATCCAAGACAAAATCGAAAACTGGCAGTAGGCAATAAAAAAGAGCGGTGGGCCACACCGCTCTTTTTTATTACTTGGAGGATTATCGGTTTATTCCGCCGGTCTGGCTTCCAGGGTCACCGGCACTTGAATTTGCTCGCCATTTCGCAGGACGGTCAGGTTGATGGTGTCGCCAACGGCCGTTTTCTGCACAATATAGCTCAACAAATTATCAAACTCGTTCACCGGTTGGTCGTCGATGCCCACAATCACATCGCCGCCGACCATGACCTGGAAACCGTCGATGGTCACTTCGCTGTTGCTGCCGCGCAGGCCAGCTTTGTCAGACGGGCCATTAGGCACAACTTCTACCACCAATACGCCTTGTTGGTTTGCGTCCAGATTCATGGCCTCGGCCAGCGCGCGGTTCATCTCGCGGCCAGAAATGCCAATCCACGGATGCTCAATCTGCCCTTTTTCGATCAACTGTGGCACAACCTGGTTCACAGTTTCCGCCGGTACGGCGTAACCGACGCCGGAGAATGTGCCCACGTTTGTGGCAATCGCCGTATTGACGCCGATCACTTCGCCATCCAGGTTCAGCAGCGGGCCGCCGGAATTGCCGGGGTTGATGGCCGCGTCTGTCTGGATGATGTCCGGAATGCTGAACTGATTGCCGCTCACCGTGCGCGCCTCGGCCGGTAAGGTGCGGCCTAAACCGGAGACGATGCCGGAGGTCATGGACCCATCCAGGCCAAAGGGATTGCCGATGGCGATGACAAATTGGCCTACTTTCAGGCTTTCAGAGTCTCCAACAGCTACGGTTGTCAGTTGATCGGCCGGTACGTCCACCTTGATGACGGCCAGGTCAGAGTCCGGGTCTGTGCCGACCAGGGTGGCGTCTACTTCTGTGCCATTGGAAAAGACCACGGTGATGGCGCTGGCATCGGCGACAACATGGTTGTTGGTGATGATGTAGCCATCTTTGTTATAGACAAAGCCGGAACCCTGGCCATACTGCGGGCCGGAGAAGGGGTGGCCTTCGGGCAAATCTTCCGGGTTGATGCTGTTAGGCAAGGAAGTTGTGCTGTCGGCGATGGTGACTTGAATATTGACCACTGCGGGATTGACGCGCTCGTATAAGCTGACGAGGGTGTCTTGGGCGGCTTGCAGGTCTAGCGTCGCGCCGGTTTGGGCGGGGGCCACGGCCGGAGCGGGAGCAGCGGCATTGGTGACGGCGCTGACAGGTAGGATGGCGGCGTTGTCGGCGGTGGTGGCGGTGTCGGCTACGGCCGTATCACCCGCAGGTAAGGCGGCCTGCCCGGTGGCCGCCGGCCCACAGGCGGCCAGGATAAAGATACTAAAAATCAAAACAGCGATAAGCGTTAAGCGATACGTTTGTTTCACAATTCACCTCCAGGGTGGAATACATAAAATATCATTGAGATGATTGTCCACCTAAATGGTAAAAAAAGTGTAAATTGTTGGTTAAGCGGGCTTTAGAATTGGATTTTTACGGTTTGGCGGTTTTGTTTAAGATCGCGTCCCACACAGCGCGAATCTGCGTCGGGACACGAACGGGACGGCCGTTGCTCAGTTCCGCAAAGTAGCCTGTCTGGAGCGAAGTCGTGGTTATTTGCTCGCCGACGGCGAACTCGCCTTGCACCGTCCAGCGCGTGCGGCCCAAATCGGCCACCCACATGCGCCCGACGACGGCGTCGCCAAAACGTACCGGCTGGCGATATTCGATTTCAGTTTTGGTGAGGATGGGCGTCAGTCCGTCGGCCAGCATTTGTTCGATGGCGTATTCGGCGGCCAGCAGTTCGGTGCGCAAATCTTCCAGCCAGCGGATATACACCGCATTGTGAACGATATTGGCAAAGTCGATATCGTAGGTTTTCACCTGGATAGGGAGTTGGATGAGGAACGGCCGTAAATCATTCATCATTCGATAGTCATTAGAAACCTGACAGGTTTTCCCAAACCTGTCAGGTTTGCAGATACTTGCTTACATCTCCTGAGCCGGCAGCAAAGCCACCGCCAAGACTTCCTCCATCCGTTTAACCAGCACAAACTCAATATCCTGACGCAGCTTCTTGGGAATATCTTCCAGGTCGCGCTCGTTTTTCTGCGGCAAAATAAAGGTGCGAATACCTGCCCGCCGCGCCGCCAGCGCTTTTTCGCGCACGCCGCCAACCGGCAGCACACGGCCGCGCAGCGTAATCTCGCCCGTCATACTCACATCCCGCCGAATCGGCCGATTGGTAAACGCCGAGATCAACGCCGACGCCAACGACACACCCGCCGACGGGCCGTCTTTGGGCACGGCTCCCTCCGGCACATGCAGGTGAATGTCGATTTTGTCAAAATCGTTGTAGTCGATGCCTAAGCCTTCTGCCTGACTGCGCGTAAACGTCAACGCCGCCTGGGCGCTTTCCTGCATCACATCGCCTAACTGTCCGGTCAGCATCATCCCGCCCTTGCCGGGCATCAGATTCACTTCAATGAACATGATCTCGCCGCCAGTGGCCGTCCAGGCCGCGCCTGTTGCCACGCCAACCTCGTTTTCCTCGTGCAGTTCTTCGGTAGAGTAGCGCGGCGGGCCTAGTAAATCGTAGATGCGGCGCATGGTAATCCGTTTGGGGAATCGTTTCTCTTCGGCCACCATGCGGGCAATTTTGCGACACACGTTGGCTGTTTCTCGTTCCATATTCCGCACGCCCGCTTCCCGCGTATATTCCCGAATGATCGACTTGAGCGCCTCATCCTCAAAGCGGATGCCGCTGTCGGCCAATCCATGCTGCTCAAGCTGCCGCGGCAGCAAAAACTGACGGCCGATTTCCAATTTTTCCTCTTCCAAATACCCCGGAAACTCGATCAGCTCCATGCGGTCTTGCAGCGCGGGGGGAATGGTGTCCAGGTAATTGGCCGTGGTAATAAACAGAACTTTGGACAGGTCAAAATCTAGCCCTAAATAATGGTCGGCAAAGGCGTAATTTTGCTCCGGGTCCAGCACTTCCAACAGCGCCGCAGCTGGATCGCCGCGAAAATCCTGGCCCAGCTTGTCTACTTCATCCAGCATAAACAGCGGGTTTTTTGTGCCGGCGCGGCGCATGGCCTGGATGATGCGGCCGGGCATGGCCCCAATGTAGGTGCGCCGGTGGCCGCGAATTTCAGCCTCGTCGCGTACGCCGCCCAAACTCATGCGAATAAATTCGCGGCCTAGAGCGTGGGCAATGGATTGGCCAATCGACGTTTTACCGGTTCCCGGTGGTCCGACAAAGCATAAAATAGGGCTGCGTAAGGTCTTGGGGGCAATTTGTTTGACGGCGATGTATTCCAAAATGCGTTCTTTGGCTTTTTCCAGGCCAAAATGGTCGTTTTCCAACACTTTGGCGGCGTGGCGCACATCTAGATTGTCCTCGGATTCGTCCAGCCAGGGCAAGTTGAGTATCCAATCCAGGTAGGTGAGGATAATGCCGACTTCTGGCGACATGGGCGGCATGGCGGCCAGGCGGCTAAGTTCTTTTTCGGTTTTGGCGCGGACGTCTGGGGGCAGCTCTTTTTTGGCGACGGCTTCGCGTAGCTCGTTAATTTCCTGGGCGAAGACGTCGGCTTCGCCTAATTCGCCCTGAATGACGCGCATTTGTTCGCGCAGAAAATGTTCGCGTTGGGTTTTGTCCATTTCCTGCTGGACTTGCATGTGAATCTGGTCTTCTAATTCCAGGACATCCAGTTCTTTGGCCAGGGAAATGCTGACTTTTTGCAGGCGCACGGCCGGATCGATGGTTTCCAGAATGTCTTGTTTGACCTCTAGAGAGGTGTTCAGGGTGGAGGCGATGAAATCGGCCAGCCAGCCCGGTTCTTCGATGTTGATGGCGAAGGTGTAGGCGTCTTCTGGCAGGCTGCGGTTCAGGGTGACCACTTTTTCAAAGAGGGTGATGACGGCGCGCATGAGTGCTTCGGTGGCGTTTTCCCATTCTTGCGGCTCGCGGATGCGCCGGGCGCGAACGCGAATGTAGGGCGTCCATTGCGTGAATTCGACGATTTCCACCCGACGGCGGCCTTGGGCCAGCACGCTGGTGGAGTCATCGGGCATGCGCAGCGCTTTGCCCACGGTCACTTCTGTGCCCAGGGCGTAAATGTCGTTGACGCCTGGTTCGAGGATTTCGCTGTCTTTTTGGGCCGCGACGATGATGTTTTCGTGGTTGGTTACGGCCGCTTTGATGGCTGCCAGGGAGCGCTCGCGGCCGACGAACAGAGGCATGACCATTTGCGGGTACAAGACCAGATCGCGCAGGGGCAGGAATGGGCAGTCGATGTAGCCTTCATGGTCTATCGGTTCTTCTACTTCGAATAATTCGTCTTCAAAGCCTGGGATGCTGTCCATAAAATCTGGATATTGGGACAGGATGAAATCCTCTTCATTTATCATGGAGTTGTAATCCTTGGTGGTCGTGGTTAGAGACCGGTCTGGTGGTTGGGCGGAGTCCTTTTTGCTGTATGGATTTGGCTAAAACGTCCGCGCCTCTAAGTAAAATTGGGCGATTCATGTTTCTGGTTGGCGCAACAGGTCTGATTTTAGGCTTTCCCACTGATTTAGCAAATCTCCGACCACAATGATGGAGCCGGTGGCGCAAATGAGGTCGCCGGGGCGGGCGGCGCGCCACACGGCCGTTAACGCTTCGCCAATTGTGGCCGAGGGAACGGCCGTGTGGCCGAGCGCGGCGGCTATGTTTGCCAGGTTTTGCGGCGTGGCCGAGCGCGGGTGGTTGGCGCTGGCGGTGAAAACGGCGTCGGTCAGGGGAAGTAGTTGGGCCAACATGCCGGCGATGTCTTTGTCGGCTGGCGCGCCAAACAAGAGCAGCAGCCGTTGGTAGGTGTAATCGTGGCTGAGGGCATGGCAAAGGCGGCTGACGGAATCCGGGTTGTGGGCGCAGTCGACCAGCAGGGCGGGGGTGTGGTTGTCGCCGGGGTGGAGGATTTGTAAACGGCCGTTCCACTGCACCGTAGAAAAGCCGAGGCGTACGGCCGTTTCGTCTACCATCGGAAAAGACGCCCGCGCCACTTGCAGCCCCGCCAGGGCCACGGCCGCATTTTCCTGCTGATGTTCACCGTCTAACGCCAGCGTAAAGGCGCTGCCGGGGGCGGCGAATGCGGCGTCCGGCGAACGGCGAATAATTACCTGCTGTCGCCGACCCGGAGCGGCCGGTAAACTTTCGTATATCCAGGTAAGCTCGGTTTCCGGCGAGTCAGCTTTACCGATGAAGGTGATGGGCGCGTGCCGTTCGGCGGCGATTTCTTTGAGGCGTTGGGCCGCTTCTGGCGCTTGCTGCGCGACCACGACCGGAATGCCGGGCTTGATGATGCCTGCTTTTTCGTAGGCAATTTCCGCCAGGGTGTTTCCCAGCAGTTCCGTGTGGTCCAGGCTGAGGCTGGTGATGATCGATACCACCGGATTGACCACGCGCGTGGCGTCCAGCCGCCCACCCAGGCCGGTTTCGATGACGGCCACGTCTACCTGTTCGTCGGCAAAATAGGCCAGGGCGATGGCCGTGACCGCTTCAAACCAGGTAACGTCCGGCACGTGGTCTAGGGCGGTTTTGATTTTGGCCACGAGGGCCACAAAGGTATCTTCGGGAATCAGGCCGTCGGGGTCATCGGGCGTGAGGATGCGGATACGTTCGCGGAATTCTTGTAGATGGGGCGAGGTGTAGAGGCCGACGCGCAGTCCGGCGGCGTGCAGGCTGTAGGCGCACATGGCGGCGACGGAGCCTTTGCCCTTGGTGCCGGCGATGTGGATGGCCGGAAAGCGCGTTTGGGGCGCGCCGAGATAATTGACCAGGCTGTACGGCCGTTCCGGGTCCAGTTTGCTTTCGGTATAGCGGTCTAGCCGCTGCCGCTCGAAATTAATCAGGCCATACAGATAGTCGAGCGCTTGGATGTAAGATTCTGAGGGCGTTGCATTCTCCATAGGCGGGAATTGTAGCCGAAAAGCAGAATCAAGTCAGGGGGCGTTGACAAGCCGTACCCGCGTGGCTACACTCGGGCGGGATTTGGGATTTGGGATTTGGGATTTGCGGCTAAAAACTAAAGATTGGAGATTCACATGGGATTTGTGGTTTTGATTCATAACCAGCTTTCGCAGATGATCTGGATTTATTTTTTGATTTTGGGGTTGTGGGGTTTGTTTCGCGCGGTGCGGAAGCTTGCGGTGGATGGCAATTATATGGGCGCTTTGGTCATTGGCCAGGTTTTGTATCTGGTGCAGGGGGCATTGGGCGGCATTTTGTGGCTGAATGGGAACATGGCGGTGGTGGCACGGCCGTTCATGCACATTTTGTACGGTTCCTTTGCCCTGGTCTTTTTGCCGTTTGTCTTCATGGTCTGGCTGCGCGGCGATGATTCTAATCGCGGCCAATGGGTGCTGGCCCTGACTGTGCTGTTTCTCTTCGGCATCGCCCTCCGCGCCGCTTCGACGGTGTAACCAGGCGATCAGATGGTGGGCTCGGCGACGGCCGTCGGCTCCAACCGCAGTTTGTCTTGGGCGTGTTCAGTTTCCAGGGGGGAACGGCCGTCTTCGATGTGCAGCAGCAAGGGCAGGAAAAAACTGCCAATCCCCAACAGCAGCGTGACGCTGCCGCCAAAAATAAACCAGGAACGTACGCCCAACCAGTCCGCTACCGGCCCGGCAATGATCAGGCCGAGGGGCGACATGGCTCCGGCGGCGCTGCCAAGCAGCGTGAACACCCGTCCTTGCATCTCTGGCTCGATAGTGGATTGGAAAATGGCATGAATGGGTCCGTTTACCAATGACATGGTGACGCCGATGACCAGTGCGGCGGCAAACCCCAACCACATCCAGCCGGAAGGCGCCAGCCCCAGCAGCAGAATCCCGGCTCCCATGCCAATCAGCGCGGTCAGGCTGGTGAAAATGCGCCGCTTGAAGCCGCCCCAAAAACCGAGCAGCAGGCCGCCAATCAGCACCCCAAACCCAAACATCGCTTCCAACGTACCCAGGTGAATGGCCTGCCCGCCGAAATGGTCCGTGACCAGCAGCGGCAGCAGGGCGAAGGCCGGGTTGATGACCAGATTGATGATGACGGCGAGGGCCATGAGCAGCATGAGGGCGGGCCATGACCAGACATAGCGCAGTCCGGCGCGCAGGTCGGCGCGAAATTCGCTGAAAAAGGTGGCCGCGCCGGTGGACGGCGCGCGCTGGGGCTGGGGAACGTGGATGACCAGTAAAGCGCCGATGGCGATCACGGCCGTTACCAAATCAATCAACAATATCCCTTGCAATGGAAAATAGCCCAATAACAACGCCCCCAACGGAGCCGCCGCGATGTTTAGCCCGCCTTGCAACATCTGGTTAAACCCCTGCACGCGGGTTAGAAATTCTTTGGGAACCATCAACGAGGTGGAAGACTGCATGGCCGGCCAGTGGAACGCCCCGCCCAAAGCGCGCATGAACAAGATGACGAAGACGTGCCAGGTTTGGACAGTCCCGGCCCAAAACAGCAGCGCCAGGCCAAATGTCGCCGCCGCGACGAGCGCATCGGCCAGCAGCATGGTTGTGCGCCGGTTCCAACGGTCCACCAGCACGCCCACAAATGGTCCCAACACCACTTGCGGCAGCAGGCCCATGAGCGAGGCGAAGGCGAGAATGGTGGCCGAGCCGGTGGTGGTCGTCAGCCACCAGATAAGGGCGAACTGTACCAGTTGGCTGCCAAATAACGAGGCAGCCTGGCCGCTCCACAAAATGATGAAGGGTTTTAACGGTTGGGTTTCTGAGGTCTGGTGTGTGTCTGTCATAGGCTTTTTGAGCGGGCGGTTGGGTAACGGCCGTGTCATAAACTGTTTTCAGGCGGCGGAACTTGTAGGGTTGATGGGTGGTTTCCAGCTCACAAACCATCAAACCCACAAATTACCAGGCGATGCAAATGAACCGATTGCTGCCAGCATCATAATCTTGATTATTTCGTTTGTCAAGTAAAATCAATAATAAAATTGATATAGACATTGATAATATTTATATGTTTATAATAAATCTTATAAGCATGATTGATTTGTAGTAGAAATGGGCTGAATCAGGAACGGCCGTTTCCCATAAAAAAAGTCCAGACCAACGGCCTGGACTTTTTTTGCGGGGCAGTCATCGCCGCAGCTTAGGGCTGCGGGATGGTGGGTAGGAAAAGCTGGTAGGGGATAACGGCCGTTGTCCGAATGCTCATCGTAGCGGTGGCAGCGGCGCTGGCCTGGGAGACGGCCGTTACCGCCGCCACATCCACCATGCCGTTGGCCACGCTGATCGGCAGCGTCACGGTGATGTTGAAGGTGGCCCCAGCGCCCGACGCCAGCGTGAGGCTGGGCGTGGAAAGCGCGGTCGGCCAATTGTCGCCGCTCAGGGCCAGATTAAACGTGTCTGTGAGGCTGCCGGTGTTGGTGAGCCGGGCGGTGTAGGTGATGGTTGCGCCGGGCATGCCGGCTTGCGCGGTATTGGGCGATAAGGCGACGCCGTAAACAATCGGCGCGGAGGCGGTTGTGCCGATGAGGGTGATGTCGTCTACGTGCCAGCCGTCGGCCGTGACCGACACATCGGAGGTGAAGCGGAAGCGGATGCGCGCCTGGGCTGCGCCGTCCAACATGGGCAGCGGCAGGCTGATGGCTTCCCAGGCGGCGGCGGGGCCGTCATATCGGCTGATTTCTTGCCAGGAGACGCCGTTATTGGCCGACGCTTCGACGATGCAGAAGTCGTAGGTGGCTTCGGTGCTGCAAATTTGCCAGTAATCGAGCCGGATGTCGTGGTAGCTGCTGAGGTCGAGCGCGGGTGAGGTGAGCGAGACGTTGCGATTATTGCCGTAGGCGCCACCGGCGCTCTCGGTCCAACTGTGGGTGGCGCTGTGGCTGGCCTCGGTGGTGATGACCCACGGCGATTGGGCAGTCCAGCCGTTGCTGCCGCCTTCTACGTTGTCGTTGAAGATGGCGACGTAGGGAGACAGGCTGAAGTTTTGCTGCACGGATTGGTAATCGACGGCCGTTACCACGGCCGTTGCCGGGGCATAGTTCGCATCAACAGGCGTAGCCGTCAGCGTGTAGGTGCCGCTGATCACCTGCATGGCATAGACGCCGTTGGCCTGCGTGTCGGCCTGGAAAGGCTGGTCGGTGGTGATGGTGGCGGCCAGCGGCAGGCCGCTATCGGCGGCCGTGACCACGCCGCCAATGGTCGGCGCGACGGCCGGATCGAGCACGTAGAAGAACTCGGCGGTGACCGGACCCCAATTGTTGGCTGCGTCTTTGCCGCGCACGAAGAGGATGTGACGGCCGTTGCTCAGTCCGGTGGTGTCGATGGTTCCGCGCACGGCTTCGATGGTCTGGTTGAAGGTTCCATCTACGGCCGTCATAGCCACAGGCGCGGCTCCCGCTGCCCAGGGCGGCGTGTCCAGGTAAATTTCGGCGGCGTAAATGGCCTGTGTCGGTTCCGTGCCGTTCAGATTGTTGAAGCGCGTGTCGTTGATGTTGGCCGTCACGGTGAAAACGCTGCCCGGCGCGGGGCCGTAGCTGCTGAGAACCAGATTCAGCGCGTCCGGTCCGGCGGGGGTCAGGTAGGGCGTGCGCACGGCTTTGGCGGCGTAAACCAACGCTTCCAGGTTGTCGGGCACAATGCTGTTTTCAAAGGTGCCGCAATCCTGAAAGAAGCTGGTGCCCATTTCAAAGGTGTAGGCGGCGATGCCCAGTTCGCCGTAGGCAAAATCATCCGTCGTGCCATCGGTTGGGTATAGGCCGATGGCTTGGTCTGGTTCATAGTCATTGAAGTAGGCGAATTTGCGCCCCAGTGTTTGCAGCGCCGTACCATTGGGGGCCACTGTGCTGGTGAAGCCCCAGGGCCAGAGGACCAGTTGGCTGTAGCTGTGCAGGTCCAGGAAGATGCCTGTCGCGTCGGCGGGGGCGGGGTCGGTGAGGCCGGGGCCGCGCTGGT
>JAGOMA010000097.1 GCA_017993775.1 Chloroflexota bacterium | reverse complement strand
CACCCGGGACTTGGGACTGGAAATTAGAGATTAAAGACCTACCGTCCCCAATCCCCAGCCCCCCATCCCCAATCCCCCGCCCCCGTCCCCCCCAGCCCCGCTCACGCCTGTGAGACTTTTGTGAGACTCGCCTTCTACAATGGCCATGACCGAAAAATGTAACGGCCGTTCCCCCCTTTCATCTCTCCCCGCACGGCCGTCTTAACCCAACAGGACCATCTATGGACGACGATTCAGACGACGCCATGATCGGCTTTGAAAAAGAAGCCCATTCCTTTGTCATTCGCATCTGGAAAGAACCCACCGGCGAAACCGGCGAGTGGCGCGGCTGGATCAACCACGTCCAAACCGGCCAACGCCATTACTTCCGCAACCCGGCAGCCATCAGCCCCATCATTTCCGATTATCTCCACAACCAGCAAGAGGCAGTAGAAGGCAAATGAACGCCACGGCCGTTACCCTCACCCCCTACACCGACAGCCAAAACCACCTGCTGGCCGCCCTGGCTCTGCTCGATGTGCGCGTCCAATGGGCCATCGCCCGCGCCCGCGCCAACGGCCTCCAGCCCGACGATGACTTTCGCGGCCTCTACATCAGCGACGACCACGCCGACGCCCTGCTCAAACAAGGCATCGGCGGCCACCTCTGGGCCAACGGCAACGGCCACAGCAACGGCCGTCAGCCGCCCGCCGCCAACTTTCCTGCCCTTCTGGAGCAAGCCCGGCAGGAATGGACGGCCCGCACCCAGGCCAGCCGCGCCGCCAACATCCCCCTGCGTCTCGATCATCTAGCCGCCGCATTCCAACTCACCGCCGCCGAAACCGACGCCCTGCTCATCGCCCTCGCGCCGGAAATCGACCCGCGCTACGAACGGCTCTACGCCTATCTGCAAGACGATGTGACCCGCAAACGGCCGTCCATCGACCTCACCCTCAACCTGCTCACCGCCAACTTCCAGGCAAAACTGGCCCAGCGCCGGCTGTTCGCCGACAACGGCCGTCTGCTCGCCCACCGCCTCCTGTTCCGGTTTACCGACAGCCTGAACAGCGCCGCCACCCTACTCGCCCATTTCCTTCGCGTCGCCCCCGGCGTCGTCGAGTATTTACTGGATGGCGACACGCTCGACGCGCAGTTGGCCCCCGCCGCCGCCCTGGACCACTCGCCGCCCGCCCAACCGCCCCAACGCGTCCCGGCAGACCTGCTGCAGCGCGTGCAGAGCGCCGCCCGCCACACGCCGCTCTTCTTGTTTAACGGCCGTTCCGGAACCGGCAAACAGGAAGCCGCCCACCACCTGGCCCACGCCGCCGGGCAACCGCTGCTCACGCTCGATCTGGCCGCCCTGGCCCAAACCGACCTCGCGCCCGACGAAGGGCTGCGCCTGGCCCTGCGCGACGGCCGTCTCCACCAGGCCACTCTCTACCTCACCGGCTGGCAAGGGCTGCTCACCGACGACGGCCGTTTGCCGCCCGCCTTCTTCCGCCAACTGTTGGCCTACCCTCACACCATCATCCTGGCCGGGGAAACAACCTGGCAGGTGGATGGAGCGCGGGAACGGCCGTTGTTCCCCGTCACCTTTCCCCTGCCCGCCTACACGCGCCGCCAGGCCATCTGGCAAACGCACCTGGGCGATGACCTATCGCCCGACGCCGTCGCCAACCATTTCCGCTTCACCCCCGGCCAGATCGCCGACGCGGCGGCCACTGCCCGCGACCTGGCCCTCTGGCGCGGCGAATCGCTCGCCGAAGCCGATTTATTTGCCGCCGCCCGCGCCCATTCCAACCAGCGTCTCAGCACGCTGGCCGTCAAAATCCAGCCCCGCTACGCCTGGGCCGACATTGTCCTGCCCGCCGACACCCTGGCCCAACTGCGCGAGATGGTCAACACGGTGCGCCAGCGGCCAACGGTTTACGGCCAATGGGGCTTCGACCGCAAACTTGCCCTGGGCAAAGGTCTCAACGCCCTTTTCGCCGGCGAATCGGGCACCGGCAAAACAATGGCCGCCGACGTGATGGCCGGCGAACTCGGCCTGGACCTGTACAAAATCGACCTCTCCTCGCTGGTCAGCAAATACATCGGCGAGACCGAGAAAAACCTGGACCGCATCTTCACCGAAGCGGCTACCAGCAACGCCATTCTCTTTTTTGATGAGGCCGACGCTATTTTTGGCAAGCGCTCGGAAGTGAAGGACAGCCACGACCGCTACGCCAACATCGAAATTAGCTATCTTTTGCAGCGCATGGAGGCTTATGATGGCGTGGTCATCCTGGCCACCAACCTGCGCGCCAACCTGGACGAAGCCTTCACCCGCCGCCTGCACTTTGCCATCGAATTCCCCTTCCCGCAGCCCGCCGACCGCGAGCGTATCTGGCGCGTCAACGTGCCGTCGGAAACCCCGCTGGCTGCGGATGCCGATTTTCACTTATTGGCCGAGCGCTTCGAGCTGGCCGGCGGCAGCATTCGCAACATCATCCTGGCCGCCGCTTTCCTGGCCGCCGAAGACAAGACCCACGATGCGGCTACGGCCGTCCACCTGCGCCACCTCCTCCACGCCGCCCGCCGCGAATACCAGAAGATGGGGCGGTTGATTGAGGAAAGATTGTTTGAGACTGGAGATTAGAGACTGGAGATTAGAGATTGGCACAGTCTCCAATCTCCCCAGGGAGGTTCTATGCCCGCCGAACACCAACTTGACGACAAGAAAAATCTCGCCCGGCCGGAACGGAAAACGGCCGTGCCCGAAAAAACCACCGAGCCGCTCACCCGCGACCAGATTCACAACCGGTTGGACAGCGGCACGGTCACCCAGATGCAGCAGACGTTGGGCAACACGGCCGTGCAGCGGATGCTGGCCCAGCGCAGCGGCGACGGCGCAAGCGAAGTGGATGAGGAAACGGCCGTTTCCATCAACCAACAGCGCGGCAGCGGCGGCAGCCTGGATGCCGGCATGGCCCAAAAAGCCGGGCAGACGATGGGGCAAGATTTCAGCGGCGTCACCATCCACACCGACGCCCCGGCCGACCATCTCAGCCGCCAACTAGGCGCCGAAGCCTTCACCACTGGCAGCGATGTCTTCTTCCGCGAAGGGGCATATGACCCGGCCTCCAGCGACGGTCAGCGCCTCATCGCCCACGAACTGACCCATGTGGTGCAGCAAGGCGCGTCTGCCCCCAATGTGCAGGGCAAGCTCACCGTCAACGACCCCAACGACCAATTCGAAGCCCAGGCTGACAATGTCGCCGATATGGTGATGAACCAGCCAGCAGAAGAGGAAGAAGAGCTGCAATTGCAAGAGGTCGAAGAAGAGGAAGAAGTCCAGATGCAAGAAATGCCCGAAGAAGAAGAGCTTATGTAGGCCCGAGAATTGGCGCATGATTACTGATTTAGACCAGACCATCAAAAAACTGCTCATCGAAGAGCTGCCCATCAAAAACGGCGAAATCGACGTGAAATTCGAGCAGCCCACACGCGAATGGAGCGCGAAACTGGCCAAGCCCACGGTGAATTTTTTCCTCTACGACGTGCGTGAAAACAACACGCTGCGCCAGCACCAATGGCAGCCGGTTATGGATGGCAACGGCCGTCTCGCCGACCCCGCCGCCCGCAAACGCACCCCCTTCCGCGTGGACTGCACCTACATGCTCACCACCTGGGCCACCGACCCCGGCGACGAACACCGGCTGCTGACGCGCTGCCTGCTGGCTTTGTTCCGCCACCCCATTTTGCCCGAAGACCGCCTCGTCGGCGGCCTGCAAAACCCGACCTTTGAGCTTCAGGCCCGGCTGGCTGCTCACGACAAACTGACGAATCCCGCCGAAGTGTGGAGCGCGTTGGACAACGAATTACGGCCGTCTGTCTCCTACATCGTCACCCTGGCGCTGGACCCGTGGACGGCCGTTACCGGCCCCGCCGTGCAATCGCTCACCATGCGCCTGGGTCAGTCCGAAAATCCAAGACGGCAGGAATTGGACGGGGAAACGGCCGTCACCACCACCACCAACATCATCGGCGGCACGCTCCTGAAAGGCGCACAGCCCCAAAGCGGCATCGACGTAGCCTTGAAGGGCACCGGCTTTATGGAGACAACCGACGAAAACGGCCGTTACCGTTTCCACGGCGTCCCCACCGGCAGCTACACCTTGCTGGCCTGGACCAGCCGCAGCAAACCACAAGAAAAGAAAATCACCGTCCCCGCCGGAGACTACGACGTGGAACTCTGAACGAGGAACAAGAAAAGATGAATTGATCCGCCGATTGCGCCGATTGTTTCGAATCTGTGAAATCCGCGAAATCTGTGGATAACCTACCGGCCCATGAACAGACAACAAGTCCGCAAAAACCGCGCCCCGCCGGGGCTGCCCTCAACCGAAAATCCGTGTTTATCCGTGTGCATCCGCGTCCTATTTTTTTAAGGAGAAAGAAAATGCCTGTAAGTTACGCATCCCCCGGTGTCTATGTCGAAGAAGTCGACCGTGGCACCAAACCTATCCAAGCCGTTGGCACGTCGATTGCCGCCTTTGTGGGCATCACCGCCGAGGCCAGCCGCAAAGTATTAGACCCGGCAACCGGCGAGCGCGTACCCGTGGAGTCTCGCGTCAACGTCGCCACCCTGGTCACCAACTGGACCCAGTTCACCGACACATTCGGCGGCTTTGTTCAGGGCGCTTACCTGCCCGACGCTGTGTACGGCTATTTTGCCAATGGTGGCGGCCCTTGTTACGTCGTCAGCCTGCGCGCCCTCAACGAGATGGCCGCCGAAAAAGCCACCTCGTCCCGTTCCCGCAGCGCCGCCAAGAAAAAAGAAGAAGGCAGCGAAGCTGAAGCCGCGCCGCCGCCGGCCGCGCCGACTGTTGGTCCGTTAACGGCCGTCGACTTCATCGGCGATGTGGCCGAACGCACCGGCATCAACGGTCTGGAAGCCCTGGATGATATCAGCCTGGTCCTCTGCCCCGACCTGATGGCCGGCTATGATGGTTCCAGCGCCGCCAAAGAGATGGTGAAACAGGTGCAAACGGCCGTGATCGCCCACTGCGAAAACCTGAAATACCGCTTTGCCATCCTGGACACCCCGCCCGGCCTCAACGCCCAGCAGGCCAAAGAATGGCGCAACTACGTCAACTTCGATTCCGCCTACGCCGCCATGTACTACCCCTGGATCGAAGTCGCCGACCTCAGCGACAGCCCGCAAACCAGCAAACTCATCCCGCCCAGCGGCCACATGGTCGGCATCTACAACCGCACAGACAGCGAGCGCGGCGTCCACAAAGCCCCGGCCAACGAAGTTGTCCTCGGCGCAACCAACCTGGAAATCACCCTCACCAAGGGCGAGCAAGACACCCTGAACCCCATCGGCATCAACTGCATCCGTGCTTTTCCTGGCCGCGGGATTCGCGTTTGGGGCGCGCGCACCCTCAGCAGCGATGGCTCATGGCGCTACATCAACGTGCGCCGCCTCTTCATCATGGTCGGCGCGTCGCTGGAAGCCAATATGGGCTGGGTAGTCTTTGAACCCAACGACAGCACCCTTTGGGCCAAAGTGCGCCGCGACGTCACCTCCTTCCTGCGGCTGATCTGGCGCAGCGGGGCGCTGTTTGGCGCAACCCCGGAACAGGCGTTTTATGTTAAATGTGACGAGGAACTGAACCCGACCGAAGTGCGTGATCTGGGCCAGTTGATCATTGAAATTGGCCTGGCTCCGGTGAAACCGGCCGAATTTGTTATCTTCCGCCTCAGCCAATGGGCCGGCGCGAATGCAGAAGCGTAACGACAAACGGGCGATGTATATAGACCCTAAGGGTTTGACCTCGGGTATTTTTATTACCAGCGACGAAAACCCTTAGGGTCTTCCGAAGACCCTGTTTATAAACAAGGAGATTAAAAAATGGCAGAACGTACAGATCCGCTTGTTGGTTTTCATTTTGGCGTAGACATCCAGGGCGTTGTCACCGGTTACTTCACCGAATGCTCCGGCCTGGGTTCCGAACACGAAGCCATCGAGCACAAAGTGGTAACCGAAAAGGGGCAGGAAGTTGTGTTAAAACTGCCCGGCCGCCTGAAATGGGAAAATATCGTCCTGAAGCGGGGCATTACCGGCAACATGGACGTTTGGGACTGGCGCAAGCAGGTGGAAGATGGCGATGTGGAAGGCGCGCGGCGCGATGGTTCCATCATCATGTTCGACCAAAAGCTGGCCGAGGTAGCCCGCTGGAATTTTGAACGCGCCTGGCCCCTGAAAGTGACCGGACCGCAGCCCAAAGCCGACAGCAACGAAATCGGCATCGAAGAATTAACCATTGCCCACGAGTACATTGCGCGGGTGAAATAGGATAGGGAGCAGGGAGCAGGGATTGGGGACAAATTAAGCGGTCCCCAATCCTTAATCCCGCCAACAAGCCATGCAACTTGAATTTGACTTCACGCTTCCGCGAGGATACCTGGACGAAACCGGGCAGGTGCATCGCCACGGCCGTATGCGTCTTTCCACCGCGCTGGACGAAATCGAGCCGCTGCGCGACCCGCGCGTGCTGGAGAATCGGGCTTACCTGGCAGTTTTGCTGCTGAGCCGGGTGGTGGTGAGATTGGGGCCGGTTACGGCCGTTACCCCCGCCCTCATCGAGCGCCTGTTCACCGCCGACCTGGCCTATCTGGAAGACCTCTACCTGCGCCTCAACAGCAGCGACAACGTCCTCATCGGCGCTATTTGCCCGGCTTGCAGCACCTCTTTTCACCTGCAAGTAGCGCCCCTGAGCGGGTAGCCGGGTGACGATATGCCAGAGCAAACGCCAGCGTCCGGCAACGATGCGGCAGCGGATAAGGCCAAAACCCTCACGCCGGAAATCGTGCAAAAAGTAAGCGATAAGGTTTACGCCCTGCTGCTCGAAGACCTGCGCCTGGAGCGGGAACGGAAAAGAAGAAGATAGAGATTGGAGATTAGAGATTAGAGATTAGAGATTCCACAATCTCCAATCTCTAATCCCCCCAAAACATGATGAGCGACTCAACCATCCGCGATACAACCCATGCGGTTTTCCGCTTTGTCGTTGATATAGATGGCACGCCGTACGGCGCGTTTACGGAATGCACGCTGCCGACGATTGAATGGGAAATTGAAGAAATCAAAGAAGGCGGCCTGAACACCTTTACTCACCAACTTCCCGGCCGCCGTAAAGGGGCCAAAATCACCCTGAAAAATGGCGTCGGGGCCAGCGACCTGGTGGATTGGTACATCGACACGATGAGCGAGCAGTTTACGCGACGGCCGTTAACCATCTCCCTCC
>JAGOMA010000058.1 GCA_017993775.1 Chloroflexota bacterium | reverse complement strand
CGTCTGGCAGAGATAACCGCTGAAAGCATCTAAGCGGGAAACTTGCCTCAAGATTAGATCCCTCATCCGTTATGGAGTAAGACCGCTAGGAGACCACTAGCTTGATAGGCGGCAAGTGTAAGTGCAGCAATGTACTCAGCTAAGCCGTACTAATGGTCGAGGGCTTACGATACGCATGGTACGGAGAATTCGGAATTTTGGTTCGTACATAGTTCCTGTTACCTTATTCATTTACTTGATCTTTATTAAATTTGTTTTTAAGAAGGTCTCTTGGTGATTTGAGCGGCGAGGGTACACCCGGCTCCATCTCGAACCCGGAAGTTAAGTTCGCCAGCGCCGATGGTACTTGGGGGGCGACCCCCTGGGAGAGTAGGTCATTGCCAAGAGGCCTTTTTTTATGAGATTGGAAATTGGTGACTGAAGAGTTGTAAATTCTTTAGTCGCTAGTGGCCAATCTCTTTTTTTTAGGTTTTTTACGGCCGTTATGCACCAGTACCTCGTCCTCCTTAGAAATAACCGCCAGTATCGGTATTTGTGGTGGGGGAGTGTGGTTTCTCAGTTGGGGGATTGGTTCAATCTATTGGCTTCGGCCGAGATCATTACACAATTAACAAATAACGGGGTAGCGATAAGCTACCTTTTTTTGGCTCGATTTTTACCCCTCTTTTTGTTCAGTCCACTGGCCGGGGTGGTAGCTGATCGCTTCAATCGTCGAACGATTCTTATTTTATCTGATGTCCTTCGTGCCCTGACTGTGTTGGGCTTTTTGTTTATCCGTACTTCGGGGCAGATCTGGCTGTTTTATGTGCTGACAGTATTTCAATTTATTCTGAGCGCATTGTTTACGCCCACACGTAATGCGGTTTTGGCTAATGTTGTGAGTCAGGAGGATTTGGTCACGGCGAATGCCTTGGATAGTCTGACCTGGAGCACGATGTTAGCCATGGGGGCTTTTCTGGGGGGGATAGTTGCTGCGACGCTGGGAGCCGGGGCTGCATTTGTGCTGGACAGTCTGACTTTTTTGGTGTCGGCGTGGTGTATTAGTCGGGTTGTGGTGCCTGTGGTGGCGAGATCGGTTGAACTCCCACAAACGGGCTGGCTGGATTTTGTGGATGGGTTTCGTTATTTGTGGCAGGCGCCGTTTATTTTGGCGATTGCTTTGGTTAAAGCGGCTGGATCGTTGGTTTGGGGCGGGATTAATGTGCTGGAAGTTGCCTATGCCGGGCAGGTGTTTCCATTGGGTGATTCCATTTTCAGGCAAGTTTTTCATATTGAGAATGGGGGCACGGCTACTTTGGGCATCATTTATATTGTTAGTGGGTTGGGAACCGGATTGGGACCGCTTGTGATGCGACATTGGTTAGGGGATCAGCGTCAGCGCATGTTGTTGGGGATTTCGCTGGGCTTTGTGTTGCTGGTGGGGGGGATTGTGATTCTGGGAAGGTCTGGGACTTTGCCGGTTTATTTGACGGGGACATTGGTGCGGACGGTGGGCACGGGTACGGTTTGGGTGTTTTCTGCGGCGATGCTCCAAATTATGACGCCAGATCGATTTCGGGGGCGCGTTTTTGCCTTTGAGTTTGCGGCGTTGACTTTGACGCAGTCGATTTCAACTTTTTTTGCCGGATATGCTCAGGATTCTTTGGGGATGGGTGTGAGACAGGTTACGGCCGTTTTTGCCTGGCTTGGTGTGGTTGTCGGCCTGGTCTGGATGTTTGTACACTGGCGTGCCCATGTTGCCGGATGGGATGAAACTCCTGTGTCGGCCATGTCTTCATCAGGTGAATGAGCTGTCAGTTTGGCTGTGTCGGAGTATTATTAAGACATGAAGCTGATCGAACAACTTCGTCAAAGGTGGTTAAGCTGGGGGGATACGGCCGTTTCACCCACCGTCGCCACATCAGCCAACACACCTGATCCCGTTCAGCCGCGCGTATTGATCATTATCCACAATCCTGTTATTCCTTTCGAGGGGCAGCGCAAACTTGTTGAGGTTCTCCACTGGCACGATCCGGATGCACTCGCCCAACAATATATCGCGGATCTGGAAGCCGCCAGTTATGGCTACGTTCGTTATCAGGTGGTTGAACGGCTTGAAGTTGACGATTTTCCGGTTAAAGCTGATGGATTCCGCTATGACGCTGATTCTTTCCTGTTTCGTTGGCGTTCACGTACCGGTTTTCATCACCCCGATTTGCTCGATTATCCCCTTTTGCTGCAAAAATCTGGCATTGTGTCGCGGGTAAACGCCGGACAAATTGACGAAGTGTGGCTGTTTGGCTTTCCTTATGCTGGGTACTATGAATCCTTGATGGTAGGGCGCGATGCTTTTGGGTGTAACGCGCCGCCGCTGCTAGACGCCGACAGCCAAAGGCGTTTTGTGGTGATGGGGTTTAATTACGAACGTGGCATAGGTGAAATGTTGGAGAGTTTTGGCCATCGAGCAGAGTCGATTATGGCCCAGGTGTATCGTCAAAAACGCGGGGATGCAAATTTGTGGGCGCGATTTTCGCGCTATGATAAGTCGCACCCGGGCCTGGCCGAGTGTGGTAATGTCCATTTTGCGCCGAATAGTGAGCGGGATTATGATTGGGGGAACGGCCGTTTCGTGCGCAGCCTTTGTGACGATTGGTTTAACTTCCCCAATTTTCAGGCGACCAGCCGTCGCGTAAACTGCGACGAATGGGGAAATGGCGACATGCGCTATCACCACCTCTGGTGGTTGGGTCATATGCCACATATCACCGGCAAAACAAATGGCATTCTTAACAATTGGTGGGCCTATATCATCAATCCCAATCTGGTAAAATGATCAGGCTTGGTCGAAGTCAATGGTTTGTGATTGGCGGTGGATAGGTAAATACACCCGGAACGTAGAACCTTTGTTAACGGCGCTGTAAACTTCAATATGCCCATTATGAAGCCGAATAATCTCGTGAGCGATTGCCAATCCTAGCCCTGTTCCGGGAATGTTGGACTGGCGCGCCTTTTGGCCCCGGTAGAACCGATTAAATAAATATGCCAGGTCCTCATCGTGGATGCCAACTCCACTGTCTTGCACAATCAAACACACCTGTTTTTGATTCTCTGTTAATTTAGTCGATACGTTGATCTGTCCCTGACTTGTATAGTTAATCGCATTTGCCAATAAATTGGTTACTACTTGGGCCAATTGATTGTGTTCGCCAAAGATCAACGGCAAATTGGGGTAGGGCGTAAACACCAGCCGCAAACCAGCAACCTCGGCGCGGGGTTGGTGGGCCAAAATCACATCCTGAACGATGACGTTTAGGTCGACCATCATGAAGGTGGGCTGGTTGGCTTGTTGCATATCCAGCCGAGAAAGATCCAAAATGTCTTGAATGAGCTGGCCTAATCTGTCGGCTTGTTTTTGTAGAATGGGCAGATATTTTGGCAGCAGATCCACCCCTTTATGCTCCAGCAGGTCCAGATAAAGCTTTAAATTTGTTACCGGGGTGCGCAGCTCATGCGACACATCTGTTACAAATTGCGATTTCAGGGCGTCTAGTTCTTTTAACTGCTCGTTGGCATCTGCCAATTCGCTGGTACGTTCAGCGACGCGCTCTTCCAGTTCGGCGGCGTGGCTGCGAAGCTGGTCATATAAACGAGCGGTTTCGATGATTCGCCCCAG
Organism: Chloroflexota bacterium; assembly: GCA_017993775.1. Classification (GTDB taxonomy): domain Bacteria; phylum Chloroflexota; class Anaerolineae; order Promineifilales; family Promineifilaceae; genus Leptovillus. The sequence goes on along the minus strand of JAGOMA010000058.1, from coordinate 23,886 downwards.
TTCTTCGTTGATTGTGTGCATCAATCGAATTTCTTCGTCGCTGAAAGTTCTGTTTTCTTCCGATCCAATTCCCATGATACCGATCACCTTCCCGCGCAGGGAGATGGGAACCAGTAGGATGGAAACGAGTTGGTACATATCGATCAGAGAGAAAACTTCTGGGCTGGTAGGAGATTGCCTGATTTTTTGGAAAGCAAGCGGGACTTTGGTAGCGAGAATTTCGGCCATGATGAGGCTGTCTGGTGAAAGGGGTATGGTTTTGCCTACTAATGAGGCGTGATCCGGATTGCGGTATTGGGCGGTGACACGGCCGTTTGCCAGCGCATCATCCAGTTCCATCAACGAAATATGCGAGACAGACAGGTAAGCGGCGATCTCTGAACACATAACTTCAACAATTTCATTTTCCCGCTTTCCAGAAGCTGCGGCAGAAATCACTTTGTTGAGAAAATTTAACTCTTGGGTACGTGTTTGGGTTTTGGCGAATAATTGGCTGCGTTCCAAGCCCAGGGCAACCATGCTGGATATTTGCTGAATCATGGACAAATCAATGTCCTTGAAGCCGTTTGTGTCGATCCAGCTTAAGGTTAACACGCCTTTGACGCTATCGTTGGCAATGAGAGGCAGGGCAATATACGAATGGTAGCCGTTTTTCAGTAGGAGTTGGGCGGCGAGATAGTTCTGTTCGTCGAGTATGTTGGGCACGATGTGGGGACGGCCGTTGCGCAAATCATCAATAGCCGCGCTGTCGGCAGCGATTAATTGGAACGGCATTGTCAGTTCATGGAAATCATCGTGCATGGCAATAAATGTCGCCGATTCTTGATTTTCATTTAATTGGGCCAACGTTACGCGCTGGCTGTAAGTGGCTTCTTTGAGATAGGCCACCAGGGTAGGAAAAGCATCCTGGATGTTGGAAACGGCGTTCAGCGCGCGCAAAATCTCGCCGGTAATACGCAGCGCCTCGGCCCGTTCGGTAGCGGCGGCAAAAAGATTGGCATTTTGTAGGGCTAACGCGGCCTGCGCCGCAAACGCCGCCAACCGATCGCTGTATTCTTCTGAGTAAAAATCAGGTTGAATCTTGTTGACCGATAGGAAGGCGACTACCTCGCCGCCAATTAACACCGGGGCGCTGGCCCAAGACCGCGCATGTGATTGTGATGCGCTGGGCCGCCATAGGTCGCTTTTTTCGATGTCGGGGATGATCAACGGCCGTTTCGTCTGAATCATTTTACGCCAGGTCAGCGCCTCGGCGATGTCCATTGTCCGCGGTCGAGTGGAGGTGTCTAAGCGGATGCCAAACTGCTCAAACCCACGCGCGCGCACGATGAATGTTTGTCCGTGCCGGACTTCAATCATCGTGGCCGAATCGTACGGAACCATCCGCCCCAATTGATCGAGCAGCAGGTCCAGAACAGTTTCGATGTCCAGCGACGCGCTGAGCGCCAGGCCGATTTCGTGCAGCGCTTCGGCCAGTTCCCGTTGGGTTCGTTCGGCGGATTCTACGTGTTTGCGTTTGGTCAGATCGCGCAGCAGCCCTTGCACGGCCGTTCCGTGCTGGTAATCTACATAGCTCACCGACACTTCTACTGGAAATTTACGGCCGTTTTTCGTTTGGGCCATAAATTCATACCGATCAGGGATGGCTCTGCCAGACCGCATCAATTCGCTGCGCTGCTCCAAAAGAGGGCGGCTTTCCGGCGCCACCAGATCAATCGTCCGTATCTGGCCGGCATAAACTTCAGCCTGGGTCACTCCGAACAATTGGCAAAACCGCTCATTTACAAGCTCGAAACGGCCGTTAAACGCCAGATAAATCACCTCATTCGACTGCTCCACCAAATGTCGATAACGTCGCTCCGATTCGCGCAGCTTTTCTTCATGTCGCTTACGCCCCAGTTCAGCTCCCGCCCGCGCCGCAAATAAACTGATGATCGGCACAGAATCGACGCCCATCTCCAAAACGTTGTCGTGCATCACCACCAAAACACCCAGAGGCTCACCCGCCGAATCAAACATCGGCGCCCCAATGTAACATTCAATATGTTTCTTTTCTAACCCTTTGTCTGCCGGGAACATCCTCCAGGTGTTGTTTGTGTAATACTGCACGCCGCCGGCAATCACTGTGGCGCATGGACTGCCGGAAAGTTCGTAATCGAAGTTTGCTCCCGTCTCGCCATCGTTCCAAAAAGCAATCGTTTTGATTTGATCTTTATTCGGTCCGACCAACTCGCCGATCAGGGCATATTTTGCTTGCAGCGCCGTTGCCACATGCTTCACCAGGGACACAAAAAAATCGTAGCCCGTTTCGGCAATTGTGCCTTTGAGGATCGCGTTAAGCGTATTTTCTGTCCGATTTAGCTGGGCGATACGTTCAGTGAGGGCTGCATTTTCGCGTTTTAAGTCAGCCAATTGTTGCTCTATTGATTCAGATGCCATTACTCAGCCTGGATGGTAAGGGTTTACGAATAGACGGTTTTGTCAGACAACCACCTCTATATTAACAGTAATTGGGTTTTGTGAATTGCAATTGTCACGCAATTTCGCTTCCTACTTATGTAAACAATGGAGCCGCTTGCAATTGCGCCATTTTTCTGTCCAGACCTGCTTGATTGGCTGGGGTAAAACGTGATGCGGCAGCCAACACCAACGGCAGCAAATCCGGATCGCCGGCCGTGTTGAGAAAAATGTCTGGTCGATTGAGTACCCAGTGAACGGCCGTTTCTATTTCCGCCTCTTTCTCAAACGGTTCATACCAGGTATTGCGCGTTTGCGGTTTGGCCCCCCACGATCCGCGCGCCAGTGATTTGATGGTTTGGATGGCCACATGGCGCTCGGCGCACACGGCCGTCAGCGCAGCAAAATCGGCGGCATACTGTGAATTTTGCATCATCGAATAATTATAAGGCAGCAGCACCGAATCAAAATCAAACCGCGCCAGACTGCGTAAATGCATCTGCGCCACCGTTACGCCATGGCCGGTTACGCCCAAATAACGCACCAACCCTTGCTCGCGCGCCTCGATAAACGCTTCCAACGCGCCACCCGGTCCCATAGCCACGTCCCATTCGTCGGGGTCCACCAGAAGGTGCATTTGCCAAAGATCGATATGGTCCGTCTGCATTCGCTCCAACGACTGCCGCAGTTCGTCCCAGGCTCCCCGGTAGGTGCGCTGCTCCGTCTTTGTCGCCAAAAAGAAATCTTGCCGATGGCGCTTCATCCACGGGCCAAGGCGCAGTTCTGCATCGCCGTAGCTGTGCGCCGTGTCGATGTGGTTGATGCCGTAAGAAAGCAGCAGGTCCAGCACGCGGTCGGCTTCCACCTGCGGTATAAATCCTACCGCAAACGCGCCAAATAAAGTTCGTGTACTCATGTGTGCAGTTCGGCCAAATGATAATTTTGGGATCATGTTCAATCTCCTTTTTGTGCGCTGGCCGCGAAACGGCCGTCAAAACTCCCTGTACGCTATCATGCCATTATACCTGCAATTGAATGGCGACACGTCGTCTTGTCCAGGCAGCGCGGCCAAATAATATTTGGGCAGGCAATTTGTTGACGACCTGATGGGCTTGGGACTAAAATCATCCGTTGGTTGGCGGTAAAAACGGCCGTCGCCTAACAAAATTTGGTATCCGTTACCTTTTTATTCATTGATGGAGCAGATAGTGAACGAAAAATCAGAGCCTGGCAGTCAGAGCACAAAGCCGACTCTCCCACTTGTCAACCAAATAATTTAACCCCCCGGTTGGCAAATCCCCTTTCCGCCTCCGGGGAATAAACCTGGAGGTGTCTCATGTTGCAGTCAAACTTGGAAGAAATCTTAGCCCAGGTACGCCAATCTCTGGAAACGCAAAACGTTTCTCAGGCCGTGGCTATCATTGAACAATTTTACCCACCCGATCAGGCCGAATTAATCTCGGAATTGACGGATCAGGCCCAACAGCGGTTGCTGCCGCAAATGAGACCCGACGACGTTGCCGACATTTTGGCCGAAATGGACGAGATGGAAGCCGCTGAATTGGTAGCCCACTTGCCCACACTGGCCGCCAGCCGCATTGTCGATGAAATGGAGCCGGACGAGGCCGTCGATGTTTTGGGCAGCATGGAGCCGGATGCCGCACGGGCTGTGTTGGCCGGCATGGAGGATGCGGAAGATATACGGCCGTTACTCCTCCACCCCGACGACACCGCCGGCGGCCTGATGACTTCCGAATTCCTGGCCCTCCGCCGCCGCATGACCCGCGACGACGCCCTCCAGGCCCTGCATGATTGGCAGCCAGACAACGACGACCTCAACTATCTCTTTGTGGTGGATGGGCAGCGGCGTTTGTGCGGCGCTGTCAGCCTGCGCCAGCTCATCATCGCCGATCCCCACACGCCGCTGGCCAACATCATGGACCCGGAAGTCATTTATGTGCCCCTGGGAACCGATCAGGAAGAATGCGCCCGCCTCATGTCGCGTTATCACCTGCTGGCTTTGCCTGTGGTGGATGAAGAGGGTCTGCTGGTAGGCGTCATCACCATCGACGATGTGGTCGATGTGTTGGAAGATGAAGCCACGGAAGACATCCAACGCCTCGGCGCGACGGAACCGTTAGATCGTCCCTATCTGGACACGCCCGTTCTGGGTGTGGCTCGCCGGCGCATTGGCTGGCTGCTGCTCTTGTTTCTCACGGAAACGCTCACCGGCAGCGTGCTGCGCCATTTTGAGACGGAGCTGCAAGCGGTGGTTGCCCTCTCCTTTTTTATTCCCTTGTTGATTGGCACCGGCGGCAACGCCGGTTCGCAGACCACCAGCACAATTATCCGCGCAATTGCTCTGGGTGAATTTGATGCCAAGGGTATGTTACGGCCGTTATGGCATGAACTGCGCATCGGTCTGCTCTTAGGTCTGGTGATGGGGGTGGTGGCTTATGCCCGTGCCCTGATGTGGGGAACGAGCAGCGGCGTTGCGCTCACCGTCTCGCTGGCTATTTTTGCGATTGTGGTGTGGGCCAACAGCCTGGGTGCTGTGCTGCCGCTCTTGGCTCGCCGCCTGCGCATCGACCCCACCGTCGTGTCTGGTCCGGCTATGAGTACGCTCGTGGATGCGACCGGCTTGTTTATTTATATGACCATTGCCGGGATCGTCCTGGGGCTTTCTCATTAAGGCGTGAAGGCGAAGTTAGATTGGATCAATCTTCAAGATTGGTCCAATCTACATGGTTCGTCGCCGTTTTAACCAGCGCCCCATCAAGACCAATCCCCAAAAGGCATACAAAATACCCATCAAAAACGGCGGCGTCACCACGGCCGTAATCCCCAACCAAAATAATGTGCTGCTGTCGGGCTTGGTCTCATAACAAAGGGAAAAATAAGCCTCATCACCGCTGTGGTCTACGATGTTGTCGATGAGCAAGTAACGGCAGGTGGGGAGCAGCCAGACGGCCGTTAAAAGCTGCCAGATCACAATCAGCCCCACCACGCTGACCAGCGTCAGGCCAAGCGAAATGGGCAACGGCCGTTCCCCTAACCGCGTCCGCCAGCCCTTCAATACCTGGTCATACAACACGAAACCGGCAATCACAGCCGCATACATGGCCGCTTCCGTGCCCGCCAGCAGCGAAATAAGCGGCAGCAAAAAGACCCAACCCGCCGTCCAAACAAAGGCCAGCAGCCAAAATCGGTAACGGACCAGCAAGGGTCGCCAGTTTTCATTCGCCAGCATCAGGGCAGCGCCGCGATCACGGCCGTGGCCAAAGCCATCGTGCCGCGCAAATGGGGTTGATGGGTCAGGACGCGGGTAACGGCCGTTTCCATCGCCTCTGCCGCTTCCGGCAAATCCCACACGCTGCGCGCCAGCAGCGCCGCGCTCAAAATGGCCGCCATGGGATTGGCAATACCTTGTCCGGCAATGTCCGGCGCAGAGCCATGCACCGGTTCGGCCACGGCGCACGCCTCGCCCCAATTCAACGATGGCGCCAAACCCAGTCCACCGCCCCAATACGCCGCCGCATCCGACAAAATGTCGCCAAACAAATTCGTCGTCACAATGACGTCGAAGCGTTCCGGCTCGGCCACCATTTTCAACGCGGCCACATCGACCAGCAGTTCGTCCACCGTCACGCCGGCGCTGCTTTGCGCCTCGTCGGCAAAAATTTCCCGCACGCAGTCCCGAAACAAGCCATCGGTCAGCGGCAGCACGTTGGCCTTATGGACGATGGTTAGTTTTTGCCGGTTGAGGGTTTGCATGATGTTTAAAGCTCTCAATCCTATACGAAGGCTGGCGCGGCGGGTGATCACTCGTTCGGCAACGGCCGTTACCACCCTGTCAGTTTGCGCCCCTTCGCCCATCTCCACCCGTTCTCGCCCGCTGTACAACCCTTCGGTATTTTCGCGCACAATGATCATGTCGATGCCGGGGCGGGGGGAGACGCGGGGCCAGCTTTTCACCGGCCGGATGTTGGCGTACAGGTCCAATTCTTGCCGCAGGGTCAGGATGGCGCTGCGATACCCGGCCACCTTGCGGCTGGGCGACGACACCGCGCCAAACAGCGCCGCGCCACATGCGCGGATGGTCGCCAGGGTGCTATCCGGTACAGAAACACCATGTTTTTGAAAGCAGGCCCAGCCCGCTTCAGCTTCGATGATTTCTAGATTGGGGATGGCGGCTTGTAGAACGGCCGTTGCCGCAGGCACCACTTCCAGACCAATCCCGTCGCCGGGAATGACGCACAATTGGGGCATAAACCCTCCGTCGCAGTTCTAACTGGCCAGCACGCGATCGTCGCCGACACGTTTGGTGAGTTTGATGTCGTCCAGGTGTTCCAGCAGGGCGATGGCATATTTGCGGCTGGTTTGCAGCAGGTCGCGGACCTGGGCGGCGTTGATACGGCCGTTTGCCTGCAAATAAGCCACAATTCGCCCGCTAAACTGCTCGTACTGCGGCGCAGCGTAAACCACATCGTCGGTGATCTGGCGGAGCTGGCCTAAATCCAACAAAGCCAGGTACACGGCGTCGCCGACGGCCGTCTTGCATTCCTTCACGCTGGGCGAATTGGTGCCGGCGGCGGCCATCTGGCGCTGCAAAGCGGAAACGGCCGTTTGTTGTGCAAGCGTAAAGGTGATTTCGTGGGTGGGCAGGCGCAGCGTAGTCTCGCCGGGAACGATCAGGCCAGACTGAGCCGCCGCGTCGATCAGGGGGTTGAACACAGCGGGGGATAATTTTAGCCGGCTGCGCGCCTCTTCGCGGGGGACGCCGAGGCGTAGCGGGTTGTCGTGGTGGTAGCGCTGCACAATTTCCGCCAGCCTGTCCAGCAATCGCTGCCAGCCGGCTCGCGTTATCAACTGCTGGTCGAGCCGCACAATCAGGTTGTCGGCTTCTAATTCGGCCAGAACGGCCGTGGCTTCCTCTTTGTCGATGCCGCCGCTTTGCAGCAGTTTGGCCTGGGTGGTCGGTTCCAGGCGTGAAAGCGCTTGCAGCAGCAGGTCGGCGGGCGTGCCCTGGGCCAGGGTTTGCAGCCGGGCAATCACGTCTGGGCGGAAGCGGCGATGGCGGCGTCCGGGGTGCGGGTCCAGCACTTTGCCGCCGCCGAGGGTTGCGCCGGGAGACGGCCGTCGCAAAATAAAGCGATCCCCACGCGCCACCGCCACCGGCTGCTCCAAAGCCAACTGCAGCCAGCCGGTTTCGCCGGGATTGATCTGCGCCACGCCCAAAATGCGGGCGCGGGCCAAAACTTCGGCCGCGCCGATGAAAAATTTCACTTCGGCGTTGTGCTTTAACGGGGCCGGCGCATCGGCCAGATGGCGGTAGGCCACGTCCAGCAAGATGGTCGAACTGAGTACGCCAGGGGCGGCGATGACGTCGCCGCGCCGGACTTCATCGCGGTCGATGCCGGTGAGGTTGATGGCTACCCGGCTGCCGGGCCGGGCGGTGTCGAGTTTGGTTTTGTGGGTTTGCAGGCCGCGAATGCGCCCCTTCAGGCCGGATGGCTGAATTTCAACCGCGTCGCCAAGGCGGAAACGGCCGTCGCTCAACGTGCCGGTGACTACTGTGCCAAACCCAGACAGGCTAAACACACGGTCAACGGGTAAACGGGGGCGGGCGAGATCGGGGCGGGGGGGAACGGCCGTGAGCCGTTCCCAAAGCACAGCGCGCAGTTCGTCCAATCCGGTCCCCGTGCGCGCCGATACGGGCACGATGGGCGCGTCGGCCAGGGCTGTGCCAGCCAGCACATCGTGCAGGTCCAGTGTCACCAGTTCCAGCCAATCGGGGTCATCGATCAGATCAACTTTGGTCAGGGCGACCACGCCGCTTTGAATATCCAGCAAATCGAGGATGGCCAGGTGCTCGCGCGTTTGAGGCATCACCCCTTCGTCGGCGGCCACCACAAACAGCGCCAGATCGATGCCGCCCACGCCGGCCAGCATATTTTCGATGAAATCACGATGGCCGGGCACATCTACCACGCCCACTTCGTCGCCATCGCCCAGGTTCAGCCAGGCAAAGCCCAGGTCGATGGTCATTTCCCGTTCTTTTTCCTCCGCCAGACGATCCGGATCAATGCCGGTTAGCGCCTCAACGAGGGTGGATTTGCCGTGGTCTACGTGGCCTGCGGTTCCGATGACGTACATAGTAGGGGATGGCAGTTAGCTAACTGCTTATAGCTAACTGCTTCTTACTCCTCGCGGACGGGGACAAGGGCGGGTTGGCGGCGGCGGCTGGGATTGCGGGAAACAGCTTTTTCCACTTCTTCCAGCCAGAGGCGCGGCCATTGTTTCAGGGCGTCGGATTGAGCCGTCTGTACGCGCCACAAGGTTTCTTTGTCTTGTTCAATCACCTTTAGTTCTTCTTCAAGGAGGGTGATTTGTTCCAGAATTTGGCGGCTTTGCCGGTTTAACCCGGCCCAGCGCTGCTCGATTTCCACTTCGAAGGAGCGCCATTTTTTGTCGTTTTCCAGCAAGAAGTTTTCCATGTGAGACTGGAGGCGGCTGTGCTCCACGCGCAGCAGTTCGGCCAGGTCGCGCTGCTGCTGTTCGAGCTGCGCCTGCCAGGGAGCCAATGTTTGCACGGCCATTTTGGCCTCTTTGTATTGGTCGGAAAACATGATCCAATCTTTGGAAAATTGTTCAATGGTTTTGGCGTTTTCTTCCAGCACTTGCCGCCAACTTTCCAGTCGTTGGTTGCGTTCGTATTCGCCAATTTGAATCTGTTCCATCCACCCTTTGGTGCTGTCGCGGATTTCTTGCTGCGCTTCGGAGACGTTGCGGATGTTGATGTCTAGTTTGCTGACGTTGCTGGTTAATACGTCCAGCCGGTCATGGATAGGACTCCAGCGTTTGTTGATTTCTACCAGTTTGGCCTGGGCTTCGCTGATGTTGCGGGTGTTTTGTTTTTCTTTTTCTTCCAGGAAGGTAAGCGAGTTTTCCCAGGTGTCGACGCGGTTGGCCACGGCCGTTATCTTGTTTTGCTGCTGCCCGATCAGATTGGCCAGCCGGGTTTCTTCTGCCTGGCGCATTTCCATGTCGCGCTGGAGGCGCGGAATGGCCGGTAGCTCTTTGCGCACATCGGCGATCTCGCGCACGTTGCTTTCGTGTTCTACCCGGCGCAGCGCTTCCATTTCTGCCTGTGCCTGCACGCGCCGTTGGTCGTACTGCTCAATCATCTGCACGATGTCGTCTTTGAACTGCGATAACTGCACATCAATTTGCGGCAGCCGCGAGAGCTGCGAGCTTAGATTAGAAATTTGTGCTTCCAGGTCTTGGATGCGCTGGTCGCGGGAGGCAATTTCCCGTTCTTGCAGCAGAACGCGCTGCTCGATTTCGGTTAATTTGCGGCCAGCTTTGCGCCGTTCTTCGTCTTGCCATTCAACTTGTTGGCGTAAATCTCTAAGTTCTTGTGACTCGCCTGAGCCGGAAGGTTTAGCCATGGGTTACCTCTGAAAAAGCTATGGATGCTTTAGACTATGGGACTGCATTATAACGTGCCGAGGGCTGATGGCAAAAGAGGGTCGCGTAATAATCTTACAACTGGCGGCCGGGGATGTGATTGCTGAAAGCGGATCGCTCCTTTACAATTCAGGCTATGCATATTGGGATTGATGCGCGGCTGCCTTTTTACCAGATGGGGGGGATTAGCCAATATACGGTGCATCTGGTGCAGGCGTTGGCGGCTGTGGATCCGGACAATTTGTATACGATTTTCCATAGCCGGAAAGACGGCCGTTCGTACCTCCCACCATCCGCCGCCAACTTTCAGCGCCAAAACCTGTGGACGCCCAGCCACCACCGGTTGGAACGCCTGGCCCTGGCCGCCGAACTGCTGCCCCGCCGCCTGGATGTGCTGCACAGCCCGGATTTTATTCCGCCCGCTGCCGGGGCGAAACGCACCATCATTACCGTCCATGATCTGAATTTTATTTTCTACCCGGAATTTTTAACGGCCGAAAGCCTGCGATATTACGCTGGCCAAATTGTCTGGGCAGTGCAAAAGGCGGATCATATTTCTGCCGACAGCCAGGCGACGCGGCGTGATTTGATCGAGCGCCTGGGCGCGCCGCCGGAGAAGGTGACGACCATTCCTCTGGCGGTGAATCCGGTGTATGAACGGCCGTATCCCTCCGACGCCATTCACCAAACGCTCACCCAATACAACTTGCCGCCGGGGTTTATCCTCTGTGTGGGCACATTGGAACCACGCAAAAACTTGCCGATGCTGCTGCGCGCTTACCAACGACTGCGCCTGGAAACGGCCGTGGAGATTCCCCTGGTTCTGGTTGGCGGCAAGGGCTGGATTTACGACGAAATTTTTGCGACCATCGACGCGCTGGAACTGCACGACCAGGTGCGCCATCTCAGCGGCGTTTATGATGAACAGCTTGCCCATCTTTACCAGGCCGCCGGTGTGTTGGTAACCCCTTCCAAATACGAAGGCTTTGGCCTGCCAGCGTTGGAGGCCATGTACTGCGGCTGCCCGGTGATTGTGAGTAACTGTGGCTCGCTGCCGGAAGTGGTTGGCGCTGCCGGGCTGCTGCTGGACCCCGATGATGAAGTGGCCTGGGCTGCTGCCCTGGAGCGTGTCCTGACCGATTCTGCTCTGCGCGCCGACCTGGTGGCTCGTGGACGGGTGCAGGCGCAAACATTTAGCTGGCGGGAAACGGCCGTTAAAACGCTGGCTCTGTATCGTGGATAGAACGCTTAGATTGGTTCAATCTTTAAGATTGGTCCAATCTGTCCGATGACCTATGAACTTATTGCTCCTGACACCCCAACTACCCTATCCACCCCATCAGGGGACCAGCCTGCGCAATTTTCATATCATTCGCGGCCTGGCCGACCACCACGCCATCACCCTGCTGAGCTTTTTAGAGGACAATCAATCGGCCGATCCGGCGGCCAATGCGCCGCTTTATGCGTTGTGTCAACAGATTGAGACAATTCCTGTGCCGCGCCGGAGTAAAGGGCGGCGGTTGGGGCAAATGCTCACCACGCGCCGCCCGGATATGGAGCATCGCCTGCACAGCCCGGCCTTTGCCGCCCGGCTGCGTGACTTGCTGCGGCGGGAAGCGTTTGACGTGGTGCAGGTTGAGGGCATCGAACTGGCCCGGGTCATGGAAATTGCGCGCGCGGTGAGTCCGGGCAGCAAACTTGTTTTTGATGACCACAATGCGGAGACGGAGTTGCAGCGGCGGAACATGCAAACCGATCTGGCCGATACGCGGCGCTGGCCGGCGGCCGCTTATTCGTGGGTGCAGATGCGGCGGCTGGCTCGTTTTGAAGCGTGGGCTTGCCGGACGGCGGATGCGGTGACGGCCGTTTCCGACGCCGATGCGCGCCATTTGCAAGCGTTGGTTCCCCAACTGCCCCTACCCATCACCGTGATTCCCAACTCTATCGACGTGGCGCAATATCAACTAGACCCCAAAGATGCGCGCCCCTTCGACATTGTCTTTAGCGGCAAGATGGATTATCGGCCCAACGTGGACGCCGTGTTGTGGTTTGCCGATGAAGTGTGGCCGCAGATTGCGGCGCAACGGCCGTCGACCACCTGGGCGATTGTCGGCCAAAAGCCGCATGATCGCCTGGAACGGCTGCGCGGGCTGCCTGGCGTGACCCTTACCGGTTGGGTGAAGCGGGTGCAGCCTTATCTGGCCGGCGCGCGGGTGGTGGTGATGCCTTTCCGCGTGGGCAGCGGCACGCGCCTGAAGCTGATCGAAGCGATGGCCGCCGGTAAACCGATTGTGAGTACGGCCGTGGGCGCGGAAGGCTTTCCGGTGCAGCACGGCCGGGAGATCTGGCTGGCGGATACGGCGCAGGAATTGGGCACGGCCGTTCTCCACCTGCTCACCCATCCCGACGAGTGCGCCCGCCTGGGCACGGCCGCGCAAGAATTTGCCCGGCAGTATGATTGGCGGGTGGTTGTGCCGCGTTTTGAGATTGTGTATGAGAGCATTTTGAACGAGGAACGGGGAACGATGAAGGATGAATGAGGAACGAGGAACAGATAACCTCCAGCCCCCAGTCTCCAGTCCCCAGTCCCCACTCTCTGTCGGCCATTTCCTGGGCGGGGTGGGGGCGCTGCTGTGTGATGAGGCCGGGCGTTATTTGCTGCTGCGGCGGGCGGCGACGAAGGATTTTGCCGCCGGGGTGTGGGAGTGTGTGACGGGGCGGGTGGACCAGGGCGAGGGTTTTGAGACGGCCGTGCGCCGCGAGGTGCGCGAGGAGTTGGGCGTGGACGTGTCGCTGGACTATCTGCTGGGCACGACGCATTTTTACCGGGGCACGGCCGTGCCGGACAATGAGCTGATCGGCGTGGTGTATCTCTGCTCGCTGGCCGGGGAGCCGGCCATCCGCCTGAGCGCGGAGCATGACGAATACCGCTGGGTGACGGCCGTTGAAGCCGCCGATCTACTTTCCGCCGATGATGCCAGCACCGCCTGGACGCGGCGTTTGCTGGCGCGGGCGGAGGGGATACGGCCGTTGCTTTCTGCCGACTTGCGCCGGTTCAATCGCCGCGAGGGGTTTGAACTGGGGTGATGAGAGGGTGGAGGGGAGACGGCCGTTGCCTGTTCCCCATTCCCCGTTCACTGTTAGCTGTTGATTGTTAGGGTAACGGCCGTTCCCCCCACAATGCCCTCATCCCCACGGGGATGACCATTGCCGTAGCAGGAATGACCACTGCCGTAGCGGGGACGGCCGTTCACGACGTAATAGATTGGACCAATCTCCAAGATTGGTCCAATCTACGCCATGTAATTTTTGGATGTGGGGGGGGAAAACGGCCGTTACAGGGATTTGAGTTGGGTCGAGATCGTGGGAGTGCGTCTAGCTGCCGGTAAACAAAGTTAGCTTAACCCCAATTCTTTTTTGGCTTCGGCAAAACTCAGAGTAGGCGCGTCCTGCTCTTCCTTTTTGGCTTGCCGTAGTTCTCGCAAATCATACAAGTCTTGTAATTCTTCTTGAAGCGCAACAAATTCGCTGTACGGAAGAACGACAAACTGCTTCTTCCCGCCTTGTTCAAGGAAATTTGGATGTAGTGTAACCATACGAACCCCTTTATCTGTAAATATCTTTCCGGTGTCTTATTCGATAGATAACGACGTGATCATCCTCAACTTCAAATAAAACACGATAATTGCCCACCCGCAGCCGGTATTCAGGATAAAAATCTGTCAAGTGTTTGACATCCCCGGATAAATCGTTTTCCAGTTCTTTGATTTTTTCAAAGATGTGGGCCAACTCCTGGTTGGGAATGTTCTTCCCATCTTTGAGGGCACGGGGCTTGAAACGAATTTCATAGTGCATAGGTATCTTTTGGATAGAAGCCAACGGCCGTGTTACTTATCGCGTCATTCTAAGAGGTCGAATGATCGTTGTCAAGCTCCCATTCACCGCCAATTCTGGAAAATAAGCAGCATAATCTGCGACACCGTCACGTTGATGATGATCGCCAGGGGAAACATCAGCGTAAACCCCACCGAGGGCAGCGAATTCTTCGTCTGGTCCTGAGCGTAATCCAGAATGGCCGGCTGCGGGGCCATCATCCCCGCCAGCAGACTGTAAGGAATCTTCATCACCTTGTAGCCCACCACCATCGAGATAAACGTCGTCACGATGATGAGCGCTGTACCCACGCCAAAAATCAGCCAGCCGTCGCCGCCCGTAAAGGCTTGCAGCAGCGCGTAACCAGAGCGCACCCCGATGGCCGCCAGCAGCAAAATCAGGCCAAACTGCCGCAAAATCAGGTTGGCGCTGTAAGGCATCGTCCAGATGATGGAGCCGGTGCGCCGCAGCGCGCCCAAAATCAGGGCCACCACCAGCGGCCCGCCCGCCAGACCCATCTGGAAGCTGCCGCCGCCGGGCAAGGGGATGGGGATCAGCCCCAGCAGCAGCCCAAGAGTAATGCCCAGGCCCATCGTCAGCAGGTTGACGTGGCTCAGGGTGGCGTAGGAATCGCCAAACAGGGTGACCAGGGCGGGGATTTCTTCGCGGGGAGCCAGCACGCGGATGCGGTCGCCCAGTTCCAGCACACTGTCGCCGCCCGCCAGCACCTCCACATCGCCGCGCCGCAGGTGGGAGACCAGCGCGCCATGCGTTTCTTTCAGATTCAGCGCGGCCACCGGCTTGCCCACAATCGCCGGATTGGAGACAAACAGGCGGCGGCTGACGTAAACGGCGTGTTCGTGAACCAGGTTTTCCGGCGCGGCCACGCCGAAATCGGCCTCCACCCGGTCCATGTCTTCTTCCGTACCGGCGATGACTATCTGGTCGCCGATGTTAAACGTGGTGTCGCCGCCGATGAGGCCAATTTCGTCCGGGCGGTAGATACGGCCGAAGAGTGCGTCCCAGTTGTATTGACGTTGGAGTTGGCGGAGGGGGAGGTGGGTAACGGCCGTTTCCGTCACCACAATCGTCCTATACCCCAACTCCTGCGCCACCGGGTACACCTTGCGCAGCTGGTACGCCTCAGCGGCAAAATCCACCCGCCACAGCCGCAGCGTCAAGGCAATCACCAACATGCGCCCCAGCACGCCCATCGGATACACCACCGAAAAGCCAACCACCGCTTCGGCCAGTGCCGTGTCCGGCCGGGACAAATTCACCTGTAGATAATCCAGCACGCTGGCCAATGCCGGCGTGTTGTTCGCCTGCCCGGTAAAAATCCCCACCACACTGGCCGGGCTTAACTGGAAATAGAGGCCAATGGGAACCAACAAAACGGCCGGCAGCAGCAAACTGCCGATAATGAACAGCACTTCGCGCAGCCCTTCGCGTTGAAATTTAGCAAAGAAGCCCGGTCCATTGCTTAAACCAATGGTGTAAACAAACAACACCAACCCCAGATTCAGGTACGCGTCGGGAATGGTTAAATTGGGGTCCATCGCGCCAAAGGCCAGGCCCACAAACAAAACAGCGGCCACGCCCAACCGGTTCCCCCGCCACCCCAGCTGGCCCAGCCAGTAACCCAGCGCCGCCACCAAAAACAACAAGAGCAGTGAATTGGCTTTCAGTAATTCGACCATAATCTAAAAAGCCTGGCCTCTTGAGAAGCCAGGCTTTTGCCTGCCTGAGTTATTCTTTGTACATCGACTCGATTTCTGCTTCGAAGTTTTGGTTTACAATGCGCCGCTTGATCTTCAAGGTCGGCGTCAGTTCGCCGTCTTCTACGGTGAAGTCACGCGGCAGAACGCGGAAATCGCGCACCTGTTCGACGCGGGCAAAATGGACGTTGACGATCTCGTCGATGCCTTTTTGCAGTGTTTCGCGCAGCTTTGGATGATTGTGCAGTTCCTGGCCGGTTATGCCATTATCGGTGGCGAATTTGTTGGCCGCCACCGGGTCTAGCGTGATGAGCGCCGTGATGTAGCGGCGTTGTTCGCCAATGACCACTGCGTTGGCCACCATAGGAATGTTTTTCAGCGCGGCTTCGATGTTCTTAGGGGCAATGTTTTTGCCGCCGGAGGTGATGATAATTTCCTTCTTGCGGCCAACGATGGTCAGGTAGCCGTCTTCGTCGAATTGGCCCAGATCGCCGGAATGCAAATAGCCATCGTACAGGGTTTCTTCGGTAGCGGCCGGTTCTTTGAAGTAGCCTAAAAAGACGTGCGGCCCTTTAACCATAATCTCGCCATCTGTGTCCAGAACGACTTCAGTGCCGGGTAAGGTGCAGCCAACGCTGCCGATTTTGTTGGCGTGGGGCAGATTGGTTGTGGTTGGCCCGCAGTCTTCGGATTGGCCGTACAATTCAAACAGCGGGATGTCGACGCTGTTGAAGAAGCTGATGATGTCGGGGGAGATGGGCGCGGCGGCGGTGATGCAGAATTTGGCGCGGGTCAAGCCCAGGCCTTCTTTAATGGTGGAAAAGACCAGTTTGTTGGCCAGATTGAACTTGATAGCGAGCAGACCTGACGGTTCTTTGCCCTGCCGTTTTAAGGCTGAGGCTTCGGTGCCTACGTCGATTGCCCAGGCGGCGATTTTGGCTTTGGCGCCGGTGGCATGGCCTAATTTGGCGACGACGCCATCGCGGAAGCGTTCCCAGATGCGCGGCACGCCGAAGACGAGGGTGGGCTGTACTTCGCAGAGGTTGCTGATGAGGAATTCTTGGGGCGAGTATTGGGCATAGTAGACTTGGTAGCCCATGGTAACGGCCGTGTGGATGGTAAACATCTGTTCTGCAATGTGGGAAAGCGGCAGGTAGGAAAGCGATGAATCGGACGATGTAATGCCTAATAGTTCGGCCGCCAGTTGGGCAGTCCAGACCAGATTGTTGTGCGACAGCATGACGCCTTTGGGCGGCCCTGTGGTGCCGGAGGTATAGATCAGTTGGGCCAGATCATCTGGTTTTAGGCCGTTGAGCCGTTCGTCGACTTTGTCGTCGCCGATGCTTTCGCCCTGCGCCAAAAACTCTTCCCAGGAAAGAACCAGCGGGTCGTCCACGGACGCGCCCTTCATGAGCACAACTTTTCTGAGTCCTGGCAGTTCGTCCCGTTTCTCATGGATTTTCTGCCATTGAGCTTCGTCTTCAACCAGGATGAAGGGAGCTTCGGAGTGGTGGACGATGTACTGGACTTCGCTGGGGGAATTGGACGTGTAAATGCCGGAGGAGTGGCCGCCGGCCAACATTCCGGCCAGGTTAAAGATCGTCCATTCTGGCCGGTTGAAGCCGAGAATACAGACGCCTTCGTCTGGCTGGAAGCCAAGGGCAATCAGGGCCTTGGCTGCCTGACGCACTTCATTCAGATAATCCTGCCAGGTTGTTGGCACCCAGTGATCGGTTGCCTTGACGTAATAGGCAGGGGCATTGGCTCGTTTACGGCCGTTTTCGTGCAATCGATGCAGAACGGTATCCACGGTCATCTGTCTTCTCCTGAATTGGGGGGTTGAATGGGGCGAACGGGCTGTGAGCGAGGCAAAAAGACCAAGCCATAGAGGGGAATGTATCTGGTTTTCTTTGGCTCAAAGAATTCTTGCAAAGTGCTCAACCCGTTCTTGTAGACTGATAAAAATTGTGCGTCAGGTCAAAAATGTTACGGGAATTTCACGCCTATTTCCAATGTATCATAACCTGTGTCAATAGGCAATTTTATTTTTATCGCTCATCCTCTTTGCAGACCCTAAGGATCCGTATGTGTTTAACCTGCTAAGATTGGCCCAATTTGGCAGATTGGACCAATCTGCAAACTCAAAAGCTAATGGTGCACGAACCCTAAGGGTTTAGCCTTGAAAAATTCATCTTGCGTTCGTTCAAGCCTTCAGGGTCTTTCGCACGCCCACCAGCAGGCCGCCAATCCCCCATCCGGGCGTGTCTCGGTCATCTTGCCCGGAAGATCATCACGGGAATGGGTGACATATGGCATACCCGGCGCGTAGAAGTAGAGTTAAAATCTGGCCCGATGTCTGAGACAAACCATCAAGACGTGCAGTTATTTGCGGTAACGGCCAACGGTCCAGTGCCTTTACCCGTTCCACCGGCTGCCCGATCCTTCGATGACCTGTATGAGGGTCTGGCGCTGGGCGTTTATTCCGCCTTACGCACTTTTGCGCACCATCAATTTCTCTACCTGGCGGCCCATATCGAGCGCACCAGGCAGTCGATGGGCTTGTTGGGCTGGGATTACCAATTGGATGAGGGGGCGCTGCGTCGCGCGCTGCATACAGTTTGCTTGGCGTACCACCGGCCAGAGGCGCGGGTGCGGTTTGACGTATTGGCCGAACCGGCTGTGGCCCTGGGCACAGACAGCCGCCTGTTGATCGCGCTGATGCCCTTCACGCCCCCTTCGCCGGAAATGGTGACGAAGGGGGTGGGGGTTGACTTGGCGCTGGATTTGGAACGGAAACGGCCGTTAGCCAAAACGGCCGATTTTGCTGTTACCCGCCGGCGGTATCCGGTCGGGCAAGCGCAGGGAGTTTATGAATACCTGCTGGTAAACGAGCAGGGTTATATTTTGGAAGGCACAGGCACAAACTTCTACGGCGTGCGAGATGGGATCGTTTACACGGCCGGGCAGGGCGTGTTGGAAGGCATTACGCGCCGGATTGTGTTGGATTTGCTGCCGGAGTTAGGGATTCCTGTGCGTCTGGAGGCGCTGCATCGGGACGAGGCAGGCACTTTGGATGAAGCGTTTTTGAGTGGTTCGTCACGGGCAATTTTGCCGGTGGTGGGCATAGCGGGGAAGCAGGTGGGAAACGGCCGTCCCGGTCCCATTGGCCTGCGCTTGCTGATAGCTTATAATGAATTTGTGGCCAAAACCATTCAACCGGCCGTTATGGCGTCCGCTATGTGATGGGGCAAGACGCTCCGTTTACAATCTGTCAGCAAAAACACAGGTATAAGATGAGTTTTATGCACTTACCCGAACCCGATCTGGAGCAGTTTGCCCTCACCCTGTTCGATATTAACGCTGTGCGTTTGGGTCAATTCCGGCTGCATAGCGGCGTCATTTCGCCGATTTACCTGGATTTACGCATGTTGGTGTCTTATCCGGCAGCGCTGCGACTGGCAACGGCCGTTTACCAGCGTCTGCTCATTGACCTGGAGTTCGATTTGTTGGCCGCTGCGCCGATGGCCGGGCTGCCGCTGGGCACAGCCTTGTCGCTGGCCACGGACCGACCGCTCATTTACCCGCGCAAAACGGCCAAAAGCTACGGCACGGGCAAAGACATCGAAGGCGCGTATCAGGTAGGGCAAACGGCCGTTGTCCTTGACGATTTGGTCACTTCCGGCGACAGCATCCTCCAAGCCATCGTGGCCCTGAAGGCTGCCGGGCTTCATGTCCGAGACGCCATCGTCCTGGTAGACCGCGAACAAGGCGGCATGGAGGCGCTGCGCGAAGCTGGTTACCAGCCCCACGCCGCCCTCACCATTCGCCAACTGCTCGCTACGTTAGAAACATACAACCGCATCACATCTCGTGACCGCGTAAAAGTATTACAAAGTTTATAAGTTTATTATCAGCACCGGCGACTCCCTGGCGGAAATAACATCTTTTCGCTAAAAGCGTCACCAAAAAGAGTGGTTGGGGAGCCAAAATAGTCTAAATCGCCGCCATCGTTGCTTTACGGTTGATGGCTTTGGTTGGATATTTTCCAACCAACCCACGTTAACCGGCTGGAAGGCTCCCACAACGGTGTGGCAACAGGAGAAAAAATCAATGAGTAACTTAAAACGTGATAAAACAGCCAATTTACTGCACTACGAACAAAACCCTCTGGACGTAATTTTTAAGCCCAAGGGGGTCGCTGTCATTGGCGCCACAGAGAAAGAAGGCAGTGTTGGGCGAACCATTGTCTGGAATTTGATGAGCAGCTCCTTTGGCGGGGCTATCTTTCCGGTCAATCCGAAGCGTCGCAGTATTCTGGGCATCAAAGCCTATCCCAGCGTGGCCGACATTCCCGACGAAATCGACCTGGCCGTCATTGTGACGCCGGCGCCTACTGTGCCCGACATCATCGGCCAATGCGTGGATGCGGGCGTCAAAGGGGCCATCGTCATCTCGGCCGGGTTCAAGGAAATTGGGCCGGAAGGGGTGGAATTGGAAAAGCGCATCATGACCGAAGCGCGGCGGGGTAACATGCGCGTGTTTGGGCCTAACTGTCTGGGGGTGATGAATCCGATTACCGGCCTGAACGCCACGTTCGCCAGCGCGATGGCGAACCCTGGTTCGGTTGGCTTTATCAGCCAGAGTGGGGCTTTGTGCACGGCCGTTCTCGATTGGTCCTTCCGCGAAAACGTCGGCTTCAGCGCCTTCGTCTCCATTGGCTCCATGCTCGATGTAGATTGGGGCGACCTGATCTCCTATTTGGGCGATGATCCGCGCACCAAAAGCATTGTCATCTACATGGAAACCATCGGTAATGCCCGTTCTTTCCTGTCGGCAGCGCGCGAAGTGGCGCTGACCAAACCCATTATCGTCATCAAGCCCGGGCGCACCGAAGCCGCCGCGCAGGCGGCCGCATCCCACACTGGTTCCCTCACCGGCAGCGACGAAGTTCTGGCCGCCGCCTTCCGCCGCTGTGGCGTGCTGCGCGTAGAATCCATCGACGACCTGTTTAACATGGCCGAAGTGCTGGCCAAACAACCGCGCGCCCTTGGCCCGCGCCTGACCCTCGTCACCAATGCCGGCGGCCCCGGCGTGCTGGCCACCGATGCCCTGATTACCGGGGGCGGTCAATTGGCGGCCGTTTCCGACGAAACGATGGCCAAACTGAACGAAATCTTGCCCGCGGCCTGGAGCCACGGCAACCCCATCGACATCTTAGGCGACGCCGGACCAGACCGGTATGCGGACGCTATCGAAATCATTGCCAACGATCCGCAAAGCGACGGGCTGCTGGTTATTTTGACCCCACAAGCCATGACCGACGCCACCCAAACGGCCGAATTCATCAAAGATAAATTCTCGCGCCCGGCCGGTTATCCCTTTGGCAAACCGATTCTGGCCAGTTGGATGGGCGGCGCGGACGTAGCCACCGGCGAAACCATTTTGAACCGGGCCAATATCCCCACCTTTACCAATCCAGACACGGCCGCGCGCATTTTTAACTATATGTGGCGTTATAACCGCCGGCTGCAAAGCCTGTACGAAACCCCCTCGCTGCCTTCCGGTTTGGACGAAGAGGCCTACAAGCGTTTTCTGGTGGGCGAAATGCTCGACAATATCCGCAGCAGCGGCCGAATGATCCTCACCGAGTATGAATCGAAGCAGGTCTTGGCGGCTTATGACATTCCCACGGTGCCTACGCGACTGGCCAACAGCGCCGACGAAGCTGTGGCCGTTGCCGAGGAAATGGGCTATCCGGTGGTCATTAAGCTGAACTCGGAAACCATCACCCACAAAACCGATGTGGGCGGGGTGCGCTTGGACCTGGTGACGGCCGACGAAGTGCGCTATGCCTACGAGTCGATGAAACGATCGGTGACCGAAAAGTTTAGCGCCAACGATTTTAAGGGTGTGACCGTGCAGCCGATGTTGAAACTGAATGAAGGCTACGAACTGATTCTGGGCAGCAGCCCAGACCCGCAGTTTGGTCCGGTGTTGTTGTTTGGCACAGGCGGCACGTTGGTAGAAGTCTTTAAGGATCGGGCGTTGGGGCTGCCGCCGTTGAATACGACGTTGGCGCGCCGCATGATGGAGCGGACGAAGATTTACGAGGCCTTGAAAGGTATCCGAGGGCGCGACCCGGTGGATCTGGCCGGGTTGGAAGATTTGATGGTGCGTTTTAGCCAGTTGGTGGTAGATCAACGGTGGATTAAGGAAATCGATATTAACCCGTTGTTTGCTTCTTCTGATCACCTGATTGCCCTGGATGCGCGGGTGGTGTTGTATGATGCCAGTACGAAAGAGGAAGATTTGCCGCGTTTGGCCATACGGCCGTATCCCACGCGCCACATCTTCACCTGCCAGGCGCAAAACGGCGAAGAATTCACCTTCCGCCCCATCCGCCCGGAAGACGAACCGCTTATGGTTCAATTCCACCAAACCCTGTCTGAGAAAAGTGTCTACTTACGCTATTTCCGTTCCTTCAATCTGGACCAGCGTGTGGAACATGAACGCCTGACCCGCATCTGCTTTGTGGACTATGATCGCACCATTGCTTTGGTGGTGACGCATAAAAATGAGGCGGGCGAGCAAGAAGTTGTGGCCGCCGGTCGGTTAACCCGCTCCCATGTCAATAACCAGGCCGAGTACGCCATTTTGGTGAGTGATGGGTTCCAGGGCATTGGCATCGGCACGCAGTTGTTGAGCCGGCTGCTCACCATCGGCAAAGAAGAGGGCATTGAAACGGTGCTCGCTTATATGCTGCCGGAAAATCGGGGTATGCGGCATGTGAGCCAGAAATTGGGCTTTGAATTTGAACGCGAAGCTGACCTGCTCAAGGCGACGATTAAATTAGCGGACTTTAAAATCGATGCTGAGTAAATCCTGAGCAATGGGTGGGAAACAGCCTGAATTAATGTCGCGCTCACAATTTGGGAGTATGCTAATCATGATTTGATCAGGTAAGTACGAGGGAAAAATTCCTCCCCTAAAACTGGCACGAGAAACGCGACTGGAACCCTGATCAGATTAAGGGCAGTGTCTCCCCTTTTCCTCGTACTGCATTGCCCGAAAAGCTGGCGTGTATGCTTCCCTCCTGACATATGCGTCTACAAAGGCACCGCTTCGAAAGAGGCGGTGCTTTTTGTTTTGTCTGGCGGAAGCGCGCCAGGTGTATACTGTTCGGATGACAAACGAGATTTCTTCCCCAAGAGCTGTATCGCAGACGGCCGTGCAAGCCCGCACCAATTATGATCGCCTGAGCCGCTGGTATGATTGGCTGGCCGCTTCTGAAGCCAGGTACCGGGACGCCGGTCTGGCTTGTCTGGCTGTGCAGCCTGGCGAAGCGGTGCTGGAAATTGGCTTTGGTACGGGGCAGAATGTGTTGGCGTTGGCGACGGCCGTTGGCCATTCGGGTCAGGTTTGTGGCCTGGATGTGTCGCCGGGCATGTTGGCTGTGGCTAAAAACCGGTTGGCGCGGGCAGGCGCGGGCGAGCAGGTGGATTTGCGTCTGGGGGATGCGGTCGATTTGCCGTATGACACGGCCGTTTTCGACGCCGTTTTTATGAGTTTTACACTGGAATTATTTGTTGAGGCAGATATGCCGCTGGTATTGGCGGAGGTTCGGCGGGTGCTGCGGGCGCACGGCCGTTTGGGGGTGGTTTCTCTGGCGCAAGAGGGTGGGGGAACGGCCGTGCGCCTGTATGCGTGGTGCCATGCCCATTGGCCGGCAGTCATCGACTGTCGGCCAATTCGATTGTTGGATGTGCTGCAAACAGCCCACTTTTGCCCGGTTCAGGTCAAACGGATGTTGCTGTGGGGGCTGCCGGTGGATATTGTGGTGGCCACCTCTGCGGAGGCGGCTACCACAATATCCGCATAAAAACTTACGCTGCCTGGCTGCGAACCATGCGCCGCCGATGGCTCCAGGTGAAGGCCATCAGCAAACCGATAAGCCCCAGACCGACTGTTGGCAAACTGCTGCTGCCGGTGACCGTGAAGGCTTGAAGAGCAACGGCCGTTGGCCCCTGGCAGCCAGGAAACGTAATCGCATTTGCATTGTTGAGTATGATGCTCGTGCCGCCCGGATATCCTTGCGTCGCTCCGTTGGGCGGGAAAATTGGCGTGGTGTCGTTTAAGCCGCCGTTCATCGCCTTGCTCAAGGTAATGCCGTTCAGGCCACCGTCTACGGTTGATGTCAGCAGCGAACCGCTGCCAGCAGCCACGGCCAGATACCCGCCGCCACCGCCGCCGCCCGGCCCCATTGCATCTTGTGGATAGGGTAGTCCCAAATAAATTACAAGTGGCTGATTACCACCATTACCGCCATTAGCCGTCAGGGTTAAGGTATTGCTAGAAAGCAATGTCGTTT
>JAGOMA010000096.1:5907-7328 GCA_017993775.1 Chloroflexota bacterium | reverse complement strand
GCGGATTTTTCTGATGAAGATGGGGTGCGCGCGGCCGAATTGGAAACAGAATTTGCCGATCTCAATGGGTACGACGCCGAATCAGAAGCGGCCACGCTGCTGAAGGGTCTGGGTATTGACGAATCGTTTCTGGCGCGCAAAATGGGCGAATTGGAAGCGATGCAAAAGGTGCGCGTGCTGCTGGCGCAGGCCATGTTTGGCAACCCAGACATTTTGCTGCTGGACGAGCCGACCAATCAGCTGGATTTAAAAACGATTCGCTGGCTGGAAGATTATCTGATGCGGTTTAATAACACGTTGATTGTTGTGTCCCATGACCGGCATTTTTTGAACAACGTCTGCACGCATATTGTGGACATCGATTTTAACCAGATTCGCATGTATGTGGGCAATTATGAGTTTTGGTACGAGGCCAGCCAGTTGGCTTTGCAGCAGCGCAAGAATGAAAGCAAGAAGCGCGAAGAGAAGATCAAGGAGTTGGAAGCGTTTGTGCGCCGGTTTAGCGCCAATGTGGCCAAAGCGCGTCAGGCTACGTCGCGCAAGAAGCTGATTGATAAACTGACGGTGGATGAACTGCCGACCAGTTCGCGCCGGTTTCCGTATGTGGGCTTTGCCCCGGAACGGCCGTGTGGCAAAGTGGTATTACGCGTCCAGGATCTCAGCGCCAACGTGGATGGCGAGCCGGTGTTGTCGCACTTCAACCTGGAGGTGAACCAGGGGGACAAGATCGCCTTCATCGGCGAAAACGACCTGGTAAAAACCACATTGTTTGAGATTTTGGCGGGCGAGATGGAAGCGGGAAACGGCCGTTACGAATGGGGCACCACCATCACCATGTCCTATTTCCCCAAAGAAAACAGCCATTATTTCGACACCGACGACAACATCATCGACTGGCTGCGCCCCTTCTCGCCCACCGAAGACAGCGATACATTTATCCGCGGCTACCTGGGGCGGATGCTTTTCTCCGGCGAAGAAGCCCTTAAACCCGCCCGTGTCCTCTCCGGCGGCGAAAAAGTGCGCTGCATGTTGGCCCGCATGATGCTCAGCGGGGCCAACGTCCTCATGCTCGATGAACCCACCAACCATCTCGACCTGGAAGCCATCACCGCTCTGAACCAGGGACTCATCAAATTCCCGGAAGTTCTCCTCTTTGCTTCCCACGATTATGAATTTGTCAGCACCATCGCCAATCGGATCATCGAAATCACGCCGGGCGGGGTGATTGATCGGGTGATGCCCTTTGAAGCCTATCTTGAGGATATTCAAGTTAATCAATTGCGGCTACAATACTATCATGAGGATCATGCCTTCATGATCTAGGGCGGAGCCGTAAAATTCCTATGAGCATTTGCTTGATAGACCCTAAGGGTTTGCAGCAGCGCAAAGCCGAATGACTCGAAACCAAACCCTTAGGGTCT
>JAGOMA010000096.1:0-5807 GCA_017993775.1 Chloroflexota bacterium | reverse complement strand
AGCCGAATGACTCGAAACCAAACCCTTAGGGTCTTTTGTTAATCTTATTGATCATGGATTGGCATACAAACACACATGAACGACCTGGAAAAAAGCAAGGCTGAGTTGGTAGTCGAATTGGACCACTTACGGTATCGGGTAGCAGCATTAGAGGCAGAAAACGCTGAACTGAACTTTTTACAAGAAAAGCATACAGGCGAAGATTCTCTCTATCAAAAACTTTTTATTAGCATCTTTCAGAATGCCACCTTTGGTTTGGCGCTGCTCAACAAAACGGGGCAAATTGTCGCCATCAACAAAAAACAGTGCGAGTTCATGGGGTATCCTGAGGAAGAGATTTTGGGTATGTCATTCGCTGAACTGACCTACCCCGAAGATTTGGGCGAGCATCAGCAGCTTTACGACGAGCTGCTGCGGGGCGAGCGTGATTCTTTTTCATTGGATAAACGCAATATTCGCAAAGACGGCCGTGTCGCCTGGTTTCGTCTGGGTGTATCCCTGGTGCGCGATTTTCAGGGCGACCCTCGTTTCGCCACCGTCATCTATGCCGACATCAGCGACCAAAAGGAAACGGAAGAAGCGCTTCGTCAGCAGTATGATCTGCTCCAGAAAGCCGAAGCAGCTGAGGCCGTCTATTTCAACCAAATAAAAGAAGAACAAAAGCGGCTGCGCGCTATTTTAGACACTGTGCCAGATGCTATTCTTCTTCTGGATTCCAATTACCGGGTGTTGTTGTCTAATGCCCCTGGCGTGCAATATCTGGCGGTTCTGGCCGGTTCCATGATTGATGGCGTCGTTACCCGTTTGGGCGACCGCCAGCTTAAGGAACTACTCACCTCGCCGCCGGTGCGCGGCATCTGGCATGAAATTGTCGCCGGCAGCCGCCATTACGTGGCCATTGTGCGCCCGGTGAAAAACGGCTCGGATTCTGAACGCTGGGTTTTGGTCATTCACGACGCGTCGGAAGAACGAGAGATGCAGCGGCGGGCGCAGCAGCAAGACCGTCTGGCAGTTGTCGGGCAGTTGGCCGCTGGCATAGCCCACGATTTTAATAATATCCTATCGGTTATTACCCTGGATGCCGACCTCGTTTTGCTAACAAATCCGCAGGAAAGCCACATAAAATGGCTGGATTCCATCCTGGTGCAGGCGAAAATGGCCAGCAATATGATCCAGCAGATTTTGGACTTTGGCCGACGCACGGCTATGGAGCGACGGCCGTTACCCCTGTCCCCCTTCCTCCGCGAACAAATCAAACTCCTGCGACGCGTTTTACCGGAAAATATCACCATTCAACTGGCTCGAGATTCGGTTCAGTCTATCATCCTGGCCGACCCGACCCGTATCCAACAAGTGGTGATGAATCTCGTTGTCAATGCCCGCGACGCCATGCCCAACGGCGGCAGTATTCGATTAGACCTCGATAATCTTGATCTTGTCCTCCCCGAAGATGTGCCGGTCAAGGGCATGCGTACAGGGTCCTGGGTGCGCATACAAGTCGCCGATACCGGCACAGGCATCCCGGAAGATGTGCTGCCCCACATATTTGACCCGTTTTTCACCACCAAAGAGGTTGGCATGGGCAGCGGGCTGGGTTTGGCGCAGGTTCAGGGTCTGATGAAACAACACGCTGGCGAAGTCGTTGTCGCTACCGCGCCGGATACGGGAACCACCTTTAGCCTCTACTTCCCGGCTCATAATTCGCTAAAGGCGATTGAGTCCGCCGCCGCCTCGCCGCTCGTACGCGCTTCCGGTGACAACACTATCTTGTTGGTGGAAGATAATGAGGAGCTGCGCGAGATAACGGCCGTTGGCCTGCGCTCGCTGGGGTATCAGATCATCAAGGCAGCCAGCGGCCTGGAAGCGCTGGCTATTTTAGAAACGCGCGCCGCCGACATTACCCTTATCCTCAGTGATGTGGTCATGCCAGAAATGGGCGGCCAGGCGCTTTTTTACGCCTTGCAAGAAAGGGGATTGAACCTACCGCTGGTCTTGATGACCGGTCACCCGCTTGATAATGAGATGGAAGAACTGCGCAAACGCGGGCTGGCTGGCTGGGTTGCCAAGCCCCTCAATTTGCGCCAATTAAGCTCGATTTTGGGCCTTACTCTGGGCGTCGAACCCCCTGCGGAAGCATAAAGAGACTTCCGGATTTCACGCGCATCAGAAATGCCCTTGCCCCCGAATTCCCGAAACGCCATAAAAACACGGAGGAATCCATGAACGCAATTTGTACGTTTGATTATGACATCGCAGTTACCTACCCAGACGGCAAAGTCCTGAAAGATACCGGCGAGTTTGAAATTTCTTTCCCAGAGACAGCTTTAAAGGAATTCGACGAAATCGATATGTATGGCGAATTGGTGAACGTGGTGCTGGACACCTTTCACAAAGAGGTGACAGAGCGCGGCGGCTTGCTAGACAATCCCGATGTCACCATTTCCATTCGCAATGTCACCTGGGATTAAGCGCCCAGATCGCGCTGAATGCGGGCGACCATCTGGTTAAGCGTATCCAGCTTTTCCACCGTCAGGTCAGAATCGGGGATGTAGATGTTAAATTCGTCCTCTACATAGACGCCAAATTCGGCCAAGGAAAACGAATCCATCAACCCGCCGGTGACAATTCCCTCGTCGTCGCCCAGGTTGTAGCTTTCGTCGCGGATTAGTTCACGGGTGATAAAAGCCCGCAGTTTCTCTCGAATGGTTTGTTCTTCGTTCATCGTCTGTCCTTACCTGGTAATTAGACCCTGAGGGTTGGGGTGCCTAAGGTCTGGCTTCTCGGCTAAAAACGGCCGTATCCCCTCCGCCACCATCACCGCGTACAACTTGTTCCCAACGGCCGTCAGGTGAACCGGCGTGTCGGTAAACTCGTCGGGGGGAATGGTATCCCACAGGTCGAGGTAAGGCCAGTTGTGGGCGACGGCCGTTTCACCCAACAATGCCCGATATTGATCATAAGCCCAACGCGGATAAAAGGCATTGTACCGCAGGTCGCTGTTCTGGCCTTGGCTGATGTACATTGGCTCGTTGATGAGCAAGACAGGAACCGGGCCGGCTGCGGTCATGCCGGCCGCCAGCACGTCAAACGCCAGGTCGTCGGTGGTAAGCGTGGCGGCCTGGGTGAAAGTTTGCCAGCTTTCATCGGCCTCAAAGTCGGAACGGCGCAGATCGAACTGCGCCGGAATGGCCTGGTCGATGCCCGTGGCCGCCCAGGCGAAACCCACCTGCTGCAAGCGCAGCCAATCGGCCAGATTACGCCGCTGCCCCACAATAGTCTGGTCAAGAAAGGTGGCGGTGATGAAACGGCCGTCATTGGCGTCCAAATCTAGCGCGTAATCGGCAATCAGGCGGCGCATCCGCGCCGGATTGGCCTGCACCAATGGCGGGAACAACTGTTTGTCACGCGGGAATGATTCCAGGGTCACCGGCCAGAGGATGAGGTCGGGGTCGGTTTGCATGGCGGCATCCAGCAGCAGCACATCCTTGCTGAGCGCCATGACGGGATAACCAAAATTGTAGACGGCGACGGTACGGCCGTCGGCCGTTTCCAGTCCCAGGGCGTTTAACTGCCCGGCGAGCGTGTCCTCGTTGGGCAAAAACCAGCCCCATGTCCCCGAATCGCCGATGAGCAAAACGCGAAATTCAGCGTCGTCTTTGGGGCGGTTGATGGCGTGGCTGGCCAGCATGGCCGGCACGTTGTTCAGGCTCAGATTGTAGCTTTCGGCCGGATTTTCGCCGTAGGGCAGCCGCAGCCTGCCCGGCAGCAGCCAATTGTAAAGCGACAGCCGCCCCAGCGTTTCCATCGGCTCTAGCCCGGCAAATAGCAGGTTGAGGAGCAGGAAGAGAACGGCCGTTTTCCCCAAAACGCGCCCGATCATCCGCCAGGTTATTGTTGACGATTGTCCATTAGCCATTGACCATTCTCTACCAGCCGAAGCCAAATAATTTGCCAAAAGTGGCGGCTGCCAGGCCCAACTCTGGCAGCAAGAACCAGACCCAACCCAGAACGACAAATTGCAAGGTCACAAACCAGCTAAACAGCGTCCAGGCTCGCTTTTGCCAGGGTTTTTCGGCCAGTTCCCGATACCATTTGCGCGTGCGGTCGCTCCACTGCTTGTGGACAAATAGTCCCACGCCGTGCCATAGTCCCCAAATAAAAAACGTCCAGGAAATGCCATGCCACAGCCCGATGGTGGTCATGGTGGCAATCTGGGCCACGAGGACGATGAGGGTGGGCGACGGCCGTGGCTTGCGCCGCAGCAAGCTGCGAGACAGCGGCGTGAAGACGTAAAATCGCGCCCAACTGCTCAGGGTCATGTGCCAGCTTTGCCAGAAAGTGGTGATGTTGCTTTTCAGGTAGGGGCGGTCGAAGTTTTCCGGCAGACGGATGCCGAAAAGCAGTCCCAGCCCGATGGCCATGTCGGTATAGCCGGCGAAATCGAAGTAAAGACGCAGCGCGTAGCCATAGAGAAGCATCCACAGCCCCAGGGTTGAGGTGGCCTGGGCGGCGTTGACGGCCGTTAACGACATCCCTTGCGCCAGCGAATCGGCGATCACAAATTTTTTGAACAGGCCGCTGGCAATGCGCAGACCGGCTTCACCGAAGCGGGCGGCGTCCAGACCGACCATGTGCGGCAGGGCGCGCAGGTCCTGCACAAACCGCTCGGCGCGATCAATCGGCCCGGCAATAAACGCCGGGGCGAAGATGATGTAGGTGACGTATTCGCGCAGAGAAAACGCCGGCAGCAAACCGGTTTGCCGGTCGCGCAAAGTGTGGATGAGGCGAAAGGCGACGTAGGAAAACCCCAGCCAGGCCAGATCGGTTGGGGCGGCCAGGGCGGAATTTTGGCCGGTGAGGGTGCGCCAGAGTTGGGCTACGGCCGTGCTGAGTACGGCCGTTTTCAGCGCCACAAACACCACAACCATGAACAGGATGCCGCCGCTCAACACGCGCCGTTGGTCGGCTTTGGCCGCCAGCCGCGCGCTGAGCAGGAATAAACCACCAAGCCCCAGCAGGATAACGGCCGTCCACAACGGCGACGGCGGGCGCGAAGCGGTCAGGCGGTAGGCGGCATCGAGGTAGCGGTTAAAGGCCATGCCCACCGCCAGCACAAAAAGCACCACAAGCGTGAGGCGATCTTCCCGCAGCGTGGTTTGCCGAGATTCCACGTCTGGCGGGCGGGTGAGCAGCCAGCCCAAAATGGCCAGGGCCAGGGTGGCCGTCGGCAAGACGTAATCGGCGAAACGGGGCGCCAGCGGCGGCTGAAGCCAGTAGATTGCCAGGGTACTGCCAATCAACAAAGCCCAACCGCGCCAACGGCCGTTTAACAGCCCGGCGTATA
The DNA here is from genome assembly GCA_017993775.1 of Chloroflexota bacterium. Lineage (GTDB taxonomy): Bacteria > Chloroflexota > Anaerolineae > Promineifilales > Promineifilaceae > Leptovillus. The sequence continues at coordinate 463 of JAGOMA010000096.1, read as the reverse complement.
ACACGGCGGCAGTGGCAAAGGTGAGCAGGCTGGCAAGATCAAGGGGCAATCGGCTATGTCTCCAATGTAAGCTTTTGGTCGTTAAGCGGTTCGATTGTTGAGCCTACTGAAAAAATGGACTTTTGACAATAATGTAGACATAACTATTGTACATTTGGCAGGGTTGGGGCTGGTATTTTGTTGTGCTGGTGGATGGGAGATGAGGGTGGGAATGGGAAACGGCCGTGCGGGCTATCTATCTGGCATGAAAACAGGAATTCTCAATTTAACTAGAAATATGTCATGCTGAGGTCCTCCGAAGCATCCCGTTCAGCCCTAATGACCAATACATGGGGATTCTTCGCTCCGCAGACTCCGCTCAGAATGACAATTCAGCCTAAATTGCAAAGAAATTGCCCTGTTCGCACGAATGCCTGATCTAAATTGAGAATTGCTGGCATGAAAAGACCCTGGCAGTCTGTCG
>JAGOMA010000095.1 GCA_017993775.1 Chloroflexota bacterium | reverse complement strand
GGCGCGCCGCTGGTGGAAACGGCCGTCATCAGCGCCGGCGACGTTATTACCATTGGCGGCACAGATTTAAAAGTGGAACTCTAACTTAGACCGAGGTGAAAAATGGATTTGGGATTAAATGGGAAAATAGCCCTGGTTGTGGCTTCCTCGACCGGATTGGGATTTGCCGCAGCGCGACAGTTGGCGCGGGAAGGGGCAAAAGTCGTGCTTTCTGCTCGTTCAGAGGCGACTTTGGCGCAGGCTGTCGCTAAATTGCAGGAAGAATTGGGGCAGGAAACGGCCGTGCTGGCCATCCCATGCGACGTTACCGACAGCGCCCAAATTGATCATCTGGTGGCCGAGACGGTGGCCGCTTTTGGCGGGCTGGATATCCTCATCACCAATGCTGGCGGGCCTCCCGGCGGCACCTTCGACACCACCAACCTGGATGCCTGGCGCAGCGCCATCGACCTGACCCTGATGAGCGTGGTGCATCTGGTGCAAGCTGCGCTGCCGCACCTGCGGCAAAGCGAAACCCCGGCTATTCTTACCATCACCAGCGTCTCGGTGAAGCAGCCTATTGCCGGGCTGCTGCTGTCCAACGTCTTGCGCCCAGGCGTGGTGGGCCTGACCAAAACGCTGGCTCTGGAATTGGCCCCGGAAAACATTCGCGTCAACTCCATTTTGCCCGGTTGGACGGCCACAGACCGCGTGGACCATATTTTTGAGTATCGCGCCAAGGTCAACGACACGGCCGTGGAGACCGAGCGCGCCAAAATCACCAACTCCATTCCGATGGGGCGCATGGCCCGGCCAGAAGAATTTGCCAATGTGGCCGCGTTCCTGGTTTCACCGGCGGCCAGCTATGTAACCGGCGTGATGATGCAAGTAGATGGCGGCAGTTATGTCGGGTTGTTGTAGGAATTAGCGGATGAGAACGGCCGTTTACGAAACCTTCCGCCAGCCATTAACCATCCAAACCCTGCCCGATCCCACGCCCGAAGCGCATGGCGTGGTCATCGAAGTGCGCGCCACCGGCCTGTGCCGCAGCGATTGGCACGGTTGGATGGGCCACGACCCAGACATTACCCCGCCCCATGTGCCGGGGCATGAACTTGCCGGGGTCATCGTCGCCCTGGGCAAAGACGTAACCCGCTGGCATGTCGGCGACGCCGTGACGCTGCCGTTTGTTTGCGGCTGCGGCGCGTGTCCGCAGTGCCTTTCCGGCAACCATCAGGTATGCGATCATCAATTTCAACCCGGATTCACCCATTGGGGGTCGTTTGCCGAATATGTGGCCATTCAGCAGGCCGATATCAACCTTGTCCGCCTGCCGCAAGGGCTGGATTTTGCCACTGCCGCCAGTCTGGGCTGCCGCTTTGCCACCTCCTTCCGGGCGATGGTTGACCAGGGACGGGTGACGGCCGGGCAGTGGGTGGCCGTGCATGGCTGCGGCGGCGTGGGATTGTCGGCGATCATGATTGCCAATGCGCTGGGAGCCAATGTCGTGGGTGTCGACATCGACGATGACAAGCTGGCGTTTGCCCGCGAAATGGGCGCGGCGGCGGTGGTGAATGCGCGGCAGGTGGGAGATGTGGTAACGGCCGTGCAAGACATCACCCACGGCGGCGCCCATGTGTCGTTAGACGCGCTGGGCAGCCCGCAGACCTGCTTCAATTCCATCGCCAATCTGCGTAAACGGGGCAAACACATCCAGGTTGGCCTGATGGTAGGCGATAATCGGAACACGGCCGTGCCGATGAATAAAGTCATCGCCAACGAGCTGGAAATTCTGGGCAGCCACGGCATGCAAGCCTTCCGCTACGACGCCATGCTGGCAATGATTCAGGCGGGCAAACTGCGCCCGGAACGCCTCATCGGCAAACACATCAGCCTGGAAGAGTCGTTGCAGGCATTGGTGGAAATGGACACATTTGCCGGGGTGGGGATTACGATTATTGATTCGTTTGGATAGGGGTTTTTGGGGGGGCGGCTGATGCCTGATGCGTGAGCCAGCAGAATCACGCATCACGGGTCAGTATTCACGCAGTTTGGCGCGCTGCCGCACCAGCGCCAACACCACATCAATCGTTGGTGTGGGCAGGCCGACCAGTTGGCCTAATTCCTGTACCACTGTTACCAAAGCGTCGATTTCTAGCGGACGGCCGTGTTCCAAATCTTGCAGCATGGACGTTTTGTGCGCTCCGACGGCCGCTGCTCCGGCAATGCGCTGATCCACGTCGATGCCAAAGCGCACGCCTAACTCTTCGCCGATGGCCTGCGCCTCCAGCATCATCGCCCGCACCACAGCCCGCGTGCCCGGGTCGGCGGCGATGGCTTCCAGCGTGCCGCTGGTCAGAGCGCTGACCGGGTTAAACGACAGATTGCCCCACAACTTCACCCAGATATCGTTGCGAATGTGTTGACGCACCGGCGCTTTCAGCCCGGCTGCACGCAATAAGTCGCTGAGCGCCGTCACGCGGGCTGTTTTTTCGCCGGTCGGCTCGCCCAGGCTAAAGCGGTCGCCGCTGACGTGTTGGATGACGCCAGGGGCCACCACTTCGGTCGCCGGATAAACCACGCAGCCGATGGCTCGCTCTGGCCCAATGCCAAGCCACTGCCGGCCGCCGGGGTCTACGCTTGCCAGTTGGTGATTGCGCCAGGGGCTGTCTAGCCCGTAAAAGTACCACCAGGGGATGCCGTTAACGGCCGTGACAACGGCCGTATCTTGCCCCAGCAGCGGCTGCATCCGTTCCACCACGCCCGGCACGGAAGGCGCCTTCAGGGTCAGGATCACAAAATCCTGTTCGCCAGCATCGGCCGGGTTGTCTGTGCAGCGGGGATAAGCAACCTGCTCTTCGCCGTTGATGAGCAGCCGCACGCCATTGGCCTGCATGGCCGCCAGGTGCGCCCCACGGGCGATGAGCGTGACGTTTGCGCCGGCCAGCGCAAGCCGCACGCCCAGATAGCCGCCAATCGCCCCCGCGCCGTAAATACAGATGCGCATCAGCCCAAACCCAGCTTTTCGGCCAGACCAATGCGCTGCAATTTGCCGGTCGGTCCTTTGGGGATTTCTGTCAGAACAAGCACTTTGCGCGGCACTTTGAAGGGAGCCAGCCGTTCGGCGGCAAAATCGCGGATGTCGCGCTCGGAGGCTTCCGCGCCGTCACGCAAGACAACGGCCGCCGCGACCTCCTCGCCCAATTTGGGATGGGGCATGGCGAAGGTGACGGCCTGCTGCACGGCCGGATGGTCCATCAGCACTTCGTCCACTTCACGCGGGGAGATTTTTTCGCCGCCCCGGTTAATGATTTCCTTCAAACGGCCGGTGATGGTGAGATAACCGTCTTCATCCTGGATGCCCTGGTCGCCGGTGCGGAACCAGCCGTTGGTGAAATTTTCGGCGTTGGCTTGGGGGTTGTTTTCGTAGCCAGGGGTGACATTGCGCCCGCGAATGACGATTTCGCCGGTGGTGTGCGGTGGCAGTAAGTTGCCCTCTTTGTCCATGATGCTTACGTCCAGGCCAATGGCGATGCCCACCGTGCCCACTTTGCGCGGGCGCGGCGGCAGCGGATTGCTGGTCATCTGGTGGGAGGCTTCGGTCATGCCGTAGGCTTCGATAACCGGGGCGCGGAAGGTGGCTTCCAACTCGCCCATCACCTGCGGCGGCAGCGAAGCGGATGAGGAGCGCACGAAGCGCAGGTTGGCGGTCTGGATGATGTCCTGGTTGCGGGCTGCACGGCTGAGGATAGCCTGATGCATGGTGGGAACGGCCGTGTACCACGTCGGTTTCTCGCCATCCAGCCAGGCGAAAAATTGCAGGGCGTTAAACCCGGGCGTGCAGCAAACACTGGCCCCGGCGAGCAGCGAACTCAGCAGGGCGGCCATCAGCCCATGAATGTGAAACAGCGGCATTACGTTCAGGCAGTGGTCGGCCGGAGTCAGGGCCAGGGTGTCGCGGATATTGCCCACAGAGGCGCAGACGTTGCGCTGCAGCAGCGGCACAATTTTAGGGCGCGAGGTGGTGCCGGAGGTGTGCAAAATCAAAGCCACATCTTCCGCACCGGCCGGCCCGCCGGACGCGGCGGAGGTTGCCGGCAACCTACTGGTGAGGCTGAACCGGCCGGCCGGATCGTTGTCGGCGACGATCAGTTCCAACAATGGGATGCCCAATGCCTGGGCCGCGGCGACGGCCGGCGAGGCGCTGCCTTGTTCCACAAGCAGCGCTTTGGCGTGCAAATCTTCCATGTAAAAGGTGTATTCGTTTTGCTGGTAGGCGGGGTTGAGCGGCGCGGCCGTGGCTCCGGCGGCGACGCTGACGAACGCGGAAGCCATTTCCGGTCCGTTTGGTAAGACGATGGCCACGCGGTCGTTGCGGCCGATGCCGTAGCTGTTTAACGTGGCGATGGTCTGTTGTACGTGCTGGCGCAGAGCGTGATAGGTGAGGGGGAGACGGCCTGGGGCGGTGAGGGCGATGGCCTCATCGCTGCCTAGGGCCAAGAGTTCGGTGAAGGTTGTGGGGGTTGACATGGTAAGCTCCTTTGTTGTTTTTCGGTTGGTGACCGGTTCAATCTCCAATCTCCAATCTCGTGCAGATTGTTTAAGCCGCATTCCTAAGGTAAGGTGCAGCCTCCGGGGATGGATGAGTTGGGGTCGATGTACAGTTGTTGGGATTGGCTTGTGCCGGTGGCGTCGTCTTGTACGCGGACTTCGTGGTTGTAGGTGGCGCAGCGGCGGGCTTTGGCGAAGTGGGTGAATGGGCCTGTGCCGCGATATTCGGCCGGTTGGTCGGCGTCGAAAACCCAGACAGTGTAGGGGCCGCCGCCGCCGCCGTAGGGGGTGATTTGTACCTGGCAGCGCCATTCTGTGCCGATATATTCGCACGATTGCACGACGTAGATCAGGGTTGTGGCTTGTTCAGAGGTGGGGGAGGCAACGGCCGTAGCGGTGACAATCGGCGTGGCTGTGGCCGCAGGGGTGGGCGTGGCCGGGACGTATACTTCCACTCTAAACGTCACGGCTGGTCCGATTGGTTTGTTGTCGCTGAGGGAAATGAGCGACCAGACGCTTTCGTAGCTGCCGGCCTGGGCAGGCGCTTTGAAGTTGGCCGTGAGGGTCATGGTTTGGCCAGGGGCGATTTCGGCATTTAGAGGGATGGGGTCGCCGGTGTAGGCAAAGGCGTCGCCGGATTGAAAGCCCCAGGCCAGGTCGGTGGTCCAGGGGCAGTCGCCGGTGTTTTGAACCACCCAGTTGATGGGGAAGCTGGCGTTGACCGGCGCGGAGTTGAAGCGCGGGTTTTGATAGGTAAAGGTGTTGACCAAAGTAATGTCCGGGGTGCAGTTGGCCAGGAAGGCGGCGGTGGCGTCGATGGTGGGCGCGGCGGTTGCCTTTTTGGTGGCGGTAGCGGCGGCGGTGGCTTTTGGGGTGGCGGTAGCGGCGGCGGTGGGTGCTGTGGTGGCGGCGGATACGGCCGTTGCCGCTTCGGTGGCGGCGGGCACGGCCGTTGCCTCCGGCGGTTGCGTGGGCGCGGGCGTGGCGGTGGCGGCGTCTACCAGGGCGGCTGTGTCGGGCTGGTCGTCGCGATTGGCCTGGCTGAAGGCAAACGCGCCGCCGCCGATAAGGCCGAGCGCCACCAATGCGAGCAGGGCAAAGAGCCAAACGGGCCGCTTTTTGGCGGCCGGGGGTTGGGCGGTCAGGGGCACACTTTGGAATGGGACGCTTTCCAGGATGGGCACGGCCGTTGGGGGTGAGACGGGCGCGGGTTGGGGGGAAACGGCCGTGTGCATTGCTGTCGTTTCAGGAGGCGCGGCCGGCGGGGTGGGCGGTGTCTTGTCGGTGGGCAAGGCCACGGTTCCGCCGCTGTGAGTATCGGGGCGGGGGAACCCTGCGGCGACAAATACGCCCGTCTTTGCTCCGGGCGTCAGGCGGATGGCGCGCAGGTCGTCGGCCATGATTTTGGCAGTCTGATAGCGGTCGTCGGGGTTTTTAGCCAGGGCGCGGATGATGATGTCTTGCAGTTCGGGCGGCACGTTGGGGTTGAATTGGGCCGGTTCGGGAATGGGGGTGTTGACGTGCTGCATGATCACCGCCAGCGGCGTGTCGGCGGAGTAAGGCAGTTGGCCGGTGGTCATTTGGAAGAGCAGCACGCCGAGAGCGTAGATGTCCACGCGTTCATCGCCGGGTTTGCCCATGGCTTGCTCCGGGGACATGTAGGAGGGTGTGCCAATCAGCGCGCCAGTGGCGGTGTAGGCCATGGTCTGGCCGCCGACGAGTTTAACAATGCCAAAGTCGGTGAGGATGGCACGGCCGTCTTCATTCAGCATGATATTGGCCGGCTTCACGTCGCGGTGAACCATGCCCCGGCTGTGGGCATATTCCAGGGCTTCGGCCGTTTGCAGGGCAATTTGCACGGCGCGTTCCAGCGGAAGGGCTTCATTGGCGGCTGCCAGGTCTTCTAGTTTTTGCTTCAGGGTGCCGCCGGAGATGTATTCCATGACCAGGTAGTAGGTATCTTCCCCATACACGTCGAAGTCGTAGATGGCCACGATGTTGGGGTGCCGCATAGAGGCCATGGCTTTGGCCTCGCGTTTGAAGCGGTGGAGGAAATCTTGCTCACTAATCAGGAAAGCATGCATGAGCTTGATGGCTACATAACGATCAAGGCTTTCCTGGTAGCCTTTGTAGACTTCCGCCATGCCACCGCGGCCAATTTTCTCAATTAGCTGATATTTGCCGATGGTCCGGCCGGATAGTGTGTCGGTCATGGGTTGGTTTCTCTCTTGAAACTTGGGACCAAATGAACATGAGTGAGAATTGGCGAAAAGAGGCGCTTGTCTGGGTTGATTCGTGTCCTTTTTATGTGAGGTGGTGAATCATGTTCATGAAATAGTTTGCTTGCGCTGGCCCCCGGTTTTTTGTTGAGGGCAGGATTTGCAAGCGTTTACAGTGTGAGTATACCCGAGTTTCAGGGCTTGTGAAGGCAGTTTTCACGCGAAGGACATCGCGTCAAAGAGATTGTTTTGGCGTTTAACCAGACCGTCCAAAGCATCAAGCTGCTTTGCTGTTCAGCCTTGCGAATGAGATGCACACCATACTGATTGTTGCCCGCGACATAACCGCTCTCATCCTCTCAGCCTGTGGTAAGCTCGATGAATTATTTTCCACGGTAGTCTGCTACGTGGAGTGGGTAATGAATTGCGTTATCCGGCTGGTCTGGTGGGTAGGGTTGGGTGGTTTCGCGGTTTGCAGTTCTGGCTAATTTGGCAACAGCCCTGTTTTTGGCGGAACCTTCACGGACACCATTTGATCGATAAAGAGGCGGTTAATCTATTCAGGGTTGGCCGCCTTTTTTTGTTCCAGAAGCTGCTGGGTAAAATCGGCCGTTAATTTTTTGGCCCAGGCGTCGTCGGGATACCTGGCCAGGAGCGCCAAAGCCTGCTCAAACAGGGCGATGGCGTCATC
>JAGOMA010000094.1 GCA_017993775.1 Chloroflexota bacterium | reverse complement strand
TCTACCTGGGCGAAAACGCCATAATTGCGCCCCACATCTTGCGGCACGGCCGTTACAAAGTCCATTGCCAACAGCACTGCTGCGCCCGGTTGGAGCGGGTCGGCCAAGGGCACGCGCATCACGCTGGCATGGGAATTTTCGTATAACCAATCGCTCTCCTGCTCATTCACTTTCAAATTGCTTATTTCGATGGACCCGCCTAATAAATTCGGAAACAGGTGGAGAAAAATCTCGTCGAGCGGAAGGCTCTCGTTATTCGTGTAGCGAATTAGTTGGAAACCAGTCACAAGACCGGCCGCCGGGTCGATGTTCACTGTCATGCTGTAAACAGGCGCTGTGGCGAGCAGATCCACGCCGTCTCGCGCACTGGGAATTAAGCCTGACTGATAAATTCCCGGATCGTTCCAGTCAAAGGACAGCGCCCCAGACAAATCGGCTGTGGGATCTGGCGGTGTTGTTATTTGGGCGGCGGGCGGCACGGCCGTTTCTGTGCTGGTTTTTGGCGACAGGGTGGGGATGGCCGATGGCGCGAGGGAAGGAACGGCCGTGCTCGTGGCGGCCGGCGGCGTATGTTGGCAGGCTACCAGGAAGAGAATGACCAGGGAAGTGAGAGTACTCTTGAATTTAATCATTAAAAATATCTCCATAAAACGTAAGACCTGCGCTGCCGCAGTTTTTTCCTATGCGGTTCCAGTCGGCAATTGTTTTATCCCGCGCCGCAAAAAGCGGCTAAATTTCTTGACACGCTCTCATCTCCATGCTACCATCTTCCGCAATTGAACACGAAAAAACGTTGAATCGGATTAGTAATCTGCGAAGCGGGTCCAAGAGAGTTGGCCCAAGGGCAGCAAAGCCCAGGAGCTGAAAGGCCAACGTCGGCGCAGCAGGTGAATGGACCGAGGAGTTGTTCAGGCGAACGTAAGGATACCAGTAGCCTGTGCCGGAAATGCCACCGTTATCAGGGCAAGGTAGTTGATTCAGTAAAACGAAACGACTACACCAAGTGAAGCTGGCTTTACCACCAACCGACGCGCTTTCACAGGCGCGTTTTTTGTTGATGGGGCGGCTTAATCAGGGTGGCACCGCGGGAGATTTTACGCTCTCGTCCCTAACGAATGGTTAAGGACGAGAGCTTTTTATTTTAAAACCGTATCTGGTCAATATCTTGAGGAAAACATAGTAGCCGCGGTTTCTTACCGCGCTCCAGAAACGCGGAAAGAAACCGCGGCTACGTACCTCACTTTATTGAAAAGGTACCTAAAAACCCAATCAAAGGTAAGGAGCAAGACATGAGCGACCAATACAAGTTTCTTTTAGATGAAAGCAAGCTGCCGAAGGCATGGTACAACATCAATGCCGATTTACCCGTGCCGCCGGAACCGGTATTAAATCCGCAAACACTGGAACCGATCACGCCGGATTTTCTGAGCGTTTTATTCCCAATGAGTTTGATTATGCAGGAGATCAGCACCGAACGGTACATTGAGATCCCTGAACCGGTGCGCGACATCTACAAATTGTGGCGGCCGACTCCTTTTTTCCGGGCGCATCGCCTGGAGCGCGCGTTGGATACGCCGGCGCACATCTATTACAAATATGAAGGGGTCAGTCCTGTTGGTTCGCATAAGCCGAACACGGCCGTTCCCCAGGCTTTCTACAACAAAGAAGCCGGCGTGAAGGCGCTGACCACAGAAACCGGAGCCGGTCAATGGGGTTCGGCGCTGGCCATGGCCTGCAACTTCTTTGGCATAGACCTGGAAGTGTACATGGTGAAAACATCCTACAACATGAAGCCTTACCGGCGTATTGTGATTGAGAGCTTTGGGGCGGAAGTATATGCCAGCCCAACGGATCGCACGGAATACGGCCGTTCTGTCCTGGCCCAAGACCCCGCTAATCCTGGCTCGTTGGGCATCGCCATCTCCGAAGCCGTTGAAGTTGCGGCCAAATCAGGGGGGCACAAAAAATACAGCCTGGGTTCAGTGCTTAACCACGTCCTGCTCCATCAGACTGTGATCGGACAGGAAGTATTGCAGCAGTTGGAAATGGCCGGCGAATACCCCGACATGGTCATCGCTTGCACTGGCGGCGGCTCGAATTTTGGCGGATTTGCCTTCCCGTTCTTGCAGCAAAACTTCACCAACGGCAAAAAGACACGGGTTATTGCCGCCGAACCGGCCGCCTCGCCCAGCCTGACCAAAGGTACGTACACCTTCGATTATGGCGACACGGCGCAAATGGCCCCGGTGGTTAAAATGCATACGCTGGGACACACGTTTATGCCGCCCGAAATTCATGCCGGCGGGCTGCGTTACCATGGCATGTCGCCCCAGGTGAGCGCTCTGGTGAACAATGGCGATGTGGAAGCGCGGTCGGTGAAGCAGTTGGATACCTTCAAAGCGGCCCTTACGTTTGCCCGCGCCGAAGGCATAATCCCCGCGCCCGAACCGACTCATGCCATTGCCGTTGCCATCGAGGAAGCCCTGAAATGCAAGGAAACCGGCGAAGAGAAGGTAATCGTCTTTAATTTATGCGGCCACGGTCATTTTGATATGGCCTCCTATGAAGCATATTTGAAGGGACAACTGGTCGATTACGAATATCCCCAGGAAGCGATTGCCGAGGCGATGACTCATTTGCCTAAAATTGGCTGATGAGGCTGTGTAGTCTGTCAGCAACGAGTGAGTTTACGGCTTGTTGCTGACAGCTTATGGCTTTTGGAGGATTTATGATTGCGGTTGAGAATGCGTACCACCCAACGTTAGACGATTTCCGCCAGTTGGCGGCCGGAAAGGCCAATTTGATCCCGGTTTATCGTGAATTTGCGGCCGATTTGGAAACCCCGGTTTCCGTGTATATCAAGCTGTTGGATGAAATGGGGCCATCTTTTTTGTTGGAGTCGGTGGAAGGTGGCGAACAGGTCGGGCGGTATTCCTTTGTGGGTGTGAATCCACGGGGAATTGTGGCGTTACACGGCCGTTCCGTAACCGATATGCGCGCCGACCACACAACCACCCGTGACCTGGCAGAAGGCGAAGACATCTTAGATGTGCTGAAAGCGGAGTTGAGCCAATTTTCCCCGGCCGATTTGCCCGGCCTGCCCCGTTTTCAGGGCGGGGCGGTTGGTTATTTGGGCTATGATGTGGTGCGTTACTTCGAGCGGCTGCCGGAAACGGCCGTGCCCATCCTGGACATTCCCGACGCTGTTTTCCTCCTGGCCGATACGCTGGTGGTGTTCGATCACGCTCGCCACCGGCTGACCATTCTGGCCAATGCGCAGATTGGCGCAGACGTGGAAGCGGCATACGTGGATGCCGTGCAGCGCATTGCCCGGGTGAGCGAGAAGTTGTTACGGCCGTTGCCCGCCATACCCCAGCGGCGTTACGGTGTGCGAAATGGGAAAAACGGCCGTGTCGAAGCCAACATGAGCCAGGCGCGTTACGAAGAAATCGTCGCCGAAGCCAAAGAGCACATCGCCGCCGGTGACATTTTCCAGGTAGTGCTCAGCCAGCGCTTCAGCCGCCAGACCAGCGCCGATTCCTTCGCCATCTACCGCGCCTTGCGAATGCTCAATCCATCCCCCTATATGTTCTTTTTCAATTTGCCTGAATTTGATATGCAGGTGGTGGGCGCATCCCCTGAGATGCACGTGCGTCTGGAAGACGGCGTCGCCAGCGTGCGCCCCATTGCCGGAACCCGATGGCGCGGGGCATCCCCCCAAGAAGACAAAATCCTGGGCGATGATCTCCTGGCTGATCCCAAAGAACGCGCCGAGCACGTCATGCTGGTCGATTTAGGCCGCAACGACATTGGCCGGGTCAGCGAATATGGCACAGTCCATGTGCGTGATTTGATGGTCGTGGAGCGTTACAGCCACGTCATGCACATGGTGAGCCACGTCGAAGGGCAGATCAAGCCCGACATGGACGCCTTCGATCTGATGCGGGCGACGTTCCCGGCTGGCACGGTCAGCGGCGCGCCCAAAGTGCGGGCGATGGAAATTATCGAGGAGCTAGAAGGTCAGCGGCGCAGTTTATATGCTGGCGCGGTTGGTTATTTCAGCTACGATGGCAGCATGGATACTTGCATCGCCATCCGCACCATGTTGGTGCACGGCGACACCGTCTACGTTCAGGCTGGCGCGGGTATCGTCGCCGACAGCGACCCGGCCAGCGAGTATCGAGAGTGTGTCAATAAGGCCAAAGCCTTATTCGTGGCTGTGGACAAAGCCGAACAGGGCATTCTCTAACGCGGAGTTGGGTGATATGCCATCCGGCACAGCATTATTAGTGAGTAGGGAAAACGAAAATGAGTAAAAAACGAGTTTTTAGTGGCATTCAGCCAACTGGCAATACCCATTTGGGCAATTATTTAGGAGCCATCCGCAATTGGGCAGCGCGGCAGGCCGAGAAGGAAAATTATTTTTGCATCGTCGATTTGCACAGTCTGACTGTGCCGCAAAATCCCGATGAACTGCGCTATGAGACGCGGTCGATGGCGGCCATGCTGTTGGCCTGCGGGCTGGACCCCAATCAAAGCACTATTTTTGTCCAGAGCCACGTCCAGGCCCATGCCGAGGGCTGCTGGCTGCTGAACTGCATCACGCCGCTGGGTTGGCTGCAGCGGATGACGCAGTATAAGGACAAATCGGCCAAGCAGGAAAGCGTGCTGACCGGGCTGCTGGATTATCCGGTGTTGATGGCTGGCGATATTCTCTTCTACGACGCCCATGAGGTGCCGGTTGGCGAGGATCAGAAGCAGCATGTGGAACTGGCGCGAGATATTGCCCAGCGGTTTAACGCCCTTTACGAGACGGAATTTTTTGTAATTCCGCAGCCGATTATTCCGGCGGTGGGCGCGCGGGTGATGGGATTGGATGACGCGACGGCGAAAATGTCTAAAAGCCAGGCGGATAAACGAGGCCACGCCATTCGCATATTGGACGATCCGAAGGAAATTATGCACTCCTTTAAACGGGCGGTGACGGATTCCGGCAACGAAATTGCTTTTTCCAGCGATCCGGAGAAGGCGGGCGTGAACAATTTGCTGGGCATTTATAAGGCGGTGACGGGAAAGGATGAAACGGCCGTTCTCGCCGATTTTGCCGATGCGCGTGGGTATGGCGACCTGAAAAAGCGCGTGGCCGAAGTCACCATCGAGATGCTGACGCCCATCCGCGAACGCCACGACTACCTCATGCAAGACCCGGCCGAATTGGACCGCCTGATGGCTGTCGGCGCGCAGCATGCGCGATCTGTCTCGCAGCCTAAGGTGGATGACATGAAACGGATCATGGGGCTGGTTGTGCCCTGATCAGCTGAGGCGGTTATGATGCAAAGAAAGATAGCGATTTGGGTTGGCCTTTTTAGCCTGATGGGACTTGTATTGGCGTGCAATTTCTCGGGCACGCCCACGGCCACGCCGATCCCGACGCCAATTCCCACACGAGCGGCGGTGGAGGGCGGTGTGACGGCCGTTCCCCCAACTGTCGTTCTGCTGCCCACCAACACGGCCGTATCTGCCGCCACGCCGGCTACGGCCGTTGCCACACCGGAACAGGTGGCGACCAAGGCGCAGCCGACGGCCAGTTTGTCAGAAGTGGTTCAGCCTACTCCGGCAATGGTTGGCACGGCCGTGCGCCTGTTTGGCCCTGGTCAGCAAGACAAATTCACGTTGGCCGCCGGGGCGTTTAAAACCTACACGATTCAAGGCGTCAAATTCCAGCCGCTCTTTGTTTTTGCCGAGACGACTGGCGAGGCGGATCTGACGTTGAAGGCGGCGGCGGGCACGGATACGGCCGTGTCCAATCCCGCCGCCGCTGTGCCATTGGCCGAAGCCGATTTCAGCCCGGCCGGACGACCGGAAGTGCTGGTGTTTTCGCCGGATGCCGATGGTTTTTACACGTTGATTGTGGGCAATCAGGGGAGTGGCGCGGGGGAAACGGCCGTTTTCCTCTTCGACGCCATCACCGACACGCCCCTGGCGACCCATTACCGGGGCGAAAGCCTGGCCGCTGGACAGACAAAAAGTTTTACCGCGCAGTCCAATGACGGCCGTCCTGTGGTGGCTTTCGCCCAGCCGCTGGATCAAAGCGACCTCGTCCTGAAGTTCATCGAGGCGGGCAGTATCGCCAATGAGGCCAATTATTCCGGTCCCGGTTCCGCCGAGGCGGCCTTTGTGCTGCCGCTGCGCGCCACAAACTACACCATCGAAATCAGCACGGCCGATGGCGGGGCCGCTTCTTTTACGTTGATTGTTGTTCCCCTGGAATAGGGCATTCCGCCGCCGCGAAGGGAAGCCTTCGCGCCTTTTGTGGTTCATTTTGGAGAAAAGCCATGATTGTTGTGATTGATAATTATGATTCGTTTACCTACAACCTGGTGCAATACCTGGGCGAATTGGGCGCGGCCCTGACCGTTTTCCGCAATGACCAGATCAGCCTGGATGAGATTCGGGCGCTGCAGCCGGCGCAAATTGTCATCAGCCCTGGACCGGGCGATCCGGGTGATGGCGGCATCTCCAATGACGTGATCCGCGAATTGGGGCCAACGATTCCCATATTGGGCGTGTGCCTGGGGCATCAGTGCATTGGCGAAGTGTTTGGCGGCAAGGTGACACGCGCGCCGCGCCTGATGCACGGCAAGGTGTCGCCAGTTTATCACAATGGCCAGGGTCTTTTTTCCGGCGTGCCCAGCCCATTTAACGCCACGCGTTACCATTCGCTTATTGTTGAGGAGCCGCTGCCGGAATGCCTGAAGGTGACGGCCTTCACCAGCGAGGGCGAGGTGATGGGCCTGCATCACGCCGAGTATCCAATTGTGGGCGTGCAGTTTCACCCGGAGAGCATTCTAACCGAGCATGGCAAGCGGATATTGCAGAATTTTTTAGACGGCCGTTGACCATGCATGGTGTGGCGCAAACCGGTTGGTGAAATACGGCCGTTTCCCAATCGTTAGAACTTCATACACATTTGGTTGCGCTCCTCCTCCTGGTTGGACGCTTTCCCTCGATCAGGGCTACAATTACCCAAAATTTCCAGCGAGGTACCTGCATATGACCACCCACGGATTTGAACTACTGCGCGAAGAGCACATCGCCGAATTAAACACCCAGGCGCGCCTGTATCGCCATCAAAAAACCGGCGCCGAACTCCTTTCACTCTCCAACGAAGACGAGAACAAGGTTTTTGGCATAAACTTCCGCACCCCACCGGCCGATTCCACCGGGCTGCCCCACATCATGGAACATTCCGTTCTTGGCGGTTCGCGCAAATACCAGGTCAAAGAGCCGTTTGTCGAACTGCTCAAAGGGTCGCTTTACACGTTTGTCAACGCCTTCACCAGCGCTGATCGCACATCGTATCCGGTTGCCAGCACCAACGCCCAAGATTTCTATAATCTGGTTGATGTTTACCTGGACGCTGTGTTTTACCCGCTCATCACACCCCATCACCTCCAGCAGGAAGGCTGGCATTATGAGCTGGAAAGCCTGGAGGCGCCGCTCACTTACAAAGGCGTCGTTTTTAACGAGATGAAGGG
>JAGOMA010000021.1 GCA_017993775.1 Chloroflexota bacterium | reverse complement strand
GATGGTCGGGGGCGGGTATTTGACAACATTTTCATTGAGCGCTTCTGGCGTACCCTGAAATATCAGCACATCTATCTGCATGATTACGAGACGGTGGTGGCCTTATGGCAGGGGCTGCGGCAGTACAGAACGGCCACATCAAGCCCTGAAGTATCGGACACCGGCTGAGGTGTATTATGGACAGATGCCGGTACTGTCGCCGTGACCGGCACACTGGCTGACATACGGCCCCAAATTAGAACGGCCGTTCACCCTTAAATTAGTGATTTTGTGGTCTTGACAATGGGGGTCACTATAGGACACCACCTGAACGCTTACGACTGAAGCAACTTTATTTTCTGCTTCAAGTGTCAACACAATCTAATGGTCGGGCTAACAATAACAGGATAAGTTCTATTTTCAACCAGCTTTCTAACTAAATTGATTCAGCCAACCCTTACAGGTGTGATAGACAGAGGCGGCACCAATGAGTTCGCCTTCCACCTTCAACTCGGCGGGATGAAGAATAAACGGTTGGGTTTGTGGACCACCCATCCCGCCATGAAAACCAATCAACTCCTCAAACGCACACCCTTCATTCGTTTCCGGATTGTAGAAACTATTGACGACAATATCAGGGCAATTGGGGAAACTATCGGTGCGGCGTAGATGGTCAGGGGCGTTGGCACCGAAAAGCGCCAGCGGATTTTCCCCTTCAATGCGATCCTCGTTGAGGTAATAGATACCCTTCGCCCCCATCACCAACGGCCCATGCTTTTCAGAGCGAATCATGATGAAGCCCACCCCTTCATGCTGAACCAGACCGGGTGCGACAGCGGGGAAGGTTGTTTCCAATTGCTCCAAAGTCACGCGCTCTGACCATTGGGTGAAAGAGACAATGCCCAAATTCCCAGAGGCAATCGCAATAACGGCTGGTTTTTCTTCTGATGTTTTTTCCTTGCTGTCACGTTGTTTGTGACCATGTGGCCCTAACACCACTTCCCCATCGACTGTCTTATCTTTGAACACACGACCAACCAGTTTCGTGGCACCAGAACTTTCATTGGCGATAGTGTCGGTCAAGAAGGCGTTGATCGTGCCGTAACTTTCGCCACTATCAACTGGTGCATCCACTTTGTACGCTTGGGTCATCAATTCTTGGATGAATTCGTCAAGGGTTTTGCCATACCGTTGTTTGAAAGTTGCGCCACCTGTCTGCCCATGATCGGAGAGAACGACAAGGTGATAAGGACGGGGAGCAACTTTCTTAGCGCTATCCAAACGGGCGAATTGTTCATCTAATTGGGTGAGGGCGTGGAAAGCGGCGGGGTCAAGCACACCGGAATGGTGGGCGATTTCATCGTACCCGACAAAGGTAGCATAGGCCGACGGCCGCCCGGCAAACATATCGCCCAATAAGGTGTAAACATTCAATTCACGCATCAACACCGTCATCACGGCACGGATAAATGGGTACGCCCCCCCACGATGGCTCTTGTCCAAGATTGGTTGTACATTGTTTTTGCGAGCCGAACGGAATTGTCGCCACTCCTCAAACACATCCCAGAAGAAGAGCAGGAAAGTGCGACTGATGTTGTACGGGTTGGCGAAATAGGCTTGAAACTCAGACGTATGGAAGCGGGTGCGATCCAGCAAGACACTGGCGGTGTTCATCACATATGGCGCATCGCCAGAGAAGAGATTGCCCCGACTTGCCCCATCGTCGGCTAGTAAGCCGTTGCCATCCGAAAAACCTTTTTCTAACTCTGGCAAAATCTTGGTATTGCTGGAAGCAACGACTTGCTCACTCTCTTTGTCGTACCAGCGGAAAGCGGGGATGTTGCTATTGTTGCCATGCAAAATACCGGCTTGGCTGGCTGATGTTTGCGAAGACGTGTCGGTTTCCCATTGTGTAATGACGTAATCGCCGCTATCGAGCCAGCGTTTCATATTGGGCATGTACCCTTCGTCGAGCGCTTTTTTAAGGATGGGTGTGCCCAATCCATCAATCTCAAGGAAGAAGATGCCGGGCACATCAGTCGGTTGGGGCTTGGCGATGTGGGTCATACGCCGCTTGACCATGTTACGATACCATGAATTGTCATCGTCGATGGTCAGTAAACTGGATAGGATGATGTTGATCGCCGACATACCCAAGGCCAACCAGAAAGCTGTCCAGTAGTTGGTCAGGGCAATGCTATCAATGAGTTGTGCCGCCATCCAGACGATGGCACCATTCAACAGCAATGCCCCAATGCCAAGGGTCAAAACGGCAAAGGGTACAAGGAAGTAGCTCAGCAACGGCCACAGCAGCCCATTGAGTAAGCCGATAACGGCCGTTACCGCCAATGCCGTTCCTACACGGTCTATCTTGACATCCTTCATCAAGATCGCCATGATGATGAGCGCCACGCTTTGGATGAGCCAGATAATCAGAATGCGAGCTACTGGTCGTTTGACAAGGGGTGTGCGTTTTTTCATCTTTAGCCTGCTATTCCTTGACTGACGAAGCAGATCAAGAAGTTGCCCAACGATTGTATGTTTCAATTTCAATAGCGCGATTAACTCGAATTTGCGCAACAATGCCCATCCCCGCCATGATCAAGAACAAGATTGTCCATAATGGAGAGTCATCTAACATCGCTTTTAACGGAGTGTCTAACAATCGCATCAATTGAACACCCCCAACACCTAATGTCAATGTTCCAATTGTCATACCAGCACCGCCAACGGCCGTTGCAATGATAATCATGTATTTCGCCAAATTAAAATAGAATGTGATTCCAATCAAAATAACGCCCAGAACAATCCCCACTAGCCAAGTGATAAAGGTCAAATCTGCGCTAAACAATCCCATCAAGGCAACGCCAGCCGCATAACCAAGCGATCCTGCTAAAATCGCAACAGCAAACGAGTAGAAAAGGTATGAAAGCACCGCAAAAATTAACGCTGTGATAAAACCAACAACCCAACTCGTCACAGTAGATAAAAAGGCATCACCAAACAAAGCCTGAATCGTTTGCGCCCCTAACCCAAACCCGAAGAAAAAACCCCAGATGGGGAGTAAGGCGAGAAACAGACGGTAGCCGCCAAAACAAACCATTGTTCCAAACAATAAAGCGATCATCGTGGCACACAATAATTCAAAAGTCATGCTACCATTCTCCTTTTAATTACTTAATTTCAACTAAGGATACGGTTATAAAGACCATGCCCGCCACCAGCATACATACTAATATCAGACAAAATGCTCCCATTTAACGACTACGCCAGCTGAGTTGATTCAGGTAGGGTTGTAGGTTCTGTTCCGTAAATCTGCTCAGCATCTACACCATCGGCTATATGCCCTTTACGCAAGTAGTAAATATAAACCATTATAATCGTGACTACCGGTGTCAGATAAGCCGCAAATGTATATGGTGCCCAAACGGCCGTTCCCAAGCCCAACGTCGCCGCAAAAATTGCGCCATGTACATTCCACGGAATGATGTTTGAAAAAATACTCCCAGAGTCAGCTATAGACATTGATAATAAGTTTGGTTTAAGTCGCGCTTTAATATACGGTTCACGGAACATCTGTCCAGATAAAACAATGCTCACGTAAGGATCGGCCGTTACCAGATTCAAACCCAGCGAAGATAGCATCGTCGTCAGAATTAATTTAACCGACCCCTTCGCCCAGTTGATAATCGGGGTAATCAACTGTTGTAACATTCCCGTGTAATCCATGACCGCTCCAAAACTAGCCGCAACAAGGAGTAGCCAAATAGTCGTCAACATACCGGTAGCTCCACCCCCAGCAAAGATTGCATCCAGTTGCTCAACCCCGCTGTTCAAATGAAAACCATGTGCTAATGTCTCAATACCTACTTTTAGAACAGCTTCGAAATAACTTAAACTTGGATCAGCGGCCAAAAAAACGATGAGATCATGTTGAATAAAAGCGGCCAACACAACAGCCACAAGCGCCGGCAACATCAAAGCCATATAAGCTGAAAAACGAAGTGCCGAGAAAATGAAAATCAACACAATGGGCAAAAAAGCCCATAAAGAAATATTATAATGTTGCGTAATGACATTCTGAACCTGAGTTGGGTCAACTGAGGTCGCGCTTGTTCCACCGGTTAGGCCCAGCACCAAAAAAATCAAAAGGCTAATAATTACCACGGGGATAGCAGTACGCATAACAGTCTTACTATGTTCATCAACGGAAACGCCCCCTACCATAGCGATGGTTAATTGAAGCGTATCTGAGATTTTGGCAGTTTTATCACCGATGACCGCCCCCGACACGGCGGCACCAGCGGTTATGGCGGGATTAACTCCCATAATCGAAGCCAATCCAACGAAGGCTACCCCAACAGCACCCACAGTGGTTAGCGAACTACCTAGTACCATACTTAATGCTAGGGCGATGATGAAAACCGTCACATAATAAAAGCGGGGGCTAATGATGGCTACCCCATAGTAAATAATATTGGCGACCGTACCAGTCAGGTAAAGCGTGCCAATGATTGTACCAATAGCAAGGATGACAAAAATAGTACCCATAACACTATTGAGGCTACTAGAAATAGCTTGATTAATTAATGAACCGCGAAAACCATAACGATACGCAATACTTAAGGCAAACAAGGTGGCAATCGTCATACTAACTTGCAATGGGCCTTCTGCCACTTCGCCACCAAAGAAAATAACAGAAAATAGAATCAAAGCAATCATCACAATGATCACTGCCAGAGAGGCAAACATAGAAGGTGTTTGCTCAGTTTTAGCTTTATTTCCAGTGCTAGATTTTTTCATTATTTTGTCTCCTGTGTAAAAACGCTAGATGCTTGAGCTAGAGCAAGAGTCAATCCTCTAGCTTTAGCTTTGTGTGAAGTTTTTATTCATTCGAATAAAATCTGATTTTTAACGGGTAAGTTTAGTAAAAATTTTATACTTGATTAGGGACAACAACCTTTAGCGCACCGGGAACAACTTGCATCGATATCGGTGTCCGTCCAGTATACTCACCATCGGTCCATACCGGCTGATCAGGGTCTGTGTCGATATAAATTTCTTTGCCTTGTTTGATGAATTTTCGTGCGGTTTTTGTGTCTAGATGTATCATTCGCTCACCCGCTGCAACAAGTGATTTCAGGCTTTTATTATCGAGGATGAAAACTTCCAGTAATCCATCATCTGGTTCAGAAATTTTCCCGGTAACGGAAATGCCTGTGCCCGCCTTGGCGGCATTGACTACGTACAATTTTGAAGCGGGCACATTATATTCCTCGCCATCAATGACAATTTTGTACTGAAATTCTTTTGGCTTTTTGTCCCGCGCACGATGGTAAGCGTTGATGGCATAGGCGAACGTTCCGTATTTGTCTTTGTCTTCACGACTTGTTTGTTCTTCCGGTTCGATACCAACATAAAGCCGTTGAATGAAGTAGCTATCACCCAGTTTCACAACGTCAATATTGCGTACTTTACCGCCTGTGCAAAGTAGTTGAACGGCTGGTTTCAACTCTTTGGGCGTCCCCAGTTCAGTAGCGAAGCCGTTGCCTGTGCCGCCGGGTAATACACCCATAACGGCCGTTGTCCCCATGATCCCGTTCGCAATTTCATGCTGTGTACCATCACCCCCGTACCCGGCTACCAGTTCCGCCCCATTTTGCACTGCTTCCCGTGCTTGGGCCGTGGCATCGCCATACTTTTTGGTGACGCTGACATTCCAATCGACGTCATCATATTGGTGAAACACGTCATTCAGAACATTGATGATTGGCTCGTTTTTGCCTGAAGCCGGGTTGATAACAACATGAATTTTCTTGTAAGCGCTGTTAGACATAAATAAGGTCTCCTTTGTTCTTCAATATTTATAGATTAAAGGTGTTCGCTATATAAATTGCTGAGGTTGCGGCACTGTATCCAGTAAAAACGGCTGTTAGCAAAAACCAGATTCATCTATCTGTTTTGCCACGCTTCCGCTTTAGCACGTGCCTGCAACACTGATTCATGATACTGATCACTCACAGAAAACACATTGTCACTGCCAATAATGGCTAACTTCCCCGTCCTTTTCAGTATTTGTTGAGAAGAATACTCTACACCAGCAAGCATCAATCGGCAGTCATGTTTTTGTAAAGCCTGTGCGTAGTCGGTTAACGTATCGAGTGTGGTGCTGTCCAGCTCTTTTTGGCCGCGTAAATTCAAGATGACAACCGCATTGCGCGTATCGGCGGCGGGATGGGGCAATTGCTTCTCGAAATTCTCTGCCGATGCAAAAAACAACGAGCCATAATACTGCAAGGTAACAATCGAATTGGAAGCTAATTCTGGCTCAACATCCTTTTCGTAAACTAGGTGCCCGTTTTCATACTCACCCATCTTCACCGCAATCTCATTCGATTGACGAATGATGTACAACACAAGCGCCAAAGCAACACCAACAAACACTGCCGCTTGTAACGACACAAATAAAGCGACCAAAATCAAAAAGAACATTCCCCAACGACTCAATCCGCCAAGATTCCAAGTCGCTAGAAGTTCCCTCGGTTTCAAAACACCCATACCTAGAACAAACAAAAAGCCGCCCAAAGCAGGCATAGTCAGCAAACCAATCACATTGCTCAACAGCAGTAACGCCCCGGCAATGCCGACCCCGGCCACAATGTTGGCAAAGCGAGTACGCGCACCACCGCCAGCCAAAATGGCAGTGGCCGAAAAAGAGCCACCCACCGGCATCCCCTGAAAAAAGCCAGTCACGATATTCGCCATCCCCTGCCCCTTGAAATCACCAGAAGCATCTGGTTTGCTCCCATCTGGATTGGGGAATTCATGGCTGACGGCGGCTCCTTGCACCAGCCCTACGATTGCCAAAGCCAGTGCAGGGGCAAGCAGTACAGGATTCAAAATCGGCAAGGTTGACAAATCAGGGATAAAGAAACGCGGAAGATGACCAAAAATCGGAGCCGTGTCTTGAACTTTGATGACGCTGTTCCAATCCAATAGCAAAGGCACTAACGAAGCTACAAACATAGCGATCAAAATACTGAAAGTTTTCAGCCGCGTTTTTTGTAACACAATCATTAAACCCATCGTTATTGCGCCCGTAATCAGCGCATATAGATTGACTTGATCAAGATGAAGCAATAAATTAAGGGTTTGCATCGGCTTATTTGCTCCTTGCGCACTGTAACCTATGATGTTGCTTAATTGACCCAACACAATCGACAACCCAACCGCATGGGTGAAGGCTGACATGACTGAATTAGGAATGAAGCGCAAGGCGCTGCCCAGACGTAACAAGCCAAAAGCCACCATGAATAATCCAGTCAGCAGGGTAAGCAGGAGCAAAGCGTTGTCTGCATTCGGTTGCCCGACCCCAACTTCCGACACACCAGCCACAATCAAAGCCATCGCGCTGGTTGCCTGAATGCTCATTGATACCGAATTGGTAAAAAAAGCGCCCGACAGGCCGCCGATCATATAGCCATAAACTCCGCTAATGGGGTTGATTAACGCCAGTGTGCCAACGGCCATACCATCAGGCACACTTTCCACCGCTAAGGTTAGGCCAGCCATAATGTCTTTTTTGGCGTATTGACGATCAAATAGGTCACGTATCATTAGTGAATCTCTCAAAAGTTATCGGGAGAACGGGCATTGTGTGTATGCAATAAGACGAATAACAAATTGCTGTATTTTTAATACCTACCGTAACCTTATTTTTGAATATCGTTATATCCCGTTAAATGCGTCCCTACGTGAAGGGATAACTTAATCAAAGGCTTGATTTTGGCGGAAGAATTGAAGCGGCAACAAACAACCCCCCCATAATCGCTACAATTTGTGTAAATACACCCGCTACGGCAGGTAGCGCCCCGATAATGCCGCTCGTTTGTAATGTATTCAAACCAAAATAAGCGGCTACACCAGGTACTAAAATCATAATCCCTGGCAATGTGACAATCGATCCAGGGCGACGTAAACGAAAAGCGTATAAACTCACATACAATCCCAAAATCAACGCCCCCACAAACGAACCCTGCCAGTCCCCCAACTGTCGCCCGAACAATACCCCGACATACGCCAATTCACCAGCAAGAATCACCCAAGCCAGATCGGTCAAACCCACTTTAAACACAATTGTCAGACCCAACATCAACACAAGAACAAAAGCCAAGGTTATCCATAATGGTCTGTCTGGTGTGACATCTGCGGGGGGGACTGTCCATATTGCTTTGACAAGGGAAGAACCCATCGCATTGCCCATAACAAGTATGAACGTGATCGTAATGCCATCAACAAGACGATTAACACCGGAAATAACAATCTTTGAAGCTAGTTCTGCTGTCCCCAATGTAAGCGATAATCCCGGAATCAGAACAATAACCGCGCAAAGCGAAACGATGAAAGGATTACTGCCGGGAAACAATAACGCCACTACATTCGCTAATATCGAAGCGACCAGCGCAGATGTAAAATTAAGTCGATTAGATAACCATTGCGATTGATTTGCCATTAAGGTGATGGCGTAAACAACCAAACTAAGCAACGCTGCAAAAACAACATCGCTCCAGTTTGCTGACAACAATACCGCAAAACCAGCTCCACACAAAGCATAACCCAAAGCCACAACTGGCTTTTTATACGGTGGTTCAAGGTTCTCTATCTGCTTAAGTCGATCCATTCCCTCGCTAATATGTATTTTGCTGTCGGTCAAATCGTTTACCAAAGAGCCTAGAGCAGATAATTTGGAGAGGTCAAAAGAGCCAACAGGGGATTGAATTGTGGCACGGGTTGGTTCAGGATCCCCTTGCCGCCAAAATTCAAAAAAGATAAATGGTGACGCAGCCAGCATAACGCCGTGAAATCCAAATAATTGTGGCAACTGCGACATCAAAGCTTGTAGTTTGATATAGGAAACACCGTATTCATGGGCATGCGAGGCCAACTGTGTCACAAACTGGCAGGCTGGCGTAAATTCATCATCGGCGATGGGTTGTTTTGGTTCGACATTTAGTGATGTCAAAGATTTGATACTAGAAAGTGCCTGATGTAATGTTTTCTCGGGCTGAATTTGCTTTTTTTTCATTTTTTCACCAGCTATCGCTGATTAGGGGCATTCCGTTTAGAACACTTACTTCATTCCCGCTGACGGTACTAGTGAACACTTTTCAATCGCTTCCATCAGGCTGATTCGCTTGCATTTCTTGACATATTGTGAATCAAAACGCGCATAGTTGCCGCTGAACGCGGGCGGGCGACTGTTTCGTCAGGAATAGGCCAGGCATTATCAAACAAAAATGAGCCATCAGGGTACAGATTTGATACGTCCAGCAATGCCTGATGCTCGTGATTTGTATCTGGGTTAATGAGAATGCCAGATACAAATCACGAGCATTCTCATTCTGTAATTCCCGTTTATTTTCCTGCGAGTTTCTTGGCGGCAGTGCGCAGATACCCTGGTGAATGATCAATTCCCGAGATACTGTCCGGGTTAGGCGCTAATCCGAAATACATGCCACAGAAATCTCGAGCAGGATCCACGTAAATCCCCTGCCCCATGTTGCCATGCTTGAACATCGCTCCATCGGGGAACAAATGATCCCATTGTGCGGTATTGGTCATAGGTTTCTCACCGAACCAGTGGAGTCCGTATTCTTCCTCCGTGGAGTCGCGATATGCGTCTGGATTTCCAAGCGTCTGGATACTTTTCAGCAGTTGGTCGGAAATGATTTGCTCTTTTGCCACCACATGCCAACTGGGCGTGTAAATAAGAGCATAACGTAGCATATCTTCTGGTGTGGTGTTGTGCATGCCAGCGCCGACGGCAACGCCATCAGGAGTTAATCCAGTAATTAGCGGATTTTTCGCGCCAATTTTCGACCAGACCCGTTCGTACCATAAGTCCTGCCAACGCTTTCCGCTGACGTATTCGGTCGCCAGAAGCAGCGTCTGGGTGTTGGCTCCTGAATAGCGGAAATGGTCACCAGCCTTTTCGTCTGGCAAGGGTTGCGCGTTCCTGGACATCTCACGCCAACTTCCCTTTCCTTCAAAGGCCGCTGTGAAAAAATGTGCGATCCAGGAGTCCGGATTCAACAGGTTCGCTATGGTCTCCTCGATATCAAGACCAGAGGACATATTCATGACATTTTTCACGGTAGCCTGTTCCCAATGGGTTCCGCGCAGTTCCGGCACATAGGTCGGCACGGGCTTATCAAGGTCAATCTTGCCTTCATCGGCCAGCATGGATACCAACAGGCCAACCGTTGTTTTAGAGGCCGACATCCACACATGGAGACCGTTAGGCTTCATACCTGGATACGTTTCGAAAACCACCTTCCCTTTATAAGCCATCATCATCGCCTGAACCTGCCGTTTACCTCCCAGATACTCTCTGAGAGTTGGGGTAGTGGTTCCATTATGATCCGTAAAGGTCAGATTCATCAATGAAGGATCAAGTGCGCGCTCCAGTTCTGAAGGCTCTTCTGCGGGCGCTACATATGAACACTTGAATATCTCGGTGAAGTTCATGTTGTAGTAAATAGAGTCTTCATTTCCTGATTGCCAATTCGGAAAGCTATACTCTTTAAGTGCTTTCTGAATGAACTCCACTGGTTGTGGGTTTTTCCACTTCGCCATCGGGCTATCAACTTCCATGGACGCGGCAGCCGATGCGTCTACGCCCATGTTTCCTTTATCTTTGGTACTCATAACATAATCTCCTATTTAATTTTGTTGATGAGGCTTTTGGGCAAATCTGGAATTTCTGGCGCACTCGTCAACGATGATCGCGCCAAAGTGTTTTGTACTTGGATTTCCAGAACCATTAGCCGTTCATGTCAACTACTTCCAGACCTGCTTGAACACCTGGTACATATTGCCGACCAGGAATTCGAGACCACCAATATTGCTCATCTCGGTTCTCCTGCATTGGGAGGCAGTGAACCGGGCATGCCCCCGCCGAAATCCATCGAGGCGGGATAGAAGGTTTGCGTCCAGCCCTCAGCCGTGAGCGGCGCAAAGCACCGTCCGTTGCAACCAATTGTTAGGCATAACAAAGGTTATTTGTCTTATGACGTTAAATAATAAAAGTCGTATAAAGCACGGGTAACTTCCGCAATGGCTCGATCACGATCAGCTTCCGACGTCGTACTGCTATTTGTGAATACCACAATCGCAAAACGTCGGCCATCTGGTAGCGTTATGAAACCCACGTCATTCGCGACACCGCCAATAGTTCCTGTTTTGTGGGCAACTGGTGTTCTTTTTGGCAGAAGGCCTCTTAGTCTTCCTCCACCTGTACGAGTGCGAGACATGGTAGCAAGCAAGAATTCGCGGCTTTTCTCACTCAACACCTTTCCGCTGTCGATAGCCAGAAGCAATTCCAGCATTGCTTTTGGTGTTGATTGGTCACGTGAGTCTTCTTTTTCGAACGCAAGATTACGATCAGGTTGTTTTGCTGCGAGCGTTGGGTCTTTGACAAGAGCCTCTGCAAGTACGGATGCGTAAGCCTTGTCAGGTAAACCATAGAAGTCCCTTAAAATTTCGCAAGTGTATCGATCTACTCGTAAATCTGTTATTCCAATACTTCGCATCATCTTCGTTACCGCTTCTGGACCACCCGCTAGTTTTAGACAGGCATCCGTCGCCGTATTGTCGCTTTCGGTTATCATGGGTTCAATCAAATTTGCCACAGACAACTTTATACCGGGATGAACGAAGTTCAGTGCGATTGCATTGTCGCCTGCGACCATCATTTCTTGTGAGATATCAATTAAATCAGCAAGATTCACCTCGCCTTTATCGACACGATCTAGCAAGGTGGTTGCAATCGCAACTTTATAGGTACTCGCCATAACAAACGCTTCATCGCCGTTTATTGTGACATTCAACCCTGAGCCGATTTCCTGTGCAGCCACACCAATGCGGCCAACTAGCCCCTGTGAAAGTTTCTCGATTTTTTGGGAAATACTTTCCTCAGCAAATACTGGTTGTGTTTCTTTGTTTTGTTTCATGGGTTTTTTCCTTTGAATAATTGCGTTTATTTAATCTGAGTGCCTAACTACCCGGTACAGCGTTGGAGCGAATGAAGATCCGGTGATTGAATCTTAGGTAGTTAAGTTCTCCTGAAGGATCTTTAAGTAATTCTCCTAGTGCTCCTTTGTTAGGCCCTTCGGTGACGATAAACCACCCTTCGGTTGTGTTGGCTAAATTGGCTGGGGCAGGATTCGCTCCCGGCTTGGTCAGTTTGGAATTCTGGACAAGCTGATACCTGCCGCCATTGGTCGTGATCTCGAAGTCTTGGAATGTTCCTTTGAAGACCCCGATGAAGGAATCTAGAACTGACGGATCAACTCCACTAGCAACTTCAGTATGTAGTTCGAGTTTTGTAAAAGCCTTGACCATTGCATCGGCAACAGCTGTATAGGCCTCGACTCCTCGGTCGCTGTTAGTAAGCACGATCACAGCAAAGTTGTGCTCAGGAATCAGTTGAAGAAAGGTACGGTAGCCAATGTAGGTTCCCATGTGGAGAGCGCTCGTGACCTCGCCGTAGTTGCGGACGAACCAGGTCAGTCCGGTGAATTCGCCGGTCGGAGCATCGACTGCCGGGGCGTGGGCAAAGGCCAGCGCTTCGTTGGACAGCAGCGTGTTGCCGGATGAGTCCTTCCCGTCCAACTGAAAGCGGGCGTACTTCAACATGTCGTGAACCGTGGACTGGATTCCGCCGGCAGACCCGGCCGTCGGGGGGAACGGCGTGAAAATTGGCTGGAGTTCGTCGATCTTGTCGTCGGTAAAGATTGGTGGATGCCCCCAGGCGAAATTTTCGTCGGGAGGGGAGGCGCTGTAGTCGAAGCGTGACGCATCCATGCCGAGCGGGGAGAGGATGCGCTCTTCGACGAGCGTCTCGTACGGTTTGCCGCCGACGACAGACAGCAGATGACCAGCGAAGGCGAGATTGGTGTTGCTGTACATCCAAGCCTGATTGAAGGGCACGATCTGCTCGAGATACCGCGCTTGGAGCATGCACTTCTCGGTGATCGATCCGCCGGGGGGAACGGGCTCGAAAGCGTGGTCGCCGCTCCAACCGGTGTGATGGTGGAACAGGTCGATGACCCGCGCTCTGGACGTCGCGTCACGATCCTTGACTCTGAACCACGGCAGGATGTCGACGATACGATCGTTCAGATCCAGAGCGCCCTGTTCGGACAGCTGCATGGCCAGCGTCGAGGTGAAGGTCTTCGTGATGGAGCAGATCGGAAAGGTCGTGTCAGCGGTGACGGGCTGTCGGTTGCTGGTGTTCGTGACACCGATGCCGGTGGCATAGGAGTTGGCTCCGTGGATGACGCCGACAGCGAGCCCTGGTACATGCAATTGTGCGATGAGATCGGTAGCTTGCGCGACGACCGCATCGAAGGCCTCTTGGCCAGCCAGTTCCTCAGCAAATACTGGTTGTGTTGTGTTGTGTTGTTTCATGGGTTTTTTCCCTTGAATACTTGTGTTTATCGAATTTGAGTGCACCCAGCTTTTCGTTGGGAAGCGACAATGTGATGAGATCAGAAGCCTATTTCCAGACCTGACTCATTACACGATACGAGTTACCGCCAAGGAATTTGCCACAATCCTCTTCGGAATATCCATTTTCAAGCAACTTATCAATTAGAGCGGCAAGTATTTGGTAGGAAGCGGGTGTTGGGAATCCTTTTTCGCCTGCTTTGAAGCTATAGCCACCATCCGGGAAAATTGCCTGACCAAATGATGTTTGCATACCGTCAGAAGTAAAGGTGACATCCGGGATAAAATCAGAAGCGTAACCGACATGGTCGATTCCAACGAGATTAACCATATAATCGATATGGTGGAAAAGCATGTCCGTCGTTACGATATCCGGGTTGGATGTATCAACAAAAGCGCCGACTGAGTTGATGGAACATACGCCGCCACTCTGGGCAATCGCTTTAATGACTGAATCTTCTAAACTACGTTGATATTTCGCTATCGCCATGGCGACCGAGTGGGTTGACATGACTGGCTGACTACTACGTTCAATGGCATCCAGCGCTGTACGTTCACCAGTATGACTGACATCCACGATCATGCCGTAACGGTTGTAGGCATCAATCACTGTTTTTCCATAAGCGGTAAGCGGGCCGTTCTCCTCCACGAAACATCCATCCCCAACGGGATTGCGCTGGTTATAAGCCAACAAACAGTATCCATAACCGAGTTGACGCCAAATTGCGACATTATCGGGATCGCCTTCATAATGCCCTGTACCCTGATGGGTAAAGTATAATCCCAATTTCTTTTGCTTTATCGCATCATCAATATCCTTGGTCGTGCGGATGATTTTGTATTTATCAGGGCGTTCGTTGATCTTCTTGAGATAGAACTGTAGAGCCTTCAACGCTACTGAAGCGGCTGGATTTAATGAATCAGCTGAGGGGCATATACCCATCACCTTAACTCCGGCAGCAAAACAGCGGTCCATTTGGTCATGAAACTCAGGGCCTTCAGGGGTTGACCATTGCTCCGGCCAGGTACCGGAAAAGAGTGTATCTATGGTTATGGAGTCATGTACGATCTTCTTCGCTCTATCAGAAGCGGGGTATTTGTGTAAGCGTTGTGGTATTTTGGAATAATCTTTTCCAGTTGCGTATGGATTGTATTGCGTCGCAAGCGGATTATCTTTTGTTGCGTAGGGGTTATCTTTTGTTGCGTATGGGTTTGTTGTTGATTTTGTGTCTTCAGTACTCATGTTTATTCTCCTTTGTATTTTTCAGGTAAATTTTTGTTGTTTTTGAAAATCTGTTGGTTTGGCTGGCGGTTAAAACCGCGCCCACCTTTGCAAAGTCGGCTTTGTGACGCTACTTCAGTCAGTTGAATATCATACTGGTTGTGGAAAACGGCCGTTTCCCCATTAAAAATAGCTACATTATGCAGGTTCTCATTCTTCAGTTGGCAAGCAACAGTCAATGCATCCTTTTTACAAATAATGCTTATTCTTCAATTTCTTTTTTGGAATGTTCGCGGGTGTTGTGAATTTCTTTTCCCAACTTAGCCGACCAAGCGCGTAGCCCAACAAATAGCCCTAAAGCGGCAATAGGCAGGGCTATGCCTGCGCCATAATTTAGTAAATTATCGGTCTTGGTTAACACTTCGCCCATGAAGTTGACAGCCAAGACGACGACGGTAACGCCGATCAGGTTGGTTTCCAATTCCTCGGTGCTTTCGATTTTTAACCAGCCAACGAAGTCTACTTCTTTGATAAAGAGCTGGAAAAAACCAACAGCTGTGATGTAGAGTACAGTACCAACCAGGAAGGTGTGTACATATTCAACGATTTCAAAAATAATCACACCTTGACCTGTTGCTTCATGCGCGTTGTCAGCCGCGTGAAAAACGAGGTCGTACAGCAGACCAATGAGGCCAATACCGCCGAAAACAAAGAAAACAACTGAGGCAAGTGCCAACCCCAATATGGGGAGTAGTATCAAATAACGGGTTCCAAGTAATAATCGTGTCATGGGTGTTTCTCCTTATATTATTGATTTTCTTCAGTGAGGGTGATGCTGATGGAATTGTAATAAACGGCCGTTTTCCCCTCAAAACCAGAGTCACTGCCAACAATCACCCAGATATTGCCATCTTTATCACTGGTCGCCTGAAAAGGAACATATTGATTATCCAAACGCATGAGCGCGTATTCGTCGCCCACCTGTGTTTCCGCATCGATATTGGGATTCGAGTATGTACCCAGATTGATCATATCGCTCCCTTCGCTGGCTTGATTTCCTTTATCAATATCCATCCGTAGCCAATTGATCGAATCGGTAATGATTTCAGGCTCATGGGGAACTGCACCCGCCTTAATGTGCACACTTTCTCCGGGCGAGCCACCAATACCCATCATGCCTGCGGGCGAATTGCTGGCAAGCTCCACATCAAATTGTATCTCGTAGGTGGTATTGGGATTTAATCCAGTGAACTGTTTCTGGATGAACATAAAGAGATCATCACTTTGGTTATTTCCGCTTAAAAACAGTGCGTTTCCTTCTAAACCGGAAGGAAGGCTTCCCCAACCAGAATCCAGCATAAATTGGTCATCATAATCGGCTGGTAAATCGGCGAAGCTTGCCACCCAGCCTTGTTCATCTTCATCAAAGGTGTCATTGAACTGATACTCTTGTTCGTAATTCGTTGAGCAACCAGTCAAAAAAACAGCTAAAACGACTAACAAAAAAAACAATTGTGTTACATATTTCATTTGATATATTCCCTTCTGCTAAAATTCTGGATATTTCAATGAAGGTTCAAGCCGTGGTTATGTTTTGCGAACCTACAGGAATTTGTGGGCTTTGATGATTTTTGTGTAGTGCGTACCGTTTTCTCAACTACGTATTACACATTACGCACTATTCTCATGGCGTATCCCATCAATTCCTAAAGAGCCTGTTTTTCTTGATCCTTCTCTCTATAAAAAAGTAGGCAAGCAACAGCGAAAATTTGGAAAATTCTCGCTGTTGCTTGCCCATTTATTGTTCATGCAAACTTCTTGAATGCGACTACTATTTTTATTTTATTGGTTAGCTACCAAATTCAACGGCGGCACCTTCTGCGCCAGCAACAACGTTACCTTCGTCATCAGCCGCAACACCCGCTTCGCCAGCGACAACATTGCCTTGATCGTCGGCGGCTGCGCCAGCGACGTAAGAGGCGATTTGACCAGATAGCTCATCGCCGACAGTCAGCGTAACCACAGCAGCACTATAACCAGACATGCTCTTGACTGCGCCTTCGGTTTCGGCATCTTCCAGTAAGAGCAAGAAAGCGGAGGTATCGGGAGCCATCGCTTCGCCAATCTCTTTCAAATCCCCTTTGGAGATAGGACGACCGAGGTATTTTCCAGCTGCGCCACCGACAACAGCGCCGCCAACAGTCCACGCCAACAAGCCTGCGGGGCCGCCAATCAAACCTAACAAAGCACCGCCGCCGCCGCCAATCGCGCCGCCCATAATGCCATGACCTGGTTCGTGCATATGAACTTTGCCTTTTGCATCTTGCTCAACAATCGCTTCGACGACGATGGCATATCCATCTAATGCACCAGCTTTTTTGGCTTCTTTAATGGTTTCTTTAGCGGTATCTTTGCCATCAAAATTGAAGGCAACGATATTGTATACAGCGGCTTGACCCTTATCTTTTTTACTCATATTTACCACTCCTTATTTAAATAAATAAACTTTTAATACCACATCTAAAAACTGCCAAGAAATGGCATGAACAAACTAATTTTGACCCGAACTACCTCGGGATTATTGGGGGGGTGCTTTCCACACTTGCTCAAAATTGTAGATGGTCTGGCGAATGGCTTCTCGTATTTCCACTTCTGGCCGTGCATCTTCCACAATTTTGATCGCTTCATCTGTCGTATGGCCTAGCCCGACTAAAATACAGGAGGTCATCGCGGCACTGCGATGTCTGCCTGCTTTACAAAAAACCATCACGTTGCCCCCATTTTGAATGTGGGCAACGGCCGGTGCCACACCCTTTAAAAGTTGTTTTGTGGGGTAGATGAGACGCGAACCCAGATCGGTGGCGCGGGTATGAACCAGTCGCAGCGGGGGCTGGTTTAGCTCTTTATCAGTTCGCTCCAGGATGGTGGCAATGATGAGGGTGACATCTAAAGATTTGATGGTTTCAACGTTGTATTTTGTGGGCCAAGCCCCTATGTACAGGTTTTCAGTGATACGGGAGTAATCAAGGGGTGCATCTTTGGGGATGCCCCGTATTTTGTCTCGAATCAAGCGAATGATGGAGGTCATTTTTAGAGATCGGCCAATAAAGCGGCAACGGCCGTTACATTGGCGGCGTCGATTATTTCAGCAGCTAACAAAGCCGCCGCTGCATCTTCATAGGCAGCATCAATGACAGCCTCGGCAATAATGACCTTATCTCGATCTGCCAGGGCTTGATCGGCCGCATCCACGATAATGTCTGTATCGATTTCAGCCAACTCAACGTGACCCGCAACGG
Organism: Chloroflexota bacterium; assembly: GCA_017993775.1. Lineage (GTDB taxonomy): Bacteria > Chloroflexota > Anaerolineae > Promineifilales > Promineifilaceae > Leptovillus. The sequence goes on along the minus strand of JAGOMA010000021.1, from coordinate 80,477 downwards.
CGTCTTCCGCGACCCAATTCTCTGCTTTAGCGATTAGATCTTCTTGTTCACTGTAATCGTCCATCGCTTCTGCCTCGACAGCTTCGGCGGCCTCTATGATTAAAGCGTCAGTCAAAATATCGACTGCTGCCTGAATGTCTGCATCTGATACATAGCCAGCATCAGCTAAAGCTTGAGCCAGTTCAAAATAAGTTGGCATGTGTTTCTCCTTTTATCTACTTAAAGTAGTTGAATTTAAAGACACGACTGAAATGTTTCTTACTCAGATCTGAGGTATCTGACGAACAACAACGGAAATCGGGCATTATAGAGTGCTGTCAGGATGCCTAATAGCGCGGCCTGATCCGGCAACGAACCTTTCAGAACAGAGATAGGCGCACCGCTTTGATCCTCTTCATACCTCACCGTCAATCCGCCTAAATAGTCAACCCAACTGGATTCAACTCTGCCTGCGATATGAATGGCATAAACACCAGGATTATCGTAAGGGAATTTCATATATACCGATTTTTGATAAAGCAACTATATTGAATGGGGAACGATGAATGGATCAGGAAACAAAACCCTATGCTGTGCTGAACAACCTAGTTCAGCTTATGTATAAGTATTGTGCAGGTTACTTCCCGCAATTCCTATACCTAAAATTAGGTAATTTTTGGGTATTTTATTATTCAACAGAGGGGTGATTTATCAGATGGACGCTATCAATCCCAATTCTTTGGCACGATACACGGCTTGGATGCGGCCGTTTACCTTCAATTTGGTGTAAATATTCCGAGTGTGGGTGCGCACGGTGGCTGGAGAAATACTCATTTGAACCGCAATCTCTTCAGGTGAAAGATCCGTGTTCAGCAATTTCAAGGTTTGTAACTCCCGTCTGCTTAACACGGTATTTAGAGCGGGAGCAGGGGGGCTCTGGTTCACCGTTGGAAAAGCAGGCAAAATCTGGGAAATATATGACCCCATAGCCGTATTGTTTTGCTTTTGCAGCCGACTCATCAGGCCGGCCATAGGCGGTCCCAGGTCAACGAAGTTGCGGATGAAACCGCCCGGCTTCGCCAAGCGCAGCGCCCTATCGAGTTTCTCAGCCGCTTTCTCCCAGTTTTCTTGTGCTTCATAAGCCAGCGCTTGCAAAGCCAATACATCAATGTGAATTGTCTTCCGATTGAGTGCGCGTATATCGTCTTCTAATTGCGCTAGATTAGACAGAGCTTCTTCAATATGATGGGGTGATTGTTGCGCTAAGAGAATTTTTATCGGCGTTAGCTGCGGCACGTAATAAAACCAAAGTGGCGGACGCGCATTAAAATCAACTAATGAACTCAAGTAATTTGCCCGAATAAAATCACCCTGATCAAGCGCTAACTCAACTTCAAATGCACGAACAATTCCCAGTGCTGTCCAATTCCATGACGCTTCAAAATAGGTGGTGGTTTGCTCAAGGATTCGACTAGCCTCTTCAGGCTTGTTTTGATGGTGATAAATACGGGACAGCATACAGACAGCATGGGCAAGGTAGGATGGGGCGGAAAAAGCAGGGCTCTCTAGTAGGGGTAATAGATTTGCTTCCGCTGCGGTCAGATCATTGAGCAGATAGTTGATTTTTCCAAGAAAATAGTATGCCTGGCTGCGTACAATCCCCAATTCATATTTGTTGCTTAGGCGCAAACTTTCACTTATATGATGTTTTGCTCCGGGTAAATCACCATCCATAAAGTGAACGAAACCCAAGTAGAGGAGTAGTTTTGTATGTATGAATGGCGGCCAGGTGGAGGTTATCAGTGACTCGTTGATGAGCGAGACAGCTTGGCCCAGATCACCTGACATTTGAAATCCTCCTAATAAGAATCCCATGGCAGCACTACGCAGGTGAAGTGCCTCTTTCGGCAAATATTCATTTGCCCTTTTTCCGTAAACAATTAGATCGGCGGCTTGCCCATTAAAGAGGGCTTCTATGCATTGTAATAGAGAGATTTCTCCCTGGACTTCTCTCTCAATCGGTGATTGAGGTGGGAGGTCATTAACAAGACGTTTCGCTTGCTCCCAACATTTGAAAAGCTCAGCATCTTTGCTACGAGCGCTGGCAATATGGGCTTTGGTGAGTAAAAGGATCAGATTATGCGCGACGGCTGTCTCAGGAAGCATATTTATCATATGTTCCAAGTTATTCCACTGATCTTTATTCATAAGTTGAAGGCGTTTTTGAATAAAAATAGCAACGGCCGTTTCTGTATCTCCGGCAAGCAGCGCATGATGAATAGCTTCTTCAACCCACCCATTTTCAGCCAACCACCGGCTGGCGCGTAGATGGTGGTTGGCAATTTCCTCATCGCTTACTTGTTTCTGAAGCAGATTCTGCAAATGATGTTGGAAGAGATGGTGGAAGCGAAACCATTCACCCTGATCATCCAGAGAAACCAGGAATAAATTGGATTGCTGCAACCAACTCATAAATGTCTGCCCCGTGAGATGCGCTCCTTCTTCCTGACAAACAGCTTCGCATAAAGGGGCACAGAAACGGTCTAACAGGGCGGTTTTTAGCAGCCATGTTTGTTTGTCTGGCGAAATAGCGTTGAGCACTTCAACCAATAAGTATTCCTGTAAGTGTTGACTATGATCTTGAACGCTCGCTCTTATATGAGTCGTTCCCGAGCGAGAACGGAGAGAAAGGGCAACCAGGTGCAGCGCGGTTGGCCAACCTTCTGTTTGGTGAGTCCATTCGCTGGCTAAGTCCTCTTCGATTTCTCGTTGCAAAACCTGGTTGAGGAGTTTGGCTGCTTCTGTTGGCGTAAAGCGCAAATCTCGCATTCGGATCTCCGTGATACGCCGGTAAACTCGCAGCGAAGCAACTGGCAGCGGGGGATCCTGGCGGCTTATCAGTACCATGTGCAGGGCGCGTGGTGGATGTTCCATTATTTCAGTTAGGAAATCGAAGATGGCTTTATCGTGAATGACATGGAGATCGTCCAACACCAGGATGGATGGCTTTTTTATTTGGTCAAGATCGTTGAGTAGGCTGCGTGCCAGTATGGACGGTGGTAACGGGGTTGGTGTTTCCAGGAGCGCCTCAGATTGTAAGGAAATATCGGGGAAGGCTATTTTGATTGCTGCCAGCAGGTAAGCGGTGAAGGTAGGTAGATCATTGTCTCTCTCATCAAGGGAGACCCAACCGCTGGGGCAGTGGCAGCGTTCCAGCCACATGCTGGCCAGCATACTCTTGCCAAAACCGGCCGGAGCAGAGATGAGTGTAAACGGCCGTTTTTCCCCATTTCTTTCCAATCGTTCCAAAAGCCCTTCGCGTGGCACTAACTCTGATGTGACTGGTGGTGGGTATAGTTTGGTCTTTAATAGGTGAGACATAATTACTCTTTCAGGTTCCGTGCATTGGCTACAGTTCAACCTGTGGATCACTTTCGTATTAAAATGATGTCGTTTAAATTGGGGAGTCGACTATGATTTCAAAACTTTCAATGCCCCATCTGCTGTGCAAGCCGAAATCCAAAAATAGTGTACTGTGTTTATGGGGATTTTCAAGTTGGGGTTCCCCCGTTTTAGTGGACACAGGAATACATCAAACAGCGATTCAAGGGGTAATTGTTATCATTACCCCGGCCACAAAAGACTGGCGTAGAGTCCCCAAGACCCTACGCCAGTCTTTTTCTACGGCCGTTTCACCACCAGCGGCAAATACACCCTAAATCCACTCTGTACCTGGACCGCCACCCCCACCACCGCCCCCCTTCCTTCACTTACCACCACTTCTCCCATATCCGCCGTTAAGCCAGCAGGCAAAACGGCCGTTACCCCATACGTCCCCGGCGCAACCCCGTAAACGCTAAACCGGCCCTCGGCATCGGTAACGGCCGTTTGCCCCGCCACCGTCACCGCCACACCAGCCAAGGGCGACTCCCACGGCTGGCGGAGGCCATCGCTACTGCCATCCAGCCAGGCTGTGCCGCGCACCGTTCCGGCAGGCACGGCAGGGAATCCCACCGCGCCATTCGTTGCGGGATTGGCCGCCGCCGGATTCACCGCCTGCCACCAGGGAGTGATGGTGACATTGCCAGCCGCCACGTCCCAGAAGCGGAACGCGCCCAACGCTGTGCGCTGCGCCCCCACACCCGCCACCGTCACCGTGATCGGCATGGCGATCAGCGGTTCGTCCGCCCCGCGACGGCCGTCGCCGTCCCAATCGTCATACACTGCGCCGGAGAGTTGGGCCAACGGCCGTAAGGCCAGCGAAAACGCGCCGCCGTTGTTCAGCGTGATGATTTGGGGCGACACAGCCGCGTACCCCGCTGGAGGAGTAACACTGACCGTGTAATTTCCGTTCGGCAGATTGGGCAGGCTGAAACGGCCCAGGCCATCCGTCACCGCGCTGGCCGAAGCCGCGCCGGTCAGGGTGATGGTCACGCCGGAGACGCCGCTTTCGCCGCGCCGCAGCCAGCCATCGCCGTCTTCATCAGCAAAAGCCTGCCCGCGCAGCGCCCCGGCAAAACGGAAAGGCAACGGCGGCAACGTCACGTCCGCCCCGTTCAGCCAGACGGATACCGCGCCGCCATGCAGGAGCGCGTAGCCGGTCGGCGCGACCACTGCCAGCGAGTGCGCCCCATCCTCCAGACCGATGAGTATGCCAGACGTATTACCACCCACACTGACACCAGACAGCGCCGGTTCGTCATCGTCCCAGACGCCGTTCAGGTTATCATCGCGGAAGGCCGACCAACGGATCACCGCGCCGCTGTTCAGGCGATTGGCCTGCGCCCCCGCCGGCAGCAGGGAGATGTCCCGCTGCCAGTAGCCCGGATTCCAGACGATGGCGCCACCGGTGGTCTGGTAGCTGAAGTTGGAGCCGGTGGCCGGGGTATTGTTTTGCACATAGCCGGACAGGTCGCGGGCGGTGATGCAGTAGGTGGTTTCGTTGCCCGGCAGCATGTGGGTTAGCAACTTGTAATCGCCGTTGATGTCGCTGGTCGTCTCCAGGTTTTGCCAGGTGGGGCTGCTCTGCTGGCAGCCCTGCCCCGTTACCCAATGGAAATAACCGATGCGCACCCCAGCCACGCCCGCGCCGCCGCTGCTGACACGGCCGTACACCGTGTTGTAATTGTGATCGCTACCCCCCTGGTAAATGCCAATGTTGGCCTGCACCGGCTGTGTGCCGGGCAGGAACCCGCCCGGCGCTTCGGTCAGGCTGTCGCTCATGCTGGCCGCCTGGCTGACGTACAAATCCACCGTCGCCAGGTAGCGCACACCCGCCGTCAACTCCGTAAACAGGTAGAAACCGTTGGCGTCGGGAACGGCCGTTTGCCCCGGCAGCCCGCCATCATTCAACAAACTGACCACATAGCCGGTCGCCGCCGCTTCGCCGCTGTCCCGCTGCCCATTCACATTCTCATCCAGATAAACCACGCCGCTCAGGTGGCCCAACGGGTTGAGCGTCAGGTTTTGCTGGATGCTCTGCCCGGCGGTGGTGTAATTGACCACCGGCTCGCTCGCCAAAATGTGGCCCGGCGGCAGGGTCGGGATGCTCAGGCGGTATTGGCCGCTGGGCAGATTGCCGAACTGGTAGAAAGCGTCGCTGCACCAACCGGCGCAGCCCGTTGCCGCCAGTGTGTCATAGGTTTGATTGGTGGTCACATTGGTCAGGCGCACCGTCGTCCCGGCCATGGCCCCATCCGGACCAATGACCGCGCCATTGATGCCGCCCGCCACCCGCGCCGCCACCTTCCGCGTTGTCGTTCCCGACCCGACCACGACGCTGATGGGCTGAGCCGTGCTGATGGTGTAGCCTGCCGGGGCAACCACGTTCAGGCTGTAACTGCCCGTCGCCAAAACAAAGGTGGCCCCGTTTTCGCTGTAGCTTTTGGTCTGTCCGCCCACCGTCGCCGTGCCGCTGCTCAGCATTGGCTCGTTGTTGTCATGTGCGCCATCGCCGTCCACATCCCAGAACACCTGCACCAGCAGCGTGCCTTGCGGGTAGACGGGCAGCAGCACCGGCGCGCCGCTGTTCTTGGGCATGGCCGCGCCGCTGGTGTTGGCCGGAGCCACATCGGAAGGCAGGCTGGCGGTGACGATTTTGACGCAGCCGGGCGGATTGCCGGGTGCGGCCGCGGCGGCCTGTGGTCCGTTGGCCATTTGCAGGGTCAGCGGGTTGGTGAAGAGCGCCAGGCCGTCGCTGTTGGTGGCTTTCGTTTCGATGGGCGCGGCAATGCCGCCGCACGGTTGACTGGACAGCGCCACATTCACGCCGCCTAATCGCTGCTCGGCCGGATTAAGTTGGCCGTCCTGGTTGCTGTCCAGGAAGACGATGGCCCGCGGCCGGGTATCGTTGGGCAGCAGGGGGAACTGCACCCAGGGCACGCCGCCCGACGCCGGGACAATGGCAAGGCGCGTCAGTTGCAGGTCGGGCGTGTTCAGCTCCACCCGGTACTCGCCGCTGGTGATGGAGAGAACCGTGAAGGAGCCGTCTGAAGCGGTGGTGTGCGTGGAGATAGGCGCTCCGGCTAAAGTGGAGACAGTGATGTCCGCCCCGGCGTAGGGATCGTCTATGCCTACGTCGTAACTGCTATTGTTGTTGACATCGTAAAAGGCATAGCCGGTCAGACTACGGTTTTCGGTGCGGGTATAGCCGAAGTTGAGATATTCCGGCGAGCCGAAGCCGGTCAGGTTGCGCCAGGCGGAGGTGACCGTTTGGGGCACAAAGCCGCCGGGGAAGCTGATTTCCACCCGGTAATTGCCCACCGGCAGGTTGGGGAAAACGTAATAACCGGTGTTCCAGCCTGTGCTAACGGCCGTTACCGTCACACTAATCACCGTTCCGGCGGCGTTGTAGAGCGTCACCGGAATGTCGTTGTTGCTGGGGATGTTGGTCTCGGTGCAAGTGTTGGTATTGCCCCGCTGCCCCAGGGGATAGCAGCGATCCCAATAGGCCCACCCGGCGATGGTTTGCAGGTTGCTGGGGTTGAAGGGATAGCCCACTTCAGCGTGCGTGCCGCCATCCAGCGTCACCACATCGGACCTCTCCGGCCAGCCCGGTTCGTTGGGAACGATCACCACTTCGTAGCTGCCGGGCGGCAGGTTGGTGATGACCGTTTCTGGATTGGTGTTGGTTAAATCAACAATTGCCACCAGGTTGCCATCTTCATCATACACCTCCACCGTGCAGGGGAAGCCGACGCCGTCCACTTCGCAGCCCACTGCCAGCGATTGCGCCGGGGTGACGGTGAAGGCGGTGTTGGCAAAGGTGTTGTTGCTGATGATAACGGTGCGTGAGGTGGGGGAAACGGCCGTTTCGGGCGGCAGGTATTCGGGCAAAACAGTGACGGTGTAGGTTCCGGCACCCAGATCAAACCCCGCCTGGCCGTTCAAGCCGGTGACCAGCAATTCATCCACGCCGTTGCCCTGCACGCGGAAGAAGATATTCCCCACCGGCAAGCTCTGGCTGCCTATATTCTGCGTGGTGTGGACGGTCAGGCGGCCGATGCGTTCTACCAGCCAATTTTCGCTGACAAAGCTGTTGGGCGGTAGGGAGAAGACACGGAAGCCATCGCCATTGTAGTTGACATACGGGGGTGGCGGTACCATTCCCAAGACTTTGTTCTCACTCGGCTCTTGTTCGAGGAAGGTATAGCTGCCATTGGCGTTGGTTAAGGTAGCGCTGATGGGCATACCGATGTGCATGAGGGTGTTGGGCACACCGGCGCCGCTGGTCTTGACCACCTGGCCGCTGACCGTGCCGCCCCGGGCAAAGGGGGCGTGCAGGTTCATCAACGGGGCATTGGCGCTCAGCCAGATCGTGCCAAATGTGCGCTCATCGGGGAAAAAGCCGGGGGCGAAGACCCACATGAGATAGGTGCGGTTCGATGGTACGAGCAGGCTGAACAGGCCGCTGCTGTCGGTGGTAGTCGTTTGCAGGGGGAATTGAGAGCCGTAAATATCCACTTGCCGCCCGGCCAGAGCTTCTTCGTCCGGTTCGGGGAAGCCGGAGCCGTCCAGATCAACCCAGGCGCGCCCGGCGATGATGCCAAAGCCGGTCGGGGGCGTATCGTGTAGACCAAAATCCACCACCGTGCCGCCATTGTCGCCCATTGGAATGGGGATGGGGCTGGCGGTGGTGGGGGTCCTGTCATTTGCTGATGCGCTGACGGTGTAGAGGCCGGGAGCGGGGGTGAATAGTTGGTAACGGCCGTCCGCATCAGTCAGCGCTTCAATCGTTCCGGTGGGGCCAACGGCCGTTACCGTTACCCCCGCCAACCCCCCTTCGCCAATGCCCAACATGCCATCAACGTCCAGGTCGTTCCAGACACGGCCGTTGATGTTGGCCGCTTCCACCACACTGACCACGGTCTGCGCCTGGGCGCTGCTGCTGTTGTTGCTAGCGCTGACGGTAGCGGTATAGACGCCCGGCGCGGCGTAGCTGTGTTCGACGAAGGCCCCGGCGGCCAGGTTGCCATCGCCCAAATCCCACTCGTAGCTAACGCCCGTCCCCGCGCTGATGCTGGCGGCAAAGGTGACCGGGTCGTTGCTGTAGCCGAAACCGGTGTGGGCGGCGATCAGCCCTTGAATCGGCACATCGATCACCCCCCCGACGGCCAAGGCCAGCGAAAACTCCGACGTGCTGCCGTCGGCGTGGGTGGCGGTGGCGCTGACGAACTGGCTGGGCGGGATGGTGGCGGGCAGGGTTACGTCGAAGGTGGCGTCGCCGCCGGCGTCGGTGGCGGCGCTGCCTGCGCCCAGGTAGAACTCTCCTTCGCCGTGGCCGCTGTTGTCAGCGGCGGCGCTGTAATAAAAGTCCAGGGTGAAAGTGGTGTTGGGATTGCTGTTCAACGTGCCCTGAACGGCCGTTGTGCCGTTGGCGTAGGATTGGGCAAAGGTGATGATGGGGTAATTTTGCAGATTGTTGCCGCCGGTGTCCGGGTCGTCATCATCGTTGGCGTTCACGCCGTCCGGCCAGCGCAGGTCAATGCCCAGGCGCGAGTTGGCAAAAATGCGGTTGCCGCGAATGGTGTTGCGTAACGCTGTGTTACTTACCAGCACGCCGTTGAAAAACGCCGACGCCGTGCCGTTGTGGGCGATGATGTTGGCTTCGCCGGAGTCAGTTCCGCCGATCTGGTTGTCGCTGCCGGTTAGCAGGATACCGTGGTTGCCGTTGCCCAGCGGCGTTGTGCCATCAGCGGCTACACCAATCAGGTTGTCGCTAACGGTCGCCTGGTTCATGTTGACCCGGATGCCGTCATAGGTGTTGGCGGAGATGACGTTGCGACGCACTATCAGGCCGGTCATCGCGCCGGAAGCGCTGTACATGCCGTAATTGTTGGGCAGTGCTGCCAGACCGGTGGCGTCCACGCCAATCCAGTTGCCAGCGATGGCATTGGGCAGAGCGCCGGGCTGGTCGACATATTGCATCAAGATACCGCTGGTGCTGTTGTTGGCATTGCCAGAGATGAGATTGCGTTCCAGATCGTCGCTGACGCCATCGAAGTTGCTGCCCACCAAATTGTCGTAGCCGCCCAGATAGATGCCGCCGCGTGGTGAGCCGCCGAAGCCGTTGCGGATGGCGCTCATGCCGGTGATGTCCGTGCCGATCTTGTTGCCAGCCACGACGTTGTGCATCGTGGCAATCTGGGCAAAAAGAATGCCCCAATCGCTGTTGCCGGAGATGAGGTTGCCTTCAGCGGCGTCGCCCACGCCGTCGCCGTTGACGCCGATGATGTTGCTGTTGGAGTTTGTGCTGATGGAGATACCGGTGATGTTGGAAACGGCCGTTTCCCCCGCCAAATCCGTGCCAATGTGACAACCATAAATCCAGTTGCCGTCTGCGGTAAGCAAAATGACGCCGCTGACAAAGCCGTTGATTGCCAACCCACGTACCGTGCTGCTACCCGCAGTAATGCGCAGGCCGTATGATCCGGCCAACGCCCCATTCAGTTCGATCAGCGGCGGCCCGTTGTAACCAACTCCGCCCTGGCTCCAACCATCCAGAAAAACAGGGCTGGTGATGGAAGGCAGCAAAGCGCTGGGTTGGATGGTCTGTTGGGAACCAGTCGCGCCGATGGCAAAGGTGATGGTGTCCAGACCTGGGTTGGCGTTGGCGTCGGTGATGGCCTGGCGCAGGGAACCGGGGCCGCTGTCAGTGGTGGTGGTGACGGTGAAGGTGGCGGCGGTGGTTTGAGAGGGGTTGGCATGGGTAACGGCCGTTCTCCCCCACAATCCCCCCATCATAAACAAAAAGGTCAGCAGCAGACTTAACGCACTATCTCGTTTACGCATCATGGTTTTTCCTCGTATCCTTTGTGATTTCTTGCTGTAAAAAGATGATAAGCTCATCCAGGGTAGCGAAACCGCGCCGCGCTCCTGTGTGGGGGTCTTCCAGGCTAAAGCGCCAGGCTGTTTCGCCTTCGCTATCTAGCCAGAGGCGCATCAGGTAAATGGTGTATGGTAAATAAGTTATTTGAGACATAATCAACCTGTGTATAATTTCAAGCATACCCAAACTGTGAGAACAAAAGCGTAACAGCAGCGTAACAGACCGTATGGATATGAGGATGGAAACAGCAACAATGCAATTGGCGCTGCTTGGCCGGCCAGAAATTCGGCTGAATGGTGACCTGCTGGCTGTCAGTATCCCGGCAAAAGGGCTGGCTCTGCTGGCATACCTGGCGGTGACGGCTCAACCCTGCTCCCGTGAATCGTTGGCGGCGCTGCTGTGGGGGGAGACACCGGATGCGGCGGCGCGGGCCAGTTTGCGTGTGACCTTAAACCGGATGCCTGCTCAATTACGGCCGTTTCTTACCCTCACCCATCACACCATCAGCCTGAACCCCGATCTGGTCTCGTTGGATGTGGCTGCCCTGCAAACGGCCGTTACCCAACCACCTGCCGCCTGGCAAACGGCCGTTTCCCTCTACCGCTCTGATTTCCTCGATGGCCTCACCGTACCCGATGCCCCTGCCTTTGAAGAATGGGCGCTGCTGCAACGGGAACGGCTGCGTTTGCTGGTGATCGACCTGCTGCATCGCCTGGCGGAAGAGGCAGAGCAGCGGCAAGCCTACGACGACGGCATTGGCTATACGCGGCGCAGTCTGGCGTTGGACAATTGGCGCGAAGAAGCACACCGTCTGCTGATGCGTTTGTTGGCCCTGAACGGCCGTCGCAGTGACGCACTGGCACAATTTGAACGCTGCCGTCGTTTGTTGGCCGAAAATTTGGGCGTGGAGCCAACCATTGAAACCGTTGACCTATACGAAGCGATTAAGCACAGTCAGATCGTCCCCATGGATACGGCTGAGAGCAAACGGGTTTCTGTACACAATTTGCCAGCCAGCGCTACTTCCTTTGTGGGACGTGAGACAGAATTGACCCAATTGGATGCCTTGCTGGCGCAAGCAGACGGCCGTTTACTGACTATTCTTGGTCCCGGCGGTGTGGGCAAAACACGGCTGGCATTGGAAACGGCCGGGCGTCATCTGACCGATCCCCAATTCCCTGATGGCCTTTATTTTGTCCCTCTGGCCGACTTACCCCCGGAAACGGCCGTTGCTGCCATCATTGCCGAAACCATTGGTCTCAAACTCAGTGGGGCAGACACGCCCAGGCAGCAATTGTGCCAACACCTGCGCCAACAACGGCTGCTGTTGATTTTGGATAATTTTGAGCATCTGCTTCCCCAAGCCGACCTCCTTTCTGACCTGCTGGACGCCGCTCCCGGGCTGCGTCTCATCGTCACTTCACGGGAGCGGCTGGCCCTCTATCAGGAGTGGCTGGTTGAAATTGACGGGCTGGATCTGCCACCTGGTAACGCGCCTGACTGGGCTGCTTTCAGCGCACCCCAATTGTTTATCCAGCGGGCGCGGCGCGTCTTTTTAGGCTTTGACGACGCGGCCGAACGAGAGTCAATCCTGCATATTTGCCGATTGGTGAGTGGGCTGCCGCTGGCTCTGGAATTGGCTGCCGCCTGGGTGCGCACGATACCATGCCAGGACATTGCCCGCGCTATTGAACGTCATCTGGATTTTCTGGCGAGTGACTGGCGCAACACCCCCCTGCGCCAGCGCACTTTGCGGGCAACCTTCGATTACTCTTGGGGTCTGCTCTCTGAGGCAGAACAAGGTGTTTTGGCCCGGTTGGCTGTGTTTCATGGCGGGTTCGACAGCGCCGCCGCCACCGCTGTGACCGGAGCAGGACAGCGGTCCCTGTCTGTATTGGTGGATAAATCGTTGGTGCAGCGGCAGCCAAACGGCCGTTATCAACTGCATGAAGCGATTCGACTTTTTGCCCAAGAGAAAGCGAGCGCGGACGACTGGGCAGCGGTTTGGGCGGCTCATGCCCGTTACTACGCCGATTTTTTGGCGGCGCAGGGGAAAACCTTTTCAGGGCCAGCGGCGGAGAGTGGCTTGCGCCTGATGGCGTTGGAAATGGAAAACGGCCGTTTTGCCTGGACTTGGGCGCTGCAACAGCGGGCGCACAAACAATATCCGCAAGCAGCAGCAGTATCCGTCATGATGACGCTGCTGCCCCACCTTTCCCTCTTTTATTTGCGGCGCGGGCGCTCGCTAGAAGCCGCTGCCTGGCTAACCGGGACGGTGCAGCAGTTGGAACCAGCCACCGCCCCACCCGAGCAGCACCTGCTGGCTCATTTGCACCACCAGCTTGCCAAACAGGAAGAAGCGCTGGGGCGTTATGCAGAGGCGAAAGTGCGGCTGTTGGCTGCTCTGCCTGTGCTGGCAGAAGCCGCGCAACCCGTCTATGAGGCTGATGCCTGGGAGATTTTGGGACGCGTGCAGCGTCATTTGGGTGAGTTGGCGGCGGCGGCGGCGTCTTTTGAGCGCAGTCTGGCACTGTACCGACTTGTGGATCAGCCGTCGTCCCTGGCCGGTGTCTTGAACAGCTTGGGCGTGTTGGCGAAGAACAACGGCCGTTACGCCGAAGCCACTGCCTATTACACGGAAAGTTTAAACATCTTCCGCCGCCAGGAAGATATGTCTGGGGTAGCCGTCTGCCTGATCAACCTGGGCAATATCGCCAATGTGCAGGGCGAATATGAACGGGCACGCGCCTGTTACCAGGAGAGCTACGAGTTGGCAGCGGCAGTGGACAACCGGTCACAAATGGCGATCACCTTGTTGAACCTGGGCAGCGTGGCTCGTGTGACCGGAGATGTGGCGGTGGCTGAACAGCAGTATCAGGCAAGTTTGGCGCTGGGTCGAGAGATGGGTCGCGAGCTAATCGTGGCGGCGGCGCTGGATGGGCTGGGACAAACGCGGCTGCTGGCGGGTGATTTGGCCGCGGCGCGGGAATTATTGAGAGAGGGATTGGAAACGGCCGTTTCCTTGAATTCCGCAAATATGATCTTGACCGTATTAGCCTCAGCGGGACGAGCATGGGTGCAGACTGGGCAACCCGGTGGGGAACGTTTGCTGGCGCTTGTTTACCAGCAGCCTGGGGCAGCCCACCACGTTAAAGAAGAAGTAGCCGCTTTTACCGCCAGTTTAGGGATTGACCTGACACTGCCCGCGGCTCCCCCTTTCACTATAACCGATGGCATCAATTGGGCGCTCAATTGGTTGTAGCTGCAAACAATCCGTATTCGGGTTACGGCCCGATATTGGGTCGCTGCGTACTGACAGCCCCGATCGGTGTGATGCAACAAGCCCGTAGCTCCTGTTTACTTGTCCCGTGAAAGCTTTTGCACCAAAGTTGTTGAAGAACCGGGGGAACCCCAGATGAGGAAAAATAAACGGGAGAGGTGGCTACCTCTCCCGTTTCAGCAATTCCCGTGACGAGCGTCACAAATTTGTTTAATCGCAATCGGCCATTGGTACATCAGCCTGACATCTCTCTGGTAAAAAAAGCGAGCGACGGGACTCGAACCCGTGACATTTAGCTTGGGAAGCTAACGTTCTACCACTGAACTACGCTCGCAAGTGGTCAAAATTATAGTCACCCCGTAAGGCGATGTCAAGAAACGGCCGTTGGCGCCAGCAATTCTCAATTTAACCAGAAATGTGTCATGCTGAGAGCCTCCGAGGCATCCCCTTCTTCTGGTGGAGCGGGATGCTTCCCCGTTCGACGTTGCTCAGGGCCGAAGACTCCGCTCAGCATGACAGTTCAGCGTACATTGCAAAGAAATTACCTTGTTCGCACGAATGCCAGATCTAAATTGAGAATGACTGCGTTGGCACAAGACCTGGCAGGTTTCTCAAACCTGTCAGGTTTACAACGTTTTATCCGCCCGTTCGCGCAGCCATTTGTCGCGGTTTGCGGCGCGGGCGATTTTGCCGCTAGATGTTTTGATAAGCCACTGTGGTCCTACAAGCTGCACAAAACTAACTGCCACGCTGCTCTGCCGCGCTACCTCCTGACGAATCAACTTGCCCAATGCCTGCCGTTCGGCAGCATCTTCCAGGCTGGTTTCGGCCACCACGGCGATCAGTTCCGTGCCTTCGCGTTCGTCGGGTACGCCAAACACCACGGCGCGCCCGGCATGAATTCCCGGTATCTCGTTCATAATGGCTTCAATGTCCTGCGGATAGACGTTTTTACCGGCGTTAATGATCAGGTCTTTGCTGCGGCCGATCACAAACACTTCGCCATCGGCCAGATACCCTTTGTCGCCGGTACGGAACCAGCCATCCTGAAAGGGCTGCAAATCGGGACGGCGGTAGTATTCGTTGAGCATGTAGGGGCTGTGGATGGCCAACTCGCCGACGGTGCGCTCCGGTAAGACACGGCCGTCTGCGTCCAACACGCGCACGGCCGTTCCGGCTACCGGCGGCCCGCAAGACACCTTCACCGCCGCTTGTGGATGGTTGGTTGGGACAGGTAGGGCGCGGCCGGCGGCCTCCAGAATGGCCTGGTCGATCACATCCAGCCGCGCCGGCTGGCCGGCAGGAGTCTGCGTAACGGCAAAGGTGTTTTCGGCCATCGCATAACTGACGCTGAGGGTAACGGCCGTTACCCCTATCGCCGCAAATCGCTCCAGAAACAATTGGTGGCTCTCGTGGCGCACCGGCTCAGAACAGTTGATAAAAAGGCGCATTGAGGCCAACGACACGCCGTCCAGGTCGCGGCGGCGAATGCGGCGGGCGCAGTGGTTATAGGCAAAATTTGGCAGCCAGCACAAGGTGCCCCGGTGGGCGTGGATGGCCTTTAGCAGCAGCGCCGGGTGCTGCACCCAATCGAACGGCGACATCAGCACCAGGGGGATGCCCTGTGCCAGCGGTAGCAAAAAGCCGGCGATGAGACCCATGTCGTGGTATAGGGGCAGCCAGCTTACAATCACATCCTCGGCCGTCAGTTGGATGGCCTCGCTGTAGGCGGCGATCTGGTTGAGCACGGCCGTGTGCGACAGCGCTACCCCTTTTTGCAGGCCCGTCGTGCCGGAAGAATGTTGCAAAAAGGCGGTGTGGTGCGGAATTGGAGATGGGAGATTGGGGATTGGCGGGCGGGGAGTGGCAGGATGGGCAAATAATTGGGTGGAGCTGTAGACCGCGCAGTTCACATGATTGGCCAGTTCCGGGGCAAACGCTTCGGTGGTCAGGATAGCTCGCACGCCGGAGAAGCGCACCAGTTCGGCCAGATTACGCAAATAGATGGCCGGGTCCAGCTTTTCGGTGAGCGTGGGGAACATGGAGGGGACTGCACCCACTTGCAGCGCGCCCCAAAAGAGGAAGATGCTTTCCAGGTTTTGCGTGTGGGCGATGATGACCAGATCGCCGGGCTGCAAGCCGAATTGGCTTAAGGTGTGGGCGGTAAGGGCCACGGCCGTGCGGAATTCGCGCCGCGTTATATGAACATCCGGCTGGCCGGTGGCCACGTAAATGATGGCGTCCAGACTGTCGTCCGGGTCGGTGAGGGCGCGGGCGTCTAAGAGGGTGTGGGCATACGGCCGTGTGGCCTGCGTCAGTATCATCATCATTCCTTCGCCGGTAAAATTTGCCGGCGCCGTGATTATAAGCAAACCGCCACGCCCCGGCGACCTGATCCACGCCAAATCCACGGTAATCGCATACTCGTCCACGACGCCCTCGGTTCTTTGCGCCCCGTTTACGGAGCGTTGTTTTGTAGACTGGCGCTGCAGCGCCAGACGGGCAGGCCAAAAATCACAAGCGCGCTTGCCCTGAGAATGCTGTGAATAAATTTGATTTATTCAGCCATTCCCCCTATCATCCATGAGGAGCTTGTCGAAATAAAATAGGTACACGGATGGCACGGATCAGGCCACCATCCGGCGAATCCGTTTAATCCGTGTGTCTATTTCATGGTCTCCGGCAAGCCTCCGCTCACAACATCACAACGTAAGGAAAACGAATATGATCGCCACCAGTAATCTCACGCTGTCTTTTGGGCCGCGAGTCCTCTTTAAAGACGTCAACCTTAAATTTTTGCCGGGTCATTGTTATGGTCTGATTGGGGCTAACGGCGCCGGTAAATCCACATTTCTCAAAATTTTATCCGGTCAGCTAGAAGCCACCAGCGGTGAAGTGATTACCGACCCCAAGGACCGGATTGCCGTCTTGCAGCAAGACCAGTTTGCGTTTGATGAGTTTTCGGTCACCGAAACCGTCATCATGGGGCATCAACGGTTGTATGATCTGATGCAAGAGCGCGAATCACTTTATAGTAAACCGGATTTTTCTGATGAAGATGGGGTGCGCGCGGCCGAATTGGAAACAGAATTTGCCGATCTTAATGGTTATGACGCCGAATCAGAAGCGGCCACGCTGTTGAAGGGTCTGGGCATCGACGAATCATTTTTGGAGCGCAAGATGGGTGAATTAGAGGCCATGCAAAAGGTGCGCGTGCTGCTGGCGCAGGCCATGTTTGGCAACCCGGACATTTTGCTGCTGGACGAGCCGACCAATCAACTGGATTTGAAGACGATTCGCTGGCTGGAAGATTATCTGATGCGGTTCAACAACACGTTGATTGTTGTGTCTCATGACCGGCATTTTTTGAACAACGTATGTACGCATATTGTGGATATCGATTTCAGCCAGATTCGCATGTATGTGGGTAATTATGAGTTTTGGTACGAGGCCAGCCAGTTGGCTTTGCAGCAGCGCAAGAATGAAAGCAAGAAGCGCGAAGAGAAAATTAAGGAGTTGGAAGCGTTTGTGCGCCGGTTTAGCGCTAATGTGGCCAAAGCGCGTCAGGCCACGTCGCGCAAGAAGCTAATCGACAAGCTAACGGTGGATGAACTGCCGACCAGTTCGCGGCGGTTTCCGTATGTGGGGTTTGCCCCGGAACGGCCGTGTGGCAAAGTGGTGTTACGCGTCCAGGACCTCAGCGCCAACGTGGATGGCGAGCCGGTGCTGTCGCACTTCAGCCTGGAGGTGAGCCAGGGGGACAAGATCGCCTTCATCGGCGAAAACGACCTGGTAAAAACGACGTTGTTTGAGATTTTGGCGGGTGAGGTGGAAGCGGGAAACGGCCGTTACGAATGGGGCACCACCATCACCATGTCTTACTTCCCCAAAGAAAACAGCCACTACTTCGACACCGACGACAACATTATCGACTGGCTGCGCCCCTTCTCGCCTACCGAAGACAGCGACACATTTATCCGTGGCTACCTGGGGCGGATGCTTTTCTCCGGCGAAGAAGCTCTTAAACCCGCCCGCGTCCTCTCCGGCGGCGAAAAAGTGCGCTGCATGTTGGCCCGCATGATGCTCAGCGGGGCCAACGTCCTCATGCTCGACGAACCTACCAACCACCTCGACCTGGAAGCCATCACCGCCCTGAACCAGGGTCTCATCAAATTCCCGGAAGTTCTCCTTTTTGCTTCCCACGATTATGAATTTGTCAGCACCATCGCCAATCGGATCATCGAAATTACGCCGGGCGGGGTGATTGATCGGGTGATGCCCTTTGAAGCTTATCTTGAGGATATTCAAGTCAATCAATTGCGGCTACAATACTATCATGAGGATCATGCCTTCATGATCTAGCAAGGAGCTGTACAATCCCTTTATTTGGTAATCCCAATGATCATGGGTTGGCATACAAACACACATGAACGACCTGGAAAAAAGCAAGGCTGAACTGGTAGTTGAATTGGACCACCTACGGTATCGGGTAGCAGCGTTAGAGGCAGAAAACGCTGAACTGAACCTTTTACAGGAAAGGCATACGGGCGAAGATTCTCTCTATCAAAAACTTTTTATTAGCATCTTTCAGAATGCCACCTTTGGCTTGGCGCTCCTCAATAAAACTGGGCAAATTGCAGCCATCAACAAAAAACAGTGCGACTTCATGGGGTATCCTGAGGAAGAGATTTTGGGTATGTCGTTTGCTGAGCTGACCTACCCCGAAGATTTGGGCGAGCATCAACAGCTTTACAATGAGCTGCTGCACGGCGAGCGTGAATCTTTTTCATTGGACAAACGCAATATTCGCAAAGACGGCCGTGTCGCCTGGTTCCGTCTGGGTGTATCCCTGGTGCGTGATTTCCAGGGCGACCCTCGTTTCGCCACCGTCATCTATGCCGACATCAGCGACCAAAAAGAAACGGAAGAAGCGCTTCGCCAGCAGTATGAACTGCTCCAGAAAGCCGAAGAAACCCAGGCCGTCTATTTCAGCCAAATAAAAGAAGAACAAAAGCGGCTGCGCGCAATTTTAGACACCGTGCCAGATGCCATTCTTCTCCTGGATTCTGATTATCGGGTGTTGTTGTCTAATGCCCCTGGCATGCAGTATCTGGCGGTTCTTGCCGGTTCCATGATTGATGGCGTCGTTACCCGTTTGGGCGACCGCCTGCTCAAGGAGCTGCTTACCTCGCCGCCGGTGCGCGGCATCTGGCATGAAATTGTCGCCGGCAGTCGCCATTACGTGGCCATTGTGCGCCCGGTAAAAAACGGATCGGATTCGGAGCGCTGGGTTCTGGTGATTCACGATGCCACCGAAGAGCGGGAGATGCAGCGGCGGGCGCAGCAGCAAGACCGGCTGGCAGTAGTCGGGCAGTTGGCTGCCGGTATCGCCCACGATTTTAATAATATCCTTTCGATTATTACGCTTGATGCCGACCTCATTTTGCTAACAACTCCCAAGGAAAACCACAAAAAATGGCTGGATTCCATCCTGGTGCAGGCAAAACAAGCCAGCAACATGATCCAGCAGATTTTGGATTTTGGCCGGCGCACGGCAATGGAGCGACGGCCGTTACCCCTCTCCCCCTTCCTCCGCGAACAAATCAAGCTCTTGCGCCGCGTGTTACCAGAGAATATCACCATTCAGATGGCTCAAGACTCGAGTCAGTCTATCATCCTGGCCGACCCGACACGCATCCAACAAGTGGTGATGAACCTCGTTGTCAACGCCCGCGACGCCATGTCCGATGGCGGCAGTATTCGCATCAACTTGAACAATCTTGATCTTGTCCTCCCCGAAGATGTGCCGGCCAAGGGCATGCGGACAGGGTCCTGGGTGCGAATACAAATCGCCGATACCGGCACGGGCATCCCGGAAGATGTGCTGCCCCACATCTTTGACCCGTTTTTCACCACCAAAGAGGTTGGCATGGGCAGCGGGCTGGGTTTGGCGCAGGTTCAGGGACTGGTGAAGCAGCACGGCGGCGAAGTCGTTGTCGAGACTACGCCGGGCAAAGGAAGCACGTTTAGCCTTTATTTTCCGGCCCATAATTCTTTAAGGTTGACCGAGCCTATCGCCGCCTCGCCGCTCTTGCGCTCTGCCGGGGACAATACCATCCTGTTGGTGGAAGATAATGAGGAGCTGCGCGAGATAACGGCCGTCGGCCTGCGCTCACTGGGGTATCAGATCATCGAGGCGGCCAGCGGCCTGGCCGCCCTGGCCGTTCTAGAAACACAAGCTGCGGATATAACCCTGGTTCTCAGCGATGTGGTTATGCCAGAAATGGGCGGCCAGGCGCTTTTTTATGCCATGCAAGAAAAAGGGGTGAACCTGCCGCTGATCTTGATGACCGGTCACCCGCTTGATAATGAGATGGAAGAACTACGCGAGCGCGGGCTGGCCGGTTGGATTGCCAAACCACTCAATTTACGCCAATTAAGCTCGATTTTGGGCCTTACTTTGGGCGTTCAACCCCCTGCGGAAGCATAAAGAGACTTTCGGATTGCACGCGCAGCAGAAATGCCCTTGCCCCCGAATTCCCGAAGCACCATAAAAAAACACGGAGGAATCCATCATGAACGCAGTTTGTACCTTTGATTATGACATCGCTGTTACCTACCCGGATGGCAAAGTCCTGAAAGACAACGGCGAGTTTGAAATTTCTTTTCCGGAGACGGCTTTAAAGGAATTCGACGAAATTGATATGTATGGTGAGCTGGTGTTTGTGGTGCTGGACACCTTTCACAAAGAAAAGACCGAACGCGGCGGCCTGTTAGACAATCCTGATGTGACTGTTTCCATTCGCAATATCACCTGGGATTAGCTGCCCAAATCGCGCTGAATGCGGGCGACCATTTGGTTCAGGGTATCTAGCTTTTCCACCGTCAGGTCAGAATCGGGGATGTAAATGTTAAATTCGTCCTCTACATAGACGCCAAATTCAGCCAATGAAAACGAATCCATCAACCCGCCGGTGACAATTCCCTCGTCGTCGCGCAGGTTGTAGCTTTCGTCGCGGATCAGGTCGCGGGTGATAAAGGCTCGCAGTTTCTCTCGAATGGTTTGTTCTTCGTTCATCGTCTGTCCTTACTTGGTACCTGGACCCTGAGGGTTTGGGCGCCTGGAGTCTAGCTTTTCGGCCAAAAACGGCCGTATCCCCTCCGCCACCATCGCCGCATACAATTTGTTCCCGACGGCCGTCAGGTGAACCGGCGTGTCGGTAAACTCGTCGGGGGGAATGGTATCCCATAGGTCCAGGTAAGGCCAGTTGTGCGCGACGGCCGTTTCCCCCAACAGCGCCCGATATTGATCATAAGCCCAACGCGGATAAAAGGCATTGTACCGCAGGTCACTGTTTTGGCCGCTGCTGATGAACATCGGCTCGTTGATGAGCAAGACAGGAACCGTGCTGGCGGCGGCCATGCCCGCTGCCAGCACGTCAAATGCCAGGTCGTCGGTAGTAAGCGTGGCGGCCTGAGTGAAATTCTGCCAGCTTTCGTCGGCCTCAAAATCGGAACGGCGCAGTTCGAACTGCGCCGGAATGGCCTGATCAATGCCTGTGGCCGCCCAGGCGAACCCAAACTGCTGCAAGCGCAGCCAATCGGCCAGGTTGCGCCGCTGCCCGACAATGGTCTGGCCGAGGAAGGTGGGGGTGATGAAACGGCCGTCTTGAGCATCTAAATCCAACCCGTAATCGGCAATCAGACGGCGCATCCGCGCCGGATTGGCCTGCACGAGGGGCGGAAACAACTGCTTATCGCGCGGGAAAGATTCCAGCGTCACCGGCCAAAGGATGAGGTCGGGGTCGGTTTGCATGGCGGCATCCAGCAGCAGCAGGTCTTTGCTCAGCGCCATGACAGGGTAGCCAAAATTATAGACCGTGACGGCACGGCCGTCGGCCGTTTCCAACCCCAGGGCGTTCAACTGCTCGGCGAGTGTGTCCTTGTTGGGCAAAAACCAGCCCCATGTCCCCGAATCGCCAATTAACAAAACGCGAAATTCAGCGGCGTCTTTGGGGTGGTTGATGGTGTGGCTGGCCAGCATGGCCGGCACGTTGTTCAGACTCAGATTGTAGCTTTCGGCCGGATTTTCGCCGTAGGGCAGGCGCAGCCGCCCCGGCAGCAGCCAATTGTAGAGCGAAAAGTGTCCCAGCGTTTCCATCGGCTCCAACCCGGCAAACAGCAGATTGAGGAGCAGGAAGAGAACGGCCGTTTTACCCAAAACGCGCCCGATCATCCGCCAGGTTGTTGTTGACGATTGTCCATTAACCATTGACCATTCTCTACCAGCCGAGGCCAAATAATTTGCCAAAAGTGGCCGCTGCCAGGTCCACTTCCGGCAGCAAGAACCAGACCCAGCCCAGCACGACAAATTGCAAAGTCACAAACCAGCTAAACAGCGTCCAGGCCCGCTTTTGCCACGGTTTATCGGCCAGTTCCCGATACCATTTGCGCGTGCGGTCGCTCCACTGCTTGTGGACAAATAGTCCCACACCGTGCCACATTCCCCAAATGAAAAATGTCCAGGAAATGCCATGCCACAGCCCGATGGTGGTCATGGTGGCAATCTGGGCCACGAGGACGATGAGAGTGGGCGACGGCCGTGGCTTGCGCCGCAGCAAGCTGCGAGACAGCGGCGTAAAGACGTAAAATCGTGCCCAACTGCTCAGGGTCATGTGCCAGCTTTGCCAGAAAGTGGTGATGTTGCTTTTCAGGTATGGGCGGTCGAAGTTTTCCGGCAGGCGGATGCCGAAAAGCAGCCCCAGCCCGATAGCCATGTCGGTATAGCCGGCGAAATCGAAGTAAAGACGCAGCGCATAGCCGTAGAGCAGCACCCACAGCCCCAGGGTTGAGGTGGCCTGGGCGGCGTTGACGGCCGTTAACGACATCCCTTGCGCCAGCGAATCGGCGATCACAAATTTTTTGAACAGACCGCTGGCAATACGCCGCCCGGCTTCGCCGAAGCGGGCGGCGTCGAGGCCAACCATTTGTGGCAGGGCACGTAAATCCTGCGCAAACCGTTCGGCGCGATCAATAGGCCCGGCAATAAACGCCGGGGCGAAGATGACGTAGGTGACGTATTCGCGCAGGGAAAGCGCCGGCAGTAAACCGGTTTGCCGGTCGCGCAGGGTGTGGATGAGGCGAAAGGCGACGTAGGAAAAACCCAACCAGGCCAGATCGGTTGGGGCGGCCAGGGCGGGATTTTGGCCGGTGAGGGCGCGCCATAGTTGGGCTACGGCCGTGCTGAGTACGGCCGTTTTCAGCACCACAAACACCACAACCATGAACAAGATGCCGCCGCTCAGCACGCGCCGTTGGTCGGCTTTGGCTGCCAGCCGCGCGCTGAGGAGGAATAAACCGCCAAGCCCCAGCAGGATGACGGCCGTCCACAGCGGCGACGGCGGACGCGAAGCAGTCAGGCGGTAGGCGGCATCGAGATAGCGGTTAAAAGCCATGCCCACTGCCAGCACAAAAAGCACCACCAGCGTGCGGCGATCTTCGCGCAGCGTGATTTGCCGGGCTTCCGCGTCTGGCGGGCGGGTGAGCAGCCAGCCCAAAATGGCCAGGGCCAGGGTTGCCGTCGGCAAGACGTAATCGGCGAAACGGGGCGCCAGCGGCGGCTGAAGCCAATAGATTGCCAGGGTGCTGCCGATCAGCAAAACCCAACTGCGCCAACGACCGTTTAACAGTCCGGCGTATAACACGGCGGCAGCGGCAAAGGTGAGCAGGCTGGCAAGATGGGCTACGGGTAATAACTGTGCAGCAATATCAGCCCAATTTTCGAGTACAACATAGCGTTTCATAACAAGATACAGACCTTTTTGAAGTGATATCCCTCGCTCATTGCCCGTTTGTTACCCATACCCCTACAGAGGCAAATAGGCAAACCTCACCGCGCTCACGCCGACAAAGTGCGCGCCAGTAGATCATACTGTAACTGCTCGCGAGGCGAAATGACGCGTTTTGTACTTTGGCGCAGCGCCCGCGAACGGGCCAGTAAGGTCACGGCCATTTCCCCATCGCCCATATTACCGGCCAACTCTGCCTGCACCAACAAAGCCGCCGCCATCAATGTGGCATCTTCCCGCGCCGCATATTGTGCATACGCCAACCCCGCCAAAGAAACGGCCGTCTCATAATCCCCCTCAACCAGCGCAATCTGCGCCAGCGTCAGTTGTGCATCTGGTCGGTAATGAGAATCATCCAATTCTGTAAAGATGCGCAAACTCTCTTGCGCCAATTGTGTCGCCGCGCCCAACTCGCCCAGCTCGCGCAGCACATCGGCCAAATAGTTACTCACAAAAGCGTGCAGCCAGCTATCGCTTGTTTCCTGCGCCGCGTCGTAAGCCTGCTGCAAATAGACACGCGCTGCGGCTAAATCCTGCGTTTCTTGGGCGATCAACCCCAGGTGGGCCAGTTCGGAAGCGTGGTCGCCTTCCGGGTAAACAGCAATGCTTTCTGCAAATCGCCCGGCCGCCAGTTCATAATCGCCTATGACAAACGCGGTCAGCCCCAGATTGTGGAGTGCGGTGGCGATGCCCAGACGGTCGTTTAGCTGGCGGCGCAGCGCCAGCCCTTCCTCGTGGTAAGCCAGGTTGCCGGCATAATCGCCCAATTCCAGGCAAAAACTGGCCAGCCCATTGAGGGCGCGGGCGCGGGCCGCGAGATCGGCAGAAGGAAGTTGCAAAGCGACAGTGAGCAGTTCTCGACCTAAGGCAAACAATCCCCGCCTATACCAGAACCACCACAAGCCGCTGGCCAGGGCAACGGCCGTTTCCCCATCCCCCGCTGCCAACGCCCACCGCAGCGCCGCCAAAAAATTGTCCTGGTCGGCCACTGCCCGTGGCATCCAAACTGCTTGCTCATCCCCCAACAGCCCCGTGAAAACCTCTTGCGCAAACCGGGCAAAGTACTGGGCGTGCGCCTGCCGGAAATGTGACAACTGCCCGGCGGCGACAAGTTGTTCCAGGGCAAAGGCGCGTAACGTTTCCAGCAAGTAGAAACGGCCGTCACGCAATTGCACCAAATTTGCCCGCGCCAATTGCACCAACAAAGCGGCGTCCGCTTGAGCAACGGCCGCTGCCGCTGCCGCTGCACCCCCGCCCACAAAAACACCCAGACAATAATAAGCATTTCGGGCGACGACGGGCAGCAGGTGGGCGCTCCAGGCGATGGCCGCCTGGAGCGTGCGATGCCGTTCGGCCACGTTGCGCCGCGTCTGCTGCAACCAGGTAGACGAAAGTTGATTGTGGCCGCGCAGGGCGAGCAACTGCTGCGTCAGACTGGCGGGATCGTGGTCACGCAGGCGGGTGGCGGCCAGTTCCAGCGCCAGCGGCAGCCCGTCTAACGCGGCGCACAGGGTTGCCAGGGGCAGCAAGTTCTCGTCGGTCAGGGCGAAGGCGGGGTCTATGGCCTGGGCGCGGGCCAGCAAAAGCTGCATCGCCGCTGTCTCCGCCCAGGCAGGCGATGGCCTTTGCGCCAAATCGGGTACGAACAGCGGGGCCAGCGGCCACTCTTGTTCGCCATATAAATCCAATGGCGTGCGGCTGGTACAAAGCAGCTTCAGGCCCGGCGCTTGCGCCAGCCAATCGGTGAAGAGGGTGGCGCTTTCCAACAAATGTTCGCAGTTGTCCAGCACCAGCAGCAGGCTGCGTGGGGTGAGATAGGCGAGAATGGCGGTAACGGCCGTTTGCTGTGGCTGTGGGCTAATGTCTAGCTGGCGCAGCACAGCATAGGGGATGTCATCCGGCGTTGTCGCTTCCGCCAGCGACACAAACACCGCGCCATCGGCGAACTGCCCCAGAGCGGCGTGGGCCACCTCTAGTGCCAGGCGCGTCTTGCCAATGCCCGGCGCGCCCATCAGGGTGATCAGCCGAGTCGTTTGCAGGCGATCGACCAGCGCTTCTACCTCTGTCTGGCGGCCAAGCAGGGGCAGTAAAGGCGCGGGGGGCTTGTGCAGCGGCGCAGGCACAGCCACGCTTTCCTGAACAATTTGCAGGCGCGTCTCTTTGGTGTGGGTGATGGTAATCTGCTGCGTCTGGCGCGATTGTCCGGCCAGCGCCAGGAACTGCTCCACCAGGGCGCGTTCCCGGTCCAGCAGCAGCGCGGGCACAAAAAGGGCGGCAATCACAGCCAGATCGGGCTGGCGGGAGCCGTTTTCCAGGCGGGCAATTTGCTCGCGGCTGTAGCCGACGGCACGCCCAAGCTCGTCCTGAGTCAGGCGGGCGCGCTTGCGCAAAAAGCGCAGCGCCGGGCCAAAAGAGTTGGGAAGGGTTGGGGGAGACAGCATAGATTTTGGATTTGAGAATTAGAACAAGTTATGGGGCGTCGGGTGATTCTTGCGGCCGGACGGCCGTTACGCTCGAATGTGGCGCGGGCCGGCGGGTAACGGCCGTTAGCTGTCCCGGCTCGATGGTTTGAATGAATGAAACCGCATTTTGTCTCATGGCTACCTGTGTATGAACATGATCAAGTTGGTGGGCTGTGAACCAATCCACAAGCCTTTGCAAAGAGATTTAACAATCACGGATTCTATCCATTCCTGACCGGTTGTCACAAAATGTCACCTTTATCACCGGCGTCGCGGCTATCTTTACGCAATGGAAATCAAACGGGTGATTTTAACGATTGAAACAATCAAAACAACCACAATCACCATTACCCAACAAGGAGTGACGCCTGATGAAAAAAGCTCTCGTTTTGTGTTTGTTGCTGTGCAGCACGATCGCTGGCATAGCGTGCGGCGGCCAGACGGCCAGCGGTGGCCAGACGGCCGTTAACCCGGCAACGGCCGTTCCCATCGCCCAACCCGCACCGATTGAACCTGCTCCGGTAGTTGAGAACGCAGCCGCCAACACTGGCTGCGAAGAGTATTTTCGCTTTTGCACCCACGTCCAGATCAGCGGCAGTGTGACGGCCGATTTTACCAGCGGCATTGGCGGCAATGTCCCCAGTTGCGCCGAATGGGCCGCCAGCGGCGCGGCGCGCCACCTGGATTTGCCCATGGTGCAGGCATTTGAGCAGACACCGACGGTTATTGTGGCCTTAACTGCATTGGGCGAATACACCGGGCCGGGGCAATATGTGATGCAGCACACCAAAACGAGCGCCTTGCCGGATATGTTCCCGTCGCTGGCCGTGGGCGACCGAACGTTTGAGCGTGGTGAGGGGGTAACGGCCGTGGCCGAAGTCGCCGCCGATGGCTCCGGTACATTCACCGCCACCGGGCTGATAGAAGTGGCCTCCCTGCAAAATAGCAACCCCGACCCCAACGCGCAGGTAGATTTGACCGTAACCTGGACGTGCCAGGAGCCATAATCCGTAAACCGTTCCCGGATTACGCCACAAGTGATAATAAAAACAACAGGAGACACACATGAAGCACTATCAACTTTGGTTTATTACCCTTGTTCTTTTTCTGATGCTGGCCGGAAGCGCAGTGCAAATTCGGGCCGCCGATGCCGTGGTGGGAGATGGCTCTGCGGAAAGCTGCACCGAAGCCGCCTTCGACACGGCTCTGGCGGCTGCCGGTGGCGGCGGTGGCGCGATTACGTTTAACTGCGGCGCAAATCCCCATACCATCCAGTTTACCAGCACCAAAACGCTAACCGATGACATCATCATAGATGGCGGCGACCTGATCACCCTTTCCGGCGGCGGCGCGGTACGGCCGTTCCTGATTACGGGCAGCCCGGTAGAAGTACGCCGCCTCACTCTGACACACGGGCAGGCGGCTTTTGGCGGGGCGATTCAGGTGGCCGCCAGTGGTTACCTGACCTTGACCGACAGCTACCTGAGCCAGAACACAGCCACCAGCACCGGCGGCGGATTGCACAATAATGGCGGTACGGCCGTTCTCAGCAACGTCATTTTGGCCAACAACAACGCCAATTATGGCGGCGGTATTTTTAATAACGGCGCCCTCACCCTGACCAACGTCACCCTGGCCGACAATACAGTCGCCAGCGCCGGCGGCGGGCTGTACAACAACCAGAGCGCTGCCCTTAGTAACGTCACCCTGGCGACCAACATCGCTGGCGATGGCGGCGCGATTCTAAATTCCGCCACCGCCACGATTGTGATGAGTAATAGCACGCTGTCAGGCAATCAGGCCAATTTTGGCGGCGGCCTGTTTAACAACGGCGTAACCACATTGGTCAATGTCACTATTGCCGGGAACCAGGCAATTGGTGGCGGCGGCGGCATTTTGCACGACAGTGGCAGCGTGCCCCAACTCACCATGATCAACGTCATTCTGGCGCAAAACACGGCCCCAACGGCGGCCAACGACCAATGCCTCTTTTATAAAGCGCCAGACAGCCTTATCTACAGCCTGTGGTCTGGTGTAAGCTGTGGCGCTGCGGCGACCGATGGCAATCAGCCGGATACTGAGGCGCTGCTGGCCTCGTTGGGCTTCACCGGCACGGGGTTGCCCACCGAATTGACCAGAACCCACGACCTGCTGCCCGGCAGCCCGGCCGAGGACATGGGCACGTGCGCCGATGGCGCGCCGCCGACGGATCAGCGTGGCGTGGATCGACCGCAGGGAGCAGGCTGTGATGTGGGCGCGGTGGAAACCATCCCGGTTCCCCCGGTTTATGGTTTTGTCATGTCCGGCGCGGGCACATTGGCGGGCTGGCCGGGCACGGCCGTTAGCCACACCCTTACCTTGACCAACACAGGCAACATCACGGACACGATTGACCTGACATTGGGCACGGCCGTCTGGCCGGCGCAGCTCAGTCAGGCCAGCATCACCCTGGGCGCAAATGAGAGCTCGGCCATCAGCGTGATCGTAGCCATCCCGGCCAATGGCCTGGGTGGGGAGATGGACAGCGTCAACGTTAGCGCCGTTTCGCAAGGGGACGCCAACCAGACGGCTGTCGTCGCCCTGACCACACGAGTTGACTACCTCAATTATTTGCCGCTGATCATACAGCCGTAAATAGGTGCGCCCCATGTGCACAGACCTGACACGGACTGGTGGAAGCACCCGCTCGCCGGTTTTTATTGGGGACAGCAGATGGGGGTAGGAGGTGAAACGGAGGAGCCGGTCATCGAAGCCGGGTGAGTTGTACCAGATTGACGGTCTTCAGCCCGGTGAGCAGGGTGTGAACACCGAGCCGCCCGTGGTCAGCAGCGCGCCGGAGGAAGGGATAACGTCGGGACGGAGACGAACGTGGAACGCGTGGCGGGCCAGTTCGTGGAAATTCAGGTCGTAGAAGAGATAGGCTGGGGCGTTGGGCATCGTCGTCAGGGGCGCGCCGGGTTGGAACGGCCGTCCCACAGCCGATTGGCATTATCCAAATGCCGCCAGAAGTAGGCAGGGGTTTCTCCCATGCGTTTGCGATGGCGGCAGCGGATTTGCAACTGGCCGAGTTACAGCGGCGCATCGTGGGCCTGGCGCGGGAGTTGGGATGGGGCAGTAGGGGTTCAACGGCCGTGAATGGCGCACCTACTGGTCAGACATGACCCAGACAGCGCTGCTGGCCTTCGTGAAAAACAGCGACCAACCGCTGTCTCCTACGCCTATGTCTGCGCCCGCGCCGCCTTGAAGAACTATGGCCGTGTCCAATAAAACGGGAAACCCCAAGCACAAGGTCATTAACAGCCTGGGCGCGAACCCGGCGACCCACATACCTATCAACCGCCAACCCACCTACCAGATTTTCCCAATCCGCCGTAAGCAGTACGGCCAGCAGCGGTCCACAGAATTCTGTGGACCGCTGTTAGTGCGTCGGCCGCCTTACGCATTTCCACCACCTGTACCGCCTTCTCGCAGCACAGCTCATCGGTTGTGCTCGCCAGGACAGCCAGCGGCCATTGCACGATGGGGTAACGAAAGACCAACAGGACAACATCACTGCCCAAGCAGGCCATAAAATAATTCGGCAATGGCCTTACCGGCTAGCAGCTGCCAGGTCGAAGCCGGAGAACCAAGCAGGGCATACCCCAGAATACCTCAGGCGATTGATGTCCCAATCCCTCACCGTTCGAAGCTTCGAATCCTGGCTTCCGAAACCTCCTTTTTCCTTACGTTTGTCATCACTTTAAGATGACATTTGTCACTGGCTGCTCGTTGTTTCCGCGATCTATAGTGACACCACTGGGAGCCCGAACTCTCTAACACAGATGAGAGTGGCTGCTTGCCCCCCCGAAAAAACCCTAAAATTGGCATTTAACAATTGTATAGTGTCAAAGCAACATCGGTTCTTTACCTAAAGGTGGATCATCCATGCGCCGTTTTACCGTTCTTCTGTTGTCCCTTGGTTTTTCCTTTTTGGCTTTATCGATGCTATTATCATTTGCTCATGGTCAGACACTGGTCATTGTCTCGCCTGCGCGAGAGTCGTTGCCAAGAACGGCCGTTCCCGACAACCCTTCTCAAGTCACTTTTCTACCTGCCCCTTCCGATAGAACCAGTAGCCCTGTTGAACAATCTACAACTCCAGAAACTCAGGACACCGCTGATTTGTTTGCCTTGCCAGATCGCAATATGACTATCCGTCCTCCCTCTGATTACCTGCCCATTGGTTGGTGGCGGCAGCGTGACCTGACCGAAGGTCGTAATGTATACGCCGTAAACCATAATCCCGATGCCGTAAACCAGACTCCGACCACGGTAAACCCCGAACCAATGCCGACGATGGAGCGCGACGTTCGGACCACAAGTTACGAACCACGAATCAGCAGCCACGCCCCCCTGGCCACCACCGGCCTGTACACGCTTACTCTACAGCCTCTGCATCGCGCTACTGGCTACCCCGAGGCTTTTTCCTCTACTTTCATCTTCACCAATACCGGCTCGGCCGCCATGAATTATTTTCTCGATTTCTTCTGGCTTAACGGCCAGTATGATGGCTCGGACGGCCCCTTTCTGCTAGCCCCTGACGAAAGCATGATCTACAACATGGATACCGCCGCCATTGGCGATACCACCTTCGTGGGCTATGTAGAAATTATCGGCGACCAACCGGTTGTCGGAGAAATTACAACGCCTCCCTATGGCATCATTCAGGGCTTTGTCTTTGAAGATGATGGTGTCACGCCGGCCTGGGTTTATGGCATTGGGTCGCGTACGCCATACCCCAACCAACAGCAGTATGGCAACACCTATGTCCTCAGCGACGGCCGTTTCTACCTGGGCGGCCTTCCCGACGACAACTACACACTTTCGGTCAACGCTCCCTACCCCTGGGCCGACCAATGGTACGACGGCCAATCTAATGAAAACGATGCCCAACGCTTGCCCGTCGTTGGCGCAGGAACCGTCAGCGTCACTGTCATCCTTCAACCCGGCGGGCGCATCACCGGCACGGTATACGCGGCCGACGGCATGACGCCTTTGCCCAACATCGGCGTCGACATTGAGCAAGGCGGCGCGGGTACATGCACAGATGCAAACGGCCGTTACATTCTCGACGGCCTCCCCTACGGCAGCTACAAAATCCGCGCCAGCGGCGATTGGAACTGGTGCCTCAACCAGCCATCTCTCTATGCCGTTGAATACTACAACGAAACCAGCGACGCCAATACCGCCACCCCCTTTGTCCTGCAGGCCGGCAACGACGACTATCCCAACACCAACTTCACCCTTGACATAGGCGGGGTCATCACCGGCCGGGTTTTAGAGAACGCAACCGGCCTGCCGGTTCCCGAGTTGCACGTTAACGCCAACGAATACGACACCGGCTGGATTGGTGCAAGCGGCTGGACGGATGCCAGCGGCGTCTATACCATCACCGCTTTGCCGGCCGCCGATTATCGTGTGGCTGTAGACGATACCAACAACCTGCCTTTAGGGTATGCTCGCCAATATTACGATCATCAACCTTTCCATCATCTGTCTGACCGCGTGCCTGTGGTTACCAACAGCACCATCACCAATATCAACTTCGACCTGCTGCCTGGCGGCGCTTTCAGCGGCACAGTTTACGCCGATGATGGAATTACCCCCCTGGCAAATATCAATATAGATGTAGATGCCGGCGGATATGGTACCTGTACGGATGCAAACGGCCGTTACTACATGAACGGCGTCCCCTTCGGTAGCTACAAAATCATCGCCGGCGGCGGTTGGAACTGGTGCCTCAACCAGACTTCCGACTATATCCGTGAATACTTCCCCGAAACCATCGACCCCAATGCGGCCGACACCTTCACCCTCGACAGCGCCCACCTGCTCTATACCAACATAGACTTTACTGTCAGCATCGGCGGCCGTATCACCGGCCAGATCACAGGGGCCGATACCGGCTTCCCCCTCCAAGGCGTTCGCGTCAGCGCCAGCGAATTTACCAGCAACAACTACGTAGGCGAAGGCTGGAGCGACGCCACCGGCCTCTATACCATCACCGGCCTCTACGACGGCGATTTCCGCGTGGCCGTTGACGACACCAACTGGATCCCCGATGGTTATGCCTTCCAATTCTATCCTGGCGTCCTTGATCGGCAGTTGGCCACACCGGTAAATGTTTCTGGCGGCAGCACAACTGGCAGCATAAACTTCCCGCTCGAACCCGGCGGCATCATCACCGGCCGCGTTGTTGATCAAAACAGTGGGCTGCCCATCGCCAATACCAAAGTTGACATCCATGCCAACAATTGGGGTTGGGGAACCTGCACAGACAACGACGGCTACTATACCCATCGCGCCATTCCCTTTGGCGATTACCGCGTCTCCTCCGGCGGCGATTGGAACTGGTGCCAGGAACAGCTCAATGAATACAGCCAGGAATACTACAATGAAAAACGCAACTGGGATGAAGCCAACATCCTAACCCTGAATGGCGGCAGTACGCCTATCACCAGCATCAATTTCACCCTCGAAAAAGGCGGCTATCTCGCCGGTACTGTCACCGATGATGCCTTGCAGCCGGTAGAAAACCTGCGCATGATAGCCGTGCAGGGCAACGGCAACTGCCCCTGGTGCGCCAACCACATTGCCGACGGATATACCGATGTCGATGGCAACTATCTCATCGGCCCTCTCCCGCCCGACAGCTACACCATCCTGGCCAACACCGACCAGAATGGCCAACTCCTTGTTCAAGAGTACTATGGCGATGTGTATGATTTATCAACCGCCGCCTTCGTTTCTGTTACCAGTGAAGCGACCACCGGCGGCCTCAATTTCATCCTAGACCCCGGCGTCTGGCTCACCGGACATATCACCATGCCGCCCGGCTATTCTAACGCCGACATTTCCGTTGATGCGTGGAAAGTAGATGGCATCTGGTACGGCACAAATCGCCGCACAGATGCAAACGGCGATTACATCCTGCCCGTGCCGCCCATCTACGATAGCCGTTGGGGAGTCAGCGCCCGCCCTGCTGGACCAGACCTGATGCACAAATGGGCCCACCAATTTGAGCTGGCACAGCAAACCAACTGGGACTTTGATTTGGGTATGGGCGCAACCATCACCGGCTGCATCACCGATGGCGGCGCGCCGGTCGTCAATATGTGGGTAAACGCCAATTCTGGCGAGATGAACAACGGTGCGCAAACCGACGCCAACGGTTGTTATGCCATCACCAATCTGCCGCCCGCCGAATATGAATTGTGGGCCGATGATTGGGGTTCCGGCCGTATGCGCACGGCGTATGGCGGATTAGACTACAACTGGCTAACACTGATTCCCCTGCAGACAGGTGAAACCGTGGGCGGTTTCGACTTCGATGTGCCCTGGCGTGGTCAAATTGAAGGTTATGTCTACGAAAGCAACGGCGCAACGCCGATTGAAGGCATGCGCGTAGTGGCCATCAATGCGACAGGCTTTTGGGAAGGATACAGCCAGCCGGATGGCTACTTCACCATCGACGTGCCGGTTGGCGAGCATAAGCTGATGTTTGCCGGAGATTTTATACCGGTTGTCTACTACCCCAACAGCAGCGTACATCAATACGCCGACGCCACGCCGGTAACAGTTGACCCGCTGCCGGCGACGACGATGGTGACGATGAGTGTGGAACGGACCGCCACCGTTCATGGCCAGATTACCGACAGCAGCAGCGGCGATCCGCTTCCCGGTATTCACGTGGTTGTCAGGAATATTGACACGGCCGTTAACCGCGACGTAGCATCCTCCAGCTGCACCGATGAAAACGGCGGCTACTACCTGGAAGGTGTATGGCCCGGCGACTCGCTGGTGCAGGCCATTGGCACCTGCGGCAACTGGAACTACGGCCTGTTCACAACCACCCTCACGATTGCCGCCAACAGCGACCACCAGGTGAACCTGCAAATGACGGCTGGAACCATGCCGGAACGGCCGTTCACCATCCAAACCCAGGACACCTTTAACTACAACGCCCTTTCTTCCGGCGGCAACACCTTCTGGAACGCCCAATACCATGGCGAGCAAATTCTGGCCGCCCTCAATGAGCCGCTGGTCTCTCTAAACGACAGCGGCGACTGGACCAGCGAACTGCTGACACAAATTCCCACATTAGGCAACAGCGGCGCAGCCATCATCAACGACCACCTCGTCGTCACCTACACGCTGAAGCCCGGTATGCTCTGGTCGGATGGCGCGCCGCTAACCTCGGCCGATATCCGCTTTACCTGGGAGATGCAGACCCAGCCCACCCCCTGGTCGGATACCTGGTTGGCGCAGATGGGCAATGTCACCAAGATTGAGAGTATCGTCACACCGAATGCGCTGACGGCCGTGGCCACCTACCAGTTCCGCGCCTTCCCCACCAGCTATCTACTGGCTATCACCTACCTGCTGCCAGAACATTCGCTGGCCGGGCAGTACCCGCTGGATGTGAAATGGCTCAGCGTCTTCGCCCACAAGCTGCCAGGTAACGGACCCTACATGATTACCGACTGGGTTCCCGGCAGTCACCTGGAGGTGCTTGCCAACCCCAATTACCACAAACGCAGCCTTGGCCTGCCGCGCATTCCGCGGGTGCGCTTCCTCTTCACCAATGACCCGTTCTACAGTGTGGTAAATGGCGCAGCCGATGTGGGCGTGAATGTTGCCAGCAGCCTGCCGCCCGATTACGAGACCTACGGGCTGGCTCTATACGAAAGCGAAGACCTTGGGTACTTTAGCATTATTCCGAATACGGAACGGCCGTACTTCCAGGAAACGGCCGTGCGCCAGGCCATCTATATCGCCTTCAACCGCGCCCAGGCTGCGCCCAACATCTTCAACGGCCTCGTCGCCGATAGCTGGTTGGCTCCCAGCCACATCATGTACAGCGACACCGTCAACCAATACAACTACGACCCATCCGCCGCCGCCGCTCTGCTCACCGCCGCCGGGTGGAGTGACCACAACGGGAATGGTATTCGGGACAAAGGCGGCGTAGAACTCCAGTTTGATCTCTACGCCGGGTATGGCGGCAATCAGGCTTATCTGAACGTCGCCGCCGCTTTCCAGGCCAACATGGCCGCCGTGGGCATCGACGCGAACATCATCACCTACCCAGACAACGACAACAACCGGTATT
This sequence comes from Chloroflexota bacterium, assembly GCA_017993775.1. GTDB lineage: Bacteria > Chloroflexota > Anaerolineae > Promineifilales > Promineifilaceae > Leptovillus. Next base: position 45,430 of record JAGOMA010000021.1, on the reverse strand, counting down.
GGAATGACATCCAACGCGGCACAGCCGACGCCTACATCACCGGCTGGTATTTTGATGAACGGTACGATCCGTTTGGCTTTAAGATGTTCCACAGCAGCCAAATCCCTACCGGCTACAACTCCTACTGGTATTGGGGGTACTTCGGCGGCCGTTGGCAAAATGCGGCCAATGACGCTTTGCTGGTGGCGGCGAAAAACGAACTGGATACGGCCACTTTGCAAGGGCTGTATGCCGATCAACTGGCGCTGCAAACCGACCAGCTTCCTATCTGGCCGTTTGCCCACCAGCTGCACATGGACACGGCCGTTCCTACCCTGCTCAATTTCCGCCCCGCCGCCTACTTACCGGCCACCTGGAACATCGAAGAATGGTACATCCCGGCCAACCCCTACGATCTCACCGTGCGCAAAACGTTAGCGGCCAACAGCCTGCCGCCACAGCCCGGCAACAACATCACTTATGCCATCACTTTGCGTAATGCGGGCTACTTCCCTGTTAGCGGGGCTACCCTGGTGGATACCCTGCCCGCTGAAGTCACCTTTGTTAGCGCGGTTCCGGCTCCAAGCGCTGTCAACGGCCGTGATCTGACCTGGAATTTGGGGACCATTCCCGGCAGCAGCGCCGCGCAAGTGCTGCGTGTGACCGTTCATATCCCCGATGCCACACCGCACGGCACACCGCTGCTTAATGCGGTGGCAATCTTCGGCGACCAGCCCGATACGTTTCCCGGCAACAATGGCTACAACTACCAGGTCATCGTGCGTGATGATGTCGATCTGGCCATCAGCAAATTTGGGGTGGGCGAAACGGCGATTGGCGAAACATTCAGCTATTTCCTCGACTATGCTAACTGGGGCGGCGCGCCGGCCAGCGGCGCAGCCATCAGCGATACCCTGCCGGCAGAAATGAGCTTTATCTCCGCCAACCCGGCCCCCGATGTCATTGCCGGTGACACACTGACCTGGAATTTGCCTGAATTGGCAGGGAACCAATGGGGCGGCCAAATCGAAATCACGGCCGAGGTGGTGGGCGCAGGCACAGTCATCAACACCGCCGACATTCTTTTTGGTGGCACAGATGTAGACCCGGGCAACAACACGGCCGTCAGCACAGCCGAAATCAACGATATTCTGGCGCCCATCATCACCCAGCCAACACAGGGCGTGGCCGATGGCACGCCGACGGTTGCCGGCCTGGCCCCGTCGGAAGCGGTGGTTGAGCTTTGGGATTTGACCAGCGCGTTCAATCTCGTTGCGCCCGTCGCGCCAACCCTACTCATTACCACAACCGCCGACATCAGCGGCACGTTTGCGGTGGAATTGGCTTTGAATGAGGGGACGTATGTGGTAACGGCCGTAGCCCACAAAGCCGGTCTCAGCAGCGGTTACTCCAACACCGCCACCTTCTCGGTGAACCACAGCCTGCCGCTAGACACAGACAGCATTGAGATTACAGCCGATGGCGCGACCATCAGCCGGGGTGTGGTGCGGGCAAACAAATACACCATGCCGCATCGCCTGCTGGACGTGGGCGCGACGCTGGCCTGCGCGGGCACGCTGAATGCCCATTTGGAAATTACTGAGAATGGCTTGTTCACCTACCCTGTGCCTGCCCTCAGCTTGAGCAGCCTGGGCGGCGACGAGTGGCGCGCCTTGTTCCATCTATGGCTGGCCGAGCCGCACAGCACCTATGACGTGTGGCTCTCCTGGGATTGTGATGGCGTGATCACCCGCGAACTGCTGGTGTATATTCTCATCGACCCGGATGGCTATCTGTATGACCAATCGCTGGTGAATGCCGGCTCGCCCATCACCGATTCGCTGCTGCTGGAGGGCACAATCACCGCTTTTGTGCTGGTGGGCGACGCGTGGCAGGTATGGCCGGCCGAATACTATGGCCAGACCAATCCCCAGGTGACAGACGAGGCCACAGCGGATGGCGTGTTAGAGGCAGGGTACTACAGCTTCCTGACCCCGCCGGGCAAGTATCGCATTACGGCCGTTGCCGCCGGCTATCAGCCGTATCAAAGCCCTGTGCTAACGGTCATCGATACGCCCATTCATTTGGATATTGGCCTGGAACCGATAACCGGTGGAACCGGCCAAACAGTGTCGCCGGCCAATCTGGCAAATTCGACCAAACGGGTGGATATGTCTGCGGCCTGGGTGGGCGATGTGCTGACGTATGACATTCAACTGGCGAATAGCGGCGGCGAGGCAACGGCCGTTCTCCATCTCACCGACGTTGTGCCCGCAAATACCAGCTATGTAGACGGCTCTTTGGGCTGGGATGTCGGCAGCGCAGCCTATGACGTGGGCAGCGACAGTGTGTGGTGGGAAGGCTCGCTTGCCGCCGGACAAACAGTCCACATTTCTTATCAGGCGCAGGTGGTTGATTCCCCCGGCGCACCGTTTTCGGTGACGAATCTTTCTCAGGTGACCGGTTCAGTGGCAAATCTGGCGACGTTGAAGCCGTTAACGGCCGTTACCGCCATCCAAAACAACGTTGGCCTTACACTCTCGGCCAACGATGCCGCCAGCGATGATCCCGGCGCGACGGTGGTTTATCAGGTGGAAATCGGCAACACCGGCAACAGCACCGATACCTTCACCATTGCCGCTGACTCTAACCTGGGCTGGTTGGCAACAACTTTTGCGCCGGTGACATTGGGCGCAGGCATGACCACAACGCTGCCGGTAGCTGTTACCATCCCCACCAATGCCCTCGCTGCCACCGAAGACGTGACGACACTGACGATAGCTTCGTCTCTTAGCAGCGCGGTAAGCGGCGATGTGCGGTTCACGACGTCGGCCAACCAGGTGGCGGCGATCAGCCTGACGACAGCAGCGCCACAGTCGGCAGAGCCGGGCACGGCCGTTACGTATACCCATCCATTGCGGAACACAGGCAATGGCGTGGATACGTTTGTGTTAACGGCCGTTTCTAACCAGGGCTGGTCGGTAACGACGAGCGGCAATCCCACTTTAGATCCTGGCGAAACGGCCGTTGTCCAGGTGGTGGTGCATATTCCCGCCGGAACCGCGTCGAATACCAAAGACCGGACCACGCTGACCGCGCGCTCTGCCTTTGACAATGGCGTGTTGGCGACGGCCGTGGATGTGACAACGGCCGTGCGCCCAGAATACACCGTGTACCTTCCAATGATGCTGCGTTAATCGCATCCGGGCGGCTTTCCACCAATTTACCGGTGATTTATCCGTAAAACCGGTCGAATCTATGAGGGTCACGAAAAAGTTAAACCGCAAAGGGCGCGAAGAGCGCAAAAAAATAAAGAGAAAAATTTTGTGCTCTTTGCGTTCTTTGCGGTAAGTCTTGGTTCAAGGAATTTGTGATTACTTCACAAATCCGTCGAATCCGCTCAATCCGTGTACCCATCCTGAGTTCTGCGACAGGCTGCTAGGGCATAAACCGTTCCCAATGGCCCTCAGAGACAACCTCGACGACGCCATCCATTACTTTAACGGCCGTCTCGTCATCAATCCCGTAGGTCGGCACTGGTACCTCGGCGGCCATCCTTGCCACGTTAGCCGTGGAACTTTCCGGATGGTCCTCGTGATCCAGGTGCGGCAGCAAGGCAAAGTCTACCAATCCCAGCCCTTTTTCGATGACGAAGGGCGTGTTCGGGTTATCGTACGTCTCTCCAAAAACAGGGGCCGTCACCATACTGCCCGCGCTCACCCCCACATAGACTGTCTCGCGCAGCAACGGCAAGAGGTTGGCCAACCCGGATTCCCGCATCCAGCGGCACAGATACAGGACATCACCGCCAAACACCAGCAGGGCGTCAGCCTCCTGAACCGTCGCCATCCAAACCTCTTCTTGAATGCTCGGCAGGGTCGTGAGTTCCAGCACGCCCAACGACTTCCAGCCCAATTCGCACATAGGGCTGGATGTTGAGCCGCTGATGAAGCGATAAGCCATCGAAGGCCCGCCGGGAAAAGGGTAGATCGCGGTGGGAATGCAGAGGGCGCTAGCCTCGGCAATCGGTTTACCCAGCAGGTCAACCAGCGCGTTGTGGATGCTCCGGTTCTTGATGCCTCCGGAAGTGAGCAGAAATTTCATAATACCTCTCCTTGCCAATTTAACGGGAGCCTAAAAGTTCCTTCAGTCTTTCTTATGATGAGGCGATTATACAGCGTGAACATTCATTAACGTCCACTTGTGAGCGTGCCTGCACGCTCGTAATTCACCACAATAACGCCATTCGGGGTGACCTTGCTTTCCGTCACCTTAAACGCTGCCGGGATCGCGCCATCGGCAAATAACCGCTTTCCAACGCCCAACGTGATCGGATAGATCATCAGCCAGAACACATCCACCAAATCATGCCTGATAAGCGTTTGAACGAGATTACCACTGCCCCAAACGTGCAAATCCGGCCCTTTCTGTCGCTTAATTTCGGCGACTTTTTCGACAATATCGCCATTTAAAAACACGGATGGCTGCCATTCGCCAGACGTCATGGTGTTCGAGGCGACATACTTGGTCGCTGTGATGACGCCCGGCCATGCGTCCCCATGTTTTGGCCAGTACGGCGCCCAAATTTCAAAGGTTTTGCGTCCTAACAACAGATCAAACGGCAAGTTCATCTGTCTTCTCAGGAGCGCTCCAAGCATCGCGTCAGAATATGGACTGATCCACCCGCCATACGCGAAGCCGCCGCTGGTGTCTTCGTCTGGCCCGCCTGGGGCTTGTATGACACCATCCAGGGAAATATGTTCGAGTACAATCATTTTTCTCACAACTAAGTTCCTCCAACATCTGAATTACTATCTGGCTGCCTTGTCCAACGTAGGTAAACGACGTTGCCGAATTCAGAAGCACTAATTTCTATCATATCTTCATGTCTGAATTTTTCCTCGTCGAGGTGAAAAGAGGGAATAAGCCCGCCCCAGGCAGGGCAACCTCGATCACCATGACTCTATCAGGCGAACGAGCTGCTATCTCGCCTTCAAGATGCAGACATCGCTTCCGCCGCCCAGTAATACACGAAAAAATATGGCAGTATCAGCAGGCTTGGGAGTGATAGCGACCTTGCAAAAGCCTTGAGGCAGCACATCGATTCACCTATAATGTGGGGGAGGGTCTTTTTCCCTGCAAATATCTCGGCGATTCTTATTTTTATCACTTTTTTGCTGGTAGTGACATTAACCAGGGAAACCCTGAACGTCTTCAAAGAGGCTTTTAAAATCGTCTTTATTAGCAAAAGCATATGGAACGCACGAGCGACGGAGAATATAAAATGGGGTGCAGCGAAGCTAACCAATCACCTGACCCAGAATATTCACATCCTGTTGCCGAAGTATATCAGGCGCTTTTCAAGCAAGCTAACGATGGCCTGTTTGTGGTTAATGACGCCGGGAGTTTTGTAGATGTAAACGATGCCGCTTGCCAGATGACCGATTACCCTCATGAAACGCTGGCGATGTTATGCCTGGCAGACTTGTTTCCCGGCAGCGACTTTCTCAGACGGCCGTTTCCCCCCTCTTCCCGCGCAATCCTGCATGACAAAAACGGCCGTACCTTCCCCGTAGACATAGAAACCCGCCCATTGGTAAACGACACCCTTTTTGTGGTTCGCACGGCCGTTAGCCACCCGGTAACGACAGCAGCTCCAGATCAGCCACGCACGCTAAATACCCAACGCGATGAACAAGCGCTGCAACCCCAGCTGGTCCAAATCGCCGCAACTGTGCCCGGCATGATTTGCTCTTTTAAATTGCGCGCAGATGGTTCGGCATGTATGCCCTACACTAGCCCTGCGCTGGATGAAATTTATGGCCTGGACGCCGCGCAGTTGGCTCAAAACGCTGCTTCCCTCTTTGCCATCATACATCCCCAAGACCTGCCCCACGTAGAAAAAACCGTTGCCGAGTCGGCCCGTACCATGACCGTCTGGCATGCTGAATACCGGGTGCAGCACCCCCGTCGGGGAGAAATTTGGATCGAAGGGCGCTCAATGCCCCAACGTCAGGACGATGGCAGCATACTCTGGCATGGCTTTGTCCAAGACATCTCTGAACGCAAGCGAACTGAGCAAGCCGTCACCCTGATGGTCGACATCCAAAAACAAATTGCCTTACTCAGCAATCTGGAAGACATCTACCGATTTGTCGGGGAAAAGGTACAAGAACTTGTCGGCGATTGTTACACAGGCGCCAGCATACTCGATGACAAACTACAGGCTATGCGAATTATTGGTCTATATGGCCTTGGCAGACGCTACAAAAATCTCGTTCGCCGGTCCAAAGTCGATCCTTACAAAATAATCTATCCACTTGCGGAGATGACACCGGAAGAAATTCGCACATTTAGAAGCGGTCATCTAGAAACATTTGAAGGCGGCCTTTATGCGTTGCTCGCCAGGAAAATACCCAAGGCGATTTGTGAGGCCGTTGAAAAGCAGCTAAAGATCACGGCCATTTACACCATGGGTTTTGTTTGGGACAACCAGCATTTTGGCGGACTCACCATTTTGGCAAAAAAAGATATTACCCCCTACCGTGAGATGATCGAAACCACCATGAATCAGGCAGCTGTGGTCATTAAACGAGTCAAGGCAGAGAATGCGCTGCGCGACAGCGAAGAAAAAATGCGCCTGTTCATCGAACACGCGCCAGCCTCCCTGGCGATGTTCGATTCCGATATGCGTTATCTGTTTGTTAGCAACCGTTGGGTATCTGATTACTCATTGGCTACACGAAATATCATTGGAAAATCCCATTACGATATTTTCCCTGAGATAACAGAGCATTGGAAATTAGCGCATCGCCGTGGAATGGCGGGTGAAGTCATACGAAATAATGAAGATACATTCCTTCGGGCAGACGGAACAGTCCAATGGCTGCGTTGGGAGGTGCGCCCCTGGTATGATACGAATGGCGTCATCGGCGGCATCGTCATCTTTTCAGAAGACATCACCGAACGCAGGCAAACCCGGCAAGAATTGGAAGACCTACAGGGTATCCTGACCGCCGCCGAGAAAGTGGCCGGAATCGGCAGTTGGAAATGGGATCTAAAGACACAAAAGGTAGTTTGGTCCGATGAAATGTTCCGCCTCTTTGGCGTTGATCGAGAAAACTTTGACGGCGATCTGAACCGGGTAATCAATTCTCGCATTCACCCCGATGACATAGAAGCTGTTAACCAATCTAACCGCAACGTGCTAGAGGCCTATAAGCCCACGCCCACAGAGTACCGAATTGTCTTGCCCGATGGTACACAGCGCACGGTTTGGGCAGAAGGGCAGTTAATGAATGATCGAGACGGCCGTCCGGCATATCTGGTTGGTTACGTACAGGATATCACCAAACGAAAAGAGGCTGAGGCGATTATTGACCGGCTGAACCGGCGGATGGAACTCATCTTAAATTCCGCAGGTGAAGGGATTTATGGCACGGACACCAACGGCCGTATTACCTTCATCAATCCCGCCATGGCAGCTCTGCTAGGCTGGGAACCGGCTGACCTGATCGGCCAAAATGCCCACCACCGGTTCCACCACACCCGCCCAAACGGCCGTGCTTACCCCGCCGCCGAATGCATCATACACCTGGCCATGCTCAACGGCCAAACTTATCATGCCGATGACGACATCTATTGGCACAAAGACGGCTCCCCCCTGGCCGTCGAATTTACCAGCAACCCCATCTGGGAAAAAGGTCAAATTGTCGGCACAGTTATCGTCGCCCGAGACATTACCGAACGCAAACAAGCCGCCGAAGAACAGGCCAAACTGGGAGAACAACTGCGCCAATCCCAAAAAATGGAAGGTATCGGCCGGCTTGCCGGCGGCATAGCCCACGACTTCAACAACCAACTCACCATCATTCAGATTTACTGCGACCTCATGCGCAACCAGATGAGCGACACGGATCCGCTCTTGCCAAAATTGGAACAAATCTACCAGGCCAGCGAACATGCAGTCGGCCTGACAACGCAGCTGCTTGCTTTTAGCCGCAAGCAGCTTTTGCAGCCTGTCAGCTTAAACCTGAATAACCTGATCGGGAATTTAAAAAGCATGTTGCCCCGCATGATTGGCGAAGACATCACACTCAACACGGTCTTGCAGCCCGATTTGTGGCTTGTCAAAGCCGACCCTGGGCAGATAGAACAGGTCATCATGAATCTGACCGTTAATGCGCGCGATGCCATGCCGACTGGCGGCATCTTAACCATGGAAACCAGCAATCAGGTGTTCGATGGCTCTATCAAAGACGCTCATCTGGATGCGCCGCTAGGCGCATGCGTCATGATGGCCATCACCGATACGGGCCACGGCATGGATGGGGCCACGAAAAAGCAAATTTTCGAGCCTTTCTTTACAACCAAGCAGCCGGGAAAGGGAACCGGGCTGGGATTATCGACCGTACACGGCATCATTAAACAAAGCGGCGGCGCGATTTTTGTCTACAGCGAACTGGACAAAGGCACAACCTTCAAGATTTACTTGCCAGCCGATGCCAGCGCTATCAACAAGCCCACACAACCTCCGCCGATTGTGCCTTTGAGCCGTGGAAACGAAACTATATTGCTGGTCGAAGATGAGGATGGTGTACGCAATCTGGTCCACCTCACATTAGACGAAATGGGCTACACCGTCTTGGAAGCCAATGAACCGAATCTGGCTATTGATTTGGTCAAAAAATCCCATACGCCCATAGATTTACTCCTGACAGATGTGGTCATGCCGCATATGAGCGGACGGGAGCTGGCCGAAACACTCTCACCACTTTATCCGCAGATGAAGGTGCTTTATATGTCCGGCTACCTGGACGACGCAGTGATGCGTCATGGCCTGCTAACGGCTCAGGTGGAATTCTTATCTAAACCATTCACCCGAAGTATCCTGGTGGCTAAGGTACGTGAAGTCCTGGATAAGTAGGACAGCATCTGCCCTTATCCATTCTCGTGGCGGCCGAATGCTCTGACCAGGCAGCAGCCATTTCTAAGTCAGGCGATGGCAACCTGTTTGCTGATTGACTGACAAATCTCAGAATTTTACCGCGGAGGGCGCAGAGGACGCGGAGGTTTTCTCTGGTACAAACTCCGCGCTCTCCGTGTTCTCTGGGGCTAGAAAAATTTTTTCGGTCTATCAGGGTGATGGGTCCAAGCTCCGAACCTTAAGGACTTGGTAAGAGTCTGCCGCTGTGCTTTGGGGGCCTGAATTCGTGCGTTATAATGCCCGACGTTGGAAAGTAGACGATGAGCAGACGAAACATCACCTTGTTGGTATGCCTTGGATTCATCATGGCGGGATTATTGGCCACGCCGACGATTTTGCGCGCCGTGCCGCCGCGCTATCTGGCGCGCTTGCCTAAGCCTATCCAGGACATCGGCGCGCCGCCGCAAACAGTCGCTATTTTGCCTACGGCCGCCGCGACCGCCAATGTCGCTTTGCTGCTGAATACGGCAACGGCCGTTTCCCTGCCGCCCACCAACACCCCCATGCCCATCACCAACCAATCCGCCACGGCTACACCACCCGCCAGCCCTACGCTGCCGCCCACCTTCACCCCGCCGCCGCCCACACCCACCCAGGTTCCCATTCCGGCGGCGGCGCGCCTGGAAGGAATTACCCACCAGTTTCAGGAGTGGAACAACTGCGGCCCGGCCACGTTGGCAATGACCCTGAGCTATTTTGGCGTGCGCACCAATCAAACAGAAACGGCCGCCATCCTCAAACCCAACCCTGAAGACCGCAACGTGAGTCCGGTCGAAATGGTTACTTATGTCAACAACCACACCGATTTGCAAGCCCTTTCCCGCGCCAACGGCGATCAATACACCGTTCGCCGCCTCATCGCCAATGGGTTCCCGGTGATTCTGGAAATTGGCATCGACCCGCCCGGCGAATTTCGCTGGATGGGCTGGTATGGCCACTACATGCTCGTGGTAGCCTACGACGACGCCCGGCAGCAGTTCTGGACCTACGATTCCTGGCTGGGCACCAGCGATGAACCCTTGCAAAATGCGGACGCCGACGGCCGTGATCTTTCCTATGCCGACTTAGCCACCTACTGGCCGCACTTCAACCGCAACTACATCGTGCTCTACGATCCGGCGCGCGCCGCCGAAGTAGCCGACATCATCGGCCAAAACATGGACGACGCCACGATGTGGCAAAACGCCCTGCAAACTGTCCGCGCCGAAACGGCCGCAGCCCCCGAGAACGCCTTTAACTGGTTTAACCTCGGCACCATTTACAACGCCCTGGCACAATATAATGAAGCGGCGGCCGCTTATGATCAGGCGCGAGCCATTGGCCTGCCCTGGCGCATGTTGTGGTACCAATTCGGCCCCTACGAAGCTTATTTCCGGTCCGGCCGCTACGAAGATGTCGTGCTGCTGGCCGATGTGACCCTGGAAAATCGACCCTATTTTGAAGAATCATTCTACTACAAAGGATTAGCTGAGGAAGCGCTGGGGAATCTGGACACAGCCCAGCAAGACCTGCTGCAAGCCGCTAACTTCAACCCCAATTTTGCGCCTGCGGCTGCGGCGCTGTCAGAAATCCAAAACGGAGGAAGTTAATTCGCCGTGGAGATTGAAGGCCGGAGAGCCGCCTCTTTCTTTTGGCAATATCATCCGCTGCGAATGCTTAGACGCTTATGAAAAATCGCACACGAAATCTCATTCTCGCTATTGTGGGAATCCAATTTATTGTCATTATCGGTTTACTGGCTTTGCCGACGGTGGTCCAGGCCATTCCCGGCCGTTACCGCGTCGCTTTGCAAGAACGCAGCCCGTTTCTTGGCAGCATTAGCGAAGAAGTGATCGCCCAGGTGGCTCCGGTGGCCACAGCCCTGCCCGCCCCAGAATTAGATGACACCAGCAGCCATGTGGATTTGAGCGCCCTGGCGGCCGCCAAACCAACTACGACCCCGATGGTGCTGCCCACGGAAACGGCCGTGCCCACCCAACAACCCATCACCGCCGCCAACGACATCACCCCGGAACCCACGCTGCCGCCCACGGCCACACCGGCCCCCACCATGACCCCCACACCCGAACCCCTGCCGGTCAGCAAAATTCTGCCCGACATGAAAGTTGTAAAGCAAAGCTTCAACAACTGCGGGCCGGCAAATTTGACCCAGGTGCTTAACTGGTGGGGCAATCCCGTCACCCAAGAAGAGGTGGCCAGCTACCTCAAGCCAAATTCCGAAGACCGCAACGTCAGCGCCTGGCAAATCGCCGATTACGTTAACGACCAAACGCCCGGCTACAACGCCATCGCCCGATCCGGCGGCTCGCTGGAAATGGTCAAAAAATTCGTCGCTGCCGGTTATCCCGTGGTCATCGAAAAGGGGTACGAACTGCCAGAATCCGGCTGGTGGGGCCATTACATCACCATTTACGGCTACGACGACACCAAACAAGAGCTGTACAGCCAGGACAGTTACCTTGGTCCCTGGGACAACAGCGGCCGTATAGACAGCTACGACGAAATCGAAAAGTATTGGCAGCAGTTCAACTACACGTTTTACGTGGTTTATACCCCAGACAAGGCCGACGAAGTGGCCTCTATTTTGGGCGAGGAAATGTTCGACGATCTGAAAATGTGGCAGTACGTGGCCACCCTGGCGGAATCGGAAACGCAGGCCAACCCGGATGACGCAATGGCCTGGTTTAACATGGGCACCGCTTTCACCCGCATCGCCGGCCTTACCGGCGACCAGACCTATTACCAGGGCGGCGCTCAGGCTTACGACAAAGCCCGGGAAATCGGCTTGCCGCCGCGGATGTTGTGGTATCAATTCCAGCCATACCTGGCTTATTGGAAAGTCGGCCGTTATCAGGACGTGCTCGATCTGGCCAATGCGACGCTAGACACCCAGGGCGGCCGTAACGTCGAAGAGACCTATTGGTACATGGGTCATGTTTTGTTGGAGATGGGCCGCGTCACCGAAGCGCGTCAGGCGTATGAATCCGCTTTAGCCGTCAATGAAAACTTCTACCCGGCGCAAATTTCCATTGATTATATCGATTCGCTAGGCGGCTAAGCATTGTTTTTAGTGGCATGAAGATATTATCAAATGTTGCGGCGCCATACAGATCGTAGGGAGTAGTATCAGCGTAGTCTCTGGCGGCAAGACCGCACTCGCCGCGGCGCTGGCATTGGCAGCCCCGGCGGTAGTCACTGAGGCGGGAACATTTGTGGGCACAGCCGCAGACACAGGCGTGCAGGTAGGGTTTGGTGTGTGCGTGGGTCTGGCCGTCAGCGTAGGCAACCTGGTGGGTAGAGTGAGTCCGCAGCGGCGTCAGGGTGGGTTGAATGGTTTGTTGACACCCGCTTATGGCTAAAATACAAATCAGGCTAACGAGGGAAAATTTTTGTGTGGCTCACACGCCTTCCTGAAAACTGGGATGTTTTGCCAATTGGAGTGAATACCACACTCTGACTACTTACGGGTAACCACAAATTTGTAAACTATGCAGGCGGAGGGATGAGGGGCGAATTGAAAACGGCCGTTTTTAACCCAAACACCTCTAACGAATTCAAATGAACAGCAGTCCCTTCTGTGAAAATATCAAATCCTGTGCTGTTTTCCTCCGGAAACCACCGTTCGCTAAAACAAATCAACCCGTCGCTGGCAAATACTTCAACCATGGAGCTATCTACAAAAATATGCAGCCGCAAACGGCCGTTATTCAGGGGAAGCTCAGTCTGGTGCACGCTGGGGAAATCCGCGTGGAAATAAACCTGCCCCACCTGGCGGCGGTCCGTAAATAAGATTTGTTTTTGCGGGTCATACCCTATTGTCATGGCAATTTCGTGACCAGACAGTACCCGAACGCCAAAACAATCCGCCTTTCCCACACCCTCAAATTCAGCAATGATCTCTAGCGTGTATCCTTTGACAATCGGGTGAAAAGGGACATCTGGTTGAATAGTCACGTTGGTCCAAAACCAGCGAGCATTACGCAGCCGTTTGAGTTCGGCAACTGGTTGTTGAATCAGGTGAATACCGGCATCCGTTTTCACCAGTCCCAGCTCTCGCGGAATACTTAAGTCTCCGCGCCAGGTTGACGTGGGAATGGTATACGCATAACGCCAATTATTCATCCATGCCAACCAAATTCGACGGCCGTCCGGCGCATCAGTCCATGATTGGGCCGCGTAAAAATCTGCGCCGAAATCTGCCCAAAACACACAATCGCTCGACTGATCGCAGGTGAATGCGTACCCATCAAACGTCCCGATAAAATACCTCGTGCCGCTTCTGCCCCCCGGCAATCTGTTGTCGATGCCAATAGTCAGCACCCAACGACTTTCGGAACAACCCACCACCGGCAGTTGAAACAAATCGGGTGTTTCCCATAAACCGGTTGCGGCGCTTTGTGGATGGCTGAAACGGCCGTTTTCCTGCCAATCAATCAGATTATCCGAGGTGTAAAACAGTATCTGATCGTTAGCGGCCAGCGACATCACCCAATGACCCGCACCCTCCTCCGCCCGATACCAAATCACTTTTGGGTCTCGGAAATCACGCAAATGCGCCGGCGCAGGAATGATGGGATTGCCCGGATATTTTGTCCAGGAACGGCCGTTGTCTGTACTATAAGCCAGGCTCTGACTTTGATCCCTCGTGCCAGGGTGATGGTGGGTAAAAAACAAAATCATCGCCTCTTCACCAAAACCCGCACAATTATGCCAATCAATAACCCCACTACCCGAAAAAATGTACCCCAATTCATCAGGAAACAAAGCGATGGGTAAATGCTGCCAATTCACCAAATCTTTACTGATCGCATGGCCCCAATGCATCGGTCCCCAGAGCGTATCATCCGGGTAAAACTGGTAAAACAGATGGTATTCACCAGCATAAAACACCAGGCCATTCGGATCATTCAGCCACCCCTTCTGCGGCGTGAAGTGAAATTGTGGGCGGAACGGCTCACTCAGGACAAGCGCCGGCGATGTAGATATGTCATCTCTGGCCATGAGACTCCTTCATCGGTGTTTCTAGTGTGGCAGCAAAATTTTCCGGAAGCTTCCTATTTAAAGCCTGATTGAATTCAGCCTCCGGAAAATGAACGAAAATGCTAACCCTTAATCCCGCTGGCGGCGATACTTTCAATATAGGTTCGCTGAATGAGCAAGAAAAAGATCAAAATAGGCAGCGTAATAAACGACAAGAACGCCATTACTTCACCCCAAACCACATTAAGTTGGAAGAAGTAACTCAACCCAACCATCACCGGACGCAATGCTTCCGATTGCACCGTCATAATGGGCCACAAGTAAGCGTTCCACATCGGTAAGGCCATGAGAACTGCTGCTGTAGAAAAAACCGGCCCGGAAATAGGCACAATAACCTTTCTGTAAATACCAAACCAACTGGCGCCATCAATGCGAGCAGCCTCAATCAGGTCGTAGGGCAGCGATTTGAAGAACTGCACAAACAGGAAAATGATAAACGCCTGGGCGATAAAGGGAATAATTTGCACATGATAGGTATTGATCCAGCCGAAGCCAAACCCTTCTGAGGTGCTGAATGTGGGCAGCTTGCTCACAATCAGCAGCAGAGGCACCGCAATTGCTTCAAACGGAACCACCAACGTAGCGATGATGATACCCAGTACCAATCCTGAACCCGACCAGCGGAGCAATGCCAGGGCGTAGGCCACCAAAGAATTCACAAAAAGTCCTAAGGAAACGGTTATGGTCGTGACAATGAAAGAATTGAAGAGGAAACGCCATACCGGCGCTCGTTCAAACATCGCTCGATAATTATCAAGTGAAATATCGCCCACAGGCATAAAAGCACGGAACGAGGCGGAGTCGCGCAGCAGTTGTTCTGATGGCTTCAACGATGACATAAACATGAAAACGATGGGGAAAATGAATATGATTGCCAGCATAATCATCAACACAATCCCAGAGATTTTGCCTATTTTCGCCCAATTGTTGGTTACAGGTGAGCTTTGCATAATTAAGAACTCTCCCGGGTGATGTAACGCTGTACCAGCGATACTCCCACCACGATTAAGAAAAAGACGACAGCAATTGTGGAACCCATCGCGATGTCTTGCTTTTCATACCCGCGTATAAGCATTTGGAAAATGGGGGTTTGTGTTGAATCCAGCGGTCCACCGCGCGTCATTTCGTTAATCTGGATCAATAGACCGAAGGCGGCGATGGTGATCGTGATGAGAATGAAAATGAACGTGTTATGCAAACCAGGCCAGGTCACATAGCGAAATTTTTGCCACATATTAGCGCCAGCAACATCCGCCGCTTCATAAAGTACGCCAGGAATGGTTTGTAAACCCGCCAACCAGATGATCATATGAAAGCCAACCGCCTGCCAGATGGACATACCCATAATCGCAGGCATCGCTGTGGATGTGTTGCCCAACCAATCTATTGGCTTAAATGCGCCAAACGTTAACACGCCTAGAATATTGTTTAACAGACCATTAGCCGGGTCATAGATAAATTTCCACAGGATGCTGATCACAACCATAGACACCACAACGGGTATAAAGTAGATCGTGCGAAAAATATTGACACCGATGATTTTTTGATTAATGAGTAAGGCAAGTATCAATGCCAACCCTGATTGCAGAGGGACAACCACTACGACGAAGTAAACTACGTTGACCAGCGATTTCATAAAGACAACATCGCTGGCCAGGATGGTATACCTTGTACCGCCAATGGTGAGAGCAAACCACTCCTGCTTACCATTGTACTGGGGGTAATCTGGATTGTTGCGTGTGTAGTCACGCACTTGGGGGTACGCCAGATTGCCTTCTTCATCGAAAATGAGTGCACTCGTGTTTTCGTCTACAAGCGGTTCAAGCGGCAGGATGTTCACACTGAGCAGTCGTTTGAAATTGCGCAGCCCCACGAATTCAGTCGGATTGGGAGAAATGAGCCGCTGATTGGTGAATGAGAAACCAAATGCCATGACGAAAGGAATGATGAGAAACCCCATAATGAGCAGGATTGCGGGCAGTGCCAGAAGCCAGCCAGCTATGTTTTCCTGACGACCTGCTTTTGAATCCTTCGGCAAACGCTTCTTGTTTTGTGATACAGTCACTTTGGTATCTGTTGTTGTCATTTTTCCCTCCACCCTTTTGGGGAAACCAATGGATTAGTAGGTGCTGAAATCGGACAAAACTTCCATGCTTTATATTGTAGGGGCGGTTTGTCTACCGCCCCTACATGAGAGGTTAAGGAAATTTGCCGGTATCCGCTAATTTAGTTACTAAATCCGTAGCCGCCATTGGCTTCGATGTCGGCGTTGATTTCATCTGCGGCAGCATCAAGGGCATCCACAACATTAGCGCCATCAGCGATGTCGGCTAACGCCTTCTCAAAGGTGAGCGCGGCAGAAAGGTAAGCTGGCGTCGGTGGGCGAATCAGAGCTTGTTGATTGCTGAGTTCAAAGAAGATTTCCAAGGGACCGCCAGGCGCATAGTTTTTAGTCAATGCGGCAGCGCTGAGAGTGGAGGGGATAAGACCAATGCCATCTGAGAAAGCTGCGAGGTATTTGTCTTGTAAGGCAAACTCGATGAAGGCGTTGGCGCCATCTTTGTGTTGGCTTTCAGAAGAGACCCCAAACTGCCAGGAGCCAGCGCCGATTTTCGGGCCGTTGCCAAAGTCGGGTGCGGGCAGGAAGAGAAGGTCATCACCAAAGGCTTCTAGAGCAGGGATGGCCGCCCAGTTGCCGTTCCATTGCAAGGCGTATTTGCCATCGATGAACCCAGTTTCCCGGTCGCCGCCGTCTTGGGAGGCGCCGGGAGCCAGACCGCGTTCAAATATGCTTTGCCACCATCCACCGAAGGCGATAGCTTCGTCGCCGTTGAGAACACCTTCTGCGGTTAGCATGGTTGAGCGATCGATGATGTCGCCACCGAAACTTTGCAGCAGCGGGGAGAAGGCATAGGGATACCATTCACCCGTCCAAGCCATACCGGGGTCAAAGGCATATTCGTAATTTCCCGTGGCTTGTAGGGTTTCCAGGGCGGCGTCAAACTCTTCGCCGGTCCAGGGTTCTTCTAGTGAAGGGATGCGGATGCCATTTTCTTCCAGAACGGAGCGGCGGGCATAAATGGCTATAGCGGCATCCCAGAGTCCGACGGAGTAGACTTTGCCGTCCCACATTCCGATGGTGCCGGGCAGGAAGCCATCGAGTGTGGCAGTCGGGAGTTCCAGAGGGGACAGGTAACCAGCCCAGGCCCAGTTGGGCATGACAGGACCGTCCATATCGATGATGTCGGGCAGGTCGCCGGCTAAGGCACCAGCAACGACGGATTCGTTATAAGAATCTTGGGGGAAGTCTTCAAGGGCGATGACGTAATCTGTTTGGGAGGCATTGAAGTCGCTGATGATTTGACGGACGATGGCGCTTTCCACTTCGTTGCCAGCGCCGTGGTACCACATGCTCAGTTCGATGGGGGCGCTGGTATTCGTGGGGGCGGCTGTTTCTTCTATGGGATTGGTGTCAACTGCTGTACTTTCTACAGCAACGGCTTCTTCTGCAGGACTTGTATCTTGGGTTGTGGTTTCGGCGCCGCCTCCGCCGCAAGCGACAAGCAAGGCAACGATCAACAGGCAAGCTAAATTTAACCACCATTTTTGCTGGATTTTCATTTTCTCTCCTTCGATTTTTCGAATTGGGGGTAATTTAAAAAATTAGATGTCGTGTGAAACGTGAAGAACGATTAACTTTAGCAACAAAAACAAATACGCTGCCTCCTTTCACTCAGGATGGGTGTTTATGCCGACTCTCTTTCGATGATGGGACAGGGGATGATGTGTTGAACGGCCGTTTCCTGCCGAGCTTCCGGGTGATCAATCAGGTATAAAAGATGTTCTACGGCCCACTGCCCCATCTCATAATGCGGGAGCTTCATTGTGGTAAGCGCAGGATACAGATGGGCGGCAATCAATTCCTGATTGTCAAAACCCACCACCGCTACATCACCTGGTATCGATAAACCTAACTTACGCAGGGCATCATAGGCTCCCATGGCCATGCGGTCGTTATAACAAAACAGAGCGGTAGGCGGATCGGGCTGCTGCATGATTTCCATCGTCGCTTTATAACCGCCGCTGGTCAGGCTCTCGCCTTCGCGCACCAAGTCGGCATCGAAGGCAATCCCATATTGCGCCAAAGCCTGCTGATAGCCTTGAAGACGGCCGTATTTCGCCTGCACCGGTGAAAAATCACAAACAAAACCTACCCGGCGATGCCCTTTTTGCAGCAAATATTCAGTGGCCTGCCGCCCACCCAATACCTCGTCAGGGATCACAGATGGCAGTGAATAATCCCCGTTAAAGCAGTCCAACAAAACCGCCGGAACTTGCCGGATTGATTCCGGCGGATGAACCTCACGATGGTACATCGTCGCGTAAATAATGCCGTCCACCTGCCGCTGCAACATGACATCGACGGCCTTGTGCTTCATGTCCTGGTTATTGCCCGTGTTTACCAGCAGGATGATGTTGTTGTTTTCCCAGGCGAAATCCTGTGCCCCTTGAATCATGTTGCCGGCATAAGGAGTGGTCGCAACCACGTCAGATATAAAGCCGATCGTGTGGGTGCGCTGGGCGCGCAAGCCGCGGGCAATGGCATTGGGCCGATAATTCAGCTCAGCCACGGCCGTGCGCACCCGGGCTTGTGTTTCTTCGGGGATATTGGCGTCGGGAACCTGGTTGATAACGAACGAGACCGTTGTTCTGGATACACCAGCCAGATCCGCTACATCTTGCATGGAAGGTCTTTTGTTTCTCGGAGGTTTATTAGTCATGGGATCGATTATAGGTGTATCCTGAATCTTGGGCTAACTCGGTTTACTAACACGATTTACTAAATCGTGTTAGTAATATAGCAAAGGAGAGGGTGTTTGTCAAGAGGGTGAGCTATATTGAAGATGAAGGAAACGGCCGTCCCCCTCCCACAAAAAAAAGACCAGTCATAGGCATTGACTGGTCTCGAATCCATTGGCCGTACCTTGCGAATGGCTGTTAAGCCGCCTCCCCCGCCCGCATCTGGCTGACCGCATCAAAAACTTGCAGCGTCTTCTTGGCAATACCCGTCCAGCCAAAATTGCGCCGGGCAAAACGCGCACCCTCCACCGACAGCTCATGAGACAGTTTCGGATAAAGCATCGGCAGCGACAGCATCGCCCCCAACTCCAACGGACGATTGGGATCCGCAAATAAGGCATGTTTGCCATAATCAATCAGGTCGAACAACCCCCCGTGAACCGTAATCACCGCCGGCGTACCGCAAGCCATCGCCTCAATCGCTACCATGCCAAATGGCTCATAGCGGGAAGGCATGGCAAAAACGGCCGCTGCCCGGTAAAGATTAGCCAGGTCCTCATCAGCCACATAGTTCACCCAGACAATCCTATCTTGCACACCCAATTCTTCTGCCCGTTTTTTCAAACCGGCTACCCCGGCATCATCTTGCGCCGAGTCTTCGCCGCCAATTGCCGCGACCAAACGGGCATCTGGAACCAGTTCAAACAAGGCGGGCAGCGCCTCCAACAGCAGATCGTATCCCTTGTTGTGGGCCATGCGCCCCAGAGTGAGCACGTCATGGGGACGCCAATCATATTTTTCCAACAGCCGCTCCCGATCTCCCTGACGAATGGGCGAAAAACGATCTTCATCCATGCCCGGTGGAATCACGGTGAGATGTTTTTCCAGCAGATCATATTCGCTCAACAGCAGTTCCGCCTGCGGTTCCGTGGTAGCAATAATATGATCGCACATCTGATACACAAGAAACTCTTTGCGGATGCGCTCTTCAAAGCGGTAAGTCGCTTCCATCTCTTCGGCGCTCATGGTGGTTCCCATGTTTTGCTGCTTCCACCAACCGAGGGAATGGGGTGTATGCACATGAGGGATACCCAATTCTTCCGCAATTTTTTGGCCGGTCCACCCCGCGTCCCAATAATGGGAGTTCACGATGTCGTATTGCAGATTGCGGGCGCGGATAGCCGCCAATAAATTGGTGACAAAATCCCCCACATAATCGTGCATATCCTCTTTGCGAATAAACTCCGAGCCGCCAAAAGGGATGCGCCACACCCTCAGATTCTCGTTCACTTCGTCAAACTCAGGCTGGTCTTCAAAGCGGCGCGTGATCAAATCGACGCGCCAGCCTAAACGGCTGAAACGTTTTGCCATTTCCAACACATAGACGACTTGCCCGCCTGTATCTGGTTTGCCTAATTCTGGTTCACCGGCGACATAGCCGTGTAGTGAAATCATCATGATTTGGTTTAGTTGTCGATTCATTGGCATCATAATTCGTATTTACTCCTTTTTGGTATGGTTCGCCGGAGCCAGTTTTGATGCTGGTTTAGGCGATAACGTGCAGGGCATGGCAGGCACGAATATATTCGGACGCCGACCATGCCTGATAAGCTTTGCCCATGGGGCGGCCTGTTGTGCCATGCGCCCATTCATTAAATTCCCATTCGTGCAGCACGCCCAGTTTATTGAGTTCAGCCAGGCGGTAAAGTTCTTGCAGAGCTACATCGCGCAGTCCCAGTTTATGGACAAAACGCACCCAATGACCGCTGACAAAGGGCCAGATGCCGCCATTGTGATAATGGTTTGGCAAATTGAGCAGGTTGACGGTGTAATACTGCCGCCAATCTTTGTCTCCTACGGTGACTGCGGGATAAAGGTTTTTGATCGGATAGGGTTCATTGATGCCCACGCCCCACAGGAAGCGAAAGGTTTGGCTGGCGCGTTTTGTGTCTGTTACATCATACAGGTAAGCCAGAATGTTGCCAAACGTATCGCAGCGCCAGCTAAAGTCAAACGGGGTGATCTGGGCGATGAGATAACGCGCATCCCCAATGGAAAATTGTTGTTCGGCAAAGGAGATGGTTTGATAAATGTTTTGCTGCGTAGATGGCCAAAAGTTCGCCAGAATTTCTCGTTTGATGACGCGCGCCCAGCGCAGATAATCACCGGCGCGCTGCTCGTCGCCCAACATTTGCAGTAAACGGCCGTAACAGACATTACACCGATACCACAGCACCTCGTCATACAGGACGTTGTAACTGCGGCCAAACAGGTCGGTCCAATCGCCGGCCTCCGGGATTTCCAGGAGAGCGTCGTTGTTGCTGTCATGGGCGCTGAGCCAATCCATGACCATTTGCAGTTGATTGGTATATTGGCGCAGAAAATCAAGATCGTGGGTGTGGGAGACGTAAGCATAAAACGCAATGATAACCCACAAGCCGCTGTCGATGGCCGCAATGCCACCCACGCCGGAATAGTCTGGCCGCTGGTCGGCGATACGCACGTTGGCGGGCAGTTGGCCGTTGGGCGAGATGTTGTCTAGCAGGGTGATCAAGGTCTGGCGTTGGCACTGGTGGATGGCTTCATCCTGCGTGAGCAGGGGTAGAGATCCAATGACAGTGATGGCGCCATCGCGCGCCCAGACGCTGTAGTAGTTTGCGTCTGTGCCTATGGTGTCGTTGTCGGTTAGGGAGCAGGCGGAAAAGCCAAGCGGGGTAATGGTTTTTTTTAGGGCAGCGATGGCTTTGTGGTAGCCCTGACGAATCAGGGCGAACTGCTCGGCAGTGAGGGGACCAGTCTCTTCGTCGCCGGAGGCGCGGAGGGCTTTGTACAGGTGGGCTGATTCTAAAGTCTTGTCTTGTTGGACGTCTTGGTCATTCAACACGCCGTAGTGGCGCAGCCCGTGGATAACGGCCGTGGCGCAGGTTTCGTGCGGTTCTGCCCGAAAGACAGCCAGGTTTGGGGTGTATTGGCGCAGTTCTGGCTGGGCATTACCCACGACGATGCCATGGATACCGGCCAGGGAAAACATAGCATTATCATTGCCGCTGTCCCCGGCGACAACGGCCGTTGCCACCGATAGATTCAAATGGCGCAGCAGCCAGCGCAGGGCGTTGCCTTTGTTGGCCCACTTGGGCAGCACGTCCAGGTGGCGTCCGCTGGAATAAACGACATGGATGTCCAGCCCGGCCTCTTCTAAAGCGGCTTCCAATAAACGGATATCTTCTACAGCGGCGTCATCCAGATACCAGCTTGATTTGTACTCGTTCTGGTAATGGTCCGGCTGTTTTGCTACTGCGAAAGGCAGGCCGGAAATGGTTTCTTCTACTTGCTGGCCGTCCCAGCCCTCCTCCAGAATTTCAAAAAACTCTTTCATCACGGCGTGATCCTGGTAGTCGTAGATATGGGTGCCCACGCCGCTGATGATGAAGTCGGGTTCGGGCAAGAGGCCATCGTCAATAAGTTGTTTCACGTCCTCCAGCAAGCGGCCGGTGTTGTAGCAGAGCAACGGCCGTTTGGCCGGGTCCAGGTTCTCCCATAAAACTTTAAACTGCTTGGCGGCGCTTTCATCGCCTAGCAGGGTTCCGTCTAAATCGGTGGAAAAGATACGAATAATCGGTGTTGTCATGCGTGTTACCTCAAACAAAATAGGATAGAAACAGACGGGATAGAAAGCAGCGCCTGTCTTTTCGGGTTTCGTCTACCCTAACAGAGATCGCCCAAAATACAAAGGGGCGAGGCGGCATGACCTGATGGCCTATTGCCAAAAGACGCCACTGACGTGGCGTCTTTTGGTGTCATGAACCAACACCCACCAGATAGGAGAGAGGGTTTTTTATTAGGAAGCTAAACGGCCGTGCGACGGTTCAGTCTACTCTTCTATTGCTAATAACTTCAGCTGCCCAAGCACAACACAACAGGAGTCAAGGGAAATTTTTCCCACTGGCAATCTATTCTGATTCATTTGGGGGCTGGGTCACACGGCCGTCTCCCCCCTTGTCTCCTACCGGCGGCTTGTTGTTCACGGCCGTTCAGAGCTTCATGATGAAGGCGAGTGCGAAGTAAGGGGGGCGGGTTTCGACTGGCTCGTCTCCGCCAGTCTGCCCCAAGGTGATCCCTGTTCTTATCTTGTCGGTCTTCTGGTCAGGATTGCTCGTTGCCGGAGTATAAGATGCGCTCTGCGTTTCAAAACCGTGGCCAAACCCTATGGCGCCGTTGTACGTATGCTGGTGCCCCGGATCGGTAATCGGGTGATCATGTCGTGGCATTTGTTTTTGGGTAAGTGTTACGACTTCCTGACCGCCCTTTGAAGACAGTGGGTAAGCCGACAATTTATCTTTAGTATTCCCAGGCCCGGCACCAATGATGAAACGAGACCGGAGGTCCGGGGCGCCCTTCGTTCCGTCACACAGCGTCCAACCCTCTGGTGCCTTTTCGCCCGTCCACATGATAATCGCGCCCTTAGGCATCACCCACCCGGTCTCGTCCTTGATACGGCCCTGTACTTGAATGGAGCAATTCAGGTTGATAGAATCGTTGCTGGCGATCGTAACCGCCGAATCGGATTGGAGAGTCAGTCCTGCCGAGGATTGGAGAATCAGTCCTGCCGGACTTTGAATCTCAAGTATGCCATCTTGATCGAGTCCGATGGTTGCGTCTGGGTCTCCGATTTGTTCATTGCTTTCGTTCAGTATCTCATTACGTAACAAGATGACCGGGTTTTTCCATAGTTGCAGCCGGTGGCTGACGGATAACCCCAGCCCATCATCAGACGACACCGCCTTGGCCGGACCTTTTTCCAGGGGCAGCCGGAATGTGCGTTTGCCCAACGGGCCAAAGTTTTCGCACACCACTTCCACCCAACTGGGGCCGCTGGGCGCTGATGACGTAAGCCCCACGAGCGGCAGGACCAGGCGACGGCCGTTGCCCGCCTTAACGGTCATGTCGTACTTCAATTCGAAGGAAAAACTGAAATGAGTGTCCGTGACATCTGAAATGGCTGAAATGGACAATTCGTTATCGGCCGTTTCACCAGACAGTTTGAGATCGGAATCTTGGGTAAACTGGACGCTCTGGCCCGCTAATTCCCAAACCTGCGCCAGGCCCTCAGGCCGTTCCCCCTCAACGAAGATTGGAAAGCGCAGGGTTACCAGGGTTTCCTCTACATGGAGTTCGATGGGATCGTCGGCGGCCATCATCTCAATAAAGATGGTTAAATTGTTCAGCGAACGGCCGTCATTGACCATGTGATCGCTGCCGATAATCCCCGCAGTTAGTGGGCCGCTGCCCGGGCTTTGCTCCGCCACCGCCACCAGCTCCGCCAGCGTCGTGTGCAGCGCTTCCAGCCGTTCGGCCACATCGTTTTGCGCCGACTGAGATTGATCGCGGTCGGCGGCCCATTGGTCAACGGCCGTTTCCAACCCCTTCAACTTGCTCTCCATCACCGATTCCGAGCGCTGCAACACACTCAAGTATTGCAGACGGCTGCCGGTGAGCGGTTTGGCGCTGCCCGCCGGGATAATCTGCCGGTACTTAATCTGGATGCGCGTGCCACGGGAGCCGCCTGAGGCGTCAACCCGAAGCCCTTGCAGCGAGACGGTAATCGCCTCGCCCGGCCCCAGGTTCGCGCCCGCCTTGTGGCGCAAATAGAGCGAAACAGTGCCATCGCTGTGGGCGGCAAATCCCACCTGCCAGAGCGCAGCAGCCGGCAGAATACTCTCTGGTTTAATGATCGTGCCCGGCCGAAAGCGAATTTCAAAATGGTGGTCGGTGGCCGTTACCGGCCGGCCAGCAATCTCTGGCCGGTTCAACGTCAGTGCGCTGCCGCTGGTATTCGTGGCGATGAGATGAACCTGCTGGCCGGCATCGTCCGCTTCCGCCCGACCCGGCAGCGGCGTATACAAAACCTGCTGCTCCTGGTCGTTGTGCAGGCTGAATTCCAGCGGGGATGGCCGCCCCACTCGTTCGACTGGCAGATCGGCGGCGATGCCGCTTTGGATCTCGTCCGGCGTCAGCGCCTTGCGATAGAGGCGCGCGTGTGCCAGACGGCCGTGAAAACCGGCCTTGTCAGCGCTTGGAGAATATCCCAGTACTATCTGCTGATCGTGCCGAAAATCAATCCGCTCGACGCTCGGCAGAGGGTCGCCCACCAGCTTGCCATCCCGAAAAAAACAGGTGGAACGGCCGTCGTAGGTCAACGCCAGATGGGTCCAACGTCTGGCGGGCAGCGCCGATGGCGAGATGATTTTGCCTCTGCTGTAGCCATCCTGGGCAAACGGCCGTCCGTCATCCATGCCCAGCGTAAATCCACGACCGCGGGCAGCAGCATCGCTCACATCAAACAAAATTTGGCTTTCCTGGCCGCTCGTATCTCCATCCGGGTAAACCCACACAGCCAGCGAAAACCCGGCCGGGAAAAACCAGGGGAATCGTTCTTGGGCAGATGATATATATGGCTGGAAGAGATCGGACACTTGCAGACCGCCCTCCCCGGCCAGCGCCACACAGCTGCCAAACAGGGCGTCAACCACCCAGTTTACTGCCCCAACGGCCGTGCCATGATTATCTTGCCCGGAAAAATCGAGGATTTGCCCCGCCTTCGCCTGGTCCAGCGGCAGGTGCAGGAGCAGCCCTTCGCCATATTGGGTATGCGCTTGCACGGCCGTTGCCCCGCTGGCCATATCGGCCATTATATCCAGACGCAGGTCGTCAACCGTCAGCGGCTGCGCATAGAGGCGAATATGGGCCAGCATCGCGCCGGTTTCTCGCAAATTCTCCAACCCGACAAGCTCAGGCATGACGGCGATCCGGGCCTCAGAAAATGCTTCCGCCACCTGCTCCCCATCCACGACTACCTGCCAGATGTTGCCCTCATGCGTCAGGGCGATGTGATGCCATTCCGCCCAGTCGCTTATTCCTGGCGCTGATAGAATCTCCTGGCGGCGTTCAGCATCAATCAGCTTGATGCCTGAGCCGACAGCTAAGGTAAGACCATTGCTGTAATAACCCCCTACTTCGCGGAACTCAACCTCCAGCAAGGGGTTGCGATTTGTTCCTGATGTCCCGGCCGACCCATCGCCGATCTCGCCTCTAAGCCAGCAGGCAAAGGTGAAATTGGGCAGAGGGTTTGCTTCAGGGCCAAGATTAAGACCTACCCCCTGATGCGCCGGAAGCGTCAGCACTGACCCAAACTGCTGGTCATACGCAATTTGAGGGGCGGGGCCGCTCCATTGGCTAAACAACTTGCTGCCGCCGATGTTGGGCACTAAGTAGTCGCCTTCGTCAAGCGTTAAGAGATTGTCCATTTTCAGGTGCGCCAGAGGGGTGCGGGGCTGTGGGTTTGTCATTCTGCTTTCTCCTTCGGATCTTTCCGGGGATGTTTGATTTCAGGGGCCGGACTGAGTTGTAACCAGCCTTCTCGAATTTCCTGACGGCCGTTAAACCGGGCTTCGGCGCGTGTGGGTTGGATTTGGAGCACGGCCGTATCCAACAAGCGCTCCACATCAGCCAGTTCAACACCGGGCGGCAGCGTCAGGGTCGGCGCGGCGCGTTCGCTTTTGCGCCGCCGCAGCGCCCACGCCTGCGTGCCGGGCAGCGCCTGCACCCAGCCCTGCTTCAGGAGGGCATCCCAGATTTGCGCCCCCTGGGGAAAAGCCGACTCAAACGCCCGGCGCGGCACGATGGGCCGGGATGGGATCGTCAGCCAGCCGGCCGACGACGATCTTTTAGCTGCCTGGCCGTTGTGGTTATTGGCGGCGATGGCTGAAGGCATGTTGGGCAGATGACGGCCGTTCCACTGCACCCATGTCCATTCATATCCTGGCTCCTCAGGCAGCGGCAGCGCCGTTTGCCCGGCAGGCATCAGGATCGGCGCGGCGAGGAACTGCACCCGCAGCGATCGCAGCGCCGCCAGATATTGGTCCGGCGGAATGGTGAGCGCCTTAACCGGCAAAACGCCGGAGGTAATGTGCAGCGCGCCGCGTGGATCGAGCAAAATCGAGAGCATTTGCGGCGGGTCATCGACGGCCAGCGAAATATTGAGCGGCCGTTCCTGCCCCGCTTCGCCGAAGATAACCACATTGTCCCGTTGGTCATCCGCGTGGGTAAAGGCGTGGCTTTGCGGCGCATAGAACAGGTCGTCAGCGTAGCCGTTTTTTTGCTCCACCCACCAGCCGACAACGCCATCGTTGAACTGCATGTGCTCGCCGATGCGGATGGGGATTTTAACGGCCGTAAATCCGGCCGAATTCCGCTCATGACCCTCTATCTCTTGCCGCAGCGCCAACCACGATTGCTGCCAGGCCGGCAGCCCCTTCAGCTCTAGACTTATCGCGGCGCGCACCAGCGCCATAGGGCGACCCATCAGCAGCGCCTGTATCTGATGCTGCTGGCTATCCACCGGATCGATATTTTCCAGCGCGCTTTCCAACACATCCAGATAATCGCGCATAAAGCGGGTCCGTTCTTCGTCGGTGGGCGTGTCGGCACGGCCGTGCGCAGCAGCCAGGCGCGTGGCGGTAGATTGTGCTGTCTGGCTCAACCACACCACCATCTGGCGCAAGTGCGGGTTTTCGATATCGTGGGGCAGCACCGGCTCCTGCCGGGCGGCAGCCAGCCGCCAGTGGCCGGTCTGGTCCAGATAGCCCAGGGCGTCACCGCCGCTGTCGTAAACCATCAGGCTGAGATCGAGAAGATTAGGAACCAGCCAACCGCAAATAGGCGAGGTGGCGGGATGGGAGTTCATCTCCGCTTCGTCCCCCAGGGCAGCCAACCAGCGGGCGTTGAGGCGCGCCGGTTGGGTAAATCGAGGCGGCAGCGCCACTTTGGATTCGTCAGGCGTGGTCATTTGCTCCGTGCGAATGATATTTTCGCAGTCGATATGGAGGGCCTGCCCCCACGTATCCACGAGACGAAGCTGCACCAGGTTCAAATCACCGCAGCGAATGGGGTGAAACTGGTTGAACGGCAGCGGGGCCATATCGTTGGCCGAGCCGATGGCTGGACGCAAAACGCCTTCGCTGATGGTCTGGTAGTCGGGGAACCCAAGCGGATCGGCGACATCAAGTTGAAGCGCCAGGTGGCGCATGAGGAGGGCGTCGTTAAATCCGCCCAGCGCCTGCGAAACCACGTGCAGGCCCTCGGTTTCGAGCAGCGCCGCAGCGCTTGTGGCGTTGGCGATCGCCGCCTGGGTTTCTGCGGGAAGTTGTTCAATGGCCATACCGCCCTTTTGCAGCGCGGCCAGGTAGCGCGTCAAGCGCTCTTGGAACAGGCGCGGCGCGTGGGGCTGCATAATGGTCCGGCCGCGAAATATGCTGGTGCTGGTGCTGGTTGTTGTCAGGGTGCTTTGGGCGGCAAAGGCCTGGTCTAGTTCACCCAGAGCGTAGTTATTCTCGATAAAATCGGGCAGGTAACGGCGCGAAAACGGGGCCATATTGCCGTAATCGCTGATGGGGCTTAATTCGGCTTGCCATTCCAACAGGAGAGGATGCCATTCGCGCCGATTCTGGCCGCGAAAGCCGATGCGTTCCGAATCGGTGGCTTCCAGCGCATCTAGCTGGCGGCGCACGGCCGTTACCGCTTCATCTCCGGCGCGGCGCAGGTCTGGCCCTGTTGCAATGTCACATTCGAGCAGGCCATCAGGACGCAAACGGCCGTCTTGCCCGTGGCGATCTGTTGGTTCAATTTGTGCGCCGGCCAGCAGGAGCACCGGCTCGTTGGGCTGCCAATAGCGCGGCGCGGAGCCTTGTTGCAGCTTGTAGCGCCGCCCCTGTGGCGGCAGGGCGGCGTTCAGCACGCCGATCTGGCCGTCTACATCCTGAATCGCCTGAGCCAACTGCCACGCCAGCGACTCGTCATCGCCGTGGGCGGTCAGCCGCGCCTGCCCTTGCCCGGCCGGCTGCATCTTCAATTCCCCGGTAACCGCCAGTTTTTGGTCCAGCTGGGCCAGGGGGTGTTGGCGGATAAAGTCCAATAGGGTTTCCGGCGACTGGTGATCACGCGCTTCGTCATCGGCCGGATAGGCAGCCATCATGTAGCGGCTCCAATCAAAATACAACTGGCGGCGTAAATCGTGAATCTCATCGGCGGCGCGATCGTAAGCTTGCTGGAGCTGGTTCAATCGGTTGAGCGCGTGGGCCAGAGCGAGCGGCAGGGTGATGGCTTCGTCTGTATCCTGCTCCGGGTGAGCGCCGGATTGGCTTTTCACGCGCCATAAGTTGCCGCCCGGTTCGCTGGTGAATGTGCGGCTGTGCCGCGCTTCCTGAAATTTAGCGCCGAGATCGAGCTTTAAATGGGCCAGGTCGGCGGCCAGGGTGATGGCCTCGATTTGTTCTTCAATCTGTCGTTTGGAGTGTTTCTCACTGGACAATCGGTGCGCCAGCCAGGCAGACAGCGCCTCGGAGCCGCTGTTGCTGATGGCGATGTCGATGTTTTGGGCCGATTCGGGGGCCGGTTGGGCCACATCCGCGAGGCGGATACGGCCGTAACACACCATTTGCTCCACCACCAGCGCATCGTCGGTGGGCAGCGTCCAACGGAATTGGTCGCCAATCGCTTGCTGGAAGACGCGCCCCAAATCCGTTTCTGAGGCCGCCTTCTGGCGCAGTTCGGCCATCAGGCTGTGCAGCGGATCGGTTGTGATCTCGCTGTACCAACCGATGATGTCGTAGGCGATGTCGCTGCCGGTTAGAGCTGTCGTGTCGGGATCATGCAGGCCGAACACGCTGCGGCAGTTGGGATAAAAAGCGGCAAAAGCTGGCTCGCCCCAGCCAACGGCCGTTAGCTTTGGCAGCCGTTCCGCAACAGGTTCGGTCCAATCGCCGCTAAACGCTGTATTCCGCCCCAGGTAACGAAACGGCTGGCTCGTCGGCGTGGGGCGCGCAACGGGGAAGGCAATCGGGTCATGGGGATCGTCTTCCTGGGGTCGCCAGGCTGTCGGAAAGAGATAATCGCTTTCAACCATCCATTTCTTTTCGACCCTATTCCCGCGTGAGCGCAGCACCAACCAGCGGTTGGGTACAGAGGGAAATTCCAGCCGATCACGGCCGTTGTCGGCCACATGACGGGCTACGGTCAGTGCATCGGGCAGCGCCCAATGAAGGTGGATGCCGGGCTGCAAAGTCCAATTGGTATCGCTCAGGGGCGGCGACTGAATGCTTTCGCCCAGCCACGGATGGCGGCTAAAATGATCCTGCTGCCCATCTGTCCAGGGCAGCCGACTGAAATCAGCCATGGCTTCGACGGCCGTTTTGGGGCGAATGATGTGCAGGGCGTCAATGTGGATGGGAACGGTCAAGAATTGGTCCATAAAAGGTTTACCTGGCTCGAATAAAACGGCCTAATTCAACGCCTACAACCATTTGCAGCGCAAAATCGGCCGAAGTGAACGTTGCGCCGCGCAGCCCTTCCATTTGCCTGACGAGTTCCATCACATCCAAACGGCCTTGGATTTCCCCGGCGATAAATGGAACTTGCTCAATCTCCTGACTAATCTCCATGCCGCCGGCATCCCGCAATTCCTTGGTGAAGCTGCTCAGGTCGTCGATGTCCGGTTCGTTAAGGCCAAAATGGAGAATTTCCGGCCGCATATGAATATCCAGTGTCCGCAGCTCTTGTTCAGGGTTCTGGCCGCGAAAAAGCCCCAGGACAACATGGGACGAAAGCTGCGCCTGCCGCACGATTTCGAGTTTGGGATGCGCCTGCAAATCAATAGCGTCCAATGTTTCTTTGCCTTCAATGGTCGCCGCATAACCGTCATAAATCAGATTTGGCCAGCCAGACACCACTTGAGAACGCAGCAGAAAGCCGCTCAAACGATCCATGACAGGTAGCTTTTCGTGATGGGCGCTGTCGGCGCTTGCGTCTTGCTCCAAGACCCGCCCAATGCTAAACGCCCCATCACGCAGGCAGGCCAACCACAATGGATCGACGACAAAAAAGCGTAGAGATTCCGTCGGCAGCAGGCGCTCATCGGGAATCAGGTAATTAAACGGCACGCCGTTCAACAACGTCAGGTTATACAGCCAATCGCTGATTTCGGGTGGCAGCTCCGGCGCCGCCCATGTTTCGTCGGCGGCAAGCGGTAAATAAAGCAGGTCGGCCTTTTGGCGAATAACCTGCGCCTGCCGGGCATGTTCTCGTTTCCAATGAAACAGGCGCAGGGCAAAGGCGCTGTCTTGTAGGGCCATCATGCGGCCAAGTTCCCAGGCGGCGGCGTAAGAAACATCGAACATGCCCAAGGCGGTATCGAAAATCAGGAGTTCGTCGGGGGCGCGCGCCGGCAGCGGCAGTTGTGGCGGATCGATGGCTGCCGGCAGGAGTGGGCCGTGATACCAGGAACGGGTTTCCGCGCCGCGCCGCCAAAAATGGGGCAGGGCCTGGTAGCCAGAACGGACAAAACGCTCGGCTGGACTGCCGGCCACGGCCGTTGTCACGGGCATGTGCAGCGTTGAAGGGCTGCGATTAAGTTTCTCCAGGCGCTGCTTAAAGTTGTCGCCATCGGGCAGGCAGGTAAAGCTCCATGTTTTCAGGCTGACAAGGCGCATGATTGTGTCGTCATCGTCGGCCTTGACGATGGCATGGAAGGCGAAGCCATCGCCTTGCGGCAGATAACGGCCTTCGAGCGATACCAGGTGCATCACACATGCTTTGCCGGGCGGTGGCAGGCGGCTGCCAATGATGACTGCGCGTTCGCCATTTCCCTCCGGGTCTGGCGGGCGCTCCGGGTGACCGACAAGGCGGACGTGGGTTAAGAAGGGGAGTTCAACGGCCGTTGGCAGTAACGGCCGTACATCTTTCCAGGCAACATCAATAACCGTGACAGCCTCAGCGGTTTCATTGCTAATTTCAGGCTGCAGCGCCGGAAAGCCGGGACCTGTCTCGGCCAGCAGCGTTGTCAGGGGCACTGTTTTCAGGGGCGGCGCCTGATCGGCCTCAAATAATAAAAGCGCCAGCCAGGGCAACCCTGTCTCGGGATCCTCCACTTTGCCCTGGGCGAAACGTTCCCAGGGCAGCGTGCTGCGCTCCAAAATCAGGTGGGGCAGCGTGTGGGAATAGCGTCCCTGGCTGTTGTCGGGTGGGAAAACGGCATGGACAAGCGCCGGATCAAGCTGGAAACGCGGCCCAA
The DNA here is from genome assembly GCA_017993775.1 of Chloroflexota bacterium. Taxonomy (GTDB): domain Bacteria; phylum Chloroflexota; class Anaerolineae; order Promineifilales; family Promineifilaceae; genus Leptovillus. Next base: position 13,502 of record JAGOMA010000021.1, on the reverse strand, counting down.
GCACATGGAAATTAACCGTGACCGGTTTGTCTGGTTCCGGGAAATGGGCCACGATAGGCGCGGCCTCGGTTTGATCTTCGACAACATAAGGTCCAATGTGGCGCTGGTCGGTTGATGTGTGGTCGCCGATGGTCACCTGTTGGTAAAGGGTGATCTGATAGCCGCCGTCTGGCAGGCGCGGGCGATGCCGGGCGACAAACTGAATCTGATCGTCAGGAGATAATTCGGGTGGTGTAAGAGAGATTTGTCGGCTCATGATTCCTCTACCACGGCACGGCCGTCGCGGTTGTGGGCAAATGTTGGGGCCAGCACCAGCGTATCGGCGATCTGATCAACGGCGCGATTGGCGCTGCGCGGCTCGATACCCAGCGCCGCCAAAATGCCCGCGCGCGCCTCGCGCTGATCGGTAAAAGCCTTGGTTATGGTTTCCGCCGGGTTTTCGGGGGCCGCATTGGGTACGTCATAACCGATTTGGGTGTGTTCGCCTGCATCCTCCGCGATGGCAAAGACATCATAACTAAGGTGTCGCCGCTGAATAAAGGCGGTGGCCCCCGGCTTGACCGGCTCGTGGGGCGTGATGGTGAACCCGCCCCAGGCGCTGCGCATATCGCTGTTCAAATTATCGGCCGGATCGGCGCTTTCACCCCACAGAGCGGTTGGGAAGCCCTTGACCATCGGCGTATACACAAATTCCTTTTCGGCCGACACGCTGCCCCATGTGATGCGAATCACATGGGTTGTGGTCAGACTGGAGGCCCCCAAAGCCATCGGGGCAATGCCGATGCCAGCTTCGGGCTGGGTTTGCTTTTCGCTGCCGCTGTCCATGCTTTTTATGGGCACAACGCTGTTGGTGGCGATGCGGAAGTCGCGGGGATTGATGATCCAGTGGATTTCGCCGGGAGTCTGCGCGCTTTCGATGATGCGCACCAGACCGCTCTGGACCTGAATGGTGCAGACTTGCTGTTCGTCTTGGGGCAGGAACGCTTTGCGGAACGCAGGCCAGGCCAGCGGCGGCGGCTGCGCTTTGCCCGCCCCAAACGAGGCATCGAAGCCGACGCCAATGCCGCACACGCTGAAGTGGATATGTCCACGGCCGCCAAATTCCGGCCCCCAGATCAACAAATCAGCCCCTACGCTCATGGAAACCCGGGTGCGCGTCCAAAAAATTTCGATGACGGCGTAGGCTTGAATCTCCAGGGAAATATGCGCTTCGTAATGATACGGTTCCCAGGCGATCAGGAAGTCGGCGGTGACGACAAAATCAGCGCCCATCGACCCACTATGCCAATGAGCTTCCAGACGGCCGCCGGCCATAACGGCCGTTGGCGTCATGGCAAAATAGAGTTCACCTTTGATGGTTGTGTTGGAATCGACCAGCCAATCAAATCCCAGCCGTTTCAGATTCTGCGGATAATGGGCCGGCGCCTTGAAGTCTGGATGATAACCGCCCATCGAAAGAACAAAATCACCCGCGTTTGCTCCGGTAGCCGCATTGGATTTGAACCAGGCAAAAAAGGCAAAACTGCCCTGCAGGTGACATTGCTCGGAAAACACCCACGAGCGTTCGGTAATTTCAGCGCTTACCTGCAAAAGTCCTTCGGCCGGGGCGTAGTGGGCGCGCAGCGCCAGCTCGATTTTCGCCTGCGGCTTGCCGCTGTCACGCGGCATGACGAGCTGCGAGATGCCAACCACATCAATGGCAAACTGCTGCCCCAACGAGATAGTGAGCAGCACAAAGCTGTCCAGAATTTCGAAAGAGGTGAACCGTACGCCAACAGCCAGGAAGTACTCCCCATCCTGGGGCGTGAGCCAATCGTGCAAAGATTGTAATTCTGTTGTGAGTGATTGGGTGATGTTTTGGGATACGGCCGTATCAGCCGCAGTTGACGGCTGGTCCATTGTTTTGAGCACTTCCTGAATTAGCGGGAATTGGCGCACTTGTTGCACTTCCGGCAGGCGCAGCTTGCGGTTGTAGCCAAAACCAAACGCCATCCCCCGCACAAAAAAGAAGGTTGGACCGCCTAAAGGATAATCGAGAAAGGCGTAGATGAAGAGAGACGGGTGGCCGGTGTCGTCTGTCCCATAAGCGCCTAGAGCGGACAGCGACATTTCCGTTGTCTTGATCAGCGCCATGCCGGCAAATTCGTCACCCTGCTTCAGAAACGCGCCGCTGATCGCCAGATCGCCCGAACGATAATCAAGCCCCAAACCTTGCAGCATGAACGACAGCGCCTTGCTCTTCAGGTTATATTCAACCCCCAGCCCCGACAGCGCCACGGTCATTGGCCCCACAGTGAGCGCCGCATCCAGCAAGACATCCAGGTTTCCGTCATGAAATCCAATGCCCAGACGCGCCAATTCCAGCGGCCCAATATGTTTTTGCACGTCGATCCAGGTCATGCCATCCGGGTTGGCGGCGGCCGGAACCGGCAAATTATCCGGCGTTGAGGTACTCGCAGCCGTGTTTGCGCTTCCCAGACTGGTATCCAAATCTGCCGCCCCGGCTGGCGATAGGGAGCTTTCCGGCGACGGTTGGTGTTCGTCATCTCCCCACAAAACCTGGCGTTGCTCTCCTATTTGCAGCGTGGTGATGAAATTGAACGATGGCTTAAGTTGGCCGGGTAAATGGGGCGAGCCCGCCGGTAGTAACGCCTGAATAATGGTCACGTCCGGCATTTTATCTCGCGCAGCCGGTGTCACAATCGGCTCGAACGCAATTAGCAGCTGTTGATCTTTGGGCAAGGCCTGGCCGATTAGGGGCAATTGGCCCAGGCCCGCCAGGTCTAGCCCCATATCCATATCGGCGGCAAACACGAATTTGCCGCCGGTCTGATAGGCAAACAGGACATCCTTGATCTTGAAACTGGGACCAGGTTTCCCCAGGATATCGGCCGCTTCATCGTCGATCGCCGCCAAAAGCTTGCCCAGCGGGACCTCTGTGCCGGCATCATTGTGGTAGCGAGCCAGAAGCGTGGTCACATCTTGCCGGTGGTCGGCTAGGAGATCAAAAGTCAACCCGGCCATGGAGAGGTGGCCGCTAAAGGTTGTGTGGTAGGTGTTATCGGGATTGCGTATGCGCTCGAGTTGTAGAAGGATAACGGCCGTATCCTCACCCGCCTCCTTACCCTCGCCCCAAAAAGCGGCGCAGATCGCCGTAAAATGGCCGGTATGTGAATCGAGAGACAGTTCAAGTTCCGTTACCCCAAACTGTTCGATTGGCTCCAAGAGAACGGCAGCGTCCGGCGCAATCGCTGCTACGACAGCCGCGATATGAAGCGCTTTTTCAAATTGAATATCACCGTTCATCTGCCAGCCTTGCCCGGCGCTTTCGTGCGCTCCAGACATACTGAGCTTTTCAGTGGCGTTGTCGATGGTTAATTCGAGCGCGGCGATCACCTGACCGGACACTTCGGCGGGCGAACCTCCCCTGTAGCTGAAGTCGATCTTGACATCGTTGAGCTGCAGCGGACCAATCTGCCACACGCTGCCCAGTTCAACATGGATGATGGCGCTGCGCGCCTTTCCGTCGAACAGCACCAGGGCTTCAGCAATCGTGAGGTTGTCTAGCCCGAACCCGGTCATATGCAGCATTTCCAGCAAGGGGGCAATCCGGTAAAGCTCTCCCTTGAGCATCGCTGCCTGGCCGCGTAAGGCGGGGAATTCGGCGGCTACCTGCCAATCAACACCGCCGATGCGGGCAATGGAGGCAATGTCGACGGCGATGTCGCCATCAACAGCTTCCAGCATGATGTCGGTTGGACCCAGCGAGATGATGCCGGGGATGATTTGCCAGTTGCCGCTGCCGCCTTGCACGGCCGTTTGGCACGTCAAGAAATTGTCGCTTGTGTCATAGGTGATAATGAGCGACGAAACGCCCCAATCCAGCAAGTCCGACAATCCTCCCGTACCGCTAAAATCGAAATGTTCCAGCAGGTGTTTAAATGTCGCCTCTGGCGGGAACGTGACATCCCCCTCAAACTGCCAGCCCTCATCTGGGCCAGCGTGGGTGGCTGAAAAATGGATGGTGATGTTGCTGTCGCCGATTTTTATGCTTGACTCAGCTACGATCTCGCCGGTGGTTATTCCGTTGTCGTAGCGTAAATCCAGTTTGACCGCGTCAAGCGTCAGCGGACCCAATTGCCAGACATGGGCGAGTTCGACGTGGACAAAGGCCAGCGACGCCTGCCCGTCGTAGAGAAATGAGGCATTGGCGATGGTCAGGTCGTGCAGCCCTAAACCCGGCAGCCCAAAGTGATCGAGCAAAGGACCGAGCGAGTATGTTTCGCCCCCAACCATGATGGCCTGCCCGCGCCGCGCCGGCAGTTCCACATGGGCTTGCCAGCCGACTCCGGCTAACGTCACGATGTCGGTTATTTCGGCGCTCAATTGATCGTCGTACACTTCCAGATGAATGTCGACTGAACCGAACCTGAGTAGATCCGGCACAACTGTAAACTCACCCGCGCCGCTTTGGATGGTAACATCGGCGGCAAACAGACCGTCAAACGTGTCATAGGCCAGGCTGAAACGGCGCACGCCCCAATCGAGCGCCTCGGTCAGCGCTTTCGCTTCGTCCAGACCAAGTGTTTTAATAAGCTGTTTCAGCGTGGCGCCCGCGGGGAGTTCGATGTCCCCTTGCAACTGCCAACCCTGCCCAGGGGTGTCATGGCTGCCGGAAATGTGCAGAATTGCTTCGGAAATGGCCGCTTGAGCGGCAAAGTCTCCGGTGATAGAGCCGGCGTGGTAACGGCCGTCAATTTTCACCACTTCCAACGTCAACGGACCCATGCGCCAGGCATCGGCCAGTTCCAGATGAAGTACGGCGCTGGCGTTCTCAACTTCAAAGACAATAAACGCTTCGGCCAGAGCCAGATCGTCAAAACCAAGGCCATCAAGCTGTAAATATTGGGCCAACGCCCCTAACCGGTGCGGTTTGCCGGCTTCGGCGGCAAGCAAATAGGCCGCGCCGCGCCCCGCAGGCATCTCCAGGGAAATCAAAAACGGCAGCCCGGCTATGTCGATAACGGCCGTCAATTGAGCCGCGATCATGCCTTGCTCGCCAGACACTTGCAGCCGAGGCGCGTCAACGACCAACAGATCGGGTATGATCGTCCAGCGAGCCTCATCCCAGGCAAGTTCGAATTGGTAATCGCCGCTGTCAGCATCACGCTGGAAATCGTTCAGGGTAAACGCCTGATCCAGCAACTCTTTGGGCAACAGCACAGTAAGAGCCGCTGCGTCCAGCTGAAGGTCGCTTAACTGTTTAACACCATTCGGATCAATCATGGGGGATATTCTGTCCAGTTTCCAATTACTGATGCAGCAAGGCTACGGGTGGTATCGCCTGCCTGGATGCTTTGGACGGGTCAGGACTTTCGCTAAGCTGGTCCTTTAAGTATGGAGTCATCCACTGGGTATCGATGTCGACAACTCCTTCGCTGCCAGCACGCGTGACACTATTCAGTTGAATACCCGGACTGGAATCGGAATCGCCCAGTTTGAACAACGTCTGTTTGTTTTCCGCCAAATCGGCAATCCGGTAGCGAATACGAACAGCTTGCAGGGTCCGGGTTCGGGCAACCATTTCATCAAGGAAACCATTTTTTATTTGGTACGGACTCTGATTTTTTTGAGGAGCTACGATATCGGCCGTTAACGACGGCTCCGTCGTAAAACTCGATTCAAGTAGAATAATTTCTGTTGGGAAATCTGGTTTAAACTCGCGATCAAACACCCAGGATTCTGAGAGACAGGTCTTTAATTGGTCAGTGGTCATACGCAGCTGCGCGCTCAGTGAATCGAGTAAAATTTCTTGCTCGCTGCTCAGGGCACTGGCGGCTAAAACACATTCTCTAAGTTTGAGCGCCTGGACGGAAACGCCAAAACAAACGCCGCTGTTCGTTTCTGAGGCGCGAAATACTGTATTGATGTCTTCTGTCTTTTCTGGATAGCGCCAAAACACCACCGCCGACCGGTACGTCATCATATTATAAACAAGCGGTTTTTCTTTTTCGGGCTTTTTGAGATGAGCTTCAGCGGATTTCTGAACCATTCGATAATCAATGACTGTGTCTTGCGTCATGATCATATTGCCTTTAAAGTTCTTCGCCGGCGTCCATGTTTGAAAACGGTAAGCAGTGTGTTTCAGATAGCCGGTCGCTTGCGCTTCAGCGCCGGCATCAACTTTTTTCCCCAACCTGGCTTCAGCCTGAATACTGGTTGAGCCATCCCTGGTGTGACCCCACAGAGAAACAAAACATAGACTGTTGTATGGAGAATCTTTGAGGGCCTCTGGCTCCCGTGCTGGTTGGTCGAGGAGGTTGATATAGGTGAGGATCAGAACGCGCTCTTTTAAGGGCGGGACGGATATTTTTTTCTCTTCGAGTTTTTTGACCGCCTGTTCGTCGGCATAGTAATCCTGAAGGTAGTTCAAAATTTCAAGCAGATTCTCTGTTCTCCAATTTTTGGCGCCTTTTTTAGGATTTTTTGGGTCAAACTTGAGGAGATCGAAATGCTGCGTAAGTTTTGGACCTACCCAGCCTTGCCATGATCCTTCGCGGGTAGAGGCGCCTTCTAACGGTACGCCGCACTTCTGCACCAACCAGTCGGCGACTTCTTGCTTGAGATCTCCTTTGCTGCCTGAGCCAAGAGCCAATGAAAAAAACTTTTTCAAATCGGAGTCGAGAGGGCCTGAGAACCAGCGCGGCGCTTCATCAATTAAACTCATGTACTCGCCGGAAAGCGAGGCTTCGCCTTTTGCTTCCAGCGACAAAGCCAGTGTTTCAATGCCGGCCGCGCTGGCGACGGAAGTAACAGATTCAGGCAGCCCAATACCAGCTTTTCCCGATATGCTGGCTGTGGCAGTACGGCGCTTACCATCCAGTTTCATTAAACAGATTGGGGCGGCCGCGCTGAAACCGGCCATTGATTTGGGGTGAACGTGCAGCACAATCAAGGCTTGCGAGCCGGATGCACCGCCGATCTTGCCCCCGACTTTCAGATCAATACCAGCCGGGGCCACGAGTTCACCAAAATTGATAGAGGGTGAGGCGTGCACTTCTTTGCCACACTCCCCGTAGCCGCTGCTTAGCGCCCCCAGGTAAGCCATATCCGATTTAACAAATTCCAGGAACAGGTCATAAGGGGCAACCAGGCTTGCTTGATCCGCTTTTTGGTTTTCACGTACCCGGCGTTTGAGCAGTAATACCAGCGAGTCGGTGCTGTTCTTTTGGCGGGTGAAAAGTTTTTTGAATTGCTCGGTTATGGCCATAGCCACATCTCCTTATTTTGAGGACTTTGGGGTCATGAGGTTTGGGCGGCAAGCGATAAACGATACCCATTGGGGCATCGTGGAAATGCTTACTCAATAAATCAACCCGAAGCGCCGAATCTTTTAGAACTGCAGGCCTTTTTCATGGCGTACCGTGGGCGCTTAGGTGGTGAACCGGCGAAATTGTTTGGCGGTAGGCAGTTCTACGATAGATAAATTGTTTGAAAACAGGTATGGCGATAGGATGTTTTTGGTAACTATTTTGACAATGTTAAATTAGAATTCTGAGAAGCGTTCTGTTGATAATTTGCGAAATAAGCAGTTGCCAAAACTAAAAATTTAGCCTTAACGCGTCTTGTGGAACGAAAAATGTTTCGACTTTTATTGTCATCGACCATTGTGCAAATTTTGCTTGATTCAAATGCTGTTTTTTCCAAAATCACCTTGTTCGGCGGCACATTTTTGGAAAAAACAGAGGAAGAACGCAATTATTCTGCTGCAAAACTTAGCCCTTTTCGCAAACGATTTCTTAAAACGGCTCTCCTGAGCCTAATGTAACATTGTCAAACTATACAGACCCCAAGGGTTTGCTCCTGAGAATTTGGATTATTTGGGCACCAAACCCTTGGGGTCTTACCAGAGGAACCTGAGTAGTTGCGTTTTTTGATTAATTTTGGAATTGGGTAATAGAAGGTATGGCCTGAAAAGCAAAAAGGCTGTTGTTTTGCTAAGTACTGGATTGTTTTCCACCATGAAATTTCGATAACAGCACCTGATGGGGGGATTTTTACTCTCTTGTTTTCGGACTAGAAAACAATATACTGCCAAACAGAAGGTAACGTCAATATAAGGAATTAATTCACAAACAGACGGTACGGCCGTTACAACCAAACCGGCGTCTTCATATCCCAAACCAATGCGCATGGATGCTCTGCCGTCATGCTCAAAGGGCGATCAAATGCCAGCGAACCGCAGGCTTTTTCAGGCATGTTGGCGCACGGCCGTTTGCGCCGCAAAATACCCGCACATCCCATGCACCCCCCCGCCCGGTGGCGTGGCTGAAGAACAGAGAAAGATATTTGGCAGCGGCGTGGTATACGGGTTGAAGCGCGGCACCGGCCGGGTGAACAACTGCCGCCAGTTTTGCACCCCGCCGTTGATGTCGCCGCCGACGTAATTGGGGTTGTACCGCTGGTAATCCAGGGCGGTCATCGTGTGGCGGGCCAGAATGCAGTCGCGGAAGCCGGGGGCGAAGCGCTCGATCTGGGCTTCGATAGCTGCCGTCATGTCGGCGGCGCTGCCATTGGGGACGTGGCAGTAGGCCCAGCCGGTATGTTTGCCAGCAGGCGCGCGAGTATCGTCGAAAAGGCTTTGCTGGGTGACCAGGGTGAACGGCCGTTCCGCCACCCCGCCCTGCCACACCAACCGTTCGCTCAGAGCGATTTCTGCCAGCGTCGCGCCGACGTGCACCGTGCCGGCCCGCCGACACGCCGCCGCTTGCCAGGGAATCGGCTCTGACAGCGCCCAATCCACCTTAAAAACCCCCGGCCCGTGGCGATATGCTTCCAACTGTCGGCGATACGCCACAGGCAGCTTTTCGCCGGCAATGCTCAAGAGCTGCCTCGGCGTGATGTCAAACAAAACGGCGCGGGCCGGCGGCAGCTCGGCCAACGATGTCACTTCATGCCCGGTCACGATCTCGCCGCCCAGGTCGGTGAAGAAGGCGGCCAGGACATCCGCGATAGCTTGAGAGCCGCCGCGCGGCAGCGGCCAGCCCACGCGATGCCCCAGCGTGCCCAACATCAGACCAAAAGCGGCCGTCAGCGGCCATTCCAGGGGCATGATGGCGTGGGCGGCCAATCCGGCAAACAGGCCGCGCGCCTGTTCGCTGCGGAAAATGGAACGCGCCAAGACAGCGGCCGGCCACACAGCCCGCAAACCAAACCGGCCCATCGCCAGTGGATGGCGCGGCAGGCGCAGCGGTGCCAAAAACTCATGAGCGATTTTGTCCCAATCGCTGACCAGCGGGGCGAAGAGGCGGCGGTAGGCGGCGGCGTCCTGGGGGAATTGCACGGCCGTTTCCACCACATCACGCGCCAGGATAACGGCCGTGCCATCATCAAACGGGTGCGCCAGCGGCAGGTCTGGCTGAATCCAGCGCAGGCCGTAATCCGCCAGGGGCAGGCTTTGGAAAAAAGGCGACCCCATCCCCAGCGGATGAATCGCCGAGCAAATATCATGGCGAAAGCCGGGCAGGGTCAATTCGGCCGTGCGCAGCCCGCCGCCGATGGTGTCTTTGGCCTCCAACAGCAGCACCCGCCACCCCTGCCGCGCCAGGGTAATCGCTGCCGCCAACCCATTCGGCCCAGACCCAACCACAACTGCATCGTATTCAGTCATAAAGAATTTGTTTGTGCTAAATATTTTGCCGCGAAATTCACGAGTCACACAAATCATTCGCTGGAGTCGCTGTCATTCTGACGAGTCTTCGAGGAAGAATCCCCCAGTAGCAATTGGAGATTCTTCACTCTGCGAACTTCGTTCAGAATGACTTCAACTTTTGCGCACGGTGGTGCGCCGCGCCAGGCGCACCGGCATATGCAATGTACTGCGAATCATGGCATTATGCCAGATATTTTTGGCGCGTGACCATTGCAGACGCGAATCAACACACACTTTTTCCATTTCAACCGCGCCGCTGACGCCCATTTGCCCCCCCAGTTGGGTAAGGACGTGATGCCAGATTTTCTCCTGCTCTTTAGAGCCGCCCATGAAGCGAAAGCCGAATTCGTAAATGGGATCATTGGCGCGAGCCAGCGATTGGATCTGGGCGACGACTGTGCCGTCCACTTCGTAAGCGCTGAAGGTGTTAAAGCCGGATTCGGGATGGCCTTCGGGCGTCATCACCGTGAACGCTTCGTCGTCGGCGTACAAGATCATCACGCCGGTGGAGATGGCGCCGGGCACGCCAGGCATGGTGGCATTGATGATGATTACCTCGCCCGGCTTGACGCCGGTGATGGGGGGATAAAAACGGCTGTTCGGCGGCATCAGCTCGGGCAGTTTTTCTTTCCACAGGCGCACCACGTCGGCCGGGGTGGTTTCAGCGCCAACCAGACGAAATCTGTAGGTCTTTTGCCAGAGCTGGCCGAAGCCTTGCAGCGGACCGCTGACGCGCTTGCCTTGCACGTTGAGGTTAATCGCCTCAGCGGGCATATCGCCGACGCTTAAGGTGTCCACCAGTTTGGCCCAACTGGCAGCATTTTCGGGTGTGTTTGTATCGTGCGCTTTATCGTTCATGAAATCCTCCAGGCAGGGAAGATCGACAGCCAGACGGCCGTTCTTCGCTACGTCATTTTGTTAATCTCTGGTTGGAAAAAATCAGGCGGGGGTGGTTACGGCCGTTACCGCCGCTGTCTCATCATCATACATGCCAATGGCTTCGTTGAGCCGCGTCAGGGCAAAAATTTGCTGGTAATGATCGCTCAGGCCAAAGGCCAGCAGGCGCTGCTTTTGTCGCTGCACACGGATGAGCATCGTCACCAGCAGGCCAATCCCGGAACTGTTCATATAATCCAATCCTTCAAAATTGAGGATAATGGCCTTGGTTCCGTTTTGGCTGGCTTCGCTGTAGGCATTCATGAGGTCGGTTTCTGCCTGGGCGGTGATGTCGCCCTGCACGTCAATGATGCAGGCTTGGGCTGTGATGGGGCGCACGGTGGTTATTAGCTGATTGGGCATCGGGTAACTCCTTCGTCCAAGATTGGTCTAATCTTTGCGATTGGACCAATCTCACATACTCACTGAATCTCCATAAAATCTGACAGCCGCGTGATGGTAAAGATTTCGCGGTAATGGTCGCTGAGGCCAGCGGCGGCGATAGGGCGATGGGCGGCGCGGGAGCGGGCCAGCAGCCCGACAATCAGGGCGATGCCCGTGCTGTTGATGTAGTCTACTGTGGCAAAGTTGAGGATGATTTTTTGCGGCACGGCCGTTTCTGCCTGGTTATAGGCAGTGGTCAGGGCCGCATCGGCCAGACCGTTGATTTCGCCGTGCAGGCTGATCACGGCCGTGCCCCCTTCCACCATCGTTTCCGCCCAAAAAGCTTTGTCTGCCATGCTTATTCTCCCTGCTGGTCAGTGCGATACATGACCAGTTCAATGGTATGGTGCTGCGCGTCCTGGTGGATGTGCATCTCGTCCACCATATTTTGGATAAGGAACAGGCCCCAGCCGCGCGGCGATTGTTCACCCGCCAGTTTGGCTTCCAGGTCGGGCGTGGCCGCAGATTGCCGCACCGGCCCGCCGCCTGCGTCGGTGATGGTGACGCGCACGGCCGTATCGTCCACAAACACTTTCAACCGCGCCTGTTTGGCCGGGTCGTATTTATTGCCGTGTTCCATGGCGTTCATGGTGGCTTCGGCGACGGCCGTTTTCAACTTCTCCAATCGTGTCGCCGGCAGCCCATCACCCACAATCTCCGCCACCCGCGCCATCGCCACCCGCTCGTTACCCGGCGCGGATGGAACCTCAAATTCGACCGGGTAATCGGAGATTGGCGATTGGAGATTGGCGGCAATCTCTAATCTCGGATCTCCTGTCTCCAATCTCTCTTCCCGCTGCAGCGTCACCAGGGTCACATCATCTTCCTGATCCCAGCCGGGGCCGGTAAAATCCGCCAGTTGATCTAACAAGAAATTGTTGAGCGTATCGCCGTTCTTGTGCGTAGCCATCAATTCTTGCAGCCGGGGGAAACCAAACATATCGCGTTCAGGGCTGTGAGCTTCCACCAGCCCGTCGCTGTAGAGCAGCACATACTCGCCAAAATCGAGGGTGGTTTCTTTTTCTTCGTAGCCCATGCCGGGCATCAGGCCCAGGGGCATGCCGGTGGCCCGCAGTTCCACCACGCCATCGGCCGTGTAGCGGTAAGGCACGTCATGTCCGGCGTTGGCGTAGCGCAAATGGCCGGTAGCCGGATCCAGCAGGGCATAAAAGCAGGTGACAAACATCTTGGGCGGAATTTCCTCCACCAACACGTCGTTGGTGCGGGTCAGAACTGCGCCCGGCGCAGTCAGCCGCTCGGCGGCGGCGCGCAGCAGAGTGCGGGTCGTGGCCATCACCAAGGCGGCAGGCACGCCTTTGTCGGTTACGTCGGCGACAATAAAGCCTACTTTGCCATCGGGGAAATAGATAAAATCGTAGAAATCACCGCCCACAGCACGGGCGGGCTGATAGTAGGCCGAAACAGTCCAGCCAGCCAGCGTGGGCAGCGTCTGGGGCAGCAAGGTTTGCTGGATGAGCCGCGCCACTTTTAATTCCTGTTCGATGCGTTCGCGCTCGGCCGCTTCCAACTGCTGCTGCCGGACAAGTTGGGCCACCCGCAGGGCAGGCGCGGCCTGTGCCGCCAGATCGGCTAGCAATTTGTAGTCGTCGCTGGCATAGTCTTGCTCGCTGAGGCGGGAACTCAGGTTGATGAGGCCAATCAGTTCGCCCTGGCTAACCAGCGGCACGACCAGTTTGATACCGGCCTGGCGCATAGCCGCCAGCGCGGGCGAGTTGAGTTTGAGATGGTCGACATTGAGTATGCCAGAGTTGTGCTGCACGTAAGCCAGCAGCGGATCGTGGGGGGCGATGTCCAGATCAATGGTGTTGATTTGGGTAACAGGTGTTGGCGGGACAACGGCCACTTCAGCTGCGCTGAGTGCGGGGGTTGCCACCGCTTCCACCTCTTTTCGTCCGACAAATTTGTGCCAGAATCCTCTCGAAGTTGTCATCATACCCTCAGCATAGCAGGGAATCGTCTGCTAAACGTTACGAAATTTGTTACGCGCTGCTGTTTTCCCATTCCGCCGTGCGATTTTGCAGCCGCCGCAGGGTGCGCCATTCAGCGGCCAACGGGGTAAGGCCCAACTGCCGCACCAACTGCCGCGCCGCCAAACCGACGACGGCCGTAAATGTTGGGTACGCCAATTCCAGTTCGGCCAGTTCCAGGACATGCATTCCGGCGGCCATGCCCGCGGCCACAATTTGCACCACTTCTACGGCCTGCTCGCCCACAACATGCGCGCCAACAATCTGGCCGGATTCACGGTTGACGATGAGCTTACAAAAACCTTCGGCACGGCCGTCGATCACCGCTCGATCGAGATCGCTGTAGGGCACGGCGGCGATGGCGCAGCCGCCCTGCGCCAGGGCCTCCGCTTCCGTCAGTCCGACGCTGCCATACTCCGGGT
>JAGOMA010000057.1 GCA_017993775.1 Chloroflexota bacterium | reverse complement strand
CCGGAGCAAATGAACAAGCCCGCAACCTCTCTTTATTGACTGGCAACAAAGTGACCATTCTTGACCCACGCTACAGCCCGCCCGGCGGCTTGAAGCAATACGCCACCATCCGCACGAATTGGCTGGATGATAACGCGGACCTGATCAACTTCACTTCGGATGATGTCTTGCCCTACGAAGATGACGCGGCTATCGACCCCTCTAAGTACTACCTGGTCTATGAGACCGGTGACAACACAACCGTGGCCGAAGGTGAAGCGGTACCGCTCAACCTCTATTACAGCCGAGCGACCGATTTCGGCGATACCTTTGAATGGTACGACTACGTCAACGATCCGGATGACTGCAATCCCGATCCCGAAACTGGTGAGGTGGATTGGGAAACCTGTGTTGAACCACGCTGGCCATGGCTAGAAAATGCGGCCGACGACCTATCTGGCGAAGCCAGTGTGGTGATGAATCCCGGCGGTACTTTCATTTACAATGTGTGGAACCAATGGCGAGAAGAAATTCTACCCGATGGTCATGAGCTAATTTACGATAGCGATATCTGGTTCCGCCGTTTGTTATACGTGTCGGACGACTCTACTGTGGACATAAATCCCATAGCTTCGATTCTGTACATCAACAGCAATTTTCTTAGCATTGCCAATGATGACACGCTCGTTCTGGTTGGTTCTGCCAGGGGGTTTGGTCTTGACGGGGAAATTGAAGAGACCGTCTGGCTTCTCAAGCCGCTGGGATCTGCGATGGACCCGGTTGTTGTAGGAACTGAAAAGACACTTGAGATCCAGGCGCAAGACGTTGTGAATCAACCTGGATGGAGCGGTCAGCCAGGATGGGCGCAGTTTACCTTCATGGCTAAAGATAAAAACGGCCGTTGGTCCCCAGGTGTAGAAGTGCAGGTCTGGGTGGTCCAAGAACTACATCAACTCTACGTGCCAATGATCGAACAGTAAAGCAATCTGCGTAATTGTGTGAAGCGGGGCCAACAGTTTGGCCCCGCTTCCTGTTTCTACCGGTGAGCGAGATGGCGGAAAAAAGATCTTTGTGGCGATGGCGGTTTTGGCGCGGTGTGGGAGTAGGAACGGCCGTATTCCTCTTCGCCGCCTTGTTAATTTCCCCCACCCTGCATGCCCTCATCCTCGCCTGGTCGGTCACCGGCGCACAGCCCTCGGCCGAATACGGCTACGCCATCGCCGCCGGCGACGTGAACGGCGACGGCCGTGCCGACCTCATCGTCGGCTCTCCCAAATACGAATCAGACACATACATCGGCGGCGCAGCCTTTGTCTATCACGGTTACAGCGGCGGATTTAGCGACAACCCCGACTGGACCGGCGGCAGCGACCTGAAAGGCGCGCGCTACGGCTTTGCCGCAGCCTCCGCCGGCGATATCAACGCCGATGGCTACGATGACGTCATCATCGGCGCGTACCGGTACAACAACGAGCAGTCCGAAGAAGGGCGCATTTACCTCTATCTCGGCTCAGCCAACGGTTTGCACGCCGAACCCGCCTGGCAGTTTGAAAGTGATCAAAAAGAAGCGCACCTGGGGTATGCAGTCGCCTCGGCCGGCGACGTCAATCACGATGGGTTCGATGATGTGCTGGTCGGCGCGCGTTGGTACCAGGAAACGTTAAACAGCGAAGGCGCTGCGTTTCTCTTTTACGGCTCGGCCGACGGGCTAAGCCTTACACCCGATTGGACGGCCGTTGGCGGGCAGGCTGGCGCGGCATTTGGCACGGCCGTGGCCTCCGCCGGCGACACCAACCACGACGGCTACGACGACATTCTCATCGGCGCGCCCTTCTTCGACAATACCCTCGAAGACGCCGGGGCTGTTTACCTGTTTCTGGGCAGCGAAACCGGGCCAGGCAGTGGGGCCGCCTGGCAAGCAACCGGCAGCCAGGCAAACGATTTGTTTGGTTCCGCCCTGGCCGCAGGCGACTTTAACGATGATAACGCCAGCGACCTGCTCGTCGGAGCGCCGCACAGCTCTGGCGGCGTAGATGACGAGGGTGGGGTGTTTTTATATTTGGGCAGCGGCAGCGGATTGACAAGCAGCACGGCCGTATGGTCCACATTCGGCGGGCAGGCTGGATCGTTGTTTGGCACGGCCGTGGCCGTTGGCGACGTTAACGGCGATGCCTTCGCCGATATCCTCGTCGGCGCGCCAAACTGCACCCAGGACCAATCCAACGAAGGCTGCGTTCTCCTCTATCTGGGCATGCCCGGCAGCGTCAGCGCCACGGCCAACTGGACTGCCCAGGGCAACAAAGCCGACACCGCGTATGGCACGAGCACGGCCGTCATTGGCAGCGTCAACGGTGACGGCTACGACGAAATCGCCGTCGGCGCGCCGCAATATCGCTTCGACCGGGACCTGGTTGGCCGCGCCTTTGTCTACTACGGCGCCGAACAGGTAATCGACCAATCTTATGTCTACTTGCCAATCGCCGTGCAAACCGATTAACGGGGTAAAAAGGCTTGCCGTTGAGGATTGGTTAAGGAACACATAGTACGCTGGTACCACTAAGGGGTTAGTGGGATTAATTGAATCTTTACAAATCAGGTGACATTATGCTCCGCAAAAAAGGATTAACCTCAAAGGCGTTTTTGGGCGTCGGGGTAGCCTTGCTAATGATCACGGGTCTGACGGTTGGGGGTTATCTGACGACCTTGCACGGCAATATGGGACCGCTTTCGGCTTTGCATCCGAATAACCAAATGTTAGGCGGCTACAGTTCCCATGCTGAATTCGAGCAAGATTGTACACATTGTCATGGCCCGATTCACTGCATCATCAGCGAGAGCTGCCAGGATTGTCATATCGATGTGGCGACACAACGCGCTGAGGCCATTGGCCTGCACGGTCTTTTGCCAGGGACAGGAAGCTGCCAAAGCTGCCACACGGAACACCAGGGACGAGACGCCCAAATTACCGTTTTCGCCTTCAACAATATAGACCACACGCTGCTGGCCGGCTACAGCCTGGACACGCATCAAACAGATTACGCCGGACGGCCGTTAACCTGTGAAAGCTGTCATCGACTGGGACAATTTGGCCCAGAAGACCTGGACTGCGCGACCTGCCACATCAATAATGCGCCAGACTACATGGCCGAACACGACGTCCTCTATGGGCCGGACTGCCTTGTGTGTCACAATGGCCATGATCAATTGGCAAATTTCGACCATGATCCAAGTTACGTGCTGTCCGGGGCGCATGCCACCACAGCCTGTGAAGATTGCCACATCGACCAACTGTATGTTGGCACACCCCAGGCTTGTGAGGCTTGCCACGAAGAACCAGATTTGCACGCCGGCCAATTTGGGTTGGATTGCGGCCGGTGCCACAGCGCTGCGGCCTGGTCGCCGGCAGAACTAACACAACACAACTTTCCGCTGGATCACGGCAGCGACGGCCGTCAGCCATGCGAATCGTGCCATGTGAACAGCTACGCCGAATATCCCTGCGAGATTTGCCACGACTACGCCGAAATGCAAGCGGTCCACACGGATACAGGTGATGTGGAACTGAGCAACTGCCTTTACTGCCACCCCACCGGACTGGTGCAGCCAACCGGCGTTATCAGCAGCAATTGACCTATCCAACGCGGTCATGTTTAAGGAAGGTGCAGGTATGACGCCAGAAAAAACAACCTCATGGGCCGAAGAACGCAGCCAGATGCGCGCTGCCGCGACCAACGTCATTTTGCATTTGCATCCAACTCGCGTACCGGCCGCCGCGCTGCGCTTCACCTACACCTGGGGGCTGGGCGGCATGTCGGCCACGCTGGCCGTGCTGCTGGTCTTAACCGGCGTCTTATTGCAGTTTCGTTACGATGCCACCATCGAAGGCGCATACACCAGCATCCTTCTGCTGGAATCGCAGGTAAAGTTTGGCTCGCTGATCCGATCTATCCACCACTGGTCGGCTAATCTGCTGGTGGTGACAGTGTTTTTACACCTGCTGCGCGTCTTTTTGACGGGCGGTTTTAAACGCGACCGGGCAACAAACTGGTTGATCGGTTTAGGCTTGCTGATTGTGGTGCTGGCGTTTAATTTCACCGGCTATCTGCTGCCCTGGGACCAACTGGCTTATTGGGCAGCAACGGTGTCTACCAGTTTGATTGAGTATATTCCGGTGGTGGGCACGGCCGTTTCCAATTTCATTTTAGGCGGCACAGAAATCGGCCAGAACACCCTGCGCAACTTTTACGCGCTGCACGTCGCCGTCTTGCCTGTGATCCTCGTGACGGCCTTAACCTACCACTTCTGGCGCATTCGCCGCGATGGCGGCATCTCCCAACCGGAAAACGTTCGCCAGGGCGGCCTGCGCCTGACCACCATCCCGCACCTGGTACGCCGGGAAACGGCCGTTGGCGCCACACTCATCGCCGCAGTTCTCATCTGGTCGATGCTCATCCCCGCCCCACTTGCCGAGCTGGCCAACCCGTCCCTGTCGCCCAATCCGGCCAAAGCCGCCTGGTATTTCCTGGGCCTGCAAGAACTGCTGCTCCACATGCAGCCTCTGGCCGCCATGAGCCTGACCGGCATCGTGCTGACCGGGCTGCTGCTGCTGCCCCGTTGGGACCGGCAAGACAGCGACATTGGCGTCTATTTTCGCTCCCGTCGTGGGCGAACGGCCGCCCTTATTGGCGCCATTCTGGGCCTGCAAATCGTTCCGATTCTGGTGATCGTGGATGAATTATGGCTGGATTGGACCGTTTTATTCCCCACACTGCCCAACTTCGTTGCCAATGGGCTGCTGCCGCTGGCATTAACGCTGCTCGGTCTGACGGCCATTTATGCCGGTCTCCGCTGGCTGCTGCGGACCAATCACAGCGAGGCATTTGTGGGTCTTTTTTCCTTTATCATGGCCAGTCTGGTCATGCTAACCGTGATTGGCGTTTATTTTCGCGGGGAAAATATGGTTTTGCTCTGGCCCTGGTAGACAGCCAAGGAGGATAGTGGTGGAAAACGATCTGACTCAGCCAACAACGCCGGGTCAACTATCTCGGCGAAATTTTTTGAAATTGGGCCTGGGCGCATTGGGCGCGGCTGCTCTGGTCGAGTTAGGCGGGGTAGGATTTCTCTATTTGCAGCCACGTGAAACGGCCGATGCCTTTGGCAAGATCATCCAGGCTGGGCCAGTGGAAAGTTTCCCGGCCGGGTCGGTGACAGAGTTTAGAAACGGCCGTTTCTTCCTCGTGCGCGGGCAATCAGGCGGCTTTCTAGCCATCTACCGCCGCTGCCCCCACCTCGGCTGCAACGTCAACTGGCTGCCCGAAGAAAACCATTTTCACTGCCCCTGCCACGCCGCCAGATTCGATGAATTTGGCGATCTGGAAAGCCCGCCTGTTCCTCGGCCGCTGGACACGTTCCCGGTAGTCATCAAAGAAGGACAGGTAATTGTAGACACATCACAGCGGCAGCAGCGCGAGCAATTTGCCCCCGACCAGCTCGCTTACGCAGCCTGAGGAGTCATCCATGAGCAAATATGATCTTCTCACGATTCTGGCTCTTCTGGTCATCCTGGTGGCCTTGCCGCTGTATGCGCTGCAAGAACCGGCGCGTCTGGCTGTCGCCGATGACGCATTACGCCAGCAATACATGGCCGAAGGCGCGGTGACTTATCTGGACAACTGCGCCGAATGTCACGGTCCGGATGGCTCCGGTTCGGGAGCCATGCCCGCGCTAAACGCCACGGCCTTATCCGACGCTGACCCGGATTTTTTGTATAACACCATCGCTCGCGCCGGTCACGGGTCGGAAATGGCCGCCTGGCATCTGGACGAGGGCGGCTCGCTCAACGATTATCAAATTGAAGGGCTGGTGAATTTAATTCGCTTTGCCGACTGGTCGCAGGTAGCGGTGATCGCCGAAGATCGCCAAATCGACCAGATTGTACTGCCGGAAACGACATTGCTAGACGCTTCGGCGGATGATCCGCATCACTGCTCGGCTTGCCACGAGCAGCCCGACGTGCATATCGACCAGTTCGGCCTGGACTGCGCCCGCTGCCACACGCTAGAGGCGTGGGTTCCGGCGCGGCTGACGCGGCACACCTTTATGCTAGACCATGGCAGCGAGGAACAGGTTCCCTGCCAGGCATGCCACACCCATACCTATGCGGAACATGATTGTTTTGCCTGCCACGACGAGCATCAGGCAGACGAAATGGCTGCGGTTCATGTGGCGGAAGCGAATTACGAGTTAGAGGCTTGCATCGCCTGTCATCCGACGGGCGAACCTGGCGAAGCCGAGCGTTTGCTGACGTCTGGATTGTCGCTGTTGGTGGAAACGGCCGTTTCCCCAGCCACCACAACCGCGCCCTGACCCACAGCGACTGGAGAAAGTCACGATGAAAAGATTAATCGCTTTTCTCATCCTGTTTAATTCGATTGTTGTAATTCTGATACTGGGACTCTTTTTCCTGGCAGAATCACATCCTTTGCGACCGGGCGATTCGTTTTATGCCGTGCAGCACCTGGCCCAACAATGGCGGCTGCGCACCACATTGGGCGCGGCCGACAAAGCAGAACTGGCCATTCACCTGGCCGACGAACGGCTGGCGGATTTGGCTCAGGCCGACGGCCGTACCGGCATCCGGATCGCCATCCAGGCCTTCGACGCCGCCTTAAATGAGGCCATTTTGGCGATTGATCGCGCACCAGACAACCTGCAGGCGGCGCTTTACGGCCGTTTGGCCCAACTGCTCAATCAAACCACCGTCGTCACGGCCTCGCTGGAAAAATCAGCCTACAGCGATTTGGTGGAAGGGCTGACGCAAAAAATTGCGGCGCTGCAATCCGCCGACACTCGCGCGGAAATTGTGGCCGTGGTTCCGCAAGAGGGTGATGGGGAACGGCCGTTAGAAATCGGTCCTGTGCCGGTCGCCTTTTTAGCCGACGATGTTGATCACCAGAACCTGCCCCTGCAAGGCGGCCATGATGCAGTCGCCTGCGAAGCCTGCCACAACGACGGCCAATATGTCAGCACGCCCACAGAATGCAGCAGTTGCCATCAACTCTTACCGGACGACCCCCTTTACCCCGCCCATTTCCCCGGCGAATGTTCCGACTGCCATATCATTGACAATTGGACTCCGTACCAGTTTTTCCATGTGGGCGTGGTGGAATGCGAATCCTGCCATTTAGCCCCCAGTCCTGAAGAAGCCGCCCTGGAAACATTAGCCCGCGAAGGGTACGCCTTCATGCCGGTAGCCATGAAAGAATTCACGCCGGAAAATCATTATCCAACGGCCTGTATCCGCTGCCACCAGAATACCGACGATTGGAACGTCACCTTTTTTACCCATAACCTCGCCGAGGATTGTCTGGCCTGCCACGCCGCCGAAACGCCGGAAAACCATTACATCAACTTTACCGGCGCTTGCGTAAACTGCCATGCCGACGTCAGCAGCTGGGATTTAGGCGCATTCGACCATGTGCGCATCAATGAGTGTGAAAGCTGCCACGAAACGGCCGTGCCCGAAGACCACTACCCCGGCGCGTGCATCAACTGCCACAACAACACCGGCGATTGGAACACCGCCGATTTTGACCACACCGGGTTTAACGCCTGCCAGCAGTGCCACACAATCGATCAACCGGCCAATCATTACA
The DNA here is from genome assembly GCA_017993775.1 of Chloroflexota bacterium. GTDB lineage: Bacteria > Chloroflexota > Anaerolineae > Promineifilales > Promineifilaceae > Leptovillus. Next base: position 21,329 of record JAGOMA010000057.1, on the reverse strand, counting down.
AAGGCCAATGCAGCGATTGCCACAGCGTCTACAATTGGACCAGCATCACCTTCAACCATACCGATTACCCCGACTGCCAGAGCTGCCACGCGGCCGAAGCCCCGGCCAACCACACCTACAACGGCCAATGCAGCAACTGCCACAGCACCGAAGATTGGCGCAACGCCTTGTTCAATCATCAGGAATACGATGACTGCGCCACCTGCCACCAACGTCCCGAAGGCCATTCGCTGGGTTCTTGCTTCGACTGCCACACAACCGAAAACTGGCGTTATCTAGACATTAAACACAACAGCGCCATGAACTGCGTGAGCTGCCATCAATACGACGCGCCCAATGGGCACTATGGCGGCCAATGCTCTAGCTGCCACAACGTTTCCGGTTGGGGCGGCGCGCAAATGAATCATACCGATCTGGGCGAGTGTGAATCGTGCCATCAGTCGCCGGAAAAGCATTATGACGGCCGTTGCGCCACCTGCCACGCCACCAACAACTGGTACAACGTCAGTCTCAATCATCTGGAGCTAACCGACTGCCAATCATGCCATCTTACGCCCGAGGCTCACTACACCGGCCAATGCTCGCGCTGCCACAGCACCAACACCTGGCCAGATGTCCACTTTGACCACGATGGCTATGATAATTGCCTCACCTGCCACACCGTGCCCAACCACTATGCCGGGCAGTGTTCCACCTGTCACGTCACTTCCAACTGGGAGAGTATCCACTTCGACCACACCTACTACACCGACTGCCTGACCTGCCACGAGCCACCGGCCGGCCATTACGGCGGGCAATGCTCGCTGTGCCATGTCATCGCGAACTGGGGCGAAGTGACGTTCGACCACACCAACTTCACCGACTGCCAGGACTGCCATACGCCGCCCAGCGGCCATTGGCCGGGCCAATGCTCCGACTGCCACAGCACCGGCAATTGGACCGACATCACCTTCGACCATGTAACCTATACCAACTGTAATTCTTGCCACTCACGGCCGTCTGGCCATCCACGCGGCCAATGCTCGCGCTGCCACACCACCGACACCTGGGTGATCGAACCCACGCCTACTGCAACGCCAACCGCCACGCCAACCGATCCACCGCCCGCCAACCCGGTCGCACCCACGGCCACGCCCTTGCCGCCTACCCCAACACCGCAACCACCCACCGCCACACCTAAACCCACCGATGAGGCTGTTGCCCCGACCCCCACCATCACACCCGAAATTCCCACGCCAGCCCCCGAACCGGCTGTGGACCCAACGCCGATCAAAGAAAAGATTATGCCGCCTCCTGTAGATTATTAACCCGGGCGATTTACGCCTTTTAGAAAAAAAGAGGACACCCCACTTGGGGGCTGTCCTCTTTTTTTGCCGGTGGTAATGAGATTGTTTTGTACTGGGGATGGTTTATACTATCGGAAAAGAAACGGCCGTTTCTGGAGAAAACCATGTCTGAACCCGTAAAAAACAACAACGAACACGAATACATTCTGGCGCCCAAAATAACAGACCACCCCAAACCCTCCGCGTCTGCTGCCCCGCAAAAAGAATCGGAAGCCGCCCCCGCCGAAGAAATAGACCCCTCGCTGGTTAAACGCCTCACGACGCTCACCAGCGACGTGACCGTCGGCGCGCTCAAACTCGCCGTTAAAGCTGGCAGCGTCCCCGTGCGCATCGGCAAATCAATTATCACCGATGGCGACAAGCTTAAAATGATGGTGGAAACCGGGCGTTACCTGCAAGATGTACGCCAGGTAGCCGGCCTCACCATCACCGATCTCAACCAGGCGTTGGATTTAGAAGACAAAACGCTGCTCGAAGCGGTCGAAAACGGCACCGCCACCCTGTCCTTTGAGCTGGTTTTGCGTCTGGCTTCGCTGCTCGCCCGCCACGATCCCATCCCCTTCGTCATGCGCATGACACGCACCTACAACCCCACCGTCTGGCGGCTCCTGAACGATTGGGGCGTTGGCCGCATCCCCCTGCAATACGAACGCGAACGCCAATTTATCAACATTTACCGCCGCCACGACGCCGCCCGCAAACTCTCCGACGAAGGGTACGCCGAGGTACTCAAATTTACCCAGGCTGCCTTTGAGATGGCTTTGCACTTCGTCAGCCAAAAAGAAGGTCTTACCGATGCGCTCATTGATGTAGAAGAAGAGAAACTGTAGCTTGGTTGATGTGATGAGTGGTCAACCAGCCAGGATAGATGAGGAACCGATGTCCGATTTAGAAACACAATTCAAAACGGCCGCTGCCGACGCCCAAAATCTGGCCAAACGGCCAGGCAATGACGATCTCTTAAAATTATACGCCCACTACAAGCAGGCCACGACCGGGGACGCTGCCGGTAAACGTCCCGGCTTCACCGATCCGGTGGGTCGGGCCAAATACGATGCCTGGGCCAGCTTAAAAGGACTCAGCCAGACCAACGCCATGCAGGCCTACATCGATCTGGTTGCGAAGCTGAAGCAAGCTTAACCGTTCCAGTTCGAGTATTGGGTAAAAATGAGAGGTGGGAAGGGTGACGGCCGTTCCCCCCTCTTCGTTACGCCCTGTTTCCCCAAAAAGTGACAAAGATCACCCGCTATCCGTGCTATTCGGAACAGCACCCTCCTTGTGAATTTTCATACAATCCCATAAAGACCCCAAGGGTATGCTCTTGAAAAGTTAGACCTTTTGGAACGCAAACCCTTGGGGTCTTTACAGAGAAACCCGACCTGTAATTACATTTTAAATAAAGCACCTTGAGATAAGCAATTCCGCGAAACCCACGACCGCCCGCCAACGATTCCCTGCCGCGGCATTGCAAAATGGGCTATTGCCAACCTGTGGGTCTTACCCAGGCAGCAGCCCGTTACCTCAACAACCTATTCACGGAGGATATACTCGCATGAGTTCCGAAACAGATTTTCGCAATATCGCTCGCGGAGGGCGCGCCCATTCAATCCCGGTCGCTTATTTCAAACGAGACGTCGATGAACGTATCCAGGATTTTGGTGAAGTCATTCTGGGTTACGACGAAGAAACCGTCATGGCAGAGGCGGCGCGCTGCGTCCAATGCCCGGAACCGCAGTGCTGCGTGCTAAATTGCCCGGCCAACAACGACATCCCGGAAGCTGTCTGGCTAATTAGCCAGGGGAAATTTGTCGAAGCCGCCCAGGTTTTTGCCCGCACAAACCCACTTTCCGAAGTTTGCGGGCGCGTTTGCCCCAATCTTTGCCAGACCGGCTGCGTGCTAAGCCGCACCTGTGGCGCGGCAGCCATCGGTAAAATGGAAGCCTTTGTCTCCAACAAAGCACGCGAAGCCGGCGCGCTTAAAATCCCTGTACCCGCCGAAAAAACTGGCAAACGCGTCGCCGTCGTTGGGTCCGGCCCGGCCGGCATTACCGTTGCCGAAGACCTGGTGAAAGCCGGGCACGATGTCACCATCTACGAAGCGTGGCCGGTCGCCGGCGGGGTATTGGTTTATGGCATTCCCAGTTTTAAGCTGGACAAACAAGTCGTGGCCCACAAAATTCGCGATCTGCAAGAAGCGGGAGTAACCATCAAAACCAATATGCGTATCGGCGACGCGATGAGCCTGGCCGACCTGCAAACGAGGTACGACGCAGTTTTTCTTGGGACCGGCGCAGGTGTGGAAGCTACCATGGGCATCCCCGGCGAAGATTTGCCAGGCGTATATACCTCTACAGATTTCCTGGTTCGGGCAAATGTGCCCCAGGACATGCTGCCGCCGGAAAAGCGCGAGCTGCCGCAGGTTGGGCGGCGCGTGGCGGTGGTTGGCGGTGGGGATACGGCCGTTGACTGCGCTCGCAGCGCCATCCGGTTAGGCGCTGAAGAAGTAACCATTGTCTACCGCCGCACGGAAGCGGAAATGCCGGGCAATAAAACCGAACGCGGCATTGCCCTGGAAGAAGGCGTGCAAATCCAGTATCTTCAGGCACCGGTCGAATATTTTGGCGATGAAAACGGCCGTCTGCAAGAAATGATGGTCATCGAATTCAAACTTGGCGAACCAGACAAGTCGGGCCGCCGCCGCCCCGTCGCCGTCGAAGGCTCCGAATTCATGCAAGAAGTGGATACCGTTGTCCTGGCCGTGGGGTATTGGCCAGATGAATCATTGGGCAAACAAACCACCAGCCTGAAAACCCACAAATGGGGCCTGATTTTCGCCGATGAACAGGTCGGCGCAACCAGCATGAAGGGCGTTTTTGCCGCCGGCGATAATGTGCATGGACCTGATCTGGTGATCACGGCCGTTGCCTCCGCCCACGTCGCCGCCGACAGCATTCATACCTACTTAAAAGGTGAATCCACTTTTTGGCCTGCCTAATCCATCCTTTCCGCCAATGATATGTGCCTAGAAGGGCGATTACAATTTTGTAATCGCCCTTCTGTTTTCCAGAAATTCGCCCGATTTCCCCCCCCATCCTCTGTTAGTGACAAATGTCACAATAAAGATATGACGTTCATCTGAACACGGAAGAACGGCCGTCCCCTATACTTTGGATATGTATTCGGATAAGCGAATACATGAATAAACCGGACGGATAACTAGGTAATCAACCACATGACCATGCCAACACTTGATGAATTAAACCTCCTACATGCCAATATCTGCCAGGCACTAGGCGATCCCAAACGCATCCAAATTTTATACGCCCTGTTTGAATCCCCCCTGCACGTTACGGCCCTGGCCGACACACTCACTACACCCCAACCCACCATTTCCCGTCACCTGCGTATCCTCCGACAGCGCGGGCTAGTCACCCCCCACCGGGACGGAGCCGCTGTCGTTTATTATTTAGCCGACGAGCGCATGATCAACATTTTGGATTCCATGCGCAGTGTCCTGCGGGACAGTCTGGCAAAACAATCCAGCATGATGGCCTGACCAGCCATCAAATTAATTGAATCGAGGGAAGATGAAAGACTTTAAGTACACCTGGATCATAGGATTGGCCGTTACCCTGCTAATCGTTATCCTGCCCACTGTTCTTTTTATCACCAAAGACACAGCAGCTTCCGATGACCCCTGGGTAAACGTTCCCGTCCGCGCACCGCATGTGGACCACACCGACCTGATTACAGGTCCCTTTGAGACAGGCTCCGATGTGACCCGAGCCTGTCTGAAATGTCACGAAGACGCCGCCCACCAGGTCGCTCAAACTGTCCATTGGACATGGGAAAGCGCTCCGGTGATGCTGCCCGGCCGTGACGAACCTGTCACCATTGGCAAAAAGAACCAGATCAACAACTTCTGCATTGGCATTCAGGGCAACTGGACAGGCTGCACCCGCTGCCATGCCGGTTATGGCTGGGACAGCGCCGATTTCGATTTTAGCCAGGAAGAAAATGTGGACTGCCTGGTTTGCCACGACCAATCGGGTGGTTACACCAAATCGAACGCCGGTCTGCCGGCCGATGGCGTGGATTTGGTGTCTGTGGCGCAGAGCGTCGGCACACCCACCCGCAACAACTGCGGCAGCTGCCATTTTAACGGTGGCGGCGGCAACGCGGTAAAACATGGCGACCTGGACAGCAGTCTGTTTTATCCCACCGAGGACGTAGACGTTCACATGGGACGTTACAATTTTCAATGCGTAGACTGCCATCAAACAGAAGACCATCAGGTGAAAGGCAATATGATTTCGGTGACCTCCGACGGTCAAAACGCCCTGGAGTGCGCCGATTGTCACAACAACACACCCCATGAAGACGATCGCATCAATGCGCATATAGAAACTGTTGCCTGCCAGACCTGCCACATACCAGAAGGCGCCATCCGCGATGCCACCAAAATGGATTGGGACTGGTCTCAGGCCGGGCAAGATTTACCCGAAGACCCGCACGAATACCTGAAGATCAAGGGGCGATTTGTGTACGAGAGCAATTTCATGCCCGATTACCTCTGGTTTAACGGCAAAGCCGACCGCTATATCTTGGGCGACCAGATGGATCCGACCCAGGTAACGCCCATCAACATGCCGCTTGGCGACATCAACGACCCAACGGCAAAAATCTGGCCGTTTAAGATTCACACGGCCAACCAAATTTATGATTCCGTTAACAATATTCTTCTGCAACCAAAGACTGTTGGCGAAGGCGGGTATTGGACAGAGTTCGACTGGGACTTGGCGGCCAAATTAGGCTCGGAAGCGGCCGGTTTGCCCTACAGCGGCCAGTATGGGTTCGCCCCGACCAAAATGTACTGGACGCTTTCGCATCTGGTACAGCCCAAGGAAGAAGCGCTGCAATGCACCGATTGCCACAGTGAAAACGGCCGTATGGACTGGGAAGCCCTGGGTTACTACGGCGACCCCATGAATTGGGGTGGCCGCACTCAGGAAACCGTTGGTGAAAACTAGGGTTAATATCATGAACACACGAATCTATCACCACGCACACACACACCGGCTGCGATTAGCCCTGGTTGCTGGCACACTCTTTCTGGCGCTGCTGGCTGTCTGGTTCCAGACGGCCGTTGCCCAGGACGCCACACCCACCCCACCAGACGATACGGCCGTCATCGAACTGCCAACCGGCTCGCCGCTGCACCCCACGTTCCCTATCTTGGACAAAGATGGCGCCAATGTGCTGAACAGCGGCAACCCGGTTTCCACCATGCAAACCTGCGGCTCCTGCCACGACGCCGACTTTATCGTCACTCACAGCTTCCATGCCGATGTCGGGCTAAATGAATTTACGACCGCTGGTGAAACGGCTAACGGCCGTGTCTGGGACTCCAGCCCAGGGTTATTCGGCAAATGGAACCCACTCACCTATCGTTACCTCTCGCCTGAAGGCGACGCCATCACCGATCTAACCACTGCCGACTGGATCAGCCTCTTTGGCGCGCGCCACGTCGGCGGCGGTCCGGCCGTCACCAGCCGCGATGGCTACCCGCTGAGCAATTTACCCGCCACCGCCGGCCTGATGGACACCCAGGCCACCGACCCCGCCACCGGCAATCTGGCCCCCTGGGATTGGGCGGAATCCGGCGTGGTGGAAATGAACTGCTTCTTATGCCATACCCCCACACCCAACAACGAAGCGCGCATCGCTACTTTGCGCGCCGGAGATTTTCAATGGGCGAATACGGCCACTCTCTTGGGGACGGGAATCGTTGAACAGGTAAACGGGACATGGCAATGGAATGAGACCGCCTTTGGGGAGGATGGAGAGCTAACCGAAGATTTCGTCATCATTCACGATCCGACCGACCAAAACTGCGCCCAATGTCACGGGCTGGTGCATGTCGATGCGCAAACGCCGCTCATCCTGAACGACTGTTCGCCATCGCAGTGGAGCACCATCACCACGGGTCAAATTTTCTCGCCGCAGCGTCTTTCCAGCTCAGGCGTCAATCTACAAAACAAAGAAGACCTCAACCGTTCCTGGGACATCCACGCCGAACGAGTCGTTGGCTGCACCGATTGCCACTACTCGCTCAACAACCCCATCTATTACCAGGAAGACGCCGAATCGAAGCCGGATCACCTGGTTTTTGACCCGCGCCGTATTGACCTGGGCGAATATCTTTACCGTCCGCTGCACGAGTTTGCCAAAGGGCAAAGCTCCCAGGGCACGCTGGCCCCAGAATTCAACAACACGCTGCGCCGCTGCGAATCGTGCCACAGCATCGAAAATACTCACGATTGGCTGCCTTACAAAGACCGGCACACGGCCGTTCTCAGCTGCGAAACCTGCCACACCCCCCACATGTACGGCCCCGCCCGTCAATCCAACGACTGGACCGTCCTCCGCACAGACAGCAGCCCGCAAACCGTTTGCCGCGGCGTTGAAGGCAGCGGCGCAACCTTCAGCAATGCCCTCATCACCGGCTTCGACCCCGTGCTGCTGCCTCGTCTCAACGCCGACGGCACCAGCTCGCTGGCTCCCCATAACCTCATCACTTCCTGGTATTGGGTCTACGGTGAACCGGCCCGCCCCGTGCCGCTGAACAAACTACAGGCCGTCTGGCTCGACGAAAACAACCAGTACCCGGCCGAAATCGTCAGCGCCTTCGATGCCAACGGTGATGGCACACTGGATAACAGCGAATTGATCATCGATACAGACGCCAAGGAAGCGCTGATTACCGGCCGCCTGCAAGCCCAGGGTTTAGACAACCCCCGCATCACCGGGGAAGTACAACCCTACAACATTAGCCACAACATCGCTCATGGTGATTGGGCCACCCAAGAATGCGCCGACTGCCACAACGACAACTCGCGCATCACCCAACCCATGCTCCTGGCGAGCCAGATTCCCGGCGGCGTCATGCCTACCTTCTTCAACAGCGACACCACGGCCGTCACCGGCAAACTCACGACCGATGAAGAAGGCCAGCTTTATTACCAGCCACAAACCAACAGCGAAGACGACAAAGTCGCCAGCCTCTATATCCTCGGACATGATTCTGTCTACTGGATCGACTGGTTGGGCGCGCTCATCTTCCTGGGCACAATGGTTGGCGTGGTGGCTCACGGCGGTATGCGCATCTTAGCCGCCCGCCGCCAACCACAACAGCACGACCCGGAACTGCGCGACGTGTACATGTACTCTGTATATGAGCGGTTGTGGCACTGGCTGCAAACCCTGGTTATCTTTATCCTGCTCTTCACCGGGCTAATTATTCACCGGCCAGGCCAGTTTGGTATCTTCAGTTTCCGTTATGTGGTGCTGGTACACAATGTAATGGCCTTCATTCTGGTGGTGAACGCAGCCCTGGCAGCCTTTTACCACCTGGCCAGCGGCGAAATCCGCCAGTTCCTGCCCCAGCCACGCGGCTTCTTTAACGACGCGATTGTCCAGGCAAAATATTACCTGAAAGGCATCTTCCGCGGCGAAGAACACCCCTACGAGAAAACGCGCCAACGGAAAATGAATCCATTGCAGCAAGCGACCTATTTTGGATTGCTGAATGTGCTTCTGCCATTGCAGGTGATTACCGGGATTTTGATGTGGGGCGCGCAGCGCTGGCCCGACATCGCCGCAATGGTGGGCGGGCTGCCCTACCTGGCGCCTTTCCACACCATGATTTCCTGGCTGTTGGCTTCGTTCATTGTCGCCCATGTTTATCTGACAACCACCGGCCATACGCCAACCGCCAATATCAAAGCCATGATTATGGGCTGGGATGAAGTAGAAGTTCACAGCAGCGGCTCTGCAACGGCGCAGTCAGCCGATTAATTTAACGTCTGTAAGCTGTTAGCCAGAAATGGCTAACAGCTTACAGGTCATAGTTATTAAGATGGGAGTTAATATGACAACTTTGACACCAACAGAAACGAAATCTTCTTTTGGACAAACACTCAAGCGCGTTTTGACGGCTCGTAAGGAAAAGGCGTACATCAACCCATATCTGGGCGGCATTTTGCTTGGACTGGTATTGTTTTTAGCGTTTTTCTTCACGGGAAATGGTCTGGGCGCATCTGGCGGGCTGAACCGCATTTTGGTGTACGTTGAAGATTTGATCGCTCCGGGACATACGGATCAAGTGCCTTACTTGATTTCGATGGCCGGCGGCAGCAAAAACGCCCTGGACAACTGGGTGGTGTTCATGACTTTCGGCACGATTATTGGCGGTTTTGTGGCAGGTGTATTGAACGGCCGTTTCAAAGTCGAAACCAATCGCGGCCCACAAGTTCCTGTAAAAGTACGGTGGGTCATGGCCTTCATCGGCGGCAGCCTGATGGGGTATGGCGCGCGCATGGCGCGTGGCTGCACCTCCGGGCAAGCCCTGTCTGGCGGCGCTGTACTCTCTGTCGGCAGTTGGGCCTTCATGTTTGCCGTCTTTGGCGGCGCTTATTTGCTGGCCTACTCGTTACGCAAATTCTGGAACTAACTAATTCGTGAGACAGGTTAGCAAACTTGTCTTTCAGGTGTGAAGGAGATCATAATGGCACCATTTCCTGTACAACTTCCAACGATTTTCGGACACTGGGGCGCGCTAATCGTCTATGGCGTGATTGGTTTCGCCTTCGGCTATGTCCTGGAAATCTCTGGGTTCGGTAATTCTAAAAAACTAGCCGCTCAGTTTTATTTCAAAGACCTCACCGTTCTAAAGGTCATGTTCGGCGCGATTATCGTGGCCATGGTTTTGATATTTGGGGCAACGGCCGTTGGCCTGCTCGATTACAACTTGCTCTGGGTAAACCCCACTTACCTCTGGCCCGGCATCCTCGGCGGCCTGATTATGGGCTTTGGGTTTATCATCGGCGGCTTTTGCCCGGGCACATCCCTGGTCGCTATGGCCACCGGCAAACTAGACGGCATTTTCTTTGTCCTCGGCGTCCTGTTTGGCATCTTCCTGTTTGGTGAAACAGTCGACAACTTCGCCATTTTCTGGAACTCGTCCTATATGGGCCGCTTCACCTTACCCGAACTGTTTGGCCTGCCCACCGGCGTAGTGGTCCTGGGCGTCGTCCTGATGGCCTTGTTCATGTTTTGGGGCGCGGAAAAGCTGGAACAAAAATTCGGCGGGGCCGATGCCAAAGCTGCTCCCAGATGGCGTTATTTCGCGGCCGCCGCAGTCGCCTTGGGCGGCGTAGTCCTCATCATCCTGGGACAACCCACCGTCGAAGACCGTTGGACGCGCTTAGAGCCGGAAAAAGGGCAACTGCTCGCCGACCGGGCCGTCCAAATCCATCCTGGCGAACTGCTGTCGATTATTGAAGACACCAGCATCAAAGTGATCATGCTCGACGTGCGCGACGAAGTCGATTACAACGTGTTCCATATTCTGGACGCGCAGCACGTTCCGCTGGACGAAATCATCACCAGAGTAGAAGACCTGCACTTTGAACCGGCAAACGCGGTCTTTGTGTTGATGAGCAACGACGAAGCCGCTGCGACAGAAGCGTGGAAAGTGTTGGTTGCCGAGGCTGTGCCCAATGTCTATATTTTGGAAGGCGGCATCAACAACTGGATCGCCACGTTTGGCGATGACAATCTGACCAAACGCTTTAACGCCGGGGCTGGCAACGACGAATTGTGTTACATCTTCGATTCAGCCATCGGTGACCGGTATGCGGCGTCTGAACCAGACCCGCACGCGTATGAGCTGGAATTCACGCCCAAAGTGAAGCTCGAGTTGAAGCGCGGACCGACAAGCGGCGGCTGCGGCTAAACTGCTTAAAAAAAAGTCAACGGGGCGTCTGAAAAACATTCAGACGCCCCGTTTTGCGTTTTCTGGCTGTCGCCACGGCCGTTTCTCCGCTATACTCTCGCCACAACTCACAAGGACCAACCCTGATGGAACAGACACCCAAACCATACCGGCAGCTGCTGGAAAACTTAAACGGCCGTTTCCAATCCTTCCCCCAGGTGGCCGCTATCGCCCTCGGCGGGTCGTTGGTCGGCCCCAACCACGACGCCGGATCAGACATTGACCTCTACGTTTTCGTCCGCGACCTCATCCCCCTGGCCGACCGGCAGGCCATTGTTGCCGAGCTTGGCGCGTCACGCGCGGATCTTAATTTGCAGCTTTGGGATTTGGGCGATGAATGGTTCGACGCGGCCACCGGCATCGAAGTGGATGTGATTTATTGGTGGCAAGATTGGATTGCGGCGCAGCTAGACCAGGTTTTGGTCGAGCATCAGGCCAGCGTGGGGTATTCCACCTGTTTTTGGCACACCATTCGCCAGGCACGGCCGTTACACGACCCCACCGGCTGGCTGGCTAACCTGCAAACCAAAGCCAACCAACCCTACCCCGAACCACTGCGCCAGGACGTCATCGCCAAAAATCATTCCGTTTTGCGCCAAATCATCCCTTCCTACCGGTATCAGTTAGAAAAAGCGGTCAAACGGGGCGATATGGTCAGCGTCAACCACCGCGTGGCCGCGCTGCTGGCCAGTTATTTCGACGTGCTGTTTGCGCTGAACCGGGTTCCGCACCCCGGCGAGAAGCGGCTGCTGGCGAGAGCAGAGGAATTGTGTGGGATACGGCCGTTGCGCATGAACGAAGAGGTAACGGCCGTACTCACCGCCACCGGCCCCGCCCTCCTCAGCGCCACCGACGCCCTCATCGACAGTCTGGACGCCCTACTAAATGCCGAGGGTTTATTTGGCACACAACAAGCAGCTAACACCCCCACGAAATAAATTTTGTAGCCGCGGTATCCTTCGCGTATTTCCCAGAACGCAGGAAGGATACCGCAGCTACAAGGCCATACCGACCCCCAGGGTTTGCTCTTGAAAATTTGGGTTATTTGGGCACAAAACCCTTGGGGTCTTGCCAGAGAACCCTGTATAGGTACAAAGGAAATTTCTATGCACCAAAATATTATCGTTGGCATCGGCAGCATTCTCATCCTCGGCATCATGGCCCAATGGATTGGCTGGCGGCTCAAAGTGCCCGCCATCCTGCCCCTGTTGATCATCGGCTTCATCGCCGGGCCAATCACCGGCCTGCTGCACCCCGACGAACTCATTGGCGATCTGCTTTTCCCGGTGGTGTCCATTTCTGTCGCCGTGATCTTGTTTGAGGGTGGCCTGAGCCTGAAACGCGAAGAGATGGCCGGCATCAGCAAAGTTGTCATCCGGCTGATCACCATTGGCGTGCTGCTCACCTGGCTGGGGACCGGCCTGGCGGCCTACGCCGTATTCGATCTAAGCTTAAGTTTAGCCGCCCTGCTGGGCGCAATCCTGGTTGTTTCCGGGCCGACAGTGGTTTTGCCCATGCTGCGCTCTATCCGCCCGGTTAACCGGGTGCGTTCCATCTTGAAATGGGAAGGTATCCTTGTGGATCCTGTTGGGGCGACGCTGGCGGTGCTGATTTTGGGCGTCATCGCCTCTGGCGACCCGGACCACCTGACAATTCCGGCCGTGCTGTTGGGCATCGGCCTCACACTGCTGGTCGGCGGCCTGATCGGCGGGCTAATCGCCGGATTTACCATTTTCTTGTTTCGGCTCAATTGGGTCCCAGAATATCTACAGACGGCTTTCACGCTCATGCTGGTGATCGGCGCGTTCCTTCTATCCAACAATTTACGCGCCGAATCCGGGCTGATGGCCGTGACCGTGATGGGCATCGTGTTTGCCAATCAGCGCCAGGTGAACATCCAACACATCGTCTCTTTCAAGGAGGAATTGGGCGTTTTATTGCTGTCGGTGTTATTCATTATTTTGTCGGCACGGATGCAGTTGAGTGATTTTGTGGGCATTGGTTGGGAAGCGTTTGTTTTTTTGGCGGCGTTGATTTTGGTCATACGGCCGTTAGCCGTCTTTTTCTCCACCATTCGCGCCCGCCTGCCCTGGCAGGAACGCCTGTTCATGGCCTGGATGGCCCCACGAGGGATTGTAGCAGCGTCGGTCGCGTCCTTTTTTGCCCTGGAACTAAGAGAGTTAGGCTACCCAGGCACAGAACGATTGGTCGCCCTCACTTTTTTGGTGGTTGTGGGAACAGTCGCTGTGTATGCCCTGACGGCCGGGCCGCTGGCGCACGCTCTGGGCGTCGTCCAAACCAATCCACAAGGCACGCTCATCGTCGGGGCGCATGGCTGGGCGCGGGAAATTGCCAGCGTCATCAAAGCGGCCGGGTTTGAGGTGTGGTTGGTAGACACCAACCTGACCAACATTCGGGCTGCGGAATCGGAGGGATTAACGGCCGTCTACGGCAACATCCTCACCGACAATGTTCTCGACAGCCTGCCCCTGGCGCGCATTGGCCGCCTGCTGGCCCTAACCTCCAACAGCGAACTCAACGCCCTGGCCGGTTTGTTTTTCCAGGAATATCTGGGGCGCGACCACATCTTCGCCCTCGCTTCGGCCACCGATGGCCTGTCGGAGGTGAAAGCCCAGCTTTTGCGCGAACACTGCCTGTTCGACGTAGACAAAGGCTTTGATTACCTGGAGCAGCAGTTCGACACCGGGGCGACTGTGCAGTTGGTGCCGTTTTCCAACGAGTTTACCTACAAGGATTTTCAGGCCCGCTATGGCAAAACCGCCACCCCGTTGTTCATCGCCGACGAGCAGAAATTGAGCGTGATTCTGACGAAAACGGCCGTCGCCCCCAAACCCGGCCAACAACTCATCAGCATCATGCCAGGCAACGGCCGTTGGTCATCTACGCCCCCTTAAACCCTGCAGCCTGAAATTTGCCATTTTGCCGCCCTTGGTTATCCTTACGGAATATGAATCCATTTCACTGGGCTTTCGACAAACTATATCCCGCCATTCGTTTTACCTATGAAGTCGTGCAAGGGCACGCCTGGTTCGATCAGATCACGCCTGAAGGCGCTATTCAGGACGAACTGTGGTTGGGCGGCGCGCCTACGTATGAACGCGACTACCTGTTCATCAAAGAAAACAACATCGGGGCGGTCGTCAACATCCGCGCCGAACGCGAAGACGACACCATGTATTACGCGGCCAACAATATCAACCATGTGCAGCTGCACGTTTTGGACATCACCATCCCGCCCGAACAAATTTTGGATGAGGGCGTGGCCTGGATGAAAGAACAGACAGATAACGGCCGTTCCGTCCTTATCCACTGCGCCAAAGGACGCGGCCGTTCCGCCACCCTGCTCGCCGCCTACCTCATGCTGGAACACGGCCTCACCTTCGAGGAAGCCGAAGCCCTCCTCAAAAGCAAACGCACCCTCACCAAATTAGAAGACCGCCACCGCGACCGCCTGAACCAATGGATTGAAATGCGGCGCACCACCCCGCCGCATGAGGCGAGGGATTAGGGATTGGGGGTTAGGGGTTAGGGGTTGGGGATTAGGGGTTAGGGGTTAGGGATTAGGGATTGGAGACTGGAGACTGGCAAATCGCAAATCGTCAATCGCAAATCGCCAATCGCCAATCGTCAATCGCCAATCGCCTGCCCCACATCCGCCAACACGTCGTCCGGATGCTCCAGCCCCACCGAGATGCGAATCAGGCCGGGCGTAATGCCTACCGCCAACCGCTCTTCTTCCGACAGCGAGCTGTGCGTGGTAGAAGCCGGATGGGTGGCGATGGTGCGCGTGTCGCCCAGATTGGCCGTTAGCGAACAAAGCTGCAAGGCGTCCAGGAAGCGCCGCCCCTGCGCCAGCCCACCGGCCAACTCGAAGGTGACAATGCCCCCGCCCAGGCTCATCTGCCGTTTTGCCAATTCAACCTGCGGATGCGAGGGCAGATGCGGATACTTCACCCAGGCGACCTGTGGCTGGCTTTCTAAAAACTCGGCCAGCTTGAGGGCGTTGGCGCAGTGCCGCTCCATGCGCAAGGGCAAAGTCTCCAGGCTTTTGCTGAAGAGCCAGGCGTTAAACGGCGAGAGCGACGGCCCGGTGTGACGCATAAACACGGCCAGCTCGTCGATGAGCAAGCGGTCGCCCACCAGCACGCCGCCAATGGCCCGCCCCTGCCCGTCGATATACTTGGTAGCCGAGTGCATCACCAGGTGCGCGCCCAGAGCAAACGGCCGTTGCAGCACCGGCGTGGCAAACACATTATCCACCACCAAAACAATGTCCCGCGCGCGGCAAAATTCACCCAACCAGGCCAGGTCGATGAGGTCCAGCGCCGGGTTGGACGGCGTTTCGACGATGCACAGGCGGGTGGTGGGGCGCACGGCCGTCGCCCACATGTCCGGTCTGGCGGCGTCAACATACGTGTGAGCGATGCCCCAACGCGGCAAAATGCGCGTTAGAATCTGGTGCGTAGAGCCAAAAACAGAGCGCGACGCCAGGACGTGGTCGCCGCTGTTCAGCAGCCCGGCCAGCGCCGTAAACACCGCCGACATACCGGAAGCCAGGGCGATGCCCGCCGGCGCGCCCTCCAACTGGCACATCTTGGCGATAAATTCATCCACGTTGGGATTGCCGTAGCGGGTATAAATCTGCCCTTCCGCCTCGCGGGCGAAGAGCGCGCGGGCGTGCTCCGCATCCTCAAAGGTGAAGCTGGATGTCATGTAAATGGCGCTGCTGTGTTCGCGGTGCGGGGAGGCGGCGGTTTGGGTGCGGATTACGGCCGTTTCTATTTTTTGCTCACTGTCTGTCATCTTCTTTCTCCCTTGAAAACAATTTAACGCAGAGATGCAGAGGCGCAGAGAAAAATCTGTGTAATCGGCGAAATCTGCGGATTTTCATTGATGGTGTTGAGCCTGCGCTCATGTGGTCTCCCACAAAATTGCGCTCCTGCATTTTTTAGATTGGACCAATTTTGAGAATTGGTCCAATCTGCGCCGCGCCATGATTAGACGGACACCAAGCATACGCCGGAATAAACAAGACGTGCAACCCACCCCGGCACAGAAAAAGTTTTCCTTCCCGTGTGAGAAAGTTTTCCTCTCCGTGTGAGAAAGTTTTCCTCCCCGTGTAAAAAAGTTTTCCTCTCCGTGTAAAAAAGTTTTCCTCCCCGTGTGAAAAAGTTTTCCTCCCCGTGTAAAAAAGTTTTCCTCTCCGTACAAAAAAGTTTTCCTGCCGTGTAATTATAAGTTCCCCGCCGGACAAAAAAGTCCCTCTTCCCGCCAGATTGCCCCGACCCCCCTCCCATGTTATCATGCGCCCTACGGAACCTTTCAGAACGATTAAGAGTGGAAACTGGAGACAAGAGATTGGTGGCTGAATGAATCTCCAATCTCCAATTTCAGCCAGCGGAAAACCAATGATGACACGACCCAACCCTGAAATAGATGTTTACCTGGAAATTGGACAAAAGAAGGTGATTGCCGGGGCGGTGGAATGGCCGGGCTGGTGCCGCATCGCCCGCAGCGAGGCCGAGGCGCTGCAAGCCCTGCTGGATTATGCCCCGCGTTATGCAGCGGCGTTGGACGCGGCAGGCGTCGCTTTCCTCCTACCCGTTGGGCTGGCGGACTTGAACGTGGTGGAGCGGTTGGCAGGCACGAGCACCACCGACTTTGGCGCGCCAGACGCGATGCCGGAACATGATAAACGGCCGTTCACCCCCGCCGATTACGAATATGCTGCTGAACTGCTGAGGGCTTGCTGGCTGGCCCTGGATACGGCCGTGCAATCCGCCGCCAATACCCCCCTCACCAAAGGCCCGCGCGGCGGCGGCCGCGACCTGGACGCTATCCTCACCCACGTCTACGAAGCCGAAAACGCCTACCTGCGCCGCCTGGGCCGGAAGCCATCCCCAGACGCCGACCTCAGCCTGACCGAACGGCTGGCGCAGCAGCGGCAAGCCATTCTGGAAGCCCTCGCCGCCGCCGCTCGCGGCGAACTGCCGCAGCAAGGACCGCGCGGCGGCAAAATCTGGCCCGCCCGCTACTACGTGCGCCGCGCCGCCTGGCACGTCCTCGACCACGCCTGGGAAATCGAAGACCGCGCCCACATTGCGAACCACGATTAACCCCTCTAAAATTAATTGACCATTGGCAATTGAACATTAACTATTATTTGGAGTCCTATGCCCTCAGCCACGAAATCCAGCAGCATCACCCCCAGCCGCCAGCAGTATTTGGACATCAAAGCGCAGCACCCCGACGCCATCGTCTTTTTTCGCCTGGGCGACTTCTACGAAACCTTCGACGACGACGCCGAAGTGGCCGCGCGCGAACTAGACCTGGTGCTGACCAGCCGGCCGCAGGGCAAAGGCGTGCGCACGCCGATGGCCGGCGTGCCCCATCACGCCGCCGAGGGCTACATTGGCCGCCTGATTGCCAAGGGCTACAAAGTGGCCCTGGCGGAGCAAATCGGCAGCGACACGGTCAACGGCCTGATGCCCCGCGAAGTGGTGCGCGTCTTTACAGCGGGCACGGTCATCGAGCCGGGCATGTTGGAGGCGGGACGGAACAATTACCTGACGGCCGTTATCCGCGACGACGACCACTACGGCCTGGCTTATGCCGATATTACCACGGGTGAATTTGCGGTGACGGTGCTAAACGGCCGTCGCGCCCTCAGCGAAGAAATCGCCCGCCTGCACCCCGCCGAACTGCTCGTACCCGAAAACGACGTCAGCCTCTACGACGCCGGGCGCAACGTCAGCCACCTGCCGGGCTGGCGTTTTGAAGAAGGCGCGGCGCGGCAAAATCTGCTGCGCCATTTCGGCGTGTCTACGCTGGCCGGATTTGGCATCGAGGGCAAATCGCTGGCCGTACGCGCCGCCGGGGTCATTCTCTACTACCTGCAAGAAACCCAGCGCGGAGCCATCGGCCAGATTCAACGGCTGGCCTTTTACAGCCTGGAAGGCTTCATGCCGCTGGACAGCAATACGCGGCGCAACCTGGAACTGACCGAATCGCTGGGCGGCGCACGGCAAAATTCGCTGCTGGGCATTCTGAACAAGAGCGTCACGCCGATGGGGGCCAGATTGATGCGGGAAAGGATGACACGGCCGTTGCTCACCCTCGCCGCCCTCAACCAGCGCCTGGACCAGGTAGAAACCTTCCACGCCGACACCCTGCTGCGCGCCGAAATCCGCGCCACGCTGAAAGGGCTGCCCGACCTGGAACGCCTGACCAACCGCGTGCTCAGCGGCAAAGCCGTGCCCCGCGATTTGGAGCACATCCGGCTGGCGTTAGAAACCGTGCCGGAACTGAAGAAACAATTAACAGATAACAATGAACAGGCAACAGGCAATAGTCTCCAATCTCTAGTCGCCACTCTCGATCCGTGCCCGGATACAACCGACCTCATCGCCCGCGCCGTGGCCGACGACGCGCCGACCAATTTCAACAAGATGGGCGTCATCAAAAAGGGCTTTTCGGCCGAGTTGGATGGGGTGATGAACTCCTCGGCCAATGCGCGGGAGTGGGTGGCCAATCTGGAACCGCGCGAGCGCGAGCGCACGGGCATCGCCTCGCTGAAGGTGGGCTTCAACAAAGTTTTTGGCTACTACATCGAAGTCACCCGCGCCAACAGCCACCTGGTCCCCGACGACTACATCCGCAAACAAACCCTCACCAGCGCCGAGCGCTACATCACCCCCGACCTGAAAGAGTACGAGACGCTCATCCTCAACGCCGAGGAGCGCATTTTGGAAATCGAGCGGCGCGTCTTTACCGAGGTGTGCGGGCAGGTCGCCCGGCAGGCGCAGCGCCTGCTGGCCACGGCCCAGGTTCTGGCGCAGATTGACGTGGCCGCCGCCCTGGCGGAAGTGGCCGCCAAGAACAATTATGTGCGCCCGGCGCTGAATGACGGCCACGAACTGGAGATTGTGAACGGCCGTCACCCCGTCGTCGAGCACTCCACCAGCGGCGAAATCGGCGAACGCTTTGTGCCCAACAACACCCACTTTCACGCCGCCGACCGCATCCAGATCATCACCGGTCCCAACATGAGCGGCAAAAGCACGTATTTACGCCAGACGGCGCTCATCACCCTCATGGCCCAAATCGGCAGCTTCGTGCCCGCCGACAGCGCCCACATCGGGCTGGTGGACCGCATCTTCACGCGCATCGGCGCCCACGACGAACTGCACGCCGGGCGCAGCACCTTCATGGTAGAAATGGTAGAAGCCGCCGAAATTTTGCATCACGCCACCGGTCGCTCGCTGCTCATTTTGGACGAAATCGGCCGGGGCACCAGCACCTACGACGGGCTGGCCATCGCCTGGGCGATGATTGAGTATCTGCACAACCACCCGCGCCTGAAACCGCGCACCCTCTTCGCCACCCACTACCACGAACTGGTAGGCCTGGCCGATTTGCTGCCGCTGGTGGCCAATTACAACGTGGCCGTGGCCGAAGAAGGGGACAGCGTAATCTTTTTGCACCAGATTGTGCCGGGCGGCGCGGACCAGAGCTACGGCATTCATGTGGCCCAACTGGCCGGCCTGCCCCGCGACGTGGTGAACCGGGCCAACGAGATTTTGAAAGAGCTAGAGGCCCATGCGCCGACAACGGCCGTAACCCCCAGCCGCTTCACCTCCTCCCAACAAATGGCCCTCTTCCCCGAAACCAGCCCCATTCTGGAAGAATTGGCAAAACTGGACGTGAACACGCTGACGCCGCTGGAAGCCATCAACAAACTCTACGAATGGAAGCGCAAATTCGTCCAGGATAGGTAACCGCGATTGTCTGAAAAATTACTGATTGACATTTTAGGTTGGATCGGCGCGGTCGCATTGCTGGGAGCCTATGGCCTGGTTTCCATGAAAAAATGGCCGGGCGATTCACTGCGCTATCAATCCCTGAACGTTTTGGGAGCGATACTGCTTATCATCAATTCCGCTTATTATGGGGCGATACCTTCCGTGGCCGTGAATATGA
The DNA here is from genome assembly GCA_017993775.1 of Chloroflexota bacterium. Classification (GTDB taxonomy): domain Bacteria; phylum Chloroflexota; class Anaerolineae; order Promineifilales; family Promineifilaceae; genus Leptovillus. The sequence goes on along the minus strand of JAGOMA010000057.1, from coordinate 1,148 downwards.
TTTGGGTAAGCATTGCCCTGGTTTCAATGCTGGTCAATCGGTGGAAGGGACGGGAACGGCCGTAACCAATTTATCGAGATCTATCCCTTATTGCTTGTTGACTCGGTAGATGCAAACAAGCGGACCAACCATTTAGAGACAAGGAAAACCCATGTACGAACCCACTCCCTATCAAGGCCCACATTTTGTTACCGCCAACGGCATTCAGCTTTGCTACGATGCTTTTGGCGACCCCGCCAACCCGCCGCTGCTGATGATCTCCGGGCTGGGCATGCAGCTCACCGGCTGGGACGAAGAAGTATGCACGATGCTGGCCGAACGCGGCTACTGGGTCATCCGCTACGACAACCGCGACGTCGGTCTCTCGACCAAATTCGAGAACGCCGGGATGCCCAACATGCTGGCAGCACTCCAGGGCGGCGACGTCAACGCCCCTTACCTCTTGCAAGACATGGCCGCCGACGCCGAGGGACTGCTGGACGCCCTGGACGTTGATTCGGCTCACGTGCTGGGCGCTTCGATGGGCGGCATGATCGCCCAGAGCGTCGCCATCCACTACCCGGAGCGCGTGCGCACGCTCATCTCCATCATGTCCACCACCGGCGCCGCCGACCTGCCGCAGCCTAAGCCGGAAGTGGCCATGATGCTGCTGGCTCCGGCCGCAAAAACGCTGGCGGAACACGTCGAAAACTCGCTGGCCTGGGCACATGTGCTCAATGGTCCCACTTTCCCGGTGGATGAACCGCGCGCCCGCGAACAGGCCATCGCCAACTACGAACGCAGCTATTACCCACCGGGAACCGGCCGGCAGTTGGCGGCCATTTTTGCTTCCGGCAGCCGCCGGGAAGCGCTGCGGTCGCTGGCTGTGCCCACGCTGGTCATCCACGGCCAGGCCGACCCGCTGATTCCGGTGGAAGGCGGCATCGACACGGCCGAAGCCATTCCAAATGCCAAATTGTTGTTGATTGAGGGGTTGGGCCATGCCCTACCGGAGGCGACGTGGCCGGAAGTGGTGGAGGCCATCGCCAAGCACGCACAGTAACGCCCCAACCAACCAGGAAAACCACCCAATCGAGCCGAGACAATTGCTGAAGGGACGGGAGTGCACGGCCGTTTTCTGGACTAAAATCCTATATAGCTTGCCTAAC
>JAGOMA010000020.1 GCA_017993775.1 Chloroflexota bacterium | reverse complement strand
TCGAATTCTTTGCCGCCGATGTATTGGACATCGATGCCGGTGGCTTCTTCGAAGGGAACCATGGATTTGTCGAAGCGAATGACGTCGGCGTCGGCGAAGGGGCCATCAACTGTGACAACGGTGCCGGAGAATTCGCCGGCAATGGCGCGTTCCAGGAAACTGCCGGCCGGGTAGGGGAAAGCGGCCATGGGCATGTCTTCGGCCGGGGCAGCGGCCTCGGTGGGCGCTGCGGCTTCTTCGGCCGGGGCAGCGGCTTCTGTTGGCGCTGTTTCTTGAGCTGTTTCTGTGGGTGTGGCGGTGCCGCCGCAGGCTGCGAGAGCCAGGGCAAGGAGCAATACCAGACCTAATACCATCCATAATTTTTTGTTTGACATTTGTTTTTCTTTTCCTCCCAGTTATAAATAACTAGATTTTTTTGGTAATTTCTAAGAACAAATCAGTTGTGTTTAACGCTAGAATCACCTCCTATGGCGGACGACAATGGGTTACGGCCGTTTCACAACAACCGCATGCATTATTGTTTTGGCGGCGCAGTCGTATTGCGCTGGACCAATTCGATGGGTAGCAATATTTCCTGTGGTTCCGGCATTGGATTTGCCATCACTTGCAACAGTAATTCACAACCACTGACGCCGGATTCGTAAAGAGCCTGACGAATTGTGGTGATGTGCAGATATTCAGCGGCTTCGATGTTGTCGAAGCCAATAACAGATAGGTCTTCGGGAATTTTTATGCCCAGGTCGAGGGCGGCTTCGATGACACCGATGGCCTGGGTGTCGCTGTAGGCGAAGATGGCGGTGGGGGGAGTGGACAGGTTGAGTAAGTTGGTGGTCATGGCGCGGGCTTCATAACGGCCGTGTGGCCCTTGTTGATGATAATCCGGCTGAAAATCTAAACCTGTCTCGGCTAAAGCCTGTCGATAACCCTTAAAACGATCGCGTACTGGTGAGTTAAATGGATCATCTAGATAATCGCTAATGTATGCGATACGACGATGACCTAAATCCAACAAATGTTTCGTCGCCTGATACCCGCCAAACACATTGTCTACCACAACCCGGCTTAGCGCCGGATGGTTTGCATCTACCAGAACAGTCGGAAGTTCTGATTGTTGGATGTGCTGAACATCTGTATCCGTAGGAGTAAGCGAAATAATTAACAATCCATCCACCATCTGCCGACGTAAGACATTCAGTAAATATTCGTCTCGCCTTTCCACCAGTTCCACGTCAAACAAAATAAGATCATACACACTGTTGGTCACTACCGAGACAACACCTTGCAGCCGACGCACAACAGATGGATTGGTGAAATAAGGAACCAGGGCACCAATAACCATTGTTTTACCACTGGATAGACGGCGGGCAGCCAGGTTGGGGGAAAAATCGAGTTCGGAAATGGCTGCTAAAACTTTACGGCGGGTTTCCTGGCTGACGGACACGTTGTCATTAAGAACCCGAGACACAGTTCCTACGCCAACACCCGCTTTTTGAGCAACATCTCTGATAGTTGCGGTTGCCATCTTCCTTCTCCTTTTCCATACGGCATTGGACAAAAATTGTGTGATGCCGTCACTATTAGCTAAGATGGAACCGGTTCCAATTGGTCATACTATACATGACTCGTTCGCTGCTGTCAAGGTTATAGCAGAGGTGATTTTGGAAATGGCCAATTGGTGTCGTGCGGTGCAACTGTAGTAAATCTTTGTGGGTTGATGCGAGATCAGGCGCAGAGGTGGGGGAGACAAAAAAACCCCGTTGACCGGGAAATCAACGGGGTTTGAGTGAAGAATTTAATGTAGTCTGGAGGGTTAATCGCGGCGGCCGCCAAGAATGGCGACGTAGTACAACAATTGGCCAATGGCCGCTACGGCCGCAGCCACATATGTGAGCGCGGCAGCATCTAAAACCTTGTTAACGCCTTGCATTTCATCTTCAAATAAAATGCCATTGCTTACGAGCAATTTCTTGGCGCGCTTGCTGGCGTCGTATTCTACTGGCAAGGTAATGAGGGTGAATAAGACAGCCAAACCAAACAATCCTACGCCCAACAACGATATGTAATACCCCAGACCCGTGCCTTTGATCAGGACGTCCATGAATAAGCCGACCATGAAAATCATGGGAGCCAGGCTGCTGCCCAGGTTAGCCGCCGGAACCAGGGCGCTGCGTAAGTTAAGAGCAGCGTAACCGCCGGCGTCTTGTAGGGCATGGCCCATTTCATGGGCAGCTACGCCGGCTGCGGCGACGCTGGGTTGGTCGTGAACGGCCGGGCTGAGGCGCAGTACTTTGCTACGCGGATCGTAATGATCGCTCAAGTTGCCCTGGGTGCGTTCGATGCTGACATCGTATAAACCCTGGGCATCGAGCAGTGTACGGGCCACTTCCGCGCCGGTGACGTTGCGGTGTGTGCCTACCTTTGAATATTTGTTGAAGGCTCCCTTGACTCTGGATTGAGCGAATAACCCTAAGACCAGACCTGGGAGAGCCAGAATCCAGAATAGTGGGCTGTAAAAAATGAACATTTATCTTTCTTGTCTCCGTTGCCGCTGAATGCGGATTGGCACTGGCGCTTTTCTGGCTTTTTCTTCGGCAAGGCGTTTGGCCTGGCGCAGCAAGAAGATGCCGGTGACGCCGGTTGGTAGTAAGATTAACCAGAAAGTGAGATCAGACAGTACCATGATTTTCTCCTTGGTGTGAAAATTCAAATCTGCGCTAGATTTTTGCATATTTGCAGGTGGGTCGTCAATAGAACGGCCGTCTTTCCAATCAATATCTTATATTCGCTGCCAACCCTTACTCATTTGTTTTATGGAGGATTGCATACATGAATGACCAATTTGGACTACCCCGTGATCTGGGAAATGGGCTGACGCTGCGGTGGGCTACACCAGCCGATACCGAGGAAATTGCCGCCTTTAACCTGCGTATTCACAGCGATGATCCAGAAGACCCGGAACATTTTCTCGTCGATTGGACCCGCGACCTTATGAGCGGCAGTCATCCAACCACGCAGGCCAGCGATTTTACCGTGGTTACCGATGACCATGACGGCGGCAAAATTGTGTCCACCCTGTGCCTCATCGGCCAGACCTGGACCTATGAAGGCATTCCATTTGGCGTGGGGCGGCCAGAATTGGTAGGCACTGATGCGGCCTACCGGCGGCGGGGACTGGTGCGGGCGCAGTTTGAAGCTGTCCATGCGCTGAGCGCCTCACGCGGGCACATGGTGCAGGCTATTACCGGCGTGCCCTGGTATTACCGCCAGTTTGGCTATGAGATGACGGTGAATTTGGGTGGTGGGCGGAATTACCACCTGGGGCTGCACAAAGAGACCCAGACTTCCGCCGATGAACCTTATAAACTGCGCCCGGCCACCGTGGAAGATATTCCCTTTTTGCACGAGCTGTATGCGTGCGCCTGTGCCGATGGCCTCTTGACTCGACTGCGTGATGAGGCGCTCTGGCGTTATGAAATGGCGGAGGCGCAGCGGACATCGGAGTATTCGCGGCATTTTTATGTGGTGGAGGAAACGGCCGTTTCCCAACCCGTTGCCTATGTCGAATACCGCGACTGGGGCCAATCTTTTGGCCTCCGCGAAATGAGCGTCCGGCCAGGCCACTCTTTGCGCGCCGTTGCCTTGTTTCTTATCCGCAGCCTGGAACAAGAGGCCGTACTCCTCAACCCGGAGCGCAAAAAGCCCTACCAAAACATTCACTTCCATTTTGGCGAGTCTCATCCGGTATATGAGGCTTTGGCGCGTGAGCTGCCAACCGGACGGCCGCCCTACGCCTGGTATATTCGCGTAGCCGATCTGCCCGGATTTTTGCGTCACATCGCCCCGGTGCTGGAAACACGCCTGCAAAACAGCGTGATGGCCGGCCACAGCGGCGCCGTCAAACTCAATTTTTACCGCTCGCAGCTCACGATGGTCTTTGAAAAGGGCAAACTGGTTGATTTGGGCACTTACGAGCCGGAGCGGCTGGAAAGCGGCGATGCTCTTTTCCCCGAACTGACCTTTTTGAAGCTGGTGTTTGGCCATCGCAGCCTGGGCGAGTTGGATGCGGCCTTCGCTGATTGTTATGTAAATAATGAAACGGCCGTACTCCTGCCGATTTTGTTCCCCAAACGGCCGTCTCGCCTCATCGAGTTAGGGTAGCCAGTGCAAAATCCACTGCTCCCGTTCATCCAACAAAACGGCGCGTTCATCCTCGATGGCGGTCTGGCCACCGAGCTAGAAGCATGGGGCTGCAATTTGGGCGATGCGCTCTGGTCGGCGCGGCTGCTGCGCGATGATCCCCACATCATCCGGCGCGTGCATCTGGCTTACTATCACGCCGGGGCCGACTGCGCCATCACCGCCAGCTACCAGGCGACAATCCCCGGCTTCATGGCCCAGGGCATGACCGAGGCTGAAGCAGTGCGCCTCCTCAACCTTTCCGTGGAACTGGCTGTGCAAGCGCGGGATGAATTTTGGGCTGAGGCGGCAAATCGGGTAGGGCGGATACGGCCGTTAGTCGCCGCCAGCGTAGGGCCTTATGGGGCGTATCTGGCCGATGGCTCCGAATATCGCGGCGATTACGACCTGGACGAGGCCGGCTTACGCGCCTGGCACGCGTCGCGCTGGCAGTTATTGGCCGCTACCGGCGCCGATTTGCTGGCTTGCGAGACCCTGCCATCGCTGGCCGAAGCCCAAGCCTTGGCCGCCCTGCTGACCCAATTGCCCGACCGCATGGCCTGGTTCAGTTTTAGCTGCCGCGATGGGCAGCACATCAGCGACGGCACGCCGATTGCCGAGTGCGCGGCCTATCTGGACCAGTTTCCGCAGGTGGCAGCCATTGGCGTTAACTGCACCGCGCCGCGCTTTATCCCCGACCTCATCCGCGAGATTTTTCAGGTGACCCAAAAACCGATTATTGTCTATCCCAATTCCGGCGAGACGTATGACGGGGAACGTAAACATTGGTTTGGCGAGTCTGTACCGGCAGAGTTCGGCACGTTTAGCCGTGAATGGCGCAAATTGGGCGCGTCCGGGTTGGGCGGCTGCTGCCGCACGCGTCCGGCGCACATTCAGCAAATTCGGGATCGGTTCCATGGAAGACAACATGAACAGTAGGTGCAGCAGGTCGGAAGTGATGTATGTGGGGTGAACTGGCGGCGTTTGGCACGGCCGTTTGTTGGTCATTAACGGCCGTTTTCTTCAGCTACAGCGGACGGCTCATCGGGTCCGGCGTGGTCAATCGCAGCCGCCTGCTATTCGCGCTGTTTTTTCTGGCCACCATGCATTTTTTGTTGGAAGGCACGCTCTTCCCGCAGCACGTCGAATTGTTTCGCTGGCAGTGGTTGGCGATCAGCGGCATTTTGGGTCTGGTGTTAGGGGATACGTTTTTATTTCAGGCTTACGTACTCATCGGCCCGCGTCTGTCTATGTTGATGATGTCCAGCGTGCCTATTTTTAGCCTTCTGTTTGGCTGGGTGCTGTTTGGCGAAGTGGTTGGCAGATTGGAGTTGGCCGGCATTTTGCTGGCCGTTGGCGGCATGGGTTGGGTGGTCACGGAAAAGCGCGCCGGACTGACGGTAATCGAAAACAAGCAGTATTGGCGCGGCTTGTTTTTCGCTCTGGCCGGAGCGTTGGGGCAGGTTGCCAATCTGGTGACGGCTAAATATGGTCTGGTGGGCGGTTTTCCCACCATTTCGGCGACGATCATTCGTATTCTGGTAGCAGCCATCATTTTGTGGGGATTGGCCGCTTTCCGGGGGCAGTTGCAGTATACATTTCGCCAATGGCGCAATGTGCGCGCGTTCCCCACAATGGTCGGCGGCTCGTTTTTTGGACCGTTTTTAGGGATATGGCTGTCGTTAACGGCCGTGCAGCTTACCCGCCTGGGCATTGCCTCCACGTTGATGGCCTTGCCGCCGGTGCTGCTCATTCCTGTCGAATACTTTGTTTACCACCGCCCCATCAGCCCGCGTGGCATTGTGGGAACCGTGGTGGCCTTTGTGGGAGTAGCGCTTATTTTTGCGAGTGGGGGATAACGGCCGTTTACCTGCTACTTTTTTACTGCCCAGACGTAAAATTTAAAGATATAATGAGATAGTCAACTACCGATCAGCCTCCAATCGTAAACTAATTTGTGGGTGGAGCGGCCGGTAATTAGACGCTATAAGCAGCCGTTGGAAAACTGCTCCATGTGGAACAACCAGACGGCTGCCTAAAAGGAGATTGACTACGATGGATTTGCTGACAGGGTTTCTCCCCATTTTATGCATCCTGATTGTGGGGCTGATCGTTTTGTTCGCCGCCTCTATTCGCGTGGTGCAGGAATATGAACGCGGCGTGATCTTCCGCTTAGGCCGCGTGATGGGTGCGCGTGGCCCGGGCCTGTTCTTGCTCATCCCCTTCATCGAACGCATGGTGAAGGTCGATTTACGAACCATCACCCTGGACGTGCCTTCCCAGGAGGCCATCACCACCGACAACGTCACCGTAAAAGTGAACGCCGTGGTCTATTTCCGCGTCGTCGACCCCACGGCCGCCGTGGTGCAAATTGAAGATTACCGCCGGGCTACCTGGTTGATTGCCCAAACCAGCCTGCGCAACGTCATTGGCCAATCGATGATGGACCAACTGCTGCAAGATCGTGAATCCATCAACGAGCAGTTACAGCACATCATTGACGAAGCGACCGAGCCTTGGGGCGTTAAAGTTAGCATCGTCGAGATCAAAGACGTGGAGTTGAACTCGCAAATGGTGCGGGCGATGGCGCGGCAGGCGGAAGCCGAACGCGAACGGCGCGCGAAAGTGATCCACGCGGAAGGTGAATTGCAGGCTTCCCAGCAGTTGGCCGAAGCCGCGCGGGTGATGGGTCAGGAGCCGGGGGCCATGACGCTGCGTTATTTGCAGACGCTGCTTGAGATCGGCGTGGAACAAAACACCACCACGATTTTCCCGGTTCCGGTGGAAATGTTTTCTTTATTTATGGGCAAAGATACGGTAAAGAGTAAGTAATTTCTATTATTCGTTTCTTTTTGATGAGATTGGCGTCTGGTTACAGCCCAGATTCCAATCTCATCCCTCGTATTAATAAATCTCAATTGCCTCGTTCAATTTTCTTGTTTATCGGTTTGTTGGTGCTGACCAGTGTGGCCTGTTCGCTAATGCAGGGGCCGCCGCAGCCGGTTATTCCCACCCCGCCTCTCCTGGCTTCCCCAATTGCTCAGAGTGTTTTGCCCGTCGGTGTGCTGCCGGAAGATGTGGTGTTTAACCCCGTAAGCAATGTCGTTCCGGCCAGAGACCCGGAGCTGGAGGCGCTGCTCAATTCGGTGTCGCAGCAGCAGTTGGTGGGGTATGTGCAGATGCTGGAGTCGTTTGGTACGCGCAGTACGTTTAGCGTGGTTGATCGGACTGATTTTGGCCTGGGGGCGGCGCGGTTGTGGATTTATAATGAGTTTTTGCGGGTGGGCAACGGCCGTCTCCAAGTGGAATTCGACACTTTCCCCCTCACCCTGGACGGCCTCACTACCGATCAACAAAATGTGGTGGCCACCCTGCGTGGCGACGGCTCTGCGCCGGGGGCTGTGCTGCTGGTTGCCCATTACGATTCTCGCACGCTCAACCCCAACGATGGCGTCAGCCGCGCCCCAGGAGCCAATGACAACGCCTCCGGCGTGGCTGCTATGTTGGAAGCGGCGCGCGTATTAAGTTCCCAAACCTGGAACCAGGACGTGGTATTTATTGCGTTTGCCGCCGAAGAGCAGGGGCGGCATGGCAGCCGGCACTACATCACCAACCGGCTGCCCGACAGCGCCGGGATTGATGCGGTGTTGGATATGGACATCGTTGGCGGCCGGCCGGGCATTCCGCAGTCGGTGCGCGTGTTTTCACCTGGGCCGGATACCTCGCTGCCGCGACAATTGGCGCGCTACCTGGATTTTGTGGGCGGCCTGTATTTGCCTGCGTTTGACGTGATTATGGTGGATGCGGTGGATCGGGAGGGGCGATACAGTGACCACATGACCTTCTTGGATGTGGGCATTCCGGCGCTGCGCCTGACAGAATCGGTTGAAGACCCCAATCGTAATCACAATGCGCTGGATACTTCCGACGCGCTGGATTACACTTATTTGCGCCAGATTACCCAGCTCAATCTGGCGGCGATCGCCAATATGATTGGCGCGCCGCCGCAGCCTGCGCCGCCGACAGTCTCACCCATGGAGACCGCCGGTTCGGTCATTCTGACCTGGCCGGTAGACGGCACGGCCGTCGGTTATGTGTTGTCGTTTCGGCCGGTGGGGACGACAGATTATGCGCCGTTCCGGTTTGTGCGCGCCGAGGATGCCGGGCAGGTGGCGATTACCGACCTGGCGCCGGGCACGACGTATGCGTTGAGTATGGCGGCGTTGTCGAGCAACGGCCGTGTCTCCCTCTTTTCCCCAGAAATTTTGCTCCAACCATAAAACAAAAAAGCCCGCTCTGGAAGGAGGGGCTTTTGCTGAAATGATGCGTGATGCGTAGGACGTGATGCGTGATGCGTAAGTTGTAAACCCACGCATCACGCATCACGCATCACCCATCACCCTTCTATTGGCTGGCGTCGTACAAAATAGTCACAGATGTCACGCCGTCCGTTTCGCTGAGGGTAACGGAAACCGCGCCGGCTTCGCCGTTAAACGTGAGGCTGGCTGCCTGATCGGAGATGAATGAGCTGTCTTCCGAGTAGGTGTAACCGGCTTCGGCCATGGCGGTTTGATAGAAGGCGATGGCGTCGGCGAGGGGAACGGCCGTTGTGTACCCCATCACGCCGGGGAAAGTCACCAGATCAGAAGCGTCTTCCAATGCCGGGAAGGGAGGCTCGGCGTTGGCGGTTTGTCCTTCACATTCGGCCGGCAGCACAATCTCGAAGGGTTGGTTGATGTCCTTTGTGCGAAATTCCATGTGCATGGTGGCGTCTTGGTTGCCTTCAAAGCCTTCCAGAAAAGTGGAATCGCCCTGGATGTCGCTGACCATGCTGACCAGATAGCCGCCGTCTTTGGCGATGTATACATGGCCGTTCATGCTGATGATGCCCTGACGATCTTGTTCGGGTACGGCCGTTTCATCAAACGTGTAGTGCCGCACAGGAATACCATCTATTTCTTCGTCTCCCACAAGCGTCAGCTTTTCCAGCGAGCCAAACATGCTTTCTGGCGAAAACTCTTGGGTCATGGAATTATCCAGCAGCGATTCGCCTTCGGCCGGCAGCGTGACACAGCCCATTTGCGGAATGACCATGTAATTGGTATCGCCAATTTGCACCATGTTGATGGAACCCATATCGGCCATATCGGCGGCTCCCTCGATCATCATGTCCACAGAGGAAGCGGCTGGGTCGGTTGTAAAAGCCATCTGCATGGAAATGGTCTGTGTAATAAGTTCGCCTGCGTCATTCGTGCCGCTCATGGTTAAAACCATCTCGTTGCGGTAGCTGTTCAGGTCGGCGGGTTTGCCGAGGGGGTTTAGATCGGCGAAGGAAATGATGGACGCAGCGGGTTCGGCGGTTGGCTCAGGCGCGTCGGTTGGGGCGGGCGCTTCGGTGGGCGCGGGGACGGGGGTGGGCACGGCCGTTGCCGCTTCAGATTCAGGCGCGCTGCCAGATTCTTCCACCGCCGCCGGGACGGCCTCGGTTGGCGCAGCCTCTTCGCTGCCGCCGCAAGCCGCCAAAACCAGAGTAAAAAGCAAAACAAATGTCAATAACCAGTAAATACGTTTCATGTAAAATCTCTCCTTGACGAAAAACAATCATTTCTAATGGTGGGCAGATGTTTCTGGCCCTGTTTATTGTGCAAGACCCCAAGGGTTTGATACCCCAGTAATTCAAATTCTCAGAAACAAACCCTTGGGGTCTGTATAGCTACGATGCGTTATAAAAAAAGCAAAGGACGAAAAAGGCCCTCTGCTCGTCGCTCAGGCAAACGCCAGTACGCTTTCAGACCGAATAAGTTTCATCGACGCCCAGAACAACCGGCTGCGCGTCGGTGTGCTGGCTAACCAATTTGGTCCAGGCGGCCGCGTCAACGGCAATGAGCGGCCAGGTGTTGTAATGGCAGGGAATCACAACTTTGGGTTTGAGCAGTTTGATGGCTTCCACTGCATCGCCTGGCCCCATGGTAAAGTTGTCGCCAATGGGCAAAATGGCTACATCAAGTCCCATTTGACCGATCAGGGACATATCGGAAAAGAGGGCGGTGTCACCGGAGATGTAAATATGTTTGCTTTCGGCGGTGATGACAAAGCCGCCGGGGTTGCCGCCATAGCTGCCATCAGGCAGGCCGGAGCTGTGTAATGCGTAGGTCATTTTCACCCGGCCGAAGGGAAAGTTCCAGCCGCCGCCGGTGTTCATGGCGTGGTTGTTTTCGTGCCCTTTGGCGGCGATCCAGTTGCAAATTTCAAAGTTGCCAACGACGGTGGCTCCGGTGCGTTTGGCCAGCGGCACGGTGTCGGCGATGTGGTCGCCGTGGCCGTGGGTTTGCAAAATAAAGTCAGCGGCAACTGCGCCAACGGCCGTTTTGGCTGCCGGGTTGTTGCCAGCAAAGAAGGGATCGACGACAACGGCCGTGCCGCCAATGTTCAGGCTAAATGTGGCATGACCATGCCAGGTAATTGTAATGGACACAAGAAACCTCCTTTATTTGTGTAAATAACCCCAAAGGATTTGCTTTTGCGAAGCCGAAAACCCTTGGGGTCTTCCCGTTTGAACGATACGACAATTCTGAGTATAAGCAGGCAAGGTAGCCGCGTCAACCGGTTTCATCAGCGGCAGGAGAGGAAACGGCCGTTCCTCCCCCTTCTCTTGCCGCCGTTTATTATCGCTCTAGCGCCGATAAATAGATATAAAAGCTGGCGGCGTCATCGTTGAGAATGCGTCCGGTGCTGGTTCCCATATCAATGCCCACCGGATCCGCATGGCTCAGCGCCACGTCAAACAATTCATCGCCTTCAAAGCGGGTGTCGCCGTAGACGGTGACAGCGATGGTTTTAGCCGTCTGGCCAGCCGAAAAAGTGAGCGTTCCGCTCAGCAGCGCGTAATCTTCCCCTGGCGTCGCCCGGCCATACCCCGCGCCGACGGCCGTCGCATAATCTACGCTGATCGGAAAGGCGGCTGAGGTGGCCAGGGTGATGTTGAAGACGGCCGTCACCGTCCCCGAATTCCCTTCCATCACCGCAGGACCGGCGGCAATCGCCACTGAAGCGGTGTCGTCGTCTTGAATTGTGCCGACAGCCTGACCATGACCCAACACGCCATTGCCCGGGTTGCTCAGATTAAAGCCGAACTGCTCGCTGCTGCCTTCGTCGATCACATCGCCCAGGATGGCCACCGGCACCGTTTTGCTGGTCTGGCCGGGGGCGAAGGTGAGGGAGCCGCTGACGGCCGTATAATCGCTGCCGGAAACGGCCGTGCCGTTGGCCGTAGCATAATCCACTGTGACGGTTTGGGAGCTGGCGGCCGAGAGCGAGACGGTAAACGTGGCGTTGGTGGCGCCGCTGTTGCCTTCGGTAACGGCCGTGTCCGCCACGCTGATTTGCGGCGGAACCTCATCCACGCCCAGGCGCAGCAGCGTCACCGAATAGGGCGCAAAGCTGTACGTCAGCGGATTGCTCAGGCCGCTCATTACAGTCGAGGGGGCATTAGACAAACTGTCGTTGGGATCGCCGACGCCGTTGAAGGTGACACTCTGGGTGTCCAACGATGTCGCCCGCGCCACGTCGGCCAGGCCGCTGCTGATTTGCGCCGTGCCGTTCACCTGAATGCTGGCCGTGATTGCCCCGCCGGTTTTGTTGATAGCCAACAGCGACACCGTCGAGGCGTCGATGCGCCCGGCGTACACGCTGAGCGTGGCGCTGGCGTTGTAAGATGACGTAACCGGCAGCATGGTATCGCCAAAGCGTGACCAAAGCGGATACACGTAATACTGTGGGCTGCGGGCATAAGAATCGGCGTTCAGCAGGCCGTAATCGGTGCCGTTCCACGCCTGCCCATTGGCCAGGTCCCACTGGTTGGCGATGTCGAACTGGTATTTCGCCATCTGGCCAATGCTGTCGGCCATAAACAGCATGTTGACGGCGCGGGTCATCCACTGGCCGTTGTCCTGGTCTTGCACGGAGAAGAGGTTGTGCTCGGTGAAGGCCACGGGGATGACACGGCCGTTCGCATACTGCGCCAGCGCCGCGTCATAATCGGCCCGAATCCAGTTCCAGCCGGTCTGTGGCTGCGCCAATGCGTCCTGGTAGGAGCCGGGCGGCGTAAAATAGGCGTATTGGTGGATGACGTAAAAATCCATTACGTCGCCGGCCTCTTCGATGACTTCATTGCCCCAATTGCTCCAACTGTCCTGCGGCGCAACGCCCACTGCGCCGACCTGGATGGACGGGTCGATGCGCTTCATTTCGCTGCGGAATTCCAGATAGCCCTCGTGCCGGGTCGCCCCGGAGCCGATGCCGTTGACGTACTCACGGCCGTCGCACGTCCACACCTCTTCCCAGCCCCAGCCGGAACAATCTGTGCCGGAAATGCCGCCGTAAATTTCGTTGCCAATTTCCCAATAGGTGATGGGATGCGGCGCGGGGTTGCCGTGCGCGCTGCGCAGCTGCGCCCACTGCGCCACCGTGCCCCAATTTTTGCCGCGAATGTCCACACCGATGACCGTGTTGTCGTTGACCGAGCCATTGAAAAACGCCACCAGGGCCGCCGCTTCCTTCGAGGTCCCGTTGTGGTTGACGGTGTACATCAGTTCCGCGCCGGTGGCCTGGCTGAAATTGATGAAATCGGTGGGTTTGAGCACGCCCCAATCCCAGGGGCAGACGTTGTTCTGCTCGCAGTTGGACCAATCGTAATAGTTGCTCCAACTGCCGCCCGGCACGCGCACCATGGTCACGCCGGCGGCTGTGGTGCGGTTGATGAAGGTGGCATTTTCGGTGCGCCAACTGCCCAGCCAGGAGGGTAGATTGGTTCCCAACAGGCGGGGATTGACGGCCGTTCCCGCCGCCGTGGCGTCGATGGTGATGTCGGCCGTGGGTTGGGCGGGGTTGGGCATGGGCGCGGCTTGCAGGCTGAAAACGGCCGTACTCAATAAAAAGAAGGCCACAAGCAAAATCACTGCGTTTCTTTTAAATAGCATCATTGCACCTCCGGTGCAGGCAAAATTAAAGGACGCTGAGGGTAAGATCGGCGCTGTGTTTTGCGGAGGAGGTGGGGGAAAACTGTGGGGCAAAACGGCCGTTCGCGGGAGCGGTGCTTTCGTTTACAATCGGCCACATTCTAGCAGAAGATGCCCGCGCTCTGCGGGCAATAGTACCATCGTCCCAGGCGATGATGAGGCGCAGATGAGGCGCGTCAGGGCGTGGCTGTGTCTGGCTCCAGCCGCAGCAGTGTCACCGAATAAGGCGCAAAGGTGTAGGAGAAGGGGTTGCCCAGGGCGGGCAGCACGGTAGACGGCGCGTCCGACAGATCGTCGGTGGGGTTGGCAACGCCGTTGAACGTGACTGTCTGGCTGTCCAGCGCGGGCGCGGCGGCCACATCGGCCAGCCCCTGGCTAAACCCGGCCGGGCCGCCGTTGATGTACACGTCGGTGGTGATGGGGTCGCCGGTTTTGTTGATGACCAGCAGGGTGAAACGGCCGTCATGAATCATCCCCGCATACGCGCTCAGGGTGCTATCGGCGGCAAACGTAGAAGCGACCGGCAGCAGCCGCGAGCCAAAACGCGCCCACAGAGGAAATACAAAATACTGCGGGTATGGCTCATGGGAGTCGGCGTTGAGCAGGCCGTAATCGGTGCCGTTGCCCGCCAGCCCATTGGCCAAATCCCACTGATTGGCCAGCGAAAAGCCATGTGTCGCCATCTGGCCGATGGTGTCGGCCATAAACAGCAGGTTCGCGGCGCGGGTCATCCAGCGCGCGTTATCCTGATCTTGCACGGAAAAGAGGTTGTATTCGGTAACGGCGATGGGCGGGCGACGGCCGTCGCCATACGTGTCGAACGCCGCCTGCACCCCGGCCATCATCGGCCGCCAGGTTGCCTGCGGTTGGGCCAGGGCTGCCTCAAAACTGCCCGGCGGCTCAAAAAAGGCATACTGGTGAATGACGTAAAAATCCAACGCCTCCCCCGCCTCTTCGATCACCTCGTTGCCCCAATTGCTCCAATCGCTCTGCACCGGCACGCCCACCGCCCCCAGTTTGATGGCCGGATCGACGGCGCGCATGGCCTCCCGAAATTCCAGGTAGCCCGCCTGGCGGTCTGCGCCGCTGCCAAGGCCCTGCACGTACTCACGGCCGTCGCAGGTCCACACCTCTTCCCAGCCCCACGACACGCAGTCCGTGCCCGCCTGTCCGCCGTACACCTCGTTGCCAAACTCCCAGTAGGTGATGCCCAGCGGTTCCGGGTTGCCATGGTCGGCGCGCAGCTGCGCCCATTGGCCCACCGTGCCCCAGTCGCGCCCGCGCGCGTCCGGGCCGATAACCGTCGCATCGTCGGCCGCGCCATTGTAAAAAGCCACCAGCGCCGCCGCTTCCTGGGGCGTGCCGTTGGGATTAACAATGTACATCGCTTCCGTGCCGGTCGCTTGGATAAAATTCAGGAAGTCGGTGGGCGTCAGCACGCCCCAATCCCAGGGGCACACGTTGTCCATCTCGCAGGCTGCCCAATCATACGCATTGCTCCAACTGCCCCCCGGAATGCGCACCAGACTGACGCCGGCCGCCACCGTGCGGTTGATAAAGGCGCTGTTTTCGCTGCGCCCGCTGCCCAGCCACGCCGGCAGGTTGGTCCCCAGCAGGCGCTGATCGAAGGGTTGAAAGTTGTTTGGCAGGTCGATGGTGATACCGGCGGCCAGGGCAATAGGCACGGCCGTTGCCTCAGCGGTGGGCACGGCCGTTGCCTCGGCGGTGGGTGATGGCGTGACGGTGGGATTAGGGGTCGGGTTAGGAACGGCCGTGGCCGCCGCCCCACCGCCGCAAGCCGCCAAAATCACCAATCCGAGGAGCAAAAACAATCTACCCATAACCAGATTATACGCAAACGCACCAAAATGAGACAGTGCCCCCTCCCAGATTGGACCAATCTTCCTAGATTGGATCAATCTCCCCACACATTCAAGTTCCTCGCAGCGCAAATGAAGAGAAGTCTTGTTACCACCTTGGCCCCATGATAAAATGCCCTTACTTTTACAGGGCGCAGTCCACTGCGCCCTGATTCGTGAGGAAGGAAATCATGCTAAAAACACATTCATGTGGCGAACTACGCGCCGACCATATCGGACAAACTGTGACCCTGGCTGGTTGGGTCAACCGCCGCCGCGACATGGGCGGCGTCATCTTCATCGACCTGCGCGACCGCGACGGCAAAACCCAGGTCGTCGTCAATTCCGGCCGTTCCCAAGAAGCCTTCAATCTGGCCCAGCAGGTGCGCAGCGAATACGTGCTGCAAGTTACCGGCGAAGTCTCCCGCCGCCCCGACGGGTTAGAAAACCCTGGTCTGGTCACCGGCGACATTGAAATCCTGGCCGACTCCGTGACTGTGCTCAATCCGGCCAAAACGCCCCCCTTCCTCATCGACCGCGATGAGGTGGTGGACGAAACCCTGCGCCTGAAATTCCGCTACCTGGACCTGCGCCGCGAAAAAATGCAGCGCAACCTGATGATCCGCCACCGCGCCGTCAAATTCATCCGCGATTATCTGGACGAACGGAACTTCATCGAAATCGAAACCCCCATCCTCTTCAAATCCACGCCCGAAGGCGCGCGCGATTATCTGGTTCCCAGCCGTGTCCATCCCGGCAAATTCTACGCCCTGCCGCAAAGCCCGCAGCAGCTCAAGCAGCTTCTCATGGTCGCCGGTTACGAGCGCTACTTCCAGATCGCCCGCTGCTTCCGCGACGAAGACCTGCGCGCCGACCGCCAGCCGGAATTCACCCAACTAGACATGGAAATGTCTTTCGTCGAGCGCGATGACATCCTCGACCTCATCGAAGGCCTGATGGTGGGCATGGTCAAGCACACCAGCCTCGTCCCGTTGGCCCACGACGTTTTTCCCCGCCTCAGCCACCGTGAGGCCATGGAGCGCTTCGGCACAGACCGCCCAGACATTCGCTACGGTCTGGAACTGGTAGACGTGTCCGACATCGCCGGTAGCAGCGCCTTTAAAGTCTTCGCCGAAAACGTGGCTGCCGGCCATCCGGTGAAGGCCATCTGCGTGCCCGGCGCGGGCAGCTACAGCCGCAAAGAAATTGGCGAATTGGAAGAAATCGCCAAAGCCAACGGCGCGAAGGGGCTGGCGACCATGGCCCTGGACCCCGAAACGGGCGAAATGAAGGGCTTCATCACCAAGTTCTTCACCGTCGATCAACTCATCGCCCTGACCGAGCGCCTGAACGCCCAACCGGGCGACCTGCTGCTGTTCGCCAGCGACGTGAAGTATGTGGTCTACAGCGTGCTGGGCGCGCTGCGCGACGAGATGGGCACGCGCCTGGGACTGAAGAACACCAGTACGCTGGCCTTTTGCTGGGTGGTTGACTTTCCACTGTTCGAGGAGCATCTGGAGGACGGCCATTACGCGCCCAGCCATCACATGTTTACCGCACCGAAGCGGGAGCAAATCCCGCTGCTGGACACCGACCCCGGCTCAGTGTTGAGCGAGCAGTATGATCTGGTGTGCAACGGGTTTGAGGTGGCTGGCGGGAGTATCAGAATCCATGAACGGCCGTTACAGCGCAAAATCATGGAACTCATCGGCTTCTCGTTCGAGGAGGCGATGGACCAGTTCGGCCACATGTTGGAAGCCTTTGAGTACGGCGCGCCGCCCCATGGCGGCATCGCCCCTGGCATCGACCGGCTGGTGGCCCTGATGGCCGGCGAACCCAATATCCGCGAAGTGATGGCCTTCCCCAAGACCGCCCAGGCCACCGACCTCATGTCCGACACGCCGTCGGAAGTGGCCCAGAAGCAGCTAAACGAATTGCAAATCGCCCTGGCCCTGCGCGACAAGCCGAAAGGCTAGAGCGAGAGCTAGAGCTAGAGTAAAGAGAAAAGGCCCGGCAAACACAATTTGCCGGGCCTTTTTTGATTGGAGATTGATATGTCTCTAAATTCCAATCTCTACTCGTCCGGCTTCAGCGCGAGGGCGATGAGCCAGGCGAGGGCAGCGAGCAGAGTGGAAATGAGGAAGGTCTCGGCGAGGACGGCGACGGTGATGTGGGTCAGGCCATCGACGATGGCTTGCTGGTAAGCCGGGTCGGTGAGGGGCAAATCGGGCAGGGTGATTTGGGTGCGCAGGACATCGAAGCGGCGCAGGCCCCAGGCCGTCAGGCCGGACAATCCCACGCTCATGCCGATGAGGCGCATGACGATGACCAGACTGGAAGCGACGCCGCGCTGGTCATCGGGGGCGGCGTTGATGACGGCCGTGCCCACCGGCGCAATCACCAACCCAAAACCCACGCCCAACACCACCAACTGCCAGGCCATCTGTGCGTACGGGGTGTGGTCGCCAACGGCTGTGGCCTGCCAGTTGCCCATCCAGTAAAAACCCAACGCGCACAGGGCCAATCCTGGCAGCGTCACCAGCCGGTAGCTCCAGCGTTCCGTCAGGCGGCCGCCCACATACGAAAAAATTGCCATCGCCAGCGTCATGCCGCCGAGCAGCCCACCGCTGATCAGGGCGGCTTCCGCCACCTCCACAGCCAGCACGTTGACGATCAGCGGCACGTTGACCATGGCGATGATGAGCACGCTGCCAGTGAGGAAATTGATGAAAACGGCCGTGCCAAAATTGCGGCGGCGAAAGAGGGAAAGGGGAATAAGCGGGTAGGCGCTGCGCGATTCAACCAATAAAAAGATGGCGAAACTAACCAGGGCAGCCAGGTAATAAGGCCAGGAGACGGCCGGTTGGCCGCCGTTAAGGCTGGCAAAACCGCCGGCGCTTTGCACGTCGCCGCTGTTGAGCAGGGCGATGTTCAGGGCCAGCAAGGACAGGGAGAGGGCGATGGTTCCCCACCAGTCGATGCGCTCTTGGCGGGCAGGGCGGGGCAAATCGGCCAGCGCCCACCAGGCGGCGGCGATGCCGATGAGCGCCAGGGGGATGTTGAGGTAGAACTGCCAGCGCCAGCTTAAAAAACGAATGAGCAGTGCGCCGTACAGCGGTCCCCACACCCAGCCGGCGGTGTCGATGGCTCCCAGTGCGCCTAAGGCCGTGGCGCGTTTGTCGCGGGGGTACACGTCGCCCAACACGGCCATGCCCACCGGGACCATCGCGCCGCCGCCAACGGCCGTTAGCACCCTGCCGGCCAAAAAACTGTTAAAACTGCCTGCCAGCGGAACCCAAATCGAGCCGGCCAGGAACAAGGCCAGCGCGCCCACGTACACCGCCCGCCGCCCAATCAAATCGCTTAATCGCCCGACAAAGGGCATAACGACGACGTAGGCGATGAGGTAGACGTTGACAATCCAGGCGGCCTGATCCAGCCCGTCGGGCAGGGGGATGCCCAGATCAAAGACAATTTGCCGCAGCATGGTGGAAACCACCGTCAGGTCGTCGGCGGCGACGAAGACGCCAAAGGCGACGACGGCCAGGATGGCGGTGGGGGAGGGTTTGCGGGGCATGGGGGAGGTTGGATGGTTTGTTGGTTCGCTGGATGGTTGGTGGGCTAACAAACCATGCAACAAACCAGTTTTCTTCCTACAAAAAAAAGTCCTTTAGCACCGCTGACAGATCGGCGACGATGTGGTGCCAGGGGGCTTCTGGTTGGCGGATAAGGGTGAGGGCACGGCCGTTTAAGGTCAGGTGCTCAATGCCGTCAATGACCGAGATCGCTTGCGACAATGGCGAGCCTTCCTCCATTTCATCGAGAGAAGCATAGGTTTCCTTGTTTCCGTCGGTGAGGGCTAGGTTGGTGGTGACGAAAAGGGAACGGCCGTCATCGCCAAATTCAGTTTCGATTTCAATATATTCAGACATAGGCTTCTTGTTTACCCCTTTGCCGTACACATCTGCTGCAACACAGCAGGCCAATAAGGTATGTAACGGGTACAGGCGTTCGGCGATTGGAGAGGCTAACAACCCCCAATCTTCAATCCCCAATTTCTTGTGTGGTTACCATCCTTTGTAGATTATAACACTCGCCGGGGTTCATCGTTAACGGTCAATTGCGATGGCTATTTGGGCATGTTATAATCTCATGATTATTGTAAAGTTACCTGAGGGATCAAAACATCCCCCAATTTGAACTATCTTCACGTCAGGCGGGAAGTAACGCGGCTGAAAAAAGGTACAAGATGCCTCTAGAGTTATGGGGGGCGTCAGGGGCAATTCGTTTGTCGCTGCCGGACCACCCACTTGAATACCTTTTGTTACTCCTATATGTCGGGTTACTGGCGTATATCATTTATGCGTTGCCTGCGGAATATCGTAAATTTAGTCGGCGTGATTGGGCCTTGGGCGCTCTTTTATCGCTTGCCGGTTTGTTTGTCAGCCAGTTGTTTCCGCTTCCCGTAGCCTTTGAAAACCAGTTGGCGCCTGCCGCTGCGGCGCAAAATCCGGTGACGGCGTTGGTTCCGTTTACGGCCGTTCCCCTCCTTTTGGCCGCCGCTGTGCTCAATCCATTAGCCGCTCTGGTGGTGGGGTTGTTTACCGGGCTGGGCACGGCCCTCGGCCAGACTCACCAGATATTCGCCATTTTTCATGGCGGAGTGACGGCCGTTCTGGCTTCCGCCTTCTTGCGCCAACATTACCAGGGGCGATTGTTTCGCTGGCTGCGCCAGCCAGTGGTCACCGGGCCGCTGAGTCTGGCGGTGATGGCTTTGCCGGTTGGCCTGGCAGCGTTTGTGGGCGCGGCGGGGTTGGTTAGCACGTTAACGGCCGTAGACCTGGCCATTTCCACCGCCACCGCCAATTTGCTCCCCCTGTTTCTGGCAGGACTGCTTGGCGGCATCATCGTCATGCTCATCTTGCTGGGCCTGCCCCAGCTGGTCCCTCCCGCCAAACCGCTGATTCCCACACCCTGGCAGCGCAGCCTGCGCTACCGGCTGCTGGCTAATTTTGTGTTGTTTGTGGGATTGGTCCTGGCGTTGATGGTTTTTGTGGTCTACAACGTCGCCGTCAACGTCTCCACGCGGTTGGTCGTCAACCAGATGGCCCATGACGCCCAGACCGTGTCCGCCCAAATCCCCGATTTTCGCGCCAACCTGCAAAATCTGCTCACCCTCTACAACAACGATGACCAACTGCTGGTGGAAAATCCGGCCGATTCGGAAAAAGTTTTGCAGCAGTTATTCCGCGTCAATCCATTTTATCGCCGCATCTTGTTGGTAAATGCGGATCAGACCATCAACGCCTTTTATCCTGAAGATGTACCCCAGGTGACGCTTTCTGACCGGGAAAAAGTGGCGGTGGCTGCTGCCTTGCAGGCCAATCAATCTGAAACGGCCACGGCCTCGTCAGCCGGCGACGAGTATGTGTTGAGTTTTGTTGTGCCCGTGCTTTCAGCGTCGGGCGAACCGGCGGCCGCGTTGGTGGGGCGTGTGCCTTCATTGTCGCTCAATGATTTGATTGTGGGCATGGAAGGCACGGTGGGGCGCGGCGTCGGGTTTGTGCTGGATGAAAACGAGCAGATCGTGGCCCATGCAGATGCAACCCAATTGTTGCAAACGTGGCGACTGCCAGAGGAAATTGGCCGCCAGATTGTCACCGGCGAGACGCCGCCCGGGGTGGCTTATCAGGGGCGTGAAGGGCAAACAAACGCCCGCGAACTGGTTTATTATGTACGCGGCGAGACGCACCCCTGGACGGTGGTGGTGACTGCGCCTTATGAAACGGTGCTGAACCTGGCGGTAAGCATTGGCGTGCCGTTGGCGTTGGTGATGTTGGTGATTACGGCCGTTTTCTACATCATCTTCGCCCTCATGGGCCGCGACATTACCAGGCCGATCACCGAACTGGTCAATGCCTCGGAGATTTTGGCTGCGGGCGGCAACTGGCGGCCCGAAACCGCCGACCAGCGCGACGACGAAATCGGGCAGCTTACCAAAGCGTTTGCCCACATGCAGCGCTCTATCAAGCAGCGTCTGAACGAGCTTTCTTTGCTGCTGGGCGTCAGCCACGATGTTTCCGCCAGCCTGGACATCGGCCAGGGATTGCCGGCGATTTTGCGCGGCGCGGTGCGCGGCACCGGCGCTTCTGGGGCGCGGGCAGTTGTGACTGCTCCCAGCGGCGGTTATCCCCTGACGTATGGAGAGGGCGCGGGGGCGGATACGATGGCGGCCTTAGACCGCCCCATTCGTAAGGCCCTGCGCCGCAAAACCGAGCTGCTGCTGGAAACGCCGGCCGAAATTCGCGCCGCGTTACAATTGGGCGACGAGGTGGATTTGCCGGTTTCCGCCCTGATGGCCCTGCCGCTCGATGCCAAGGATCGTTTTCAGGGTGTGTTGTGGCTGGGGTATCGCTCGCCCCATCGTTTTGATTCGACGGAACACAATTTATTGAAGACCCTGGCCGGGCAGGCGGCCGTATTGGTCGATAATGCCCGCCTGTATGCCACGGCCGAAAGCGGCCGTCGGCGGCTGTCGGCGGTGCTGGAAAGCACGTCGGATGCCGTGATAGTGACAGATCGCACGCAGCGGATTTTGTTGGTGAATCGGGCGGCGGAATTGTTGTTTGAGTTGAAAGCGAGTGAAGTGAACGGCCGTCCCATCGCCGATGTGTTTAGCATAGAACCGCTGGTCGCCGTGCTGTCGAACCTGGGCGAGCAGCAGCCTAACCGCGAAATTCCGCTGGCCGACGGCCGTGTGTACTACACCAGCACTTCCACCATCATTGGCGGCGATGGCCAGGTGATGGGCCGCGTGGCTGTGCTGCATGACATCAGCCATCTGAAAGAAATCGACGCGATGAAATCTGACTTTGTCAGCACGGTTTCGCACGATTTGCGCAGCCCGCTGACTTTTATGCGCGGCTATGCCACCATGCTGCCGATGGTCGGCGACCTGAACGATAAACAGCAGGATTATGTCGACAAAATCATGGGCGGCATCGACCAGATGGCCAAACTGGTCAACGATTTGCTCGATTTAGGGCGGATTGAATCGGGCGTAAAACTGCGCAATCAAGCCATTGAGGTGGAACCGCTTCTGTCTGAATTGGCCACAGAATTCTGGCAGCACGCCCACCTGAGCGGCATCAAATTGGAAGTAGGCGTTGAGCCGAAAGAGTTGGTGCTGATTGCCGACAAACCTCTGCTGCGGCAGGCACTGACTAATTTGCTGACCAACGCCATCAAGTACGCGCCGGACAGCGGCGTGATGAAACTATTGGCTGAGCGGGCTAATGCCGAAGTGGTTTTTAGCGTTGCGGACCATGGGCCGGGCATACCGGAGCAGGACCAGATGCGCTTGTTTGAGCGGTTTTATCGCGTGAAAGAGCGGGGAACAGAAAAGGTAAAGGGATCCGGCCTGGGGTTGGCGATTGTTAAGTCGATTGCCGAGCGCCATGGCGGCCGGGCCTGGGTTCAGAGCAAGCGGGGGCAGGGCAGCACGTTCTACATTGCCATTCCTTTAAATTTGAACGGATACGAAGAATAGCGCTAGCTGCTGGCTGTTAATGAGTCGATGATGGTTTGCAGTTCGGGAGGCAGTTCGGCGGTGATAGTCAGCTCGGTGTTGTCGCACGGCCGTTTGAAGGTCAGCTCGGCGGCGTGAAGAAAATGGCGGCGCAGGTCGGCGAAGGATTTTTTGCGACGGCCGTAAATGTGGTCGCACACAATTGGAAAACCAATGTATGCCAGATGGACGCGTATTTGATGGGTCCGCCCGGTGAGCGGCGCGCAGGCAACCAGTGAAAAATTATCGAAACGGGTGACTGTTTCGTAACGGGTGCGCGCGCTGCGGGCCATGGCCGAGGTGTTGGGGGGAATAACGGCCATCTTTTTGCGATTGTTGGGGTCGCGGCCAATCGGCGCGTCGATGAGAGCCGCCGGGGGTTGAATTTGTCCTTCTACCAGCGCCAGGTATTTTTTCTGAATGGTCCGTCTTTTGAACTGCTCTTGCATGAACCACAGAGCACGATCATTGCGGGCCACGACAATCAGGCCGGAGGTGTGTTTGTCCAGCCGGTGTACAATGCCCGGCCGCCGCTCGCCGCCGATGCCTTCCAGATCGGGGTAGTGGTAGAGGATGGCGTTGACCAGTGTGCCCAATTCGTCGGTCTGTGACGGATGGGTGACCATGCCCGCCGGTTTGTTGACGACGAGGATGTCACGGTCTTCGTAGCAGATTTCCAGGGGGATGTCTTCGGCGATCAGGCCGGTATCGACGATGGGGGGGATGACGGCCGTTATCTGTTCGCCGCCGTTTAGGCGCAGGCTGGTTTTAGTGGTGATACGGCCGTTAACCGACACGCGTTTCTCCTGAATCAACCGCTGCCACTGCATCCGCGAAAAATCGGGTTTCGCCAATGCCAGGGCATGGTCCAGCCGGTCGCCGCGTACAACGTCGTCCAGAGTGAATTCGATGGATTGGTCCGGTAGCGTTTCTTGCGTCATCTTGTCCCCTGTAAAGCAATCAGGCATTACTCGTTTTGCGGATGGATTGTCTCTTGGGAGTGTCGTTGTTGGGCTTCCCGGCGCGACTCTGCCCACATCAAATAGGCCAGGGCCAGGGCGCCAGCGACAACGGCCGTATCCGCCACATTAAAAATCGGCCAGGGGCCAAAATCAAGAAAATCGGTCACATGCCCCAGGCGAACCCTATCGATCAGGTTGCCCAACGCGCCGCCCAGCAGCAGCCCCAGCACTATTCGCAAGCCAACGTTGCCCTCGGTCAATGTAAAATTGTAGAAAAGAATAATCCCCGTCACCACCAGGGCGACAATGGCGAACAGGACGCTGCCGCCGGCAAACAGACCAAAAGCGATGCCTGTGTTGCCGGTGTGGGTGATTTGGAAAAAGGGCGCCAAGCGCTCGATGGGCACCCAACTGGTGTTATAGGGAATGGTCGCTTCGATGAGTTGTTTGCTCCCCTGATCTAACAAGATAACCAGGGCGGCAATGAGAAGCGGCAAGAAACGCTGCGCCCATGTTGCCGACCGGACAACCACCGCCCCATCTGAAGCTGAATTTGATTGTTCTAATTCTGTCATAACGACTCTTTAAACCTTTTGTGCGATTATGCGCGGGCATTTTACCAGGGCTGAGGTCTTTGCGCGAGTGGGGAAGGGGCGGCACGGCCGTTTCACATCCCTTGCTCAGGCGCTTTTGCGGCCACGATCACCGTCACCTGGCTGCGGGCGAGGTTGATTTGCCGGAACTGCACCTGGAACCCGGCGGCTGAAAAACGCGCCAGATACGGCTGACAGACCGCCTCAACTGACCAAACTGGCTGGGCGACAGACGGCCGTTGGCCGGTGATGGCAAACAGCCAGGCGATGACACTGCGCAGCGGACCGCGCCCAGTGAGATGCCCTTCGGGCACGATGACGAAACGGCCGTTCTCTCGCAAAACCCTGGCTACGGCCGCCAGGGTGGCCGGGTCGACAATGTATTCGGTAGGAAAGGTAGCCAGGACGGTGTCGAAAACGGCCGTGCCAAACGGCAAATCTTGCCCACGCCCACGCGCCAGCGGAACCGTGCGTTGGGTGCGCGTTTGGGCCAATCGCCCCATGGCCGGCGATAAGTCCAACCCGATGGCCACAAATCTGGCGTTTTGTAGGGCCAGCAGCATGTGGCCAGGGCCGTGCCCCAGTTCCAGCACATCTTGCCCGGCAACATACGGCAGCGCCGCCCGCTGCCAGGAGCGCCACTCGCCCAGCGACACCAGCCAACTCACGACATCATACGTCCAGGCTAGCTCATTGTATAGCAGCCTAAAGCCAAATCGCACCAAAGAATTCCAACTGCGTGTTAGTCTCATGAACTGTCGATTGTATACTAGAGGGCAAATTTAGGAATCTGTGAGGCGTCAGTGGGCGGCGATAAAATTTATGTCAATTGGCACATTAGGCGAAAAATCGCTGCACGCAGCGTTAAAAGAGTGGGTGGCGCAGCCGGGCGACCAGTTTGAGGTGGCGGTGGATGGGTTTGTGGCAGACGTGGTGCGCGGCGAACTGCTGTTGGAAATCCAGACGCGCCATTTGTATGCCATGAAGCATAAGCTGGCGCGCCTCTTGCCCAAACATGCCGTGCAAATCTTGCACCCGATTGCCCAGGAGAAGTGGATTGTGCGGGAAACGGCCGTAGGCGACCCCATCAGCCGACGTAGATCACCCAAACGCGGCCAACCCGGCGATATATTCCGCGAACTGGTCCGTCTGACCGATTGGCTGCTTCATCCCAACCTCTCAATCATCCTGCTCTTGACCCAGGAAGAAGAAATCTGGCGCGATGATGGCCAGGGAAGCTGGCGGCGCAAACATTGGAGTCTTTATGATCGGCGGCTTTTGGCCGTAGTAAACCAGATAAGCCTGGCAGAAAAGACCGATTTCCTGGCGTTGCTGCCGGCGAATCTGCCAGATCCCTTCACCAACCGGCAGTTGGCCGACACGCTGCCCTGCCGTCCGGCGCTGGCGCAGAAAATCACCTATACCTTGCGCCACATCCAGGCGCTCTCTGTGGCAGGCAAAGAAGGGCATAGTAATTTATACACCACTCGGTTTTAAGCCCGCAGCCTGCGGCAAAGGTTAACTTCCGATGAGCAAGGGGGAAAAGGATGGCGTGGGATGGAAACGGCCGTTTGACTTTCGCAGTCCTCTGGAGTAGTATTAGTTTGTTAGGATATTGTAAGTTCTGATCAAGTTGGTACTAATCGCCGCCCAGACTCACAACAATGGGCGGCGTTTTTTGTCCAAACAGACGACGCAACGATCCGGCAAAAATTTTTTACGTGTAGATTTAAAGTTAGATAGGAGTTTCACAAGAATGAGTGACCAAAGATTTTCCGGGACCGTGAAATGGTTCAGTGACCAAAAAGGTTTTGGCTTTATTTCCCGCGAGGGTGGTAAAGATGTATTCGTCCACCACTCGGCCATTCAGGCTGAAGGTTTTAAGAGCCTGGCTGAAGGCGAACGGGTTGAATTCGGAATCGAAGAAGGACCACGCGGACCCTCTGCCGTTCAGGTACGCAAAGCCTAAACGCAATTATAAAAAATTGTGAATAAGAAAAGGGTTGGCTTATTAGCCAACCTTTTTTTGTTTAAGGCAGAGGGATTTCGTGGGTCATTCGATGATGGCTCAACTGTAAAATCTGCTAATATTACTGGCTGGTTCGTCTCTATTTAAAATGCAACCGATCTCTTTGGAGAATTGACCGGCCTGAATCATGATTCGCCGCGCTTCCCAAAGATCAACGACGCTATCGTGTTGTATGCTTTGCTAAAAGTTTCATTGATTGAAGGAGATTTAGGAAATCTGTGAGAAACCAAGTTCGGATTTTATTGATGATTTTCGTATTGGTTGCTGCGGTGAGCTGTTCTGCGGAACCGCAGGTAGTGGAAGTGACGCGCGTCGTCAACAATGACGTGCCCGTGACCGTAGAAGTAACCCGAGTTGTAACGCAAGAAACCACGGTTGAACTTCCTGTGGAAGTAACGCGGGTGGTGGAAGTGGCCGTCGTTGTTACCGCAACGCCAGAAAGCCTGCCAGAACCCACGGCCGTTCCCCCGACTCCCACTGTGGAAGTGATTGCGCCAACGGCCGTGCCGCCAACGGCTGTGCCGCCAACGGCCGTGCCCGCTACTGGCGCTGCCTACACGGTCGTTCCCGGTGACACCTTGTCCATCATCGCCGACAAAACAGGCGTCGCCGCCGAAGATATTGCCACCGCCAACGGCTTGAGCAACATCAATATCATTTCTGTCGGTCAAGAATTGATCATACCCGGCTGGGATGGTGAACTGGCCGCCGGTGGTACCCCCGAAAATCCGACGCAGCCCACCGCCCCTGTTGCCGGCGCCAACTTGCTCCCCAATCCTTCCTTTGAAGAAGGCTGGTACTTCTTCAACGGCGTGGCGGAATGGCAGTTGCCCAACCAATGGCAGCTCGCTGTAGACGAAGGCCCCAACACTCTCTCGCCCGGTAGTGGTGGCAGCTTCTACCGCCCGGAAATCCGTGTTCTGTCCCGCGCCCACATCCCGCCAGCCGAACAAGCCCTCTTCCTCTTTGACGGCGAAAACACCATCAAAGCGTTCAAAGGCGATGCCCCCACTAATTTTTCTATTTTCACCGATGTGGCCTTGCAGCCCGGTTCCTACCGGTTCACCGCCAACTTCTTCCCGGATGCCGTAACGGGCTACAATGGCAGCCAAAAAATTTGGAACGGCGATCCATTGGCCGCTGAATATCGGATAATTCACAATGGCGGCGGAACGGGGTGGCAGTCAGCGCCAGCCGGCCGCAAAAATACCGTCACCTATGAATTTACTCTTACAGAGCCGGGAACAGTACGCCTGGGCGTTGGGTTCCGCAACCGCTTCGCTCAATCGAATAACGGCTGGTTTATTGACGATTGGTCGCTGCAAGCGATAAACACACCTTAGACCGGATTTCAAGCCGACAGGTGAGATAAAAGCTCTCGGGAAAATAGTTTCCGAGAGCTTTTGTTTTTGGCCTGTTGCCCCTCTTTTGTTAGGCGGCAGAATGCATATAATTTGAGGATAGCTCGTTTTTCACTGACGAGAAAAATCAAGATGAGATGGGAGGCCACGCATCCATGACCCAAAAAATAGAATTCACTCGCAATTACTCTGATTTAAGTACCAATCAAGGTTTTCAATTTGAGTTTTACTGTGACCGCTGCGGCACCGGCTATCGGACCCGTTTCCAGGCTTCGGCGTTAGGCACGGTTACCAATGCTTTAGATGCCGCCAATGGTTTGTTTGGCGGTATATTTGGCCGGGCGGCCGATTTAGGCGAGCGGGCGCGTTCAGCGGCCTGGGAAAAGGCCCACGATGGCGCGTTTGTGGACGCCATGGAACAGTTGAAGCCTGATTTTATTCAATGCCCGCGCTGTTCTGGTTGGGTGTGCCGCAAAAGTTGTTGGAACGATAACAAGGGGCTGTGTAAAAATTGCGCCCCTGATCTGGGCGTGGAAATGGCTGCCGCCCAGGCCAGCCGTACGGTAGAGGAAGTTTGGGCGCATTCAAAAATGGCTGAAGATGACCGGGCGATGTTGAAAGAGGAAAGCTGGCGCGCCGGGGTCCGCGCGACCTGCCCAAGTTGCAACGCCCCGCTGGAGGGCAATTTGAAGTTTTGCCCGGAGTGCGGCACGAAGATTCAAAGCCAGGCGCATTGCACCGAATGCGGCGCGAAGCTGAATCCTGGGGCCAAGTTTTGCGGGGAATGTGGGGCGAAAGCGTGACTAATTTGAGGATGTTGGGAGTTTGATCATGCGTGGTGCGTGAGGCGTGACCGGTTGCCGTGGTTATAAGTCGTAAGCTGTAAGCGGCGATTTTTTGTCGCCATAGAATTCCCCGAATCCACATTATTTGTATGTCCGGGTATTTTGAGGAATGTCACAAGAAAGAGGTGACATTCCTCTTTTTTTGCCTGTGGGGGGTGATTTTTGCTTGACGCGCCCGGTAAATGGCAGTAAAATTTGTCATACAACCATACGATAGTACGATATTACCATAATGCTAAAACGCACGCCCTCCTTAACCGAACAGGCCCGCTCGCACATCAAACAGTTGATTCTGGATGATCATTTTGTTGACGGCCGTATTCCTTCGGAAACCGAACTGGCGGCGGATTTAGGCGTCAGCCGAACCACCATCCGCGACGCGCTGAGCCGGCTGGAAAATGAAGGCGTCGTGTATCGTAAGCAGGGCGCAGGTACGTTTGTCAACGAAGCCGGCTTGCAAATCAAATCGCGCCTGGACGAAATCTGGTCGTACGAGGCGATGCTTGTGGCGCATGGGTATAAAGCGTCGACGCGCATTTTAGACGTGACCACTGAGATCGCCGACCCGGCTATGGCCGCCGACTTGAATCTGGCTGAAGGCGAAGAGATTCTGGTGGTTCGCAAACTGTTTTTGGCCGACAACCAACCGGTTATTCTGGCGTACAACTATATTCCCACGCGTCACATTCAGGGGCCAAACACAGCCCGGGATTTTTTAATGCCGGTGTATTCGTTTATGTGGGAGAACGGCCGTCAACACTTCAGCTACTACTTGTCGGAAATTGTGCCGCTGGCAGCTGATGAAGACCTGGCAAAAATCCTCCATATCCAGCCCCACACACCCATTATCGCCCTCCATGAAACTGGCTACAACGACGATAACGAACCCATTTTAAAATCGACATCCTGTTTTCGGGATGATTTGCTCCGTTTCCGCCTTATTCGGCGGCCAACGGTGTAAGGCGATTGTTTCCCAAAATATCACACTGAACGGGGAACGGAACGGCCGTTTCCCAAACTTTCAAAAGGAGAAATATCATGAGAAGTTTTGCAGGTCGGGACATTCTGTCCCTCAAAGATTTTGAACGTAACGAGTTTTTCCGCGTCTTCGAAATTGCCGAAGAGCTGGAACCCATCGCCCGGAACCGTCGCAACAGCGACTTGCTGAAAGAAAAGACCCTCGTCACGGCCTTCTATCAGCCCTCCACCCGCACCCGTCTGGCTCACGAAGCCGCCATGATCCGCCTCGGCGGACAGGTCACCGGCTTCTCCGACGCCAAAATGACCCGCGCCGGCGATTTTTACCAGGAATCCATCAAAGACACCGTCAAAATGCTGGAGTTCTACGGCGACGTCATCGTCATGCGCCACTTCCAACAAGGCGCGCCGCACGAAGCCGCCAAATGGGCCAGTGTGCCGATCATCAACGGCGGCGACGGCTGGGGTGAACATCCCACCCAAATCCTCACCGATTTCTACACAGTCATGCGCGAAAAAGGGCGTATTGATGGCCTGAACTGGCTGGCTGTTGGCGATATGCGCATGCGCACCATGCACTCCCTGGCCTACGGTCTCACCCAATTCGACTGCCCCATCACCTTCGTCTCCCCCGCCGACCAGCGGCTTACCGACGAAATGAAAGCCGATCTGAAAAACTACAACCTCAACTTCCGCGAAGTAGAACACGTCGAAGAAGCCATTGCCGACGCCGATGTGATCCTGGTCGAGCCGGTTGTGCAGCCCGACTACACCAAATCCCGCGACGAACGCAGCGGCGATGTGGGCCTGACTCCCTCCAACTATAAAATCACCCGCGAACTGCTGGGGAACAAAGCCAAATCGGACGCCATCCTGCTGCACTCCCTGCCGCGCATGGACGAAATCCCGGCCGACGTCGACATCACCCGCTGGTCGCGCTATTGGCAAGAAGCCTTCAACGGCGTAGTCATGCGCATGGCGCTGCTGGCCCTGGTGATGGGTGTGACAGAGTAGGGACTAGGGATTAGGGATTGGGGGATGGTAAACGTTGTGAGTGAGATTCGCAGTTATCGTGACTTGTTAGTATGGCAGAGAGCAATGGATTTTTCCGTTCATGTCTATCAGGTCACGAGCAGCTTTCCCTCATCTGAAATGTATGGCCTAACCAATCAGATGCGTCGAGCGGCTGTTTCCATTCCCTCCAATATCGCGGAAGGTC
Source organism: Chloroflexota bacterium (assembly GCA_017993775.1). Taxonomy (GTDB): domain Bacteria; phylum Chloroflexota; class Anaerolineae; order Promineifilales; family Promineifilaceae; genus Leptovillus. The sequence continues at coordinate 69,338 of JAGOMA010000020.1, read as the reverse complement.
ATATGCGAACACGGTCGGAGTTTGGTCACTTTTTGCGCATTGCTCGTGGTTCTTTAGCCGAACTAGAGACGCAACTGGAATTAGCCCAAAGAATTGGTTACTTACCCCAATCCCAACATGCCGAATTAACCACTGAATTATCAGTGATCGGCAAACAGCTTACCAATTTGACAAAGAAAATAGATAACAAGGGATAACAAAAGGGCAGGGTCGGTGGACTCCCTAATCCCCACCCCCCAACCCCTAGTCTCAAGGAGTAGACATGCAAACTGGATTACGCGGTCGTGATTTTATTAGCGACCTGGACTTTTCAAAAGAAGAAGTTGAAACCGTTTTGGAACTGGCTTGGGATTTGAAGATGAAGCGCGGACTGGGACAATCGCACGCGCTGCTGCGCGACAAGGTGTTGGCGATGCTTTTCTTCTTTTCCAGCACGCGCACACGCGGCAGCTTTGAAGCGGGTATGGCCCAATTGGGCGGCCACGCGGCCTTTATCGAAAGCCGTACCACCCAGATTTCCCACGGCGACACGGAAACGGAAATGGGCGAGATTTTCGGCCGTTACTTCGACGGCATCGCCATCCGTCACGTAACCTATGGCACAGGCAACCGCTACCTGAATCTGGTGGCTCAGGCTTCCCGCGTGCCCGTGCTGAACATGCAAGACGAAATTTATCATCCGCATCAATGCCTGGCCGACCTGATGACCATCATGGAAAAGAAAGGCCGCAATCTGCGCCGCAAGAAGATGGTTGTGTCTTGGGCGTATGCCTCTTCCTACCTGAAGCCGATGTCCGTGCCGCAATCGCTCATCTTGCAGATGCCGCGTTTTGGCATGGATGTGGTTTTGGCGCATCCGCCGGAATTTGAGCTGATGCCCGACATTATGGATCAGGCTCGCGAGATGGCTGCCAAGTACAACGCCGGCTTCGAGGTTGTCCATGACATGAAGGAAGCTTGCCAGGATGCCGACGTGATTTATGCCAAATCTTGGGGACCGCTGCTGACCACTCAGGACCCGGAAGAAGGCAAGCGCATTCAGGATCAATACCAAGATTGGTACGTTAATGACGAATTGATGGCGCTGGGCAAAGATGATGTGATCTACATGCACCCGCTGCCGGCCGACCGTGATATTGAAGTAGCCAGCTCTGTGCTAGACGGCCGTCACTCTGTCGTCTTTGATGAAGCTGAAAACCGCCTGCACGCCCAAAAAGCGGTCATGGCCCTCACGATGTCATAAATCGTCAATTGCTGATAGTTAATGGTCAATTGTCAGCGGTTCTTATTGACGATTTGGCAATTGACTATTGACTATTGACATTTCTGGAGAATTCCCACTATGAGTAATAAATTGGCTGTGGTTGCTGTCGGCGGCAACTCGTTAATCACCGACAAACATCACCCGGACGTGCCGCATCAATGGGACGCCGTGCGCGAAACATGCCGCCACCTGGCGGATATGGTTGAAGATGGCTGGACATTGGTCGTAACCCACGGCAATGGACCGCAAGTTGGCTACATTTTGCGCCGCAATGAACTGGCCTCGCATGAGGTACATCCCACGCCGTTGGATGTCATCGGCGCGGACACGCAAGGGTCTATTGGCTACATGCTGCAACAAGCGCTGCGCAATGAATTAAACAGCAGGGGCATTGATAAGCCGGTTGTCTCTGTGGTGACGCAGGTGTTGGTTGACCGCGAAGATCCGGGCTTCAAAAATCCGACAAAGCCAATTGGCAGCTTTATGGAAGAAGCAGACGCGCGCAAATTTGAGGCCGAAGGCTGGCAAGTGGTAGAAGACGCCGGCCGTGGCTGGCGGCGTGTCGTTGCTTCGCCCATTCCGCTGGAAGTGGTGGAGCAGGATGCCATCCAGACATTGACCACTGCCGGGAATATTGTCATTGCCGTCGGCGGCGGTGGCATTCCTGTGGTGCAAAACAAAAAAGGCGAACTGCGCGAATTGAGCGGCGTGTTTGCAGTGATTGATAAAGACCGGGCCAGCGCCTTGTTGGCGCAGCAGATTGGCGCGGATTTGTTGTTGATTAGCACGGCCGTTGAAAAAGTAGCCCTCAACTTTGGCAAACCCAACGAACAGTGGCTGGATCACATGACCCTGGCCGAAGCCAAAGCCTACATGGCCGAAGGCACGCACTTTGCCAAAGGCAGCATGGCCCCGAAAATCGAAGCCGTCATCACCTTCCTGGAAACAGGCGGCAAAAAAGCCCTCATCACCGACCCGGCCAACATTGCCCGCGCCCTGCGCGGCGAGACCGGCACATTTATTGAACCCTAAACCGTGAGACGTAAAGCGTGAAACGTGATTGACTGCTTTTCACGTATCACGCTTCACGCTTCACGGGAAGAGAGAACGATGGACCACGTTTTGCACTTAAAATGCCTCATTTGCGGCAAAGAATATGCCCCGGATGAGATCGAATACATTTGCCCGGATCATGGCAATGAGGGCATCGTGGATGTGCGCTACGATTATGAGCTAATCGGGCAGCGTATCAGCCGCGAAAGCCTGGCGCAGAACCGCAACACAACGGTCTGGCGCTACAAACCATTGCTGCCGGTAGAACCTGACGCGGCCGTTCCCCCATTAACGATTGGCGGCACGCCATTGTACAAAACTGACCGGCTGGCGGCGGAGTTGGGGCTGAAGCATGTGTGGGTGAAGGATGACGGCCGTCTCCCCACCGCCTCCTTCAAAGACCGCGCCTCCGTCATGGCCGTCGTCAAAGCGCAAGAAAAAGGCGCAGCCATCATCACCACGGCCAGCACCGGCAACGCGGCCGCCGCTCTCAGCGGCATTTGCGCCAGCGTGAAACAGCCCAACGTCATCTTTGTGCCGGAAAAAGCGCCGCAGGCCAAAATCGCCCAACTGCTGGTCTTCGGCTCGACGGTAATGCTGGTGAAAGGCACCTACGACGACGCCTTCGAGCTGTGCCTGCAAGCGGCGGCCGAGTATGGCTGGTACAACCGCAACACGGCTTACAACCCATATATGACTGAAGGAAAGAAAACGGCCGTCTACGAAATCTGCGAACAGCTTAACTGGGACGCGCCCGATGCCATCTTCGTCAGCGTCGGCGACGGCTGCATCATCGGCGGGCTGCACAAAGGGCTGAAGGATCTCATGGCCCTGGGCTGGATCGACCACATGCCGCGCATCTATGGCGTGCAAGCCGAAGGCAGCGCCTACATGTACGAAGCCTGGACAGACGGCGAAGACATCCTGACCAAAGCGCCGGTCTCCGGCGTCACCGTAGCCGACAGCATCAGCGCCGGCCTGCCCAGAGATCGCATCAAAGCGTTAGCCGCCGTCACCGAAACCAACGGCGCTTACATCCGCGTCAGCGATGACGACATTCTGGCTTCCATCCCGGCGCTCGCCCGCGCCACCGGCGTCTTTGCCGAACCGGCCGGCGCAGCCGCCCACACCGGGCTGCTCAGAGCCGTAGAACTGGGCCTCGTCTCGGCCGATGACCGCATTGTGGTGCTGAACACCGGCAACGGCCTGAAGGACGTGGCCGGAGCCATGAAATCGGTAGAAATGGTAGGCACAAAAGCCAACCGTGTTGAACCCAACTTGGATGACTTGAAACGAGTCATGAAAGGAATTGGAGACTAGAGATTAGAGACTGGAGATTTGCCCTATCTCCAATCTCCAGTCTCCCTATTAAGGAAAACCCATGAGCGATTTAATTGATTTAACCATTCACGATGAAGCCAAGCTGGAACGCGCCATCGAGCGCGCCCGCGAGCAAAACATTATCATCCCCACCTTCAAGCAGATGATCAATCCTGATCTTATCCCCGACGTCATCAAAGAAAAATTGGCCGATGTCGGCCTGTGGGATTTGAACCCGGTCAATCTGTTCCGCATCAACTGGCACAACGAACCGGCGGCCAGCGGCGGCAAATATGGCAGCGTCAATTACCTGGTGCTGCCCAAAGAACTCACCGGCGTCGACGCGAAAATCGTTGTCCTGCTGGGCAAATGGTTCCCCACTGGGGCGCACAAAGTCGGCGCGGCTTTTGGCTGTTTGGTTCCACGTTTGGTCACCGGCCAATTCGACCCGACCACGCAAAAAGCGGTCTGGCCATCCACCGGCAACTACTGCCGTGGCGGCGCGTATGATTCCAACCTGCTGGCCTGTGAATCTATCGCCATTTTGCCCGAAGGCATGAGCAAGGAACGTTTTGAGTGGCTCTCCAAGGTCGCTGGCGAAACGATTAAGACCCCCGGTTCGGAAAGCAACGTCAAAGAAATTTTTGACAAATGCTGGGAATTACGCGCTTCCGGTCAAGACCTATCCATCTTCAATCAGTTTGAGGAGTTTGGCAATTACCTGTGGCACTACGAAGTAACCGGCCGGGCGATGATGGAAGCGTTGGGCGAAGTGATGGGCGAGGGCGACCGTTTCCGGGCGACCGTTTCCAACACTGGCTCCGGCGGCACCATCGCCTGCGGCGATTACATGAAAGAGCAGTATCCTGGCAGCAAAATTGTGGCCAGCGAAGCGCTGCAATGCCCCACGCTGCTGAACAATGGCTTTGGCGCGCACCGCATCGAAGGCATTGGCGACAAGCATGTGCCCTGGATTCACAATGTCAAGAATACCGACATCGTCACGGCCATCGACGACAATGGACCGATGGGCCTCATCCGTCTATTTAATGAAGCGGTCGGCCAGCAATTCCTGGTGAACCTGGGCGTGGATGCCGATCTGGTGGCGCGTTTGCCGGAGTTGGGTATTTCCAGCGTGGCCAATGTGTTGGCGGCGATCAAAACGGCGAAGTATTACGAAATGGACGCCAATGACGTGATCATCACCGTGGCGACCGACTCGATGGAGATGTATGCCAGCCGTCTGGTGGAATTGACGGAAGAACACGGGCAGTTCACCGATTTGGCGGCGTCTGGTGTGTTCCATCAATATTTGATGGGCGAATCGACCGACAATATGCAGGAATTGACTTATGCGGACCGGAAGCGGGTGCATAATCTGAAGTACTTCACCTGGGTGGAACAACAAGGCAAGACCTATCAGGAAATCCAGGCCCAGTGGTATGACCCGAATTATTGGACGAGCATTCATGGCCATGTGGATGAGTTGGATGCGTTGATTGATGCGTTTAACGAGCGGGTTGGTTTGCTGGCAGAATTGTTGGCGGCGGAAGCTGTGTAACGGCCGTTTCCTTTTCATTTCCCATTTCTTCAGTTCCCACTGAACGATAAAAAAGACGTTCCTGCCGGCTTTGGTAGGAACGTCTTTTTATTTGGCTAGGGGATGGGGAACGGCCGTTCCCCCAAAATTATTTCGAAATTGCCGGCAAGAAACCATCCCATAAATTCGGTTGGGCTAACCCGTGCGGCCCGGCCAACGTGGGCTGGGTTGCGTGGCAGACCGTGCAGCGTTGTAATACGCCGGAATGACCTTGCAGCGCAATAAATTTGATGTTGTCACGCGGCTCGGCGCTGGGCGCGATGGCGTGCGGGCTGTCGTGGCAGGCGGCGCAGTACAGCCCGCCATGATCTTTCGACATGCGGTAAAGCGCCTGGTCCTGATTGTGCAGGCCATCGTTGTGGCATGTGTCGCAGCGCGGTTCGTTAAGCCACGGCGCGGGATTTTGGGATACATCGTCCATGCCGCCATGGCAATCCTGGCATTCCATGCCGGCCTGCCACATGGTATCGCGCAGGCATTTGGTGTCTGGCCCTGGGTGGCAGTTGTAGCACCCGTCGATGGTGTTGGGAACCTCACCTTCATGTTTTTTGTGCATGGCATTGGAGAGGCTGGGGATGCCGGCTACGCCTGGCGCGCCCAAAGCATTGGAAGAATGGCATTCGGCGCACAACACCGGCCGCCGATCCATCAGGGGTGTGTCGTGGCCGGGCGGATAATCTTCCTGGTTGGATTCATCGTGCAGGGTCAGAATGTTGGTTTCTACGCGGCCGGTGCGAATCCCTTCTACGCCGCCATCATAGTGGCAGTTATCGCAGTGCATTTCGGTGGAAACTGGAGCCACCACCGTGGAGCGGGCTAATTCCATCCCGGTAACGGCGTCGGAGACGACAACTTCGGCCAGTTGATAGGGGTCTCGTGTTGTGGGGTTGCTGTCGGTGAATTCGGTAAGTGGGATGCCTTCGGCGACGAAGTGATCGGTGTGCAGATCCATCGCCCCAGACAACCCTTTGCCGGCCAGCCCGACGTTGGGCGGCAGATCGACGCCGAACAAGGCCTGATCGTATTCCCAGAAGTTGGATTTGCCGACGGAGTATGTGTTGTCGGGAAATTCGTAGGTGACGGTGATGCCGCTGGTGATGATTTGGGGTGGGTCGCCTACTTTAACGACCTGCGCCCAAAGGGTGTTGAAGGGGGGCAGGACGGCCAGATCGCGGAAATCCTGATTGTAACAGTGCATGCCCAGGTCGTTCCAACTGAGGACAATGTAGGCGTTGGCGGTTGGCTGGGTAATTGCTTGTGGGTCTGGGGTTTCCGGGGAAGCTGCCTGGGTGGTGTGGGCGGAGGGGAGCGTGACGAGGATGAAGACGGCCGTTAATGCCCCCACCATTAAAATGCCCAAAATGAATTGCTGTAAACGTTGTTTGTCCAAAATTGCCTCCTGTGATGACGTGTCAAATTACGCCCTATCTGTAGTCTAGTCGGATTGGCGGGTAAAAAGTAACGGGTACTCATGACAATTTGTGTGATCGCGTTTTATGGAGTAGCTGATGTTTCGCACCCAAAACCCTTAGGGTTTACGCCACGGCGACGGCGTAACATGAATGAGCAAATAGAAGGTTGGGGAGAATTGCACAAGGACCATGCCGCGTTTTGCCTGCAAAAGAGACCGGCGATTGGAGGCTGTCGATGCAGTCTCCAATCGCCAGTCTCCAGTTTATAAAGATGCGGCGTGATGGCTTTATAGGTGTTTAATTCCAGACGGGCGGTTTGGCTTCATAACTGATTGTGCCCAGTTGGGTGACGTTATCGGTCTGGATGGTGATGACATAGCCCTGACCGACGCCTTGTGAGACCACAATGAGGTATTGATCGCCTGTGGGAATATTGGCCAGGGTAAAAGTGCCGTCTGCCTGGGTGATTGCCTGGGCTTCCGGCGCGGCAGCCAGGCTGATTTCGGCCTGGGCGATGGGGTTACCCTGGTCATCGACGACGACGCCCTGCACAATTCCGTCTGTGCCGGCGACCCGGTTGATCAGGTTGGCGGCGCGAAACGCGTAGATGTTGATGCCGATGCTGATGATGAGGACGATAAAGATGGCGATGCGAACGGCTTGTCTGCGCCGGTCTTTTCTTTCGGGTGGACGGCCGTCTGGCGAATACTCGATTTTTGGACTGTTAACATAAGACATAGCAGCAGACTCCTTTTATGGTACCGAGACTTGGACATTATCGAAGCAGGTTTCACCGCCCCAGGTGCGCAAGCCAACACGGCCGTTATCGAAAAATGGCACAGGGTTGGTCGCAGTGTCAACGGCCGTGGCCACTACCTGCCCATCCACTTTAGCCGTATACGTATTCCCTTGTACCGAAATTTCGACATGCCGTTTCACGTTATACCACTGATAACCGGGAGGCGCAGGCTGCCAGGGCGTAAATGGCGCCATCTCCTTGCCATTAATCCATTTACGGAAAATAAACGCCCCAGGTGTGCCAAACCCCTTGTCATATTGGAAAGTATAGCCATTCACATTGCTGTTATTTGCCCGGAAATAAACGCCATATCCGTTGCCGCTTTTTAAGGTGGCATCCATCGAAACCGTATAATTTGATCCGGTCGTGTCTACGCCATAAGCGCGATGTTCCGACCCCGGACCGGCGCATAATTCTCCATTTTCAATGCGCCAATTCGATCCCCGGTCAATTTCCCAACCATTTAGACCGTTGGAAAAGTCATCCCGAAAGATCACGCCATCACCTGGGCACGCCTGGGTGTGCAGCCCAATGCCATTGACGACCTTGCAAAATACACCTTGCAGGTCCACGCCCAACACGCGCAAAATACCAATTACAAAAAGAATGGTCAAACCCAATAAAAGAGCGTATTCCACGGCAGACTGTCCCCGCTGGTGATCTCTATTGTGAAGTCTTTTCATTCGTGTGCCCCCTGAAAATGATGTAGGTTATAAAAATAGGTGGATTACCTAGAAAGACCAAAGTGAAGATCGGCTGCGATCTTTAGACTTAGAAGATGGTTGTAGCCGCTCATGCACACGGAGCCAGCCTTCACTGGGTTGTTTGGGCTCTAGTGATTGATGCATGGGTTTGCTAATTCGGAAAGCGAAATCTTCGATCATTGCCGAAACCGGATCCGTCGGATTGCTAACGAATAAAGGCGTACCGCGGTTGATGGCGGTTACAAATTGTTTAGGCGCAAAGGGAATGATGAGCGATATCGGGTGTTTGAGAACGTCTACAATTTTCTTGCTTGAGAGGCCGCCATCTTCAAAAGTCCAATTCAGCACCAGTTTTACTTTTTCTTCGGTGTAGCCCAGTTTTCGATAGGTGTCCAGAGTGATAGAGGCGGCGCGAATGGAGGCGAGTTCGGGGGCGATGATTAATAAAATTTCATCAGCATAGTCCAGCGCATTGAGCGTAACCTCGTCGAAGCGATGCGGCAGATCGATCACGATGTATTCAAAACTTGGGCGCAAATAAGAGACGGCCAGGGAGATGACTTCGTTGTCCAATTGTTCGGCGGTAGCCGGATTTGAGGGACCGAGGATGAAATCTAGCCCGCTGTCGTGCTGGCCAACAATGGTTTTGACCACGTCCATGTCGAGGTCGGCGCTCGTGTAGCGCACGAGATCGGCCCAGGTTCGTTTGGGCGCCCGGTTGATCATGAGAGAAACCTGACCGGCCGTAAAGACCATATCGATGAGCATCGTTGGTTTTTGCCAAAGGCTTCTGAGGGCAAGCGCAGTGTTGACGGCCAGGCTGGAACAGCCCGACCCGCCGCGTAAACTGTGAACAGCGATGATGCGGGCCGGGTCGTTTTGCTCCAATTGGCCGGATTTGGCTTTTTTAAGTGCGTCTGCGCGGCGAAGTAGAGCTGCCAGACGTACGATCAATTCGGCCGTTTCAAATGGCTTGGGCAGGTAATCGTCGGCTCCGGCTTCAAAAGCGCCCAGTTTGTCTTCTAATTCGGATTGGCTGGTAAGGACGAGAATGGGGAGATGGACAAAGTCGGGATCGCGTCGCAGGCGGCGGGTAAATTCGAACCCGTTCATGTTGGGCATCATTTTGTCTGTGACAACGAGGTCTGGTCGTTGTGTTCGAGCTTGTTGTAAGCCTTCGCTGCCGTCGGCTGCGGTGACGACTTGATAACCTTCTTTGGTTAGGGCAACTTCGAGGATTTTCCGGATCATGCGGTCATCATCGACGATTAGAATTTTATATGGTTTTGTCGGTTGTTCGGTCATTGCTCGTCTAGCCTTTTAGCTGCTGATTATTTGAGCTTTCATGTGATTGGGTTGCCGTTTACCTTAATTTTTCAACCGATACTTTTACTTTTTTACTGTTCAGGTTTCTCTGAAAAGATTCTGTTGGTTTAAAGTCCTAAAGGTATAACTTTTCATGAGCAAACCCTTAGGGTCGGTAGATACCAATTTTTTAATTATATGAAGAATGAAAACGAATATCATCTGAGTGTGGCCTGAGTTTTGATGGTTTGGTTGGGTGAAGTGGTCAGAAGCCATTTTTTTAACGGAATTTTTATGGAGAGGTTGGTTTGAATGAGCAATGAGTAAGGCTACCCTTCTTCAGATCGTATAATGATTCATTGATTAGTATATAGGAGGCATGTGGTTGGAACACTCCCACAAGAGTACCAAAGCCTGGCAAGGGGCTGTTACTTGTGTACTGTCGGTACTGATGGGGTATGGGGAACGGCCGTTTCTCATGCTAAAATGCTTTAATAAAGATAGCCGACACTTTTTTACAACTCATCAGGCGAGCCAGGTTGTTTGCAGGTTCACCTTTTTCGGACGTGATCATGAAATCGACTTCGAGAGGTAAATTATGGAAGCAAATATGTGTTGGTACCTGCAAACAAGATATTCTGTTGGAAACATGGAGAGGCAAGAAGAGACGGCCGTTTCTACACCCCACACAGCGCCCCTTAAACGATCTATAAATCACAAATCCGCGCCCGACATGTTGCCCCCGGCGAATCTCAACCCAACCAATTCTCGCGCCCGCGACGAAAATTGGCCTATCGACGTAGCCTTCGTTCGCGCCCACCTCGGCACACTGATGGACGAATTAATGCCCGAACTCATCCAAACATTCTTTGAAGACGGCATCCTGCGCCTGGGTCAATTGCAGTTCTCCGTTGCCGGGCACGATGGACAGCAAATCTGGAAAACAGCCCATTCTCTGAAAGGCAGCAGCGCCACCCTGGGCATGCTCTGTTTATCTAGCCTGTGCCTGCAACTGGAAACGGCCGCTAGAAACGAAGATTGGGAAACCATCCCTTCCCTCGTTGACCGGGTTGGCTGTGAATTCACCCAGATTCAAATTGCCCTAAGCGCCTCGTAATCCCCAACAAAAAAAGAGATTGAAGATCTCTCAATCTCCAACCTCCTTGTTCTTCAGGCGGTTGAGCAGTCGTCCCAGAAGTTGACGCCAGAAAAAGCGACAGACCGCCAGCCCATGGGCCGGAAAAATTAATACACTGGCAAAGCCTGCTCTACCTCTTTGGCCCAACGGTTAATGCCGCCGTCTAAATTCCATAATTTCTTAAAACCATGCTGCTGTAATTCACGGATAACGGCCGCGCTCCTGACCCCAGTTCGGCACTGAACTACCATTTCTTGCGCGGTATCCAATTCACCCATGCGCGCCGTTACCTCTGCTTTAGGAATTAGCTTTGCGCCTAAATGGCTCAGGTTCGATATGTCCCATTCGTGGCGGTCGCGCACATCCAGAATGAACAGATTTTCACCCGCGTCCAGCCGTGTTTTTAATTCTTGCGGCGACATCTGGCGTACACGGCCGTTACCGGCATCCTCGGCGGCGTATAGGCTGTGGTCATGCGCCGGCATGCCGCAAAATTGCTCGTAGTCGATCAGTTCGGTCAATGTCGGATGTTCGCTGCACACCGGGCAGTTGGGGTTTTTGCGCAGTTTAACCTCGGTAAATTCCATGTTGAGGGCGTCATACAGCAATAAACGGCCGATCATATTTTCGCCAATTCCCAGAATCAGCTTGATGGCTTCGGTCGCCTGCATAGCCCCTACCGTGCCCGGCAAAATACCCAGCACGCCGCCCTCGGCACAGCTCGGCACCAATCCTGGCGGCGGCGGCTCAGGGAACAGGCAGCGGTAGCATGGCCCTTCGGCGGCGTAAAAGATGGAAAGCTGCCCCTCGAAGCGGAAAATGCTGCCATAGACGTTGGGTTTGCCCAACAACACGCAGGCGTCGTTGGTCAGGTAGCGGGTGGGGAAGTTATCGGTGCCGTCGATGATGACGTCGTAGGGGGCAAAGATTTCCAGAGCGTTGGCCGAGGTTAGCGGAACCGGATAGGTGTCCACCTGGACGTGGGGGTTGATGTCTAAAATGCGCTCTTTGGCGCTGTCCAGTTTGGGGCGGCCGACATCTTTGGTGCCGTGGATGATTTGTCGCTGTAAATTGGTCGTGTCTACCACGTCATAATCTACCAGGCCAATACGGCCGATTCCGGCGGCCGCCAGGTACATCGCCAGCGGCGATCCCAGCCCGCCCGCGCCGATGAGCAGCACGCTGGCGGCTTTTAATTTTTTTTGTCCGGTCATGCCGACTTCCGGCATGATCAGGTGTCGGCTGTAACGCTGCACTTCTTCGTGCGAAAGGTGTATATCAGCCAGCGCCTCTGGGGCGATTCGTTCGGTTATCATGGTTATTTCTCCAGGCTGGGGGTGGGTTGAGGGCTGGAATAAAACGCCAATCGCCAATCTTTAGCCGCCAATCCCTATTGTAATTAACTGCTGCCGCAATTTGTGCGGCGGGGTGAGGCCATAATTAATTTCGCGCACCTGACCGGCCGAATCGAGCAGCATGGTGGTGGGCAAGGTCATGACGCCGTATTGTTTGGCCCGGTCAGGTTCGTGGTCTACGTTGATGGTGTGCAGGGTGACACGGCCGTTTCCCGCCTCATCTCCTATCACCTGTTCCAAATAACGCGCCTGGGTCGGGCACACCGCGCAGGTTTCGCTGCGAAAATAAAGCAGCGTCGGCTGCCCGGTGGCTGCCTGGCCCGGCAGGCGGCGGTTGAGGCGTCGAACGTGGACGTATTTAACGGCCGTAAACGCCCCCGTGCCCACCAAGCCTAAAATTAAAATGATAAGTAAGCGTTCCCAGATCATGGTTGTGGTCCGTTGCCCTTAACGAATGGGGCTGCGCGCAAAACCCGGCACGCCCAGGCGGTTGAGTTGATAATATACAAAGCAGCCCGCGCAAAAGCCCAGGAATAAATTGAGCGCCGCCAACACAATCACCAGACCCACCAACGCCCAGCCGACGATCGATTGTCCGGCGAGCAGAGCGATGACGGCCAAAGCCACCACCACGCCGCCAAATCCCTGCGCAAAACGATGCGGCTCCGGGTTGTCGGTGATAACGTGGGGTTTCACCAGACCGGCCGGTTTGAGCAAGTGTTGGTAGAGGCGTTTGAAGAGGGACAGGCTGGGAACGGCCGTGCCCAGCAGCATCACCACGCCTACAAACGCCGCCACCCACACGCTGTCCAGCACATATGCCAGCAGCAGCAAGCCAATAATAAACGCCTGATTCACTTTTAGAGCGGACTCATCCACTTTTCGGTCCATGTTTTCTCCAGTTAGCCGCGAATCACTGCCCGCCGGCAATCGAAGGGATAATCATCAGGGTGTCGGTGGGGGAAACGGCCGTTTCTGACCCTTGCAGATAACGCACATCTTCTTCATTCAGGTACACGTTCACAAAACTGCGCAGCGTGTCGCCTTCAAACAGATGAGGGCGCAGGTCAGGGAATTGCGTCGTCAAATCAGTTAGCGCCGTGCCGACTGTGCTGCCATCGACGGTTATTTTGCCACTGTTGCCGGTATACGGCCGTAACGGTGTAGGTATACGAATCGTTGCCATGAAATTAAATCCTCCAGAATCATGAAGTTTGTCTGTTCGTGTTAGAGGAGAACTGGCGACTTTCAATCTCCAGTCTCTAGTCTCCAGTCTCCACAAGCTCTTCCGCCACAAACCCCGACCGATCCGCCAACAACTGCCAGGATTGGCTGTACGTGGCCTCGCCTTCCCACACCTGGGTAATGATGTAGGAATAACCCGGCCAGGTCGCCCAGGCCAGATCGCGCGGCGAAGCTACCGGCGGGTGATCCGGATGGCTGTGAAAGATGCCAATGATGTCCAAATCGCGGCGCATTGCTTCCATCTCTGCCTGCAACATTGCGTCGCTGGAAATCTGGAAGCGCACCGGCTTTTCGGCTTCCACCGGCCAGGTGTTGGCCGCCGGTAAGATTCCCTCGACAATGTTTACGCCGTTTTCCGTGCGCCCAAGCAGCAGCCCGCATCCTTCATACGGATACGATTGGGCAGCGTGGGCTTTAATGGTCTCGTGTAATTGTTTGGGTAATTGCAGCATGATCGCTTAGTCGTTCCAAAAGCGTTCGCTCAGATACTTAAACCCGCCGTCCGGCAAAATGGTGACGATGGTCCCGGCTTCCAGATGTTGGCCCACGGCCGTTGCCGCCCAAACCGCCGCCGCCGCCGAAATACCCACAAACACGCCTTCCTGTCGCGCCAAAAAACGAGCCATTGCATAGGCGTCTTCCGTGCGCACGGTACGCACGTCATCGGCCAGGGTTTCATCATAAATGCCCGGTTTGATGGCCGTGGGCATGTGCTTTAAGCCTTCCAGGCCGTTGAACGGGCTGTCGGGCTGCACGGCGTGGCCCAAAATCGCCGGATTCAGCTCTTTCAGGCGGCGCATCGTGCCCATAAACGTGCCCGATGTGCCCATTCCGGCCACAAAATGGGTGATGGTTCCATCCGTTTGCTGCCAGATTTCGTTGGCCGTCGTCAGGTAATGGGCGCGCCAGTTGGCCGGGTTGTCGTATTGGCGAGCGTAAAACAAACTGGGGTCGGCGGCGGCCAGCCGCCGCGCCTCTTCCAGCGCGCCATCCGACCCATCCATCGGGTCGGTGAAGATGAGTTCCGCGCCGTAGGCTCGCAAAATCGCCAGCCGCTCCGGGCTGATGTTTTGCGGCACAACCAGCTTTACGCGGTAGCCGCGCGCCGCGCCGAGCATGGCATAAGCGATGCCGGTATTGCCAGAGGTGGAGTCGATGAGGGTCATGCCGGGGCGCAAACGGCCGTCCCTCTCCGCCGTGCGCAGAATGTTCAGCGCCGCCCGGTCTTTAACCGAGCCGCCTGGGTTAAACCATTCCGCTTTGGCCAACAGGGAGACACGCGGCGACAGGCCATGAGCAACGGCCGTGCGCGATAAATCCAACAAGGGGGTATTACCAATAAGTTCTTCGAGGCGTTGTGCCTGGGTTTGGGGCCTGACGGGGGCAGGCTTGGGACGATAAACAGGTTGATAGACAGGTGATAACATTTCAGTATATTCCTAAAGTAACCTTTTTTGGTGAGATGGAGCCGCAGTGGACCCCGGACAACAAAAACGGCCGTAGCTACCCATGCAACCACGACAAAGCAAATCGCGTTGCTTTGCGAGGGCAGCTACCGCCGTTCGTTTGTCAGTTACTTTAGGCTGAAACGATGGTCAGTTAGCGCCCTCGCTTCATACACCTGCAATGGTTCCGGTTCATATCCTTAGCCTTCATGATGATTATTATCAATTTCTTGATAAAAACGTATATTTGCCAGTATAACAAACGCGATTTTGATGTCAAGTAAACAAAGTATTAAAAATCGCGTTCGTAACAATACAGACCCCAAGGGTTTTCTTAAACCCTTGGGGTCTACGCCGCGAGATTTCCGGTACAATACCACCATGACCGATCAAGACCAGATCAGCGGCTCTGTAGAGCGCATCACTTATTACAATGAGGAAAACGGCTATTCGGTCATCCGCCTGAAGCCGGACACGCGGGGGATGCTGCCCTTTAAATATGCCAGCGGCGCGGATGCGCTGATCACCGTGGTGGGCAATTTGCCGGAAGTGCAGCCGGGCGAATGGCTCAAACTCAGCGGCAAGTGGAGCAGTCATGCCAAACACGGCCGTCAATTCCAGGCCGAATTTTGCGAACAATCGCTGCCCGCGACCACCGAGGGCATCAAGCGCTACCTCGGCTCCGGCCTCATTCGCGGCGTGGGCCGGGTGATGGCCGAGCGCATCGTCGACCGCTTCGGCGAAGAGACGCTGGACATCATCGACTACCAGCCCACGGAGCTGCGCAAGGTGCTGGGCATTGGCGACAAGCGGGTGGAGAGCATCATTAAATCGTGGGAGCAGCAGCGGGCCATCAAGGGCGTGATGCTTTTCCTGCAATCGCACGGCGTTTCCACCACGCTGGCAACCAAAATCTACAAGCAGTACGGCGACCAATCGCTGGCGGTGGTGCAAACCACGCCTTACCGCCTGGTCAACGACGTGTACGGCATTGGCTTTAAGACGGCCGATAAAATCGCCCAGGCGCTGGGTCTGGCCCCGGATGATCCGGGGCGCATTGAAGCGGGCGTGGCCTACACGCTGAACCGCATGGCCGAGGAAGGCCACGTCTACATGCCGCAGGAAGACCTGGAGCCGGAGGCGGCGGAGATTTTGGGCGTGGCGCAGGAGAAGGTAACGGCCGTCATCGACTCCCTAGAACACTCCGACTTCATCAAACGCGAAACCATCCGCTACGAAATCGCCGCCAGCCAATCTCCAATTTCTAATCTCCAGTCTCCCACCGCCTTTCACGAAGAACGCGCCGTCTACCTCACCCCCTTCTACTACTCCGAAATCGGCCTCACCCAGCGCGTGCGCCGCATGATCGCCCATCCCACCAGCCGCCTGAAAAATTGTCAATCGTCAATCGTCAATCAAAAATCGTCAATCAAAAATCGTCAATCGTCACTTCCCCTCTCGGAGCAGCAGATGGGGGCGGTGCAAACGGCCGTTTCCCACAAAGTCACCATCCTCACCGGCGGGCCGGGAACCGGCAAAACCACCACCCTGCGCGCCCTGCTCGATTTGCTCGACGCCAACCGGCGCACCTACGCCCTGGCCTCGCCCACCGGCCGCGCCGCCAAACGGTTGGCCGAAGCGACCGGCCGCGAAGCCAAAACCATCCACCGCCTGCTGGAATTTAAGCCCGGCGAAGGCTTTGGCCGCAACGACGAAAACCCGCTGGACGTGGACATGGTGGTCATCGACGAAGCCTCCATGCTGGATCTGATCCTGGCCAACAACCTGCTCAAAGCCATCGGGCCAGACAGCCACCTGCTGCTGGTGGGCGACGTGGACCAACTGCCCAGCGTGGGCGCGGGCGATGTGCTGGGCGATCTGATTGAATCCGGCGTCGCGCCGGTGATTCGCCTGCAAACCATTTTCCGCCAGGCGGCCAATTCGCTGATCATCAGCAACGCCCATCGCATCAACCAGGGCTTGATGCCGGAAACCGCGCAGGAGAAGCCGGGCAGCGCGGCGGCCGACTTTTTCATCTTCATCAAAGAAGACCCCGAGGAGGCGGCTGACCTGCTGGTGGACATTGTGCAAAAGCGGCTGCCGCACAAATTTGGCCTGGACCCGGTGGACGACATTCAGGTGCTGTCGCCGATGTACAATGGCAACGTAGGGGTGAGCAATCTGAATCTGCTGCTGCAAAGTGCGCTGAATCCGGCAAACGGCCGTAAACCAGAGCGCCGCCTGGGCGGGCGCGTGTTCCGCGCCGGCGACAAGGTGATGCAGACGGTGAACAATTACGACAAGAATGTGTATAACGGTGATATTGGGCGGATTACGGCCGTTGATCCCATCCAACAAACGCTCACCATCAGCATCGACGGCATGCCGGTGGTGTATGATTTTCTGGAGGCCGATGAATTGGTCCACGCCTTCGCCATCTCCGTCCACAAGAGCCAGGGCGCGGAGTATCCGTGCGTGGTCGTGCCGGTGCTGGCGCAGCATTACATGATGTTGCAGCGGAATTTGCTGTATACGGCCGTCACCCGCGCCAAAAAGCTGGCCATCCTGGTGGGCACGCGCCGGGCCATCGCCATCGCCGTCAAAAACAACAAAACCACGGAGCGCCACACCGCCCTGGATTGGCGTCTCAGCCGGTAATCTGCAAGGGTACAAGGTAAATCATGACCCGCGAACGAATCGAACGCCTCTATTTTGTGACCGCATCGGAGAATAAATTCAACGACTATCAGTTTTTGCTGGGCAAATACGCCGATCTGTTCTGGTTCCGCCATCACGTCGAAGACGTGGTGACCACCGACCTGGACATCCTCATCCGGCGCAAAGTGGAAGCGATTAAGCCCAAGCTGCCTTACCTGCCGTTTTTGGTCGAACAAACCAACCTGACGATTCGCGCCTGGAAGAATTTGCCGGGCAACGCCGCCGGGCTGTTTATGGATGGCGTGGGCGCGGCCGGGATTTGCAAAATGTTGGATACGTTCCCGGATCGGTCGGCCACGGCCGTTACCAAACTCGCCTATCACGCCCCCGATGATCGGGTGGCCGTGTTTGCCGGGCAGTTGGCCGGGACCATCGCCCCGGAGCCGCGCGGCCAGCAGATTTTCGGCTGGGACGCCATCTTCATGCCCGAAGGCCACGACCGCACCCTGGCGGAGATGGGCATGGAGCAGCGCAACAGTGTATCGACCCGGAAACTGGCGGTGGCGGCTTTTTATACGGCCGTTCTGGAAGACGAACAAGCCGACGCTCTTCTGCAAAACCGCATTCGCCTGCGTGAATTGATGGTGCGTTACTTCAACAAGACCGAATTGGAAAGCCTCTGCTTTGATCTAGGGATCGACAAAGACAACCTGCCCAACGTCACCAAACAAGAGATGGCCCAGGAAATCATCCTCTACTGTGAACGCCATGACCTGGTTCCACGCCTTTTGGCCCTCTGCCGCGGCCAGCGCCCCAACGCCGACTGGCCGGCAGCGCTGTAGGGGTGGAGACAGGAGATTTGAGATTTAAGTAGTTTTCTACCCTCCTGAGCCGTTCCTAAAGCCTCCTGAGCCGTTCCTAAAGCTTCCTGAGCCGTTGCTTAGGCTTCCTGAACCGTTGCTTAGGCTTCCTGAATTGTTGCTTAAGCTTCCTGAATTGTTGCTTAGGCTTCCTGAATCGTTTGGCGTGCGGAGGGAGAATTCAAATAGCAGACCTGACAGGTTTCAGAAAACCTGTCAGGTCTATTCCTCTATGACAATAAAAAAGGGACGGCACGGCCGTCCCTTTTTATGGCTGCTTGGGGAATGATTTACGCTGTGCGCAGGTCGGGGATGCTTTCTTCGGCCTGGCCGTTGGCGGCGGAAGCGGGTTTAAGCGCGCCCTTGAGGAAGGGACCGCCGACGGGTAGATAGTCGTAACCGTTTTCTACCAGCGAAGAAAAGTCGGCAATCATGCGACGGCCGTCAATCACCAGATAAGGTGGTTTGGCGGTGGTTTCAATGGTCCGGGCCACGCCGCGAAATTCTTCCCAATCCGTCGAGATAAACACCGCATCGCTGCCCTCAATGGCCGCTCTGGCCGTTTTGTGATAAGTGATACGCTCGAAAAGATGGTTCTTTTCGGGATTAAACCAGTAATCTTGCGCCGCCGTAGTGGCCAGCGGATCATAAGCCCGAATTTCGGCCACGCCGCGCCCCAGCAGAGCCTCGACCGCTTTCAGGGCGGCCGAGTCGCGCATGTCGTTGGTGCGCTTCTTAAACGCCAGCCCCAGTAGGGCCACCCGTTTGTTGTTGAAGTTGAAATCAGCTTCGTGGACGGCGCGATCAACCAGGTAGGTTTTCTGGTATTCGTTGATGTTGTACACGGCCTGGAGGAGGTTAGTGGAACGGCCGTTTTGGTTCAACTGGTAAATGAGCGATTGGATGTCCTTGCCAAAACAGCTCCCGCCGGCCCCATTGCTCACATAAGACCCCCATGTGCTGATGCGCGAATCGGCCGTCACGCCGATTTTCAGGTCTTCCATGCGTACATTGTCGAATGTTTCCGCCAGCCGCGCGCCTACGCCATTCCAGAAGGAAATGTAGGTTAACAGCAGGGTATTGCCGATGTATTTGATGGATTCGGCCGTTTCCGGCGTCGTTTCCAGGTAGCGAATCCGCACATGATTGACAAAATGGGAATAAATGCGCCGCAAAATCACAAAATCTTCCTGCGTATCCGCGCCTACGACCACACGGTCAGGTTTGCGCGATCCGTCGATAGCGTTGCCCTGCGCCAGAAATTCCGGGTTAGAGGCGACGCCAAAGTTTTCCACGCCGTGCTGTTCCATCACGTTTTGCAGCAGCCGCGCCGTGCCCACCGGCACGGTACTCTTGTTCACCAGCACCACGCGCTTTTTCTCTTGCCGTTTTGCCAGCAGTTCGGCTACGCTATGGGCGGCGTTTAGATAGTAACTCAGGTCGGTGGAACCATCCCGGTTGGGCGGCGTGTTCAGGCAGAAGAAGAAAATGTCTGTTCCCTCTACCAGGTTGGTAATGTCGGTGGTGAAGAAAAGATACCGGTCCATATTTTCGGCAATCGCCGCAGCCAGACCGGGTTCGTTTACGTAGCGTTCGATTTCGGCCGCTTCGCCGGTTTGGTAGGCGGCAATGCGTTTGGCGTCGATGTCGTAAGCCCAGACCTCATGCCCATATTCAGATAAAACGGCCGCGTGGGGCAGCCCCACAAAGCCCGTACCAACAACAATAATTTTCATGGTCATACTCCTAAATCCAAGAATTTATACAAAGGAACAAAGTAACTTTAAAGACCCTAATGGTTTGACCTCGAGTAATTAGCCTCATACGGGCAAAACCCTTAGGGTCTTCCAGATTGTATAAGTGCCTTTGTGCTAAAAAGCTCCCTTAAAGATACGTGACATACGCTACTGCGACCAGCTTACAGGTGTGCTTAATTCCCACGATTGCCCTACTGACTGGTTTGCAGCATCAGGCGCGCGGCCTGACGGCCGATTTCCACGGCGTAATTTGTGCCCCGGTCCCAGGGATAGACCTGGCTCATGCTGGCAAAGTACAGACCGGGCAGCGGGGTGGCAATCTCCGGGATGTTGGCCGAATGATTCAGCAGCGGCACCGGCTGGGCGTACTTTTCGCGGGCGATCCAGCTTTTGCGCACCCAATCGGGCTGAAAGTCCGGGTTGAATTGGGTCAGCGCGCCGGTGAACAGGGTTTCCAACTCGTCGTCGCTCATCTGGAAATAGGCGTGGTCGGGCGTCACGTAGTCACCGCAGTAGACGATGTGGTCGCCGCCATAATGTTCCGGGCTGATGTAGTTGGTATGCTCCACCAGAGCCAGGAAGGGAATGTCGTTTTGGGTTTTGTCGGGCGTGCTGGATGGGATGTTGAGCCAGTAGGTGAGGTGGTCGGGGAGTAACGGCCGTTGCAAAGCCAACGTCATCACCACTGCCCCCATGCTCTTCAGGTTGAGAAGCTGGCCCAGGTAGTCGGTGGGCAAGTCGGGCGCGAGGCGGCTGAGCAGGTGCGGCGAGGTGGTCGCCAGCACGCGGTCATAGATGGCCTGGTTGGTGGAGGTGATGAGGGTGAGACGGCCGTTTCCCTCCTGCGCAATCCCGCTGACCGGCGTATTAAGCAAAATCTGGCCGCCGCGCTGCTGCACAACGGCCGTTAGCCGGTCGATAAACGCCTGAAAGCCGCCGGTAAAATAGCCCAACTGCGGGCTGCGCACGTGCAGCCGCGCCCACATCCAGGCCATGTTCACATCCTGGTAATACGGCCCAAACTTGCCGATGAGCATCGGCCGCCAGGTCATTTCGTAGATTTTGTCGCCGTACCAGCGGCGCAGCCAGGCATCGGCCGTTTCCTGTTCCAGCTTGCGCCACGGTTCGGTAAAGCGCAAATAGGCGCTGACCAGCCCAAAGCGGGCCACGTCCAGCAAATTGAAGCCGGGAAAAGTAATCCAGCGCAGCGGCGAATCAAACGGCACAATCTTCCCCTCGTAAATCACCGAAGTCGTCGGCCGGGGAAAGAACAGGCTGTCGCTGAAGCCCAGTTCTTCCACCAGTTGGATGATAGCCTTATCCGACTGAAAGATGTGGTGGTAAAACTTTTCCAGCGGCCAATCCCAGGTTTCGTCCTTAAACCCGGAGGCCAGCCCGCCGGTGTGGTCGGTCGCTTCGTAGAGGGTGACTTGATGTCCGGCGGCCAGTAAATCATTAGCCGCCGAGAGGCCGGCAATCCCGGCCCCGATGATGGCGATGTGCATGAGTAATTATCCTTCCGCTCTTATTTGAAAGTAATGGATTCGGCCAGGCGCAAAAGAGTGACCAGCGAGGGATCGGGATTGCCGTTAATCAGGCTGTCCTCAAGCTCGCGGGCCATTTCTCTGGCTCGTTGGTTGTACGCTTTTTTATTGGCCTCATCACACTGCGGCCACGTCTCGCTTTCTTGTGGGCCGAAACTATTGACTAACTCTGTGCGGCGCTCTTCGTCCAAAGCGCTGCTGATAAAAACAAAGCCATTGATAAAATCATTGTGCGGGATTTCCAGGGCAACGGCCGTTAACGGCCCCCCAAAAGAATAATCACAAAACTCATCTGCATCCGGCAGAGAAACCAGGAAAACAACGTTGGGTTTAATTTCCTGACAAATGGCGTTCGGTTGATATCGAGGCCAGGTACAGACAGTATTTTCTATGGGACCGGAAAAACCGTAAAAATCGGTGAGTATTCTACCCCGACCTTCGCTAAAATCACGGCTTCTTCCACCGGCTGTGACACCGCTGTCAAAGATGTAATTATACGCATATCCAGCATACCCTCCTTCACTCAAACTGCTGGTCAGGTTTCCCCATTGGTTGGGATACTCAAACGTAATCCCTAGAATCAAGTCCTCGCAGCTTGTAAATTCCTCGCCTTGCTCGCAAATCAGAGCCACTTCAGGGGTGGCAAATGGCGGGCGGGGTGTTTCAGACGGCCGTACCATTTTAGTTAACTGCATTTCGGCCGTCTGGAAAGCCTCCGGCGTGCCTCTGGGCACTGGCGTTCTGCGAGTGGGTGTGGCTGAAGGCGTAAGCGTTGCAGTGGGTTCTGTCGAAGGTTCAACTGAAGGTCGAGGCGCAGTCGTTGTCGCCAGCGAAGTAGGGCTGCTCTGCGTTATCGCTTCTGCTGTTAACGTCACGAGGGAAACCTCATCTTTGCCCGCGTCATCAGGCGCAGTCTCGCCAGCACAGCCTATTAGTGCCAAAAACAAAAAAAAGACCAGGGCCAGAAGTTGATGTTTGTAATGGGTAAACGCTAGCTGTTTCATCTTATTTCCCCCCTAAACCTATTTATGTGACTGGCTCCCCTTCCTTCATCTCCGCCGCCTTGCCAATGTCCGACCAGCTCAGCCCTTCGCGGATCATGTAGTAGAAGCCGAGGAGAGTGATGGGCAGCCAGAGCGCGGCGTGCAATACAAGGGTGTAAGCAGCGGCCGTGTTTTGCGGCACGCCGTAGAGCTTCAAGACCTCGATGCCCGGTTCATCAAACGTGCCCACGTAGCCCGGCGCGGAGGGCAGGGTCGTCGCCAGATTGACGACGCCGTTCATGAGCATCAGGGCGAAGAACGTCACCTGGAAGTCGAAGGCGTGCATTACAAACCAGTATTTCACCGTTTCCAGCAGCCAGATGACGATGGAGGTGAAGAAGATCATCATCACATTGCGGAAGCTGCGTAAGGATTCCAGCCCGGTGAGGAAGCGCTGCAAGATTCCCAGCAGGCTTTCGCGACTGCTTTCGGTCAGCAGGCTGCCGGTTAGCCTCAGCCCCCACTGCGCCAGCCGGTAGAAACGTTCCGGCATGGCCGCCAGCGCAAAGAAGACGATGAGCGCGGCGAAGAAGGCGACACTGGCGAAGATGACGATGGATTGGATACGGCCGTTATCCCCCGGTATCGGCGTGAACGGCAGCGCCACAAAGACAAAAATCAGCATCACCAGCCCGTCGAACACCCGCTCCACAATCACCGTCGCCAGGCTGGCGCTCATGGGCACCTCTTCGCGCCGGTACAGCACGAACGAGCGCAGCACTTCCCCGGCGCGGAACGGGTAGACGTTGTTGCCCATATAGCCAATGACGACCACGGGGAACAGGCGGCGCACCGGGATGTGCTTGAGCGGCCGCAGCATGTAGTCCCAGCGCCAGGTGCGCGCCCAGACGGCCACGAAGTAGACGGCGACGCTGGGAACCAGCCACCAGTAGTTGGCGCTGCGCATGTCGGCCCACACTTCGGCCAGGTTCAGCCCATCCAGGGCCAGCCATAAAAAAACGGCGCTGATGAGAACGGCCGCGCCAAGCCAGATGGTTCGTTTTTTCAAGGGATGCCTCGATACGTTATACACGCCGGCGGCGTGAAAGGCGCAATTGTATCAGTTTGGTAGGGGAAGGGAAACGAGGCGGGAACGGCCGTTCCCGCCGTTCATCCCGGCAGCAGCAGTCTAACCAGGGCGTCGGCCAGCCAACGGCCGTATTGCTCTTGCGACCACCCACGGTCCACGGTGAACAAGTTGTACACCTCCGGGCTGGTCAGCGTCCAGACGGTTTCGGCCGCCTGAGTATCGTCCAGGTCCTCGCGCAGGCCGCCGTGGCTGGCCATGCTTTGCACAAATTGGGCCATATTGCCCAGCCGCTCTTCCAATATGCCGCTCAACAACTCGGCGATTTCCGGCTCCGTTTTGGCTGCCACGCGCATTACCGCAAACACCGGCGCGACCCGCGCCAAAATCCCCGAAATATCGGCCGCGAACAACTGCATCTGCCGTTGCGGATCCGATTCTTGCAGCACGGCTTGTGGTCCGGACCGCTGCAAGAGGGGGATGGCTTGATCATCGCCGCCGACGGAAATGTCCAACAGTTTGGCCAGCAGAGTTCGTTTGTTGCCAAACGAAGCAAAAATGGTTTCCGGAGCAACGCCCGCTCCCTGGGCAATCGCTTCAATGGTTGTTCCGGCGTACCCCAATTCCACAAACAGACTGCGCGCCGTCTCTAAAATTTGCCTGCGGGTTTCACGCGCCTGTGCCTGACGTCTGGTGGAGTTGTATTTGCGTTTTGGTTTTTGTGAATCGGTCATTTTGCTGCTTGACAGCTCTCTAAATTGAATGTAGTATTACTTTATTCGATACAGTATAACTGTATCGAATATAAAAATCAATTGGTTATATCAGGAGAATGGTATGTCAAAAACAGAAAATCAGATAGTAATGCGCCGCTTAATCGACGAGGCATTTAACCAGGCCCAGTTCGATGTGCTGCACGAACACGTACACCCCGATTTTATCGAGCATCAGTTTGGTAAAAGCCCGGCGATTGCCGGGATGGTGGGCGATATTCAGTTTTTACGCGCCGCCTTCCCGGATTTTACCCTGACTATCGAAGATATGGTGGCCGATGAGGACAAAGTGTGGGTGCGCATGACCGCGCGCGGGACCAATCTTGGTGGGTTTATGGGGCCGCCAAATGGCAAATCGTTCGCGATTGCCGTGTTTGATTCGTGCCGCTTCAAAGATGGCCTGATGATTGAACACTGGGGATCGCCGGATCGGTTTGCGCTGATGGCCCAATTGGGGCTTTTACCGCAAAAGCAGGGCGCAGCAGCCTGATGGTGACACAATTACTCTGGCGGTATAGAGAGGCGCGGGGAAACGGCCGTTTCCCCTTCGCCTCCTAGCGCATGTTGGTCACCGCTGGATCATGGTCCCGTTCCGATACGCCCAGCCGCCCAAACGACAGCCGGTACAAAAAGTAATCGGCCGTATTGCCCAGCAGGTTGCCGGTGCGGATCATGCGCAAGACCATTTCGATGGCTTCCGCCTTTTCCGCGCCGTAGGTGTCTATCAGTTTTTGGCGCGCTTCAGGGTCGGGACGGCCGTTCATCTCCGCCCAGTGCTGCGCATACAGCAGGGCAGGCAGCTCT
The DNA here is from genome assembly GCA_017993775.1 of Chloroflexota bacterium. Classification (GTDB taxonomy): domain Bacteria; phylum Chloroflexota; class Anaerolineae; order Promineifilales; family Promineifilaceae; genus Leptovillus. The sequence goes on along the minus strand of JAGOMA010000020.1, from coordinate 44,232 downwards.
TCCGCCGGAGCCAGATCGACAATGCCATCTTGCATTTGCCGGATTTCGGCCTCGGAAAGGTTGGCGCGCAGCGCTTCTTTGGCGTGGTAGTAAGAACAATAGCGGCAGTCGTTGACGGCCGTTACCGCCAACATCAACCGCTCCCGAAAAGCAAAATCGACCAGCTCGCCGCCCATTGCCTGCCGCAATTTCACCCGATTCTGCAACGGAAACCGCACATCCCCTAAAAAATCGCGCACCCCGCGATACGTACGTCGTGGAAACTTCTTCATCTCGGCCCCTACCCAAAACGGAGATGGAGATAGGAGCTGTATGTCTCCTATCTCTATCTCAATCTAATCCCCCGGAACAAAGAAAGCGTCCGTGTCTTCCAGCGCTTCGTCCTCGTCCGTTTCTTCCACCTGTCGGCGGAACTGGCTCATGTACAGGTCATAATAAAATCCATGTGCAGCCAGCAGTTCTTTGTGCGTGCCCTGTTCGATAATTTCACCTTGATTCAGCACCAACACCTGGTCGGCGTTACGAATCGTGCTCAGGCGGTGGGCAATCACAAAGCTGGTGCGCCCTTCCAAAAGTTGGTCCAGGGCTATCTGGATTTCCCGTTCCGTGCGCGTATCGACGCTGCTGGTGGCTTCGTCCAGAATCAGAATGCGCGGGTTGATGAGCGCCACGCGGGCGATCGACAAAAGCTGCCGCTGTCCCTGGCTCAGGCCAGAGCCGCGTTCGCCCAAAACGGTCTGGTACCCGTTTTCCAGCCGGTCGATAAAGGTATCGGCGCGGGCCAGTTTGGCGGCGGCCATCACTTCCTCGTCGCTGGCGTCGGGACGGCCGTAACGGATATTATTCACCACCGTATCGCTAAACAAGAACGAATCTTGCAGCACAATGCCAAGCTGCCGACGCAGACTGTCGTGGGTCACATCGCGCACGTCGTAGCCGTCAATGGTTAACCGGCTCATCGCGCCGTCTGGTGACGGAGAAACATCCCAAAAGCGTGGCAGCAAGTTGATAATGGTCGTCTTGCCCGCCCCGGTAGGGCCGACCACGGCAATCGTTTGGCCGGGCTGCGCTTCAATGGTTACGCCCCTCAGCACCGGTTCGCCCGGATTGTATTCCGCCCACACGTTTTCAAAACGTACATGCCCTTCAATTTGCGGCATGTCGATGGCGTTCGGCTTGTCCACAACGTCCGGATTTTCATCCAGCAGGCCAAAAATGCGCTCCGCGCCGGCGATAGCGCTCTGGATATTGGTCCACAAGACCGAAATTTGCTGCACCGGCCGGTTGAACTGCTGCGTGTAGGCAATAAAGGTGATGATCAGGCCCAGCGAAATCGTCGTGCCGAACATGTCTTGCCCGGCGAGAATGTAGAAGCCGCCCACACCGGCCACAATGGCCAGACTGACATACCCCAGCGCTTCCAATGCCGGCGCCAGGGCGCTGGTGAAGACTTGCGCCCGGATGTTGGCGTCGCGGTTGGCGGCATTGCTCACCTGGAACTGGTCGATGTTTTCCTGTTCGCGGCTGAAGGCCTGAACTTCGCGCACCGACGAAATGCTCTCTTGCAGGTCGGCATTGACGGAACCTATCTCTTTCCGGGCGACACGGAATGCTTTACGCGCCTGGTTAGAAAACCAGCGGGTGACAATGAACATTAGCGGCAGGGTCACCAGACTGATCAGGGCGAACGAGACGCTTTTGGTCATCATGACGTAAATTGTCCATACAATGAGCAGCGCGCCTTGCAGCACACTCAGCAAGCCAAAACCCACTACCTGCGACAGTGTGTCCATGTCGTTGGTAAAACGGCTCATCACATCCCCGGCTTCGTGGCGGGTGAAATAGCCCAACGACAGACGATGAACGTGGACAAACACCTGTGCCCGCAAATCGCGCAAAACGCGAAAGCCAGCCCAGCTCATCAGGTAAAAACCGATGCCGCTGAGGATGGCATTGCCGACGTACAGGCCGGTAACGATGAGGATGAGCACGCCAATGCCGGCGATGGTTTCTTCGGCGGTAGCTGTCAGATTTGGCGTGGTGTACCAGCAGTTGCTCTGGAAATTCGAGGCGGAATCGCTTTGGCTTTGCCCGCCGGTCAGTTGATCCATGGGTAAACTACCGCCAAACTGGCTTTCTATGGCTGAGCTGGCGGCGAAGGGTGTCAGATAGCAGTCCACCAGCTGCCCGGTCAGATCGGGAATCAGGACTTGCATGTAGGTGCTGGCAATGACCACGACCGCAATCACCAGCAGGACCACGGAATATGGCCGGAAATATTTACCCAGCCGTTTGAGTGTCGCGCTCACGCTGCGGGCTTTTTGTGCTTCGGTTGTAAAAAGTTGATCTTGTCGATTAAACATATGAATCTCCGCGATTTTGGATTTCGCATGTCGGGTTTACGATTGCAGGGTGTGTGAATACCCTGATCGATCGTGAGCCGTCAGGCGGCAGCCAGGCATCGTTATTTTTCCAGTACCACGTCCTCGGCCAGTTGGGAATGGTAGATTTCGGCGTAGATGGCGCTGTTTTCCATCAGTTCTTCGTGGTTGCCAACGGCCGCAATGCGCCCTTTGTCCAGCACGATAATTTTGTCGGCGTTTAGCACGGTGCTGATGCGCTGAGCAATGACCAGACTGGTGCGCCCTTGCATGAGCTTGTCCAGGGCTTTTTGGATCACGTATTCGGTGTTTAGATCGACGCTGCTGGTGGAGTCATCCAGGATGAGGATGTGGGGGTCCAGGAGCAGGGCGCGGGCGATGGCGATGCGCTGTTTTTGCCCGCCGCTGAGCGTGGAGCCTCGTTCACCGACCGGGGTGTCGTAGCCTTCCGGGAAGCCGATGATGAAATCGTGGGCGGCGGCGGCCTGGGCGGCGGCGGTGACTTCATCGTTGGTGGCGTCGGGACGGCCGAAAGCGATGTTGTCGCGGATGGTGCCGCTGAACAAGGTGGTTTCTTGCAGGACGATGCCGATGTGTTTGCGCAGGCTTTCGATGGTTACGTCGCGTATGTCGTGGCCGTCGATGAGGATACGGCCGTTACTCACATCATAAAAGCGCGGGATGAGGTTGATAACCGTCGATTTGCCGCTGCCGGTGGAACCCAGCAGGGCGATGGTTTGGCCTGGCTCGGCGTTGAAGCTGATGTTGCTGAGCACCGGTTCGCCGCCGCCAAAATAGCGGAAGGTGACGTTTTCAAATTGGATACGGCCGTCTACCGTTTCCAATTCCAGCGCGTCCGGCTTGTTCTCCACATCATTTTTGGCGTCTAAAATCTCGAAGACCCGCGAGGCGCTGGCCGAAGCCTGAGCCATCAGGTTAATAATCATGCCTAACTGGCCCATGGGAATAAACACAAACGTGAGATACAGGCTGAATTTTTGCCATTCGCCCAGTGTCAACGTGCCATTCACAATTTGCACGCCCCCAAAATAAAGAATGGCGGCCTGCCCCAGGTTGGCGATCAAGAAGATAAACGGAAATAAAAAGGAAAACGTGCGGCTGATCCGGATTCGTTGGTCCAGTTCCGAATCGATGCTTTCGCTAAAACGCGCCTGCTCGCGCGGCTCGCTGGCGAACGCTTTGACCACTTTCAGCCCTGCCAGATTTTCTTGCAGAATGGTGTTTACCCGTGAGAGGCGAATTTGGGCTTCGCGGAAGAGGGGTTGGGCGATAGCGCCAAAGCCCATGAAGATGAAAAGAGCCAGGGGCAGCACCGGTAAAATAACCAGCGTGAGCTTGAAATTGGACAGCATCAGGATGATCAGCGTGCCGGTGAGCAGGATGAAGGCCTGCAAAGCCATTAGCAGCCCTTGCCCCAGGAAGAGGCGCAGTTTTTCCACGTCGTCGGTGGCGCGGATCATGAGCTGGCCGGTGCGGTTTTTATCGTGGTAGCTGAAGCTGAGGCGCTGGATTTTGGCGAATAAATCCTGGCGTAGTTCGAAGGCGATGTTTTCCGATAGCGCCTGCGAGAGGTAGGTGTGGGCAAAGGTGAACAGCCCGCGGGCGAAGGCAAAAGCTACCACAGCCAGCGTGACGTAGAACAAGGCGGTCAGGGCGTTGTCCAGTTCTAGCTGCATGGCGCCTAAATCCAGCCCCATGCGCTGCGCAACGACCTGCTGCACGTTGGCGGGCAGTTCAAGGATGGTTTTGTTGGTGCTGTTGGTGACGATGGTGTCGATGATGTTTTGCACCAACTGCGGGACGGCTAATTGGGCGGCGGTGGCGATGAAGAGGGTGATTACGGCCGTTATCGCCAATTTTGGATAAACCCCTACATACCTGATGGCCCGGCCTAGCGACTTGTTGCCGCCGCGACCCGGCCGTCCACCACGGCGATTACCGTCGGGACGGCCGTTGCCAGGGCGTGACTGATTATCCTTCTGAGCTAGTTGCATAAGAATCTCCTTAAAGCTTTCGAATGGCCAAGTTAACGGTTGGTGTTTAACTGGGTTTGCGTATTGAGTTTGGCGAGTAACTGACTCAGCGTGTCTCGTTCAGTGGGTGAGAGGTTGGTGAAGCAGCGACCAATGGTCTGAAAATGTTGGCGGGCATGATCTCGGACGAGTTCACGGCCGTTATCCGTCAGCCCAATGTTAAATTTACGCCGATCGTGGGGGTCCAGCGTGCGGATAATCAGGCCGTCTTCCTCCAGCGTACGAATTAACGCGCTCACCGTGTTGCGGCTGACGCCATGCCGTTCGCTGATCTCCGAAGGGTTTAAATTGTCCCGATCACCCATTTGTTCGGCGAAAAACAGGTGCATCAGAATACGATATTGCGCAAACGAGCGCCCCAACTCGTCGACGCTGGATTCGCCGATCTGGTAAATGGATCGTGACGCGGCGCGCAGTTCATCCATCAGACGAATGGTCTGCGGATCAATTTCCGGGCTGAGAGATTGGATGAAAGCCATCCAACGCGCGCGGCGCTCCTGGTTATCTAGCCAATGGTTGCTCTGACTCATGGTTTGTCCTATGGTTTGTTCATTCAGTACAGCATGGAATTGTACGCCATAGAACTATTAAGCACCAGTGTCTCTTATGGTTTGTTCAGGCAAACGGCGAATGGTTTAGAGCAAGGTGTGGCGCATGGGGGCAAAAGAGTGGCGATGGTGGGGCGTGGGGCCGAATTTCTCCAGAGCGGCCAGGTGCATGGCGGTTCCATACCCTTTGTGTTGAGCAAAGCCGTATTGCGGATGATGAGGGTCTAGCTGGATCATGAGGCGGTCGCGGGTGACTTTTGCCAGGATGGAGGCGGCGGCAATGCTGAGGCTGAGGCTGTCGCCGCGGATGATGGCTTGTTGGGGCAGTGGGATGGATTTGAGACGGATACGGCCGTCTATCAGCAAATATTCAGCGGTGGGGTGCAGTTGGGACACGGCCGTTTGCATTGCCAGCTTCGTGGCCGGCAAAATGCCTATCTCGTCAATGACTTCGGCCGATTCCAGGCCAATCCCATAAGCCAGGGCATGTTGCGTGATCAGGTCGAACAGCACATCGCGCTTTTTGGCCGACAACTGCTTGGAATCGTTGACCTCACGCAAAACGTCCAGAGCGTCGGGGTTGTCCAGCGGCAACATCACGGCGGCGGCGGCGACCGGCCCGGCTAATGCGCCGCGCCCGGCCTCATCCAGTCCGGCGATGTAGCGGTAGGGGGTGGCGGCCAGAACGGCCGTTTCAATCTCTAACGTAGCCATGGTCGATAGGGCCACAAAGTGACAAGGTGATCAGGCGTCGTTTTGCACTCCGCACCTCACACTCCACACGCCACACTCAGGTATGATGAATGGTGACTTTGGACAGGTCCATTGCTTCCGACGGGCGATTGTAGACGCCGGAGAGCAAATACCAGCGAATCCGCACCGCTTCGGCGATGTTCTTGAAATAATCCAGTTTGCTCACGTGTGTGCCCTCGGCGTCGTTCCAGTCTGCGCCGACGACCTGGATTTGGTAACCAGTGCGGCGGGCCAGGGCCAGCGACTCGTCGTCGAAGCTCCAGCCATCCATGCGCGCCGCCGCAAACACCTTTTGCGCCGCTTCGGCCGAAAACGCCTTGAAGCCGCAGCGCGTGTCCCAAATGCCCGGCACAACCATCAATTGGATGAACAAGTTGCCCGCATTGCCCAAAAAACGTTTGTAAAAAGGCTGCGGTACTGCCTGCCGGGCCGTGGGGGCATCTTTGGCATCACGCGAGGCAATGACGACGTTGGCTCCTTTCTCAAACAATGGTTTCATGCGGTCAAAATGGGTCATGTCGGTGGAATTGTCGGCGTCGGTGAAGAGGCGGATTTTGCCACGGGCGGCCAGCATGCCCTGGCGCACGGAGTAGCCTTTGCCCCGGTTTTGCCGGCGATCGATCCAGCGAATGCCGGCTTTGCCCTGCGCGAAGTCCGCTACGATGGCCGGCGTGTTGTCGGTTGGGCCATCCAGCACAATCAGCAGTTCCCAGCTAAAGGTCTGTGCGCGAAGGTAATCGTAAACAGCCTCTAGCGTTTTGCCGATGCGTTTCTCTTCCGTGTAGGCGGGTATGATAACGGATAGATAGGGTTGCATGTCTTCTTCTCTTCTTTCCATAGCCAAGTTCCACTGGTTTCTAGACCAGAATTGCAATCTTACCCGCCCTCATATGACCCGTCAACCGGCGTTTAGACGGCCGTCAGGAATTCGTGGCTAAAGCGGCGGCTGGGTCAGACGACTCAGCAAAGTCTGGTCATCCAGGCGGCGCAGCGCCTGCACGCGGCGGCGTTTGGGCCACATTTTGAAGACGCCCCACAACCCGGCGGCCTGGCCGCGCAGCCGGGCGCGGGCCGCTTCGCCGCGCCAATGGCGCAGCGCTTCCCTGGTTATGTTAAGTTGGGCGCGGGCGATGAGCCGCCAGTTTTGCCGCAGCAGGCCGGATGGGTAGTTTTTCCAGATGAGGTAGAGGAAGTTACGGCCGTCGTAATAACTGCCGGTCACTGCCCCGCCGGTGGCTTTGAGTTTGTGGTAGACAACGGCCGTGGGCGCATACCACACCTCCCAACCGGCCAGATTCGCCCGCCAGCCCACGTCCACATCCTCGCAGGAAAAGAAAAAGTCGTCGTCCAGAAAGCCAATCTCATCCAAAAGCGCCCGCCGGTAAGCCGACGAGCCGCCGCAGGCGCTGAAAACCATTTCCTCCTGGTCGAACTGGCCCACGTCTGCCTGCCACACGCCCCTGTTGCCGGGGATGCCGTCCACGCGGTAAAAATCGCCGGCCGTGTGCAGATGGTCGCGCCGGTCGAAAAGCAGCATCTTGCTGGCGATGCTGCCCGCGCGCGGATGCCTTTCAAACGCGGCCTTTACCTTTGCCAGCCATTCCGGATCGGCTTCCGTGTCGTTGTTCAGCAGGATGATGATCTCGCCCTGGGCGGCCTGCCAGCCGGCGTTGCACGCACCGGTAAAGCCGCGGTTTTCCGGCAATTGAATGAGCCTGACCTCCGGGTAATGCTCGGCGACGTAAGCCTGTGTGCCGTCGGTGGAGCCGTTGTCCACCAGCAGCAACTCAAAGTCGCGCCACGTTTGGCGGCGCAGGGATTGAAAGCAGTCGTCGAGATGGTGACGGCCGTTTAAATGCGGAATGATGATGGAAATGGCAGGCATGACGGTAGGGAGATTGGAGACTGAATGTCTCCCACTATCTCCAATCTCTAATCTCTATCGTATCCAAAATAAAGGCATACTCAAACGCCGTATCCTTCAAATAATTATACCGGCCGCTGCTGCTGAAGTGGCCCGCGCCCATAAAGACTTTGAAGAGCAGGCGGTGGTCGTCGGTTTTTAGCGCGCGCAGTTTAGCCACCCATTTGGCCGGTTCCCAATATTGCACGCGCGGGTCGTTTAGCCCGGCCGTGACCAGGATGTGGGGGTAAATGCCCGCCTTCAAGTTGTCATAAGGTGAATAGGCCAGCATGGCATCGTAGAAGGTCTTGTCCTTGGGATTGCCCCACTCTTCAAATTCGGCCACCGTCAGGGGGATGGATTCGTCGAGCATGGTCGTGACCACATCGACGAAGGGCACGCCGGCCACGGCCGTCTGGCACAAATCCGGCGCCAAATTCAGCACGGCCCCCATCAACAGCCCGCCCGCGCTGCGCCCCATGATGGCCAGCTTTGCCCGCTGCGTGTAGCCCTCGGCCAGCAAGTGACGGCCGCAGGCGATGAAATCGGTGAAGGTGTTGGATTTATGCAGGAATTTGCCCTGATCGTACCAGGCGCGGCCCATTTCCTGGCCGCCGCGAATGTGAGCGATGGCCCAGATGAAGCCGCGATCTACCAGACTGAGCCGCTTCTGGTCGAAGGCGGGCGACATGCTGGCCCCGTAGCTGCCGTAGCCGTACAGCAGGCAGGGATTTTGCCCGTCGCGGACCAGCCCTTTCTGGTAAAGCAGGGAGATGGGGATGCGTGTGCCGTCCACGGCCGTGGCCCATACCCGCGCTGTTTCATAGTTGGCCGGGTCGTAGCCGCCCAGCACCGGCTCCTGCTTGATCAGCGTCCAGGCCAGCGTGTCCAGGTCCACATCGTAGGCGCTGTCGGCGGTGGTCATGGAGGTGTAGACGAAGCGGAAGGTGCGGCCGTCGAATTCGGGGTTGGGCGCGCCGCGCGTGGCGTAGACCGCTTCGGGGAAGGTCAGGGCGCGGGTTTGGCCGCTGGCAAAATCGTGAATGTCCAGGGTGGGCAGGGCTAGGGAACGGCCGTACACCACCACATGCCCCGTGAACATCTCCAACCCCTCCAGCAGCTTGTCGGGGTCGTGGGTGATGAAGGGCTGCCAGTTGGCGAAACCGGGCGCATCCACCGGCGCGGTGACGATCTGGTAATTGGGCGCGGCGTCGTTGGTGAGGATGTAAAACTGCCCGGCGCGATGCGCCACGCTGTAGCGGCGGTTGGCGCGGCGCGGCTCAATCAGGAAAAAGCTGCCGGACGGCGTGTGGGCGTCTAGCGCCCACACTTCGCTGGTCTCTTTGCTGTTGATTTCCAGCAGCAGGTAGGTCTCGTCTTTGGTTTTGTCCAACGAAACCCGGTACAGCTCGTCGGGTTCGTGGTAGATGAGGGGGTCAACGGCCGTTTCCGTGCCCAGTTCATGCCGCAGCGCTTTGTAATCGCGCCAGGCCGCGTCTTGCACCGTGTAAAACAGGGTGCGGTTGTCGTTGCCCCATGCCAGCGAGTAGCTGACGTTGGTCACGCGGTCGGGCAGTAATTCGCCGGTGGCCAAATCTTTAATCTGTAGGGTGTAGCGCTCGCCGCCGGCGGTGTCGGTGGTGTAGGCCAGCAGCCGGTGGTCGGGGCTGATGCGCGTCACGCCGACGCGGAAGTAAGCTTCGCCTGCCGCCAGGGCGTTTTCGTCCAGCAGGATTTCTTCCGGGGCGTCCAGGCTGCCCTGCTTGCGGCAGTGGATGGCATACTGCTGGCCTGCTTCGGTGCGTGTGTAGTAGTAGAAGCCGCCGTGGCGCACCGGCGCGCTGCTGTCGGTTTCCTGGATGCGGCCGACCATTTCATCGTAGAGCTGCTGCTGCAGAACGGCCGTGTGCGCCATCATTGCCTGGGTGTAAGCATTTTCCGCTTCCAGGTGGGCCAGTACGGCCGGGTCTTCTTTTTCGCGCAGCCAGTAATAATTATCGATGCGCGTATGGTCGTGAATCGTCAATTCTTGCGGCGTCACGGCCGCGACTGGGGGTTGGTTTTGTTGGGTCATCATTCCTCTTTGGAGCGAGAGCGAGAGGAAGAAAGTCCTCTCGCTCTCGCTCTAGCTGTTCAGGTAGGCGGCCAGGGCTTCTGGCCACGGCCGTAATTCAATGCCAATCGCCTTGCCGACGTTGTTGTTCAGGGCGGCGTAGGGCGGTGGGGTGGAGGCGCGCTGAAAATCTTTAAGCTGGATGGGCGTATTGACCACATCAGTCAGGCCAGCCTGGCGCAAAATCTCGTTGGCGAATTCCCAGCGCGAGCAGGTCCCGGCGTTGGTGAGGTGGTAGACGCCATACTGGTGGGTGTCGATTAGTTGGGCGATGGCGGTGGCTAAATCGTTGACATAAGTTGGATTGGCGACCTCATCGGTGACGACGCGGAGCTGGCCGGTTTCGCGGGCGCGGTTGAGGATGGCGTGGATGAAGTTGCGCCCGCCGGGGGCAAACAGCCACGAGAGGCGCACGATGTAGAAGCGGCTGAGCAGGTGGGTAATGTGAAATTCGGCGGCGGCTTTGGAACGGCCGTACCCATTCACCGGGTTCAGCGGCGCCCACTCGTCGTAGCCCTCCGGCCGGTCGCCGGCAAAGACTTCGTTGCTGCTGATGTGCAGCATTTCCGCGCCAAATTCCTGGGCGGCCAGGGCCACGTTTTGCGTGCCCAGGCCGTTGACGCGGTAGGCCAGCGCCGGGTTACGGGCGCAGCCGTCCACGTCGGTCAGGGCAGCGCAGTGGATGATGAGGTCGGGGGTGGTGTGGGCGACGGCCGTGAACACGGCCGTGCGGTTGGTAATATCCAGTTCCGGCAAATCTACCCCGGTCACGTCGTGGGGGGGCAGGGCTTGGACCAGGGCGGTCCCCAATTGGCCCTTGTGGCCGGTGAGCAAAATTTTCATGCGGGCTTTTCTCCAGGTGAAATCTGAATCCATTATACCTGGGCAGAACGAGCGCGGCGAAACCAGCCGGGCATCGTGCGCCGAACACAGAGCGATAGGCGGCATCGCGTCAGGTTAACCGATGCTAACGGCTTTATCCTGTGGATTGATTTTCGGGTAAGCTTATGGAGGTTGGTTGGCTGAGTTGGTTAGCTGGAATCCCACCAACAAACTAAACAACCCAACAAACCAAGAAACGAACCAATCCAAAACCATCATGACTATGAAAAAAACTCCGGGTGGTTCCCACCCTGTGCGGCGGTATCAACCGCCGGTTAACCAGATACCGCAGCGTGAACGGCCGTTTGCCGAAATGCCTACTCAGCCCTGGCAGCCGTTGCCGCCGCCTGCGCCACTGCGCCGTACCCATTGGCTGGTGCATCTGGCGATGGCTATGTCGGCGGTGCTGGTGCTGTTGTTTGGGTTGGCGGTTGTTCTTGCCGCCGCCTGGTTTGTAAGCCAGAGCGATTGGATTGTGCCGGGTGTGAGCGTGTCGGGCATTGACCTGAGCGGGCAGAGCCGGGACACGGCCGTATCCACCCTCCAATCTGCCTGGGACTCCCAAATCATCACTCTGGCGGTGGGCGACGAGACACGCGCCGTGCCGCCGTCCAGCCTGGGTTTTGCGCTGGATGCCGCCGCCACGGCCGACGCTGCCCGCGCTCAGGGGCGCACGCTGGCCAGTTGGCGGGCGTTTTGGGCCAACAACGGCCGTTTCCTGACCACTCCCGTCTGGCAGTTGGATCGCGCTGCGGCCGAAAATGGTCTGAATGCCCTGGCCGTCGAGTTGAACCGCGTGCCGCAGGATGCGCGGTTGGAGTACAGCAACGGCCGTTTTGTAGCCTTGCCCGGCCAGCCGGGCCGCCAGTTGGATGTCATCGCTACGCTGACTTTGCTGGAACAGCAGGCAGGGGTGGTGCTGGGGAACGGCCGTCTCGATTTGGTGTTAACGGCCGTGCCGCCGGTTGTCGTGGACCTGAGCGCGGTAGCCGAGCAGGCCAACACGCTGCTGGTCGCGCCCATCACCTTGCACGCCTATGATCCCATCACCAATCAGGCTGTGGACTGGGCTTTGCCGCCAGAAACCTGGGGCGGTTGGCTGACGGTGGATGCAGCGGCCGCAGCCGCCGGGCAGTTCAACTGGTCGTTGGACCAGGAGCAGGTGGGAAATTATGTGCAGGCGCAGGCGGCCGGATTGGGTGAGGGGCGGTATGTGGATGCGGGGGAGGCGGGAACGGCCGTAACGCAGGCAATCACTTCCCAAAATCCATTCGTCAGCCTGCGCGTTTACCATCAGCCGCGCCAGCATGTGGTGCAAAGCGGCGAGACGCTGTCCAGCATTGGGCGCGATTATGGCCTTCCCTACCCCTGGATTCAGCAGGCCAATCCTGGCCTGGGCGCATTGTCTATTGGCCAAACCATCACCATTCCGTCGCCGGATGAGATGCTGCCGCTGCCGGTGGTAGAGAACAAGCGCATTGTGGTGAGCATTGCCCAGCAGCGGGCCTGGGTGTATGAAAACGGCGCGCTGGTCTGGGATTGGCCTGTTAGCACCGGCATTGCCGACAGCCCGACTGCGCCGGGTATTTTCCAGATTCAAAGCCACGAGGCCAACGCGTACGCGGGCAACTGGGATTTGTGGATGCCGCAGTTTATGGGCATTTATCGCCCTGTGCCCACGTCGGATTTTATGAATGGTTTCCACGGCTTTCCCACGCGCGGCGGATCGCAGCTGCTGTGGACCGGCGATTTGGGCCGCCCGGTGACGTATGGTTGTATCTTGCTCGATTCGGGCAACGCCGAACTGCTGTATAATTGGGCCGAAACCGGCGTGGTCGTGGAAATTCAGCCGTGAGGTTGATCCGCAGATGGCGCAGATTTCGCAGATGATTGAATTTGCGTCATGTGGACGACTGAGGAGGATGGAAAGGTGAGTATGGTGGCTTTGTTGCTTTTGGTGGGCTGCGTGGTGGTGGTTACGGCCGTTGCCGCCCTCATCTACCTCTTCCTCCGCGAACGCGACACCTGACCACCTGGCTACCTTATGCACATCCACATCCTCACCCTCTTCCCGGACATGTTTCCTGGCTATCTTGACGAGAGCATCCTCAAAAAAGCGCAGGCGATGGGCCAATTGACCGTCCATCTGCACAATATCCGCGATTACACTACCGACAAACACCACGTCACCGACGAACCGCCGTTTGGCGGCGGCGGCGGCATGGTGCTGAAGCCGGAACCGATTTTTACGGCCGTTGAATCTTTAGTCTCTAGTCTCCGGTCTCAACAGGAGATGGGAGATGGGAGATTGGAGATGGGTGATCTGCCCGTCATTTTGATGTCGCCGCAGGGACGGCCGTTTACCCAAGCCGTCGCGCAAGAGTTGGCCGGATATGAGCGGCTGGTGCTGCTGTGCGGCCGGTATGAAGGCGTGGATGAGCGCGTGCGCGAGCATTTGGTGACGGATGAAATTTCCATTGGCGATTATGTGCTGACCGGCGGCGAACTGGCGGCGATGGTGATTGTGGATGCCGTGACGCGCTTGCTGCCGGGCGTGTTGGGCGCAGAAGGCGCGGCGGAAATGGACAGCCACGCCACGGGTCTGCTGGAAGGGCCACACTACACCAAACCGGCCGATTTTCGCGGTTGGGTTGTGCCGGACGTGCTGCGCTCTGGCCACGCAGCCCACATCGCCCGCTGGCGGCGCGAAGAATCTCTGCGCCGCACCTGGCAGCGCCGGCCGGATATGCTGCTGACGGCCGTTCTCACCGAAGAAGACCGCTGGTTTCTGGGCCAGTTGGCGCAAGAAAGTGTGGCGATTGGCGATTGACGCTATCTCTAATCGCCAATCTCTAATTCCCCTTTGGAGTAATGTATGCGAGGCTGCTTGAACGCTTTGGCCGCCGTTGTGGCGGGTTTGTTTGTGGCGACGGCCGTGTTGGCTCTGTTGTTGGTGAATGGCGCGCATATCCTCACGAATCGGGCGGCGTTGAAAGAGGCGCTGGCTTTGGATGATTTGCTGCGCGAGACGCTGCCTATTTTGATTACGGGCATGGTGGAAGAGCAGGCGCGCGCTCAGGGGCTGCCGGTTCCTAATCTGGACGCCGCCGGTCTGACGGAAACTGTGCTGAATACGCTGCCGCCGGATTGGCTGGCTGGGGTGACGGATACGGCCGTGGACAGCTTGCTCGACTATCTGGAAACCGGCGACGAAGCCAGCGCGGTGCTGGACGTGGATGTGAGTCCGGTTATGGTGCTGTGGCAGGGCGAGGTGGGGCGGCAGGCGGTGCTGGCAATTGTGCAAAGCCTGCCCACCTGCACGGATTTGTCCTCGTTTGACCTGACCTCGGGTACGCTGCCGACGTGCGTGCCGCCGGGTATCCCGGCGGAAGAGCTGGCGATTCAACTGTTTAGCGTGGTTAGCAGCACGGTGCTGCCGCAAATTGTGGGGGCGACGGCCGTTGTGCGTATCCCGCTGCTGTCTGCGGAGACGTTGAGCGCGGATCAGTTAGCCATGTTGCAGCGGTTGCAGCAGTGGTATGAGTGGGCGGGACTGGCCTGGCGTTTGTGGCTGCTGCCGCTGGCTTGTCTGCTGTTGATTTTGCTGCTGGGCGTGCGCTCGGCAGCGGGCTGGGGTTACTGGTGGGGCGGACCGATGGCTGCCGCCGGTCTGTTGGGCCTGATCCTGGCTATTTTGCTGCCGGCGGTGGGGATGTGGCTGCTGCGTACGGCCGTTGCCGGGTCGATGTCTGGCGTGGGGGGAACGGCCGTGTGGGGCGCGTTTTTGCAGCAAGGGGTCTTGTCGCTGATTGTCTTGTGGGGCCGCCGCATGTTGTGGCAGGCCGGCAGCTTGCTGCTGGTAGGCTTGGTATTTATCAGTTTCGGTTTCCTTGCTTCGCGCCAAAAGTAAAAAGAAGCGTGGAGACTGGAGACGAACCCAGTCTCCAATCTCCACGCTCCAATGTCCAATTTCCAATCTCAAAACGGTTACTCAACTGCGCTTAATTTCACTCGTGCGCGTCCCCCCTGCCTGCTCATACTCGCTGCTCTCCTTGCCATAAGCGGCTGCTACCCCGGCTAACATGCGCGTGGAGAGAGAACTTAGCTCTTTCTCGCTCGCTTTTAGCGTGTTCAGCATTCCGTCTAGCTCCGAGAGCCTGGTATTGTAGGTGTCCAGCATGGTCTGTAGATCATCAATCGCTGCGCGATAATTCTCGACGGTCAGACCAGCGCCTAAATCCAGAGAGGGGCCAATGGATTCGATGGCGGCTGCACGAACTTGAGCTACTTGCAAAACAGTTGAACTTCTTTTCCGGCGTGCCATTATGTATGTCTCCTGTAAACGAGTAAAAGTATGAAGGAACAATGGCCGAATTTTAGCACAAACGATTTTAGATATGGCAAATAAACCTCGACAAATGCTCCATTCGCTTGAATAAATGTTCCATTCACTTCAGCAAATGCACGATTTGCTTTAACAAATACTCCATTTGCTTTAACAAATGCCCTATTTACTTTAACAAATACTCCATTTGCTTTAACAAATGCTCCATCTACTTAAACAAATACTCCATCTACTTCAGTAAATGCTCTATCTACTTCAGTAAATGTTCAATTTGCTTAAACAAATGCTCCATTCGCTTTAACAAATGCGCCGTTTGTCCCGACGAAGTAGCCGCGAGTTCTTCTCGCGTCTGGGATCGGGGTAGGGATACCCCGGCTACTAGTCCAAAAGTCACCCTTGTTTCGCTTGAATTTGATTTTGACTTCCTCTATAAACATAGCTGTTGTTCTGTTGGTTTGCTGGTTGACAGCGGCGTGTACGCAAGAAAAGTTGTAATTATGCAGACCCCAAGGGTTTGCCTCTGAGAATTTGGATTATTGGGGTATTAAACCCTTGGGGTCTTGCCAGAGAAGTTTTTAATCAATTAATTTAGCGTTATGTTGGAGACGGATGTTTAATCTGCGCTCGACAATCCGCACTAACCCAGGAGGGAGTGATGTGTAAACGTGTGGTTTGCTTGGTGTTGATCGTGTTCGTGCCAGTTGTGTTTTTGTTTGTGCTATTGGATTTTGGCCGGGAAACGGCCGTAGCCGCGCCCACCGATTCACCTATCATTATCAACGAAATCCACGCCGACCCAGATAGCGTGAACGGTGATGCTAATGGTGATGGGGTAATCAGTTCTGATGATGATGAATTTGTCGAATTGGTAAATACCGGAACTGCGGTTTTAGATCTGAGTGGTTGGAAATTGTATGACAGCCTGAGTACCCCAACATTGCGCCATACCTTTGCTGCGGGCACTTTATTGCCGGAGGGGTGTGCGATCGTTGTATTTGGCGGCGGCAATCCAACGGGCAGTTTTGGCGGCAGCCTGGTGCAAACGGCCGGTAGTCTGGGATTAAATAATGGCGGAGACACCATCACGCTGTACGATGTGGCTGACACGGCCGTTATCTCTTACACCTACGGCAGCGAAGGCGGCGACAACCAGTCTCTCACGCGCAGCCCAGACATTACCGGAGCCGCGCCGCTGATTAAACATACCCTGGCTGCCGGTTCCAATGGGTCGCTGTTTTCCCCTGGTACGCATGTTGCTGGCACGCCCTTTGCCTCCTGCGAACTGCCGCCAGCCGCCGATCTGGCGGTGACAAAAACCGGTCCCACCATTGCCGCGCCGGGAGAAAGCGTGGTGTATCAGGTTCGGGTGCAAAACGTGGGCGTCCTGACGGCCGTGCAAACCATTCTAACCGACAACTTGCCGCCCGGCCTGACCTATGTGGCCGACAGCAGCGGGTATCCTCTGCCGCAGCCGGTCACCCAAACGTTGGTCTGGCAGTTAGGCGATCTGCCGCCGCAAGCCGACGTGCAATTTAGTTTGACGGCGACCCTGGGCACGGCCGTTTCCGGCTCCATCACCAACACCATCCGGGCGGCCACAGCAGCAACCGAAACAGCCGAGAGCAATAATGTGGCGACGGCCGTCACCATCATTACCAATCGAGACGTGGTGATCGATGCCGTGCATTACGATGGGTACGAAAGCGTACTCGACGAAGCGGTCGCCTTGCGCAATGTGGGCGAGCAGCCGGTAGATGTGGGCGGCTGGCAAATCAGCGATGGTTCGGCGGCGGCCGTGATTCCGGCGGGCGTGGTTATTCCGGCGCACACGGCCGTCTGGCTGGCCAACGACGCCCTGGCCTTTCAACGACAGTTTGGCCACTTGCCCGATTTGGCGAAAACGGCCGTTGGACTGCCGCTGCCGCTGCCGCCGTTGACCGGTTCCTGGCCGGGTTTTGCCAATGATGGCGATGAAGCGCTGCTGATTAACGCAGCCGGGATTTTAGTAGACGTGCTGGTGTACGAAGCGGGTAATACCAATCAAACGGGCTGGATGGGAGCGGCGATACGGCCGTATGTGGGCAGCGGCCTGCCGGTGGCGGGGCAAATTGTTTACCGGATGCGCGACCAGCTTACCGGCCAGCCCGTGCCGGACACCGACACGGCCGCCGATTGGGCGCAGTCCACCACGGATGTGATTAACGGCCGTAAAGTGCGTTACCCTGGCTGGGACCTGGATGAGTTCTTTTTTACGACGCAGGTGACGGAAACGGCCGTCATCACCCTGGCCATTGCGCCCGACAACGCCTACGAAGCCATCGTCGCCCAAATCGATCAGGCGCAAAACCGCATCCACGTCGGATCGCTCACCGTTGAGAGCATCGCCATCAGCGAAGCGCTCAGCCGTGCCGCCGGGCGCGGTGTCTCGGTGACGCTGCTGCTGGAAGGCGGTCCGGCCGGCGGCCTGACCGATCAAGAAAAATATATTTGCCGCGAAATCGAGCAGGCTGCTGGCGCGTGTTGGTTCATGATCAACGATGCGACGGCTAAGATTTATGATCGGTATGGTTATTTGCACGCCAAATACATGCTCATCGACGACACCTGGGCAGTCATCAGCAGCCAGAATTTTTCGCCAGACAGCCTGCCCAACGACGACAAATCAGACGGCACGTGGGGGCGGCGCGGTCTGGTGGTGATTACCAATGCGCCGACTGTGGCGCAGCACATTCAGACCTTGCTCGCCCATGATTTTGATCGGACCCATCAGGACCTTGTTCATTGGCAGCCAACGGCCGATTGGCAGCCAACGCCCGGTTTTGTGCCCATCACCCAGACGGGCGGCATAACCTATGCCGTGCGTTATGCTGATCCGCTGGTCGTTTCTGGGGTATTTCCGCTTGAGATTATTCAGTCGCCGGAAAACAGTTTGCGCGATGTGGATGCTTTGTTGGGGCTGGTGAAGCAGGCCGGATTGGGCGACAGGATACTGGTGGAGCAGTTGTATGAACGGCCGTATTGGGGACCAACCACCGGAGGCGCGCCCACCACAGACCCGAACCCACGCTTGGAAGCTTATATCGCCGCCTCTCGGCGCGGCGCAGGTGTGCGCCTGCTGCTCGACAGCTATTTTGATGACGAGGCCAGCCCCACCAGTAATCGGGCGACTTGTGAGTATGTGAATCAACTGGCGATGGCGGAACATTTGCCGTTGGTGTGTGCGGTGGGCAACCCGACCGGGCTGGGGATTCATAACAAAATGGTGCTGGTGGAAGTAAACGGCCGTGGGTATGTCCATGTTGGCAGCCTGAATGGTTCCGAACAATCGCACAAAGATAACCGCGAGTTGGCTTTGCAAATCCAATCGGATGCCCTCTTTGCCATGCTGGCCGATATGTTTTTGCATGATTGGCCCCATCGGGTGTACCTACCCGGCATTTACCATAATTATGTCGGTGCAGCCAGCCATCTGCTGATTAGCGAGGTCTTGTATGATCCGCCCGGACCCGACTCCAGCGAATTTGTCGAATTGGTTAATCCGACGCCGCAAATCTGGGACTTGAGCCACTACAGCCTCGGAGATGCGGTCAATCCCACCGATTTTGAAGACGTGCGTCGTTTCCCGTCCGGAACGCTGCTGGCGCACGGCGAGACCCTGGTGGTGGCTATTAGCGGCATCGATTTTTTTGCAGAATATGGCGTATATCCTGATTTTGAGATTTTGAACACGGTAACGGCCGTGCCCGACTTGCTCGACGATCCGGCCTGGGGTGATCCGGCGACGTTTTTGCAGCTTGGCAACCAGGGCGATGAGGTAATCTTGCGCGATGCGCAAGATCAGATTGTGGATGTGGTGACGTATGGGGTAGGGAGCTATCCGGGCGTGGTTGGCTGCCCGCTGGTCAGCTTGTTAAACGCCAGCCTGGAGCGCTGGCCTTATTGGCGGGATACAGATGATTGTCTGATGGATTTTAGAGAGTGGCCGTTCCCCAGTCCGGGCGCGGTCCCGTAGCCTCGCTCCGTTTAATCGGGAGATTTGTTTCTTATAACCGTAGCATACAAAGAAAGAACCTTTGCCCACTAAAAAGGGCAAAGGTTCTTTTATTTAATTCTGACTTAAAAGCCAAACATCAATTGACGCGTGCCGTTCCAGATGTCTAGTTGTCAAACAAATTAGAATTCGGGTATCTAATTGCCAAACAAATCAGCAGGATCAACACCTTTTTCGCTGTCGCCGCCACCGACCGGAGAACCGGCTCTCGTCGTGATGACACCTTCGTAAATAACTGCTGGGGTTTCATACGGCAGGGACTGATTGTTTTCAGTGTTTTGGGTTTCAATCTCGGATGGCTGTGGATTGATGAACATTTGTTTGTCTCCTTGTACGCTGCGTCTGATTAGCACGCTGGCTCCTACAAAATATTAGGGCTATTATGCCGAATCTCGGGCATCATGTCAATATAAAACCCAAGGATATTGAGTTTATCTTACATCTTTTGTTACTAAAATCCTATCCGTTGGTACTTTTTGACCGATTTTTTAAAAAATGGCGAAACGGCCGTCAAATGTCACATTGGCCCGACAGGCAGGCGAATTCTTGGGCGGCAGTGGTCAGATCTTCTTCTTCGTAGCGATAGATTTTAGAGAAATCGATTTCTGGGAACTTGCCCACTAGCTGCTCATATTCTTCCAACCCTGTCTCGACGTAAGGCATTTGGTCGTATTGGGCATCGAAGGCGGGCAAAAAGGCCATGCCGCCTACTTTGTCTTGATGTTCCCAAATCCATCGGATGATGTCTAACACCTCATCTTGCTGGTAGGTGATGGTAACGGAAGGATTGTGTTCGGTGTAGTTGAGTTTGTTTTGCAGCCAGAAATCGCATTGTTCCAAGGCAGTACGATCGTTGCGCGTGATTGCGCCATCCGGCGATTTGACAGGAAAATGGATGACCCAGGTGTTGGCATTTTCCCGGGTTTGCCCATTTTCTGGATCCATAGGCACACCTGCGTCTTGCAAGACTTTGTAGACAGGAGAGTGGGTGCCGACGCGTACGTTGCGGATGTAATATTCGGACCAGCGGGCGTGTAAACCGGAGGCCGAGTTGAGCAGTTGGGAGGAGTTGCCCGATGGCTTGACACAGGTGGTGGCTGCGGATTGGTTGATGCCTAACAACGCCGCGTAGTGTCGATTTGTTTCAACGGCTACTTGTTGCAGTTTGGTCTGAATTTCCGGGTCTTGCGCGGCCTGACTGTCCATTTGTCCATTCAGGTCTACGCCCAACAGGCGTTCTTCGACGCAGTTTTGTTTCCACTGCGGGCGCAGCCCGGGGAAGTAGGTTGCCATAGATTGGATTGTGCCAATAATGGCGGCGAGTTCTACTTTTTCTTTCAGGGTTTCGTAGGTGTCTTCGGAGCGAGCAACGGCGCTGGAAAGGTTGCAGAATTGATACGGCCGTAACAAAATCTCGCCGCATGGGTTGGTGCCAAAAACGGCTGCTTGGCGGCGCGCCGGACGGCCGTCTACAGCTGCTTTGCGGTTAAAAATACCTGGTTCGCCACGGCCAGATTCCACCATGTCCAGAACAAAACGCGTGATTTCTGTTTGTGAAAGCTCGCGTTCTGGCCAGACGGCGGAATTGTTGGCATTCCAACGCTGGCTGTTATTGCGCCAGAAATCCCCGTCTTTGCAGTGCAGCATCTCCAGATCATCATAATCAAACAACGAGATCATGGCGGTGCGGCGCACGCCGCCAGACACGGCCGCATCTCCAACGGCACACATGATGTCGTGGGCGTCTAACGGCCGTAAAAATCCCCCTTGCCGCGATAAAATCCGGCTGCGGGCAAAATCTAGCATCTTGCGCAGCGGTTCCGGACCGGAGGCGCGCCCGCCTTTTATCCGCAGCGGCGCGCCCGCTGGACGCACCTCGGAATAATCAAAAGTAACGTCTTCCCCTTCAAACCAGGCGGTGATCCCGATGCGCACAGCCTCGGCCCACCCTTCGGATGAATCGATGACAGTGCAGGTGGCTGGTGGGTTACCTTTCTGCCGGGCGATGCGTGGAAACTGCTCTACGTATTGTCGTTCTACGGAAAAGCCAACGCCGCAGCCGCTCATGGATATGATCAACGCTTCCACAAAAGAATCGATGCTGTCTACGGGCATGTAGGAGCAGTTGTAGAGGGCGATGTTATTTCGCCGGGCAGCCGGGCCGGCCATGGCCAGCAGTCGCATGGAGGGCATCACCTTCATCTCTAAAATGCCCTTTCGAATGCGGTCGTAGGTTTCTGATGGCAGGCGGTAATCCGATAATTCTTTCATGTAGTCCACGGCGCGATCTACGGTTTCGATCCAGGTTTCGCGGCGGCCTAATTCATAGCTAAAGCGCGAGTACTTGTCATAAAATTGAAATTTTTGCAGTTGAGTCGGGAAATATTTGTCTGATTGGGCGAATGCCTGACGCACGTCTTCCGGGACGGGGCGGCGCACGCGCATTTTGGCGTGTTCGGCACGATAGAGAATGTAGTGTTTGGCGGCTTCGTATTCTCCGGCGGCTTGCAGCGCCATTTCAACAATGTCTTGTACGCCTTCCACTGTGGGGAGGTCATATTTGGCGGCGACCACGTTGATGACTTGTTGGGTCAGATCTTCAACGGAGGTTTTGGGTGGGTTGGCCAGACTGGCAAAACAGCGTTCCAAGGCGACTTGTATGCGCCCGGCATCGAAGGAAACGATACGGCCGTCGCGCTTTATAATTTGCTTGGGAATGGCTACCTTAAAATAGATGCTCTCCGCTCCCATGGTCTTGGAGCCGTTGGTTCCATTTTTCCCATTGAGGCCATTTTTCTTTTGCTCTGTTTGGGGCAACAAATTAATCGTCCCGCCTTGATTTTCAGACATAAATACACTCCTTCTCAATTTAGATAAAGGTTTTGGACACAAAGATATAGAACAGACCCGCAGGGAGAGCGCTGGCGAGAGGGGCAGCCTGCTCTTATTTGGTCTGTAATAGACGATCGATTTCGGTTCGAATGGATTCCAGGTCGTCGAGGCCTAAGTAAACGATGGCGTAGCGAATGTAGGCGACTTCATCCAGCTCTTTGAGCTTGGCGATGATTTTGTCGCCCACGAGACGGCTTGGCACTTCTGCGCGTCCCAGTTGTTGCAGTTCAGCTTCAATTTCCCCGGCGATGTGCTCAATGTCGGCGGCGGCGACTGGCCGTTTGGCGCAGGCGACGCGCACGCCGGCAAGAACTTTGTCGCGTGAGAATTCTTCACGTGTTCCATCCCGCTTGACAAGCATGGGGGTGGCCAGGATTGGACGTTCGTATGAGCTAAATCGTTGATCACAGTGATCACAAACCCGGCGGCGGCGTGTGCCGCCACGGCCGTCGTGGCTGGTATCGATGACGCGGGTTTTGTCGTTATCACAATACGGACATTTCACGTTTGGAACTCCTTCAACAGGTTTACACCCAGGGATGTGTTTTTTGGGTGAAAACCCAATCGCATGTGCCATATATGGGGATTAGAACTGCAATTACCCTATATTTGGCGTGCGAGAGTGGCGACATTATAGCATACGGCCGTTTACCAGACAAGGTGGTTAGGTGTGAAATAACCTTAAAAAATTTACGGCCGTTTTTAGTTCAGCAGGCAGTGTACAGCGTTTACACACTGTACACTGCGTCTGAAAATTAGCGTTTTTTACGCAAAAATGCGGGGACGTCGATATCGTTAATGCGGTATGCAGAAGAGGAATCAGGTTCCACCCGGCTGGATGGCGCGGGTGTGCTGGGGCGATTGCTGCTGACGGAGACCGGTTCCCGACGCAAACTGCCGCTGGATTGCGTGGCTTGCCGGTTAATTGGGCGCATCATCGGTAAAGAATGCTCAAATCCGGTGGCTATCACGGTAATGCGAATGGCATCGCCCATCGTTTCGTCGATCACCGCGCCAAAGATCAGATTCACTTCCGGGTGGGCGGTTTCGCGGATGATAGCCGCAGCCTGATTGATCTCGAACAGGCTTAAGTCTGGACCGCCGGTCACATTAAAGAGAATGCCGCGCGCGCCGTCGATGGTAATGTCTAACAAACGGCTGGCCAACGCTTGCTCGGCTGCCTTTTGGGCGCGATCATCGCCGGAACCATGGCCAACAGCCATCAGGGCCGCGCCGCCCAAGGACATGATGGTCTTAACGTCGGCAAAGTCCAGGTTGATCAATCCGGGAACGGTGATCAACTCGCTGATGCCTTGAATGCCTTGCCGCAGCACGTCGTCGGCCAGTTTGAACGAGTCGAGCAGGGTGATCCGTTTGTCGGCCGTTTCCAGCAGTTTGTCATTGGGGATGACAATGAGTGTATCGACGTGTTCTTTGAGTTCTTCGATGCCGGCTTCAGCGGCGCGGGCACGGTGGGCGCCTTCAAAGGAAAACGGCCGTGTCACCACCCCAATCGTCAGCGCCCCTTCCTCACGCGCAATCTTGGCCACCGTTGGCGTCGCTCCGGTACCCGTGCCGCCGCCCATACCGGCCGTCACAAATACCATGTCCGAGCCTTGCAGCGCTTCGTGCAGCTCTTCTACAGACTCTTCGGCCGCTTTTAGCCCAACTTCCGGGTTGCCGCCGGAACCGAGGCCCCGTGTTGAGCGCTCGCCCAGCTGCAATTTGTGTGGCGCCAGGCTGTTGTTCAGCGCCTGCTGGTCCGTGTTCACGGCGATAAAGTCAACACCGACGATGTTTTCTTCAATCATGCGGTTAATGGCATTGCTGCCCCCGCCACCCACGCCAACCACGCGAATCAGGGCCGTGCCTTCCGCTTCCGGCATTCTTTGTGTTCTTTTTGTGTACTCTTGTGTCTTCATGATCACATCCCTCTTTTTTGTAAACTGTTATAAGCCAGCCATGCCACCTGCAAATTTATTTTGTAACGATACGGACCCCAAGGGTTTGCTCCTGAGAATTTGGATTATTTGGGTATCAAACCCTTGGGGTCTTACCAGAAAAACCTGAGCAGCTACTTTGTTTTTTGATTTATCCGGGTAACAACGCCCGTAAAAAATTACTCATACGTCGGCTCCACAGGCCATTATTCGGCCGTGGGCGGAACGATTCATGCTCATCCATGGCCCAGTTCAGCAAGCCGATGCCGGTTGCATATGCCGGGCTGTTGAGATTTTCTACCATGCCCACCACGTTTTTGGGGCGGGCAACACGCGCTGGCACATTTAAGACACGTTCGGCGATTTCGGTGATGCCGCGCAGCTGCGCCGTTCCGCCAGTCAATACAATTCCCGCCGGCAGCAAGCCATCGTAACCGGAGCGGCGAATTTCTTGCAAAATGAGCTGAAAGATTTCTTCTGTGCGGGCCTCGATCACGTAAGCTAAATCTTGCCGGCCGACCTGGATTTTTTCGCCGCCAAATGGTTCGACGGTGAAGAGAAAATTCGGGTCGATTTGCGCCGGGCGACAATCGCCATGTTGGATTTTTACTTGTTCGGCAATGTCGTAAGGCGCGCGCAGGCCAATGGCAATGTCGTTGGTGATGTGGTAGCCGCCCACGGGAATGACCTTGGTATGCCAGACAGTGCCTTGCATATACAGGGCAATGTCGGTTGTGCCGCCGCCAATGTCGGCGACAATGACGCCCATTTCTCGTTCGTTGGGTTCCAAAACCGCTTCGCCGGAAGCCAGGGCATTGAGTACAAATTCGTGCGCCTGAATTCCCACATTGTCGATGCATTTGGCCAGGTTTAACACCGCCGGGGTGGCGGCGGTGATGATGTGGGTTTCCACTTCGAGTTTGAAGCCGTGCATTCCCAGCGGGTTACGAATGCCTTCCTGGTCATCAATGGCGTAGCTGCGCGGGATCAGGTGGATGATTTGGCGGTTTTGCGGCACGGCAATGGATTGGGCAGCATCCAGAGCGCGGCCAATGTCTTCCGTGGTGACGCCGGTATCGTTGCGACCAATGGCTACTGCGCCGCGGTTGTTGCTGGAGCTGACGTGTTCACCGGCCATGCTAACCAGGGCCTGCGACAGGTTATACCCAGAAGTTTGCTCCGCTTGTTCGACGGCTTTGGCGACGGCGATGGAGGTTTCGTTTACATCCATTACCACGCCTTTGCGCATGCCGCGCGCAGCCTCGATGCCCATGCCGATAATTTGTAACCGGCCCTGGCGTACTTCACCTACCAGGGCGCAAATCTTGGTGGTGCCAATGTCTAAGCCAAAAACGATTTCTTCCATAAATGATGCCCTCCCAACCTTATTGGGCTTTGTAATATGGTTTTGCCTGATCGCTCACGCTGATATAAGCCGGCTGAATCTGGCGGGCCTGTAAGTCGGTGACGATGGTTTCGTATACGCTGAGTTTTTGATTCATATCGGCGCCTACGCCGAAGTAAGCGCGCCAGCCACGGCCGTCTTGGTAGCTTAAACCACTTCCAGGCCGGTAATACAATTTGTCGATATTCGGCCGCAGCTGGCGCAGTTGGAGCGCACCCGTAAGCACATTGTCGGGCACAAAACCGATGGCGGCGTGGGGAGCCACGGCCGTTTCCCCGGTTTCGGCAGTCTCGTCTGTGCCGAGGCTGTTGGCTGAAGGTGTTGGCGGCGCCTCATATTCGATCGTCAACAGCCCGATAGCCGGCGTGCGCGCCGGAATTAGCTCATTACGTTTGGTAATCCAAAACTGCTGACCGCCTTCTTGCCATAAGGCAATCGGCGTGTCTTCTACAATCTCTATCTGTACCTGGTTTGGCCAGGACAGGGTGACTTTGCTGGAAACCACGCCCGGCAGGGCGGCAATGCGCGTGGCCGCTTCATTGGGGTCGGCGGAAAAGACATGGGCGCCGCCCAGCCCGCTGGCGGCCACAATTTCGTTGGCCGGAATAGAAACCACGCCTGTCACCGGGATGGTGGTGAGGTAAAAATGTTCATCGGTCGCGGCCAGGAACAGGGCGAACAGAGTAAAGGCCAGCAGCCCCAAACTCAGCCAACGGGCGGAAAAAACGACGCTTTTTAGCCCTTGCAGCGGCAGCGTGGTCGCCTGCCGCCGGTTGCGCCGCCGCCGATGGGTGGCGGTTTTGGGCACGCCGGTGGGCGCTACTCTGGGCATATGCAGCGCGTGGGAAGATTGGACGCGGCGCATTTGGGGCTGTTTGCGCAGGCGTTGGCCGGATGGTTTGGCTCGGTTAGAGCGTTGGGGTTCCTGGTTTTGTGTCATGGACTGTATGGTTTACGATTTCAGATTGACGCGGGTTCGCTTGCCGAAAAAGTTGTTTTGAGATTCGATTTTTCTGCGAATCTTTCGATGGCCAGATCGATGAGCTTGTCTAATAACTGCGGGTAGGGCAGGCCGCTGGCTTCCCACAGTTTGGGATACATGGAGATGCGCGTAAAGCCGGGAATGGTGTTGATTTCGTTGAGGTAGAGCGCGCCGGTGTCTGTGTCTAGCAGCAGGTCTACGCGGCCCATGCCGGCGCAGTCGATGGCCTGGTAGGCGCGAAGGGCGAGTGTTTGCACGGTTACGGCCGTTTCCTCATTCAATTCCGCCGGTATCATCAGTTCAGAATAGTCGTTGGAGTCGGGCGCGGCCAGATATTTAGCCGTGTAATCATAAAAATCGCGGCGCGGGCGAATCTCGCCTACCACGCTGGCGGCGGGCGCTTCGTTGCCCAACACAGCCACTTCCAATTCACGGACCCTGATGCCCTGCTCCACGACGATGCGCCGGTCGTATTGGGCGGCTTCGTGCAGCCCGGCGACCAATTCGGCGCGATTTTTGCATTTGCTGATGCCCACGCTGGAACCCAGATTGGCGGGTTTGGTGAACATGGGGTAGCTGAGGGCGGCTTCCAATTTGTCCAGCACGGCCGTTTCACCCATCATCCATTCTTGCCGCGTTACCAGTTCCCAGGGCAGCACCGGCAGGCCGTTGGCCGCCATGACGTGCTTAAAAATGGCCTTGTCCATGCCCACCGCCGAGCCGACAACGCCCGCGCCAACGTAGGGCAGGCCGGCCAGTTCCAACAGACCCTGCACTGTGCCGTCTTCGCCATAGGTTCCATGCAGCACGGGGATGAGGACATCGAGGTGGGTAACGGCCGTTAGCCCGGTCGGCTGCGCGTTGGTTTCTTGCAGCGCCATCAGGCCAGAAATTTGCGGATCGGGCAGCAGCGCCGTCGGCTGGACGTCGGTGTTGCCTTCGGTCAGGGCAGCCACCACGTTACCGGTCAGCCAACGGCCGTCGCGGGTAATGCCCACCGGCACCACGTCATACTTTTCACGGTCCAACGCCGCCATCACCGATTGCGCCGACAGCAGCGACACTTCATGCTCGCCAGAGCGCCCGCCAAAGATGACGCCGATTTTTAGTTTGTTGGAAGGGTTTGTTTGCTCGTCCATGTTTTGTCGTTGTTGCTGGCGGATCACGTCCCGCGCCATGCCTTACTCGCTAAATTTCCAATCGCCAACCAGCTCAACTTCCAGCTCCATTTCTACGCCAAATTGGCCGCGCACGCGGTGCCAGGCTTCGGCGATGAGGGCGCGAATGTCTTCGGCGGTGGCGTCGCCATCGCTGACGAAAAAGTTGGCGTGTTTTTCAGAGATGCGCACATTGCCCACCTGATACCCTTTAAGCCCGGCCGTATCGATCAAATAACCGGCGTAATAATTGGGCGGATTTTTGAACATCGACCCCATGCTCGCGCCGCCGGGTTGTGTTTGTTTGCGATAGGCGGTAAACCCATCGGCGCGGGCGGTCAGCACGCTCACCGATTCGGGCGTTAACTGTAGTTCGGCAGAGAGCACTACGCGCCGGGCCAGATTGCGCCCCTGTTCCCGCTTGAGCAAGCTGTCGCGGTAGCTGTATTTGAGGTCTTCTTTGCTGTATAGTTTTGCGCCGCGCCCGGGTTCCCAGATGTTGGCGGCCAGCAAGTTGCCGGCCATGTCGCCGCCGTGCGCGCCGGAGTTGCCGACTACCGCGCCGCCGAGTGTGCCGGGGATGCCAATGGCCCATTCCAGGCCGCCCAGCCCTTTGCCAATGCACTGCCGCGCCAGGGAAGAGAGGTTCATGCCGGATTCGGCGGTGCAAACGACATGGGCGCCGGTGTGGCGGAAGCGCACCGTTCTGGCGCGGTTCATAATCACCAGTCCGCGCACGCCTTCATCGGCGACGAGGATGTTGGAGCCGCCGCCGATGATGAAGTAAGGGATGTGTTGGGCGTAGGCTAGTTCTACGGCCGTTTGCAATTCCAGCGCGTTATCGACCGTGAGAAACATTTCGGCCGGGCCGCCCACACGCGCCGACGTGTATTTGGCCAGTGGCGCTTCTAATTGGAATTTTTCGCCGAAAATTTCCCGGTATTGGCTCTGAATGGCTTCGAGTACAGATGTTTTTAAATTCATGCGTTCTTCCTCTCGCTCTAGCTCTGAACTCTTTTACTTAATCCTTCTAAAACCCACTGTCCGACCATGTTGCCGTCGCCGGCGCCCAATGTCAGGATAACGTCATCGGGGCGCACGCGGTCCAGCAGGTAATCGGCCGCGGCGCGCCGGTCGGGAATGTGGATGGCGTGCGGATGGTCCATCGCATTGATGATCACGCTTGTATCCATGCCCAGGGTGTCTTGTTCGCGGCTGCGATAAATATCCAGGGCAATGACCCGGTCGGCCTGGTCGAAACTTTTGGCGAACTGCTCGGCCAGCAGTCGAGTGCGGCTGTAGGTGTGCGGCTGCCACACGGCCCACAATCTGCGTCCGGGGAACCGCTGCCGCGCGGCAGCCAGGGTTGCCTGGATTTCGGTGGGGTGGTGGGCATAATCGTCGATGACCGTTACGCGGCCAACTTCGCCCAACACCTGGAAACGCCGCCCCATGCCGCCAAATTCGGCCAATCCCTGGCGAATAATCGAAAAATCGATGCCTAAATCCAGGCTGACGATAATAGCGGCCAGGGCGTTGCGCACGTTGTGCAGACCAGGCACGCGCAGCCGCGCCAGCCCAATGAGCTGGCCGTCTTCTTCGACGACAAAGTCCATGCCGCCAAGCTGGTTGGGACGGCAGTCCAGGGCTTTGAAATCGGCTGATACGGCCGTTTCCTCATCTGCCAGCGCGTAGGTTGTAATTTCTACGTCCGTCAGCGCGAGATTGTGCAGCAAGGCCAGGATGCCAGGATCATCGGCGCAGGCGATCAGTCGCCCGCCATCGGGCAGTAGGCCGACAAATTCACGGAACGCGCCCACGTAATCGGCTTCGGTGGGGAAGAGGTCGGGGTGGTCGTGTTCAATGCTGGTGATGATGGCCACTTCGGGGCGCAGGCCCAAAAACATGTGGTCGTATTCGTCGGCTTCAATGACAAAATAGTCGCCCTGGCCGTAACGGCCGTTGCCCTCTATGCTTGGTAATGTGCCGCCCACAATCACCGTCGGGTCCAGGTCGGCCTGGAGCAAAATTTGCGCAATCATGCCGGTGGTGGTGGTTTTGCCGTGTGATCCGGCAACGGCGACGCCGATTTTATCGGCCATCAGATGGCCCAACAGGTCGGCGCGTTTTAGCACGGGGATGCCTTGCGCTCGCGCTGCCGCCACTTCCGGGTTGTCGTCTGGCACGGCTGAGGAAATGACCAGCGCGTCTGCGCCGGCGATATTTTCTGTCCGGTGGCCCTGGAAAATGGTTGCGCCTTCGGTGGCGAGAACGGCCGTAAACTCATTGGCTTGCATATCCGACCCCGATACCACAAATCCTCGGCCCAAAAGCACTCTGGCGATGGCCGAAATGCCCGACCCGCCAATGCCGACCAAATGAATATGCATCTCATTACGCAGCTTAAAATCTGTAATCATGCTTCCTGACTAAAACTAGAAAGAGCGTTGACAAGACCTGACAGGTTTTAGGAAACCTGTCAGGTCTACGTCGATAGGTTAAATCATTACAATAATCACAAACAAGAAGACAATCACAACCAGGAAAGGCAGGTAAGGCGCCAGCAGCGGAAGTGGTAAGTTGGTGAGCAATGTCTCCATATCGGTTGTCCGAATGACCCATGAAAACGGATACGATACACCTGGGGCCAAACGCACCCAATTGCTGGGTGATTGTAGCTGGTATTCCAAAAAGGCCAGAATGGCCCCGATGATCAAATAGCCGTTCACGCCGCCTACCAACAGTCCCATCAGCTTATCCTGTAAGCTGTCTCTTACACGCAGTCTTTCGGCCAGGCGGCTGCCGGCAAACGCGGGTCCCTGGTAGCTAAAAAAGGCGATGACGAGGTGGATGGCGGTGAACAAATAAAATACTTGGCGCCGGACCGCGTCGGTATCAATTGTGCTGCCCCCGCCCATCAGTGAGGTAAAGTAAGGGCCAAATTGGTTGATGGCAAAAAGCGATAAAATCAGGCCAGATGTGGCGATCACTTCTTTTGTCCAGCCGCGCATCGAGCCGATGAGGGCAAAAAACATTACCATAATCCAGAAAAAAGCAGTCAAACTAATCACGCGGCGACTCCTTGCGGTTTGTCTACGGCCGTCTGACTAATCACCTGGGCTAGACGTTGGGCAGCCTCGGGCCGGGCCAGGGCGGCAGCGGCGGCGCGCATGGTTTCCAGGCGGGATGTGTCCTGAAGCAGGTCCAAAATCAGCTTGCTCAACTCATCCGGTAGGCGTTCGTCGGTGGATTGGAGGGCCGCGCCGCGTTCGGTCAGGTAATCGGCGTTGACTTTTTGGTAGCGCCAGGCAAATGAAAGCGGAACCAGGATGGAAGGCAGGCCAAAGGCCGGGCTTTCACCCAACATGCTGGCTCCGGCGCGGGCCAGCACGAGATCGGCGGCGCGGAAGGCGGCGCCCATGGTTTCATGTAGATATGGGTAGGGGCGATACCATTGGCGCAGGTTGGCCGTGAGGGCGCTGGCGTTTTCTTCCACCTGCGGCCAGGTGAGTGTGCCGCTGATGTGGATGATTTGAATGTGGGCCAGCAGTTCCGGCAGGCTGTCCATCAGGGCTTTGTTGATGTTCCACGAACCACGGCTGCCGCCGAAAACGAACAGCGACGGCCGTCCGGGTTGCAGATCAAATTGGGCCAGTGCCTCAGCCTGACTGAGCCGGGTGGCGGCGCGAATTTCTGGGCGCAGCGGATAGCCAGTGACGACCAGTTTGTCGGCTGGGACAAATGCTTTGGACAGGTCGGTGGTGCAGGCTACTTTATGCGCCAGTGGCATGATGGCTTTGATGGCTGATCCTGGTTCCACGTCTGGCAGGAAGATGACGATGGGCACGCCGTGCAGGCGAGCGGCCAGGGCGACAGGCGCGGTCATGTAACCGCCGGTCATAAACATGACATCTGGCTTAAATTGGCGGATGAGTTGGTGGGCTGTGCCCACGCTCCAGGTTAGTTTCGCCAAGTTTTTCATCCTTGCTGCCAGGGGAACGCCGACGACTGCGCCGCCCTGAATGGTTTCTAGTTTCAGCCCTGCTCGCGGGACCAGGGTTTCTTCCATTTCGCCTTGTGTGCCGACCCACAAGATTTGCTCTCGGCTAAGGCCGAGGGTTTGTAATTCGGAAACGGCCGTTAAAGCCGGATAAATGCCGCCGCCGGTGCCCCCAGCGCATACCAGTACCTTCATAATAGTCAATGGCTAATGGTCAATGGGCCAATGGTCAATGGCCTAACTCTTTGGTAAACCATTGTTTATGGTTTATTTTCTTTCCGGTTGAACGCGGCGCTCAATGGCGGCGTCGCGGGAGATGTTTAATAAAATGCCGATGCCCAGCATCGAGAACAGCAGCGATGACCCACCGTAGCTCAGAAAGGGTAGGGGAATGCCGGTGAAGGGAATAACGGCCGTGATAACCGCAATGTTAATCAACGCCTGAAACCCCAACCAGGCGGTAATCCCCAAAGCCAACAGCGAACCGTAAATATCTCGCGCATTTAAGGCAATGCGGATGCCCCGCCACACCATCATGGCCAGCAACCCAATAAATGTCAGAGTTCCCATCAGACCCAGTTCTTCGCCTAAAATGGCAAAGACGCCATCCGTATGCGCCGCCGGCAAAGGACCGAATTTTTGCGTGCTTTCGCCAATGCCCACACCGAACCAACTGCCGCGCCCCAAAGCAATCAGCGTTTGCTGCACGTGCCAGCTTGCCTGCGCCGGGTCGCGCAGGGTTTGTTTGAAGGCATCTACACGAGCGGCGGCGTGGGGCAGCGTGTTGATGATGATCAGAAAGACGACGCCACCGACCAAAGCGGCCACGGCAAACTGCCGCCAATCGGCCCCGGCGATGAAGAAGAGCGTAAAGCAAATGAGGGCAATCAGAACGGCCGTGCTCACGTCGGGCTGCTGCACAATCAAAGCGCAAACCACACCCGTTAGAAATGAGAAGGGCAGCAAACCATAGGTCAGGTCTTTGATGCGGTCGCCTTTGGAAGACAGCCAATGGGCGATGTACAAAATTGTGGCTATCTTGGCAACCTCTGATGGCTGATAGGAACCTTCGTAGATGCCGCGCTGCGCGCCAAAAATTGCTTCGCCAAAGAACAGCACAACAACCAGGCCAAGCAGCGTCACCGCCAAAAACGGCACAGAAATGCGGCGAAAGGCATGATAATCGAACTGCATGATGACGAGAGTGCCTGCCAAACCGAGGAGCATGGCCACAAACTGCCGTTGAAAATAGTAGGTTGGGTCGTCTTTAAAGAGCAGGCCGTAATCAAAGGTGGTCGAATAGACCATCATCATGCCGATAATGAGCAGGCCGGCGACCGTGAGCAGCAGCCAATAGTCGAATTGCAGCCGGGTTCCCGGCCGAACGCGGTTGCTATTTTTTCTGACGACGTTAAATGTGGTCATAGTTTTTCCTCAATCGTTGGTCATTGATCGCTAAAGATGGTTGACCCAATCTCGAAAGCGTTCGCCGCGCTCGGCAAAGTCGTTGAAGGCGTCGAAACTTGTGCCGCCGGGGGAAAGCAGGACGATGTCGCCTGTTGTGGCGATGTGGGCGGCGGTGGTGACGGCCGTTTCCAACCCATCTACGCGCGTCATCCGGTTATAACCGGCCGCAGCCAGCTGTTTTTCCAGCATTTCCGCCAGATCGCCAAACAACACCACATGCTTCACGCGCTGCGTTACCTGGTTGGTCCATTCCTCCCACTGCATGTCCTTGTCGCGGCCGCCGGCCAGCAGCACCAGCGGCTCGCCGTAGGCGGCCAGGGCGGCCAGGGCGCGTTCCGGCGCGGTGGCGATGGAATCGTTGATGTAGCGCACGCCTCGAATTTCGCGTACCAGTTCCAACCGGTGCTCGACGCCGCGAAAGGTGCGAATCGCCTGCCGCATGGCCTCGGCCGGGATGCCGACCGAATCGGCGAGTGTGACGGCCGCCAGGACGTTGAGCACGTTGTGTTGGCCGCGTAGTTGGATGTCGGTGAGGGGGCAAACGGCCGTTTCGTGCCCATTTTGCAGCCAGATAACCCCATCGCGCACAAACGCGCCATCTTCTACCACGCCGCGCAGGCTAAACGTACGCAGCCGGCCGCGCACCACATCGGCCAACGACATGGCGCCGATGTCATCGGCGGCCAAGACGGCGATGTCTTCGGGCGATTGATAGCGCAGGATGTTGGCCTTGGCTTCGGCGTAGGCGGCCATTGTCTTGTGGCGGTCCAGATGGTTGGGCGTGATGTTGAGAATGGCGGCCACATGCGGGCTTTGCGTCCAGATTTCCAATTGGAAGCTGGAAAGTTCTTGCACGACCATGTCGTTGGGCTGCATTTTGTGCAGATCGGCGATGAGCGGCCGGCCGATATTGCCGCCAACCCAGGTGCGCCGTCCGGCTACCTGACCCATCACCCCGGTGAGGGCGGTGGTAGTGGTTTTGCCAGCGGAGCCGGTGATGCCGATAACGGCCGTGGGCGCCCGGTTCATAAATTCCTGCGAATCGTTCGTCAGGCGAATGCCGCGTGCCTGCGCCGCTTGCACCAGCGGCGCATCCAGTGGCACACCGCCGCTAATCGCCAGCACATCAGTTTGGTCCAATAAACTCATAGGATGTTCTCCTAAGACGTACGCAATATCCAAATCACACAAATCGGCCAGCACGGCCGTTAGTTTTTCCGGCGGGCGCAAGTCCGAAATCGTTACATGCGCGCCTGCCTCAGCGGCAAAACGAGCCAGCGCTTTCCCCTGCCGCGCCAACCCCAAAATCAGTACATGTTTGCCGCTTAATTCGTCCATAGGTGTAAGCTGTAAGCTAAATCAGGGCCAGCGCCATCCCCACCATCGTCGCCAAAATGGCTACCAGCCACCAGCGCTGCACAATTTGTGTTTCGCTCCAGCCGATAAGCTCAAAATGATGGTGGAGTGGCGCCATCTTAAACAACCGTTTACCGCCTGTGGCCTTAAAATAAAGCACCTGAAGCGTCGTAGACAGCATCGTGGCGTAAGGCACGGCGGCGATAACCGGCAGAATAAGCCATTGATTGGTCATCAGGGCGACCACGCCCAACGCGCCGCCCAACGCCTGTGACCCTACATCGCCCATAAACATTTGGGCCGGCTTGGCGTTGTACCAAAGAAAGGCAAAACAGGCGCCCACTGTGACCATGGAAAAAGTAAGTAGAAAATTTTGGCCCTGTAAAAAGGCGATGATACCGTAGGCAATAAAGGCCGTCGCCGCAATGATTCCGGCCAAACCGTCCAGGCCATCGGTGATGTTGACGGCGTTGGCCGTGCCGGTGATGATGATGATGGCGATGGGGATATACAAAAGGCCGATATCCAGCAGAAAAGGCACGGTGGGGACGCCTACGTACCCATGTCCATCGTT
Source organism: Chloroflexota bacterium (assembly GCA_017993775.1). Classification (GTDB taxonomy): domain Bacteria; phylum Chloroflexota; class Anaerolineae; order Promineifilales; family Promineifilaceae; genus Leptovillus. The sequence goes on along the minus strand of JAGOMA010000020.1, from coordinate 9,429 downwards.
GACTACCCAGTAGAGCAACACGGCCGCTATCAGGGCAATGCCCAACTGCCACCAGATTTTCACGCGGGCGCGCATTCCCTTTTCGCCGTGTGGCTGGGGATGGAAACCCAGGTAGTCGTCGATGCCGCCTAAAATGGAGTAGGCGACCATCACGCCCAACGGGATGACCACGCTCTCGGCAAATTCCAGGTTTTGGATAAATACAACCACATTGACTACCAAACTCACCAATACCACCCACCCGACGATGAGGATGCCGCCCATGGCGGGCGTGCCCATTTTGGCCAGGTGGGTTTGCGGTCCGTCGATGCGAATTTGTTTGCCCATTTTCAGGCGGCGCATAATTTCGATGAGCGGACCGCCCCAGATGACGGCTAGTAGAAAAGTCATGGTGGCTACGGTGAGGGCAAATATCATTAGCCTTCTCCTAGCGCAGCGACGATGTGGCTCATGGCCATGCCCAGCGAGCCTTTGATGAGGATGATGTCTTGAGGCGCGATGATTTCTTGTAAGGTGGATACGGCCGTTTCCACATCTGTCACCATAAACACCCGATCCCGCGTCATGCCCACTTTTAGCGCTTCTTCACCAATCCAACGGCCGCGCGAGCCAACCGTCACCAAAATCTGAGCTACGTCGGCTGCCCGTCGCCCAACCAGACGGTGGGAAGATTCTTCCAGGTAACCGAGTTCTAACATATCACCCAAGACAGCCAGACGACGGCCGTCTAAATCGTGCAGCAGGTTTAGCGCGGCCATAGCCGAATCCGGGCTGGAATTGTAGGTGTCGTCGATGATGGTGGAGCCGCGTGGGCCGGGAACGGCTACCAGGCGAAGCTGCGCTCGGGAATTGGACAGCCCGGCGATGATGGTTTCCCAGGATAAGCCTTCAACCAGGCCAACGGCCGTGGCGCGCAGCGCGGTGTGGACGCTGTGCCGCCCAATGAGCGGAACCTGGACGTTGAGGGTTTCACGGCCGTGATGTAAAGTGAAGCGAATGCCCTCCAGCCCCATCGAGTGAATACGGTCGGCCCAAAGGTCGGCGTTGGGATTGAGGCCGTAGGTGAAAATTTGCGCCTGGGTGTGGGCTGCCATGCTCATCACCCGTTCGTCGTCTTTGTTGAGAACGGCCGTGCCGCCAGCCGGCAGGCTTTCCACCAATTCTTGTTTGGCGGCAACGATGGCTTCCAGGCTGCCGGCGCGTTCCAGGTGTACCGGCCCAACCATCGTCACAACGCCAACGGCCGGTTTGGCCATTTCGCACAGACGAGCGATTTCGCCGGGGGTGTACATGCCCATTTCCAGCACGGCATATTGGTGAGACGGCCGTAACGCCAGCAAAACCGGCGGTAATCCCAGCACACTATTGCGGTTGCCCGGCGATTTCAGGGTGTTGTACTGCTGCGCCAGCACCGAATGTACCAGTTCTTTGGTAGAGCTTTTGCCCACGCTGCCGGTGATGCCTACCACGCGCACCTTGAACCGACTGCGCCATGCCTGGGCGACAGCTTGCATGGCCGCCACGGGATCATCTACCACCAGGCACATTTGCGGGCGAATTGTCAGGTCTGGTTGGGGCTGTCCGGTCCGCAGGTCAATGGTCGCTTGGTTGCCGGGCAGCGGGCGCGCCACGATGGCCGCCAGCGCGCCATTGGCAAACGCCTGCGGCACGTAGTCGTGGCCGTCCACGTGGTCGCCAACCAGCGCCACAAACACGCTGCTGGCGACGGCTTCGCGGCTGTCTACCACAACGCACGAAACGGCCGGTTCGCGGCCGGTCGTTTCGTAAGTGGTAAGTACCTCTAAAAAGTGACCAAGATTTAACATAACATTAAATGGTGAACGGTGGCGGCTAAGGCATATCGTTCACTGTTTTCCGTTCCTAATTTCTTAAGGCCATCACATCGTCGCGCAGGCGCACATCGTCGGGCGGAATGCCCAGGAGTACAACCAGTTCGTTGGCCAGTTTGGCGAAGGTAGGCGCGGCGGTGGTGGACCCCCACGGCGATACCTGGGGTTTGTCTAGTTTTACCAGGACAATAATCTCGGGATTGTCGGCGGGCAGCCAGCCGATGAAGGAGGCGATGGTGTCTTCTTGCAGGTAGACGCCGTTTTCGGCGATCTGGGCTGTGCCTGTTTTACCAGCGATGGTGTAGCCGTCGATTTTGGCTTCGGGGACTTCACTGGCAACGGCCGTGACGGCCATGGCCGTCACTTGTTTGGCAGTTTCTGGGCTGATGGGGCGGCTTAACACAGAAGGCTCGTGGATAAATGTGCCGTTGCTGGAATGAATTTCTTGCACCAGATAGGGCTGCATCAATTCTCCACCGTTGGCGATGGCGGAAACGGCCGTAACCATTTGCAGCGGCGTCACCGCCAGACTTTGACCATAGGCATTTGTGGACAGAAAAGATTCAGTCCAGATTTCGTCCCCAGGCAGCGGCATCAGACCGCCGGCTTCCGACATAATGTCGATGCCGGTCGGGCTGCCAAAATTGAAGCGACGCATATAGTCATAATAAGTATCTGCGCCCATCCAGGTAGCAATGGTGGCTGCGCCCACATTCAGCGAACGAGCCAGTAGAGTGGTCATATCGACGGTGCCGTGGGCGGCGCGGTCCCAGTTTACCGTGCGATGGCCGCCCACCCACAATTCACCGGAATCGTAATAGGTGGTTTCCGGCGTGACTGTGCCGGAATCCAGCGCGGCAGCCATAGTGACCAGCTTCATTACCGAGCCGGGTTCGTATTGGCGGCTGACAATGGGGTTGAACAACATTTCTTCCGGCGCGTCGTAAAAATCGTCCGGGTTATAACAGGGTTCGCTGGCCATCGCTAAAATCGCGCCTGTGCGGGGATCCATCACAATGATGGTGCCGCCCACCGCGCTGTATTCGACCATGGCCTCTTTGAGCGTTTGCTCCACCAGATATTGCACCGAGCGGTCGATGGTTAGCACCATGTCGGCCCCTTCGCGGGCGATGACGGATTCTTGCGCATAAAAAGGCGAGATGTTGATGGTGGCGCTGGCGGCCTCGCCGGCCAGTTCTGGCTGATAGTAGCCTTCGATGCCCGCGCCGCCGTTGCCATCAAAATCGACATAGCCAAGGGTATGGCACATCAATTCACCCTGCGGATAAAAACGCCGGGGCAGCGGATCGATTTGCAGACCGCCGTATTCGTCGTTGAGGGCGCGAATTCGTTCGGCGACGTCGGAGGAGACGCGGCCGGAGAGCATGACAAAGGGGGTGTCGGCTTCCAGGTCGGCCAGGATTTGGCGGCGCGGCTCTTCCAGAATGACGGCGAGTTGGCTGGCCATTTCTTCAGCGTCGACGATCAGGTTGGGGGAAGCGCCAATCTGATAATCGGCGCCATTGGCGGCCAGGACGGCGCCGTTGCGGTCATAAATGGTGCCGCGTTCCGGGCGGGCGACGACGACCAGTTCGTCGGAGGTGCGGGCGGCCCATTCTTTGCCCTGGATGATTTGGAAGGCGACCAGACGGCCGATAATAATGAAGGTGGCGAAGATCAGGCCCATGATCACGATCCACATGCGGCGTAATTGACTGTTATTCACCGGCTTCTCCTTGAACCAGGCTGCTGGCGCTTGCTTGGAAAGCAAACCAGATGGCTTCGTCGATGGTTTCTAGCGGCGGGCTTGTGCTGAGATTGGCGGTGTCGGGGGTGAGGGCGGGGGGAACGGCCGTTTCCCGTGGATAATCGGGTATGACCAGGTACTCAATGTCTTCCGGCCGCGCTTCAACAAACCCCATCGCCTGTGCCTGCTGCTGCAATTGGTCTAATGATTGTGATTCGGCGATAGTTTTTTCGATGTCGGCGTTGTCGCGTTTTAGGGTGTCCAGTTCGTTTTGCATCATTTGCACCCGGCGACCGGTCACGGCGATGTGGCTGGCCTGATTGAGGTAAATGGTTCCCAGAACGGCTACCAGCACCAGAATAATGCCCCAACCAATGGCGGCTTGCGCTTCGGTGAGCCAGTTCAGGCGTTTTACTTTTTCTCGTTTTTGTCTCATCGAATTTGTCGTCATAAGTTATTTTTCTCGACGACCCGCAGGCGGGCGCTTCGGCTGCGCGGGTTGTTTTCTATTTCGGTGTTGGTGGCTTGCACTGCTTTGCGCGTGATCAGGCGCAATGGAGCGTGCCCGCCACATGTACAAATTGGCTGTTCCGGCGGGCAGGTGCAAGCCTGACTTTGCTGGCGGAACAGCCGCTTGACGAATCGATCTTCGAGCGAATGAAAGCTGATGACAGCCAGTCGGCCGCCGGGTTTAAGCAGTTCAATCGCTGCCGGAACGCCGCTTTCTACAGCGGCAAGTTCCTGGTTGACGGCGATACGCAGGGCCTGAAAAATTTGTGTGGCGGGGTGAATGCGGCGATGGTGTTGGCGGCTGTTGTGGGCGATGAGGTCGGCGAGCTGCGTGGTGGTGGTCAGGGGCCGATTGGCGACGATGAGGCGGGCGTAGGCGCGGCTGTGTTTTTCTTCGCCGTAACGCCAGAAAATGTCGGCGAGTTCTGCTTCTGGCAGGGTGTTGAGCAAGTCGGCGGCTGTTTCGCCCTGGGTTTGGTCGAAGCGCATGTCGAGCGGGCCTGCTTGGCGGAAGGCAAATCCGCGACGGCCGTCGTCTAACTGCCGTGACGAGAGGCCCAGATCGAGCAAAATACCATCGACCTGAGCGAAGCCTAGCCCGGGGGCCACCTGGCCCATGTGGGCGTAGCTGTCGTTGATGTAGGTGACGCGCTGGCCGAATTCGGTCAGGCGTTGGCGGGCGTAGGCGATGGCTTCGGGGTCACGATCGAAACCAAGCACACGGCCGTCTGGCGCGGAGGCGGCCAGCAGACCAGCGGTGTGCCCGCCAGCGCCAAGTGTGCCGTCCAGGTAACGGCCGTTTGGCTGTGGGCGCAGCAGATCGAGTACTTCTTGGTAAAGAACAGGGGTATGGGTGGTCATGTGTTTTTAAGTGTCGGGTGTTCAGGTGTTCGTGCGGGCTTTGGGTTGTGTTTGCCCTGGACCGCGTGAACACTTATCCACAAAACGTTTAAATCCCCAAATCTTCCCAACGAGCGGCATCACTACTATCGTCGATGGAGGCGCGAATGGTTTCCCAGGCGGATGCGCTCCAAAGTTCGATGTAGCTGTACATGCCGGCAACAACGACGTCATTTTCTATGGCGGCAAAATCGCGCAAATAGGGGGGCAGCAGGATGCGGCCTTGCCGGTCGGGTTCCAGATCAATGGCTCCGGAGAAGACTCGCCGCCGGAAAGCGCGCACATCTTCGTCGGATAACGGCCGTTGGGCAATTTTATCCGCCAGTTCTTGCCAGCCTTCCAGCGTGAACAGCATCAAGTTCTGGTCGAAGCCGCGCGTGACGACCAGCCCGGGAGCCAAAACGCCGCGAAACTTCGCGGGAATGGTCAGGCGACCCTTGTCGTCTATGGTGTGCGTGAATTCACCTAAAAACATTGTTTGCTGCTGTCCCTTTTTCTAAACCGGACTTGATCTGGTCAGGGCTGAAGCACCTTTTTTGAAAGGTGTTTTAGAACATCTGTTCCAATTGCCCCATTTTAACATGGTTTTGGGTGGTTTTTGTGACCAAAATGCCCCACATTGCCCCACTTTTCACCACGTTAGGCCAACAGTATACACCAAAGCCCCATTTGTGTGAAGGTGCGTGGGCGAACTTTTAAGGTAAATAAGAAGTGAATTGGGGATATTTACCAAGCGTCAGGGGTTTGGGGAATGAGGGGAGACGTGATAGGGGCGCGCCGCCGGTGGCATATCCGTTGGGTTGTGCCTGGCTTTTGCCCATTGTGGGCCGATCTTTAGACCCGCTGACCCAGGTATGGGAAGAAAGCGGCCAATGGTTGAGAGATGGTTTGATTGGCATGAAAACAAAAAAAAGCTCCGGGTGGGGAGGTCCCGGAGCTTAAGGAAGGAGGAAAACGAGTCGAAAAAGCTTTAGCGTTACGATGCTTTGAGTATAGGTTTTCTAGCCGTCCAGGTAAATGGGACGTTGGGTCTAGGACGTAGGAGCTATGTCTGGCTGGCTGGTTTGTGAATCGCTCGAACCAGCCAGCCGGGCGGGGTTAATTATCAAACCGGGAATCGTCGAGCCGGCGACGCTGCACTTCTTCATCATCGGGGGCTGGCGGCGAACCATTTTGGCTGTCGGCTTGTTTCATGGCTTCGGCGGAGGCGGCGAGGATGTCGGGGTGGACGCTTCGAACGATGCTCCATTTGTGGCAGTGGGGGCAGCGGTCGTATTTACCCACGCCGATGTTGAGACCCCACCAATGGCGGGCAAACGGCCGTTTGCACTTCGGGCAAATTGTGCCGCCAAATATGCCATCAATGGCTAAATCCTGGCCGTTTTTTGTTTTGCCGCGCCGGGTGATGAAGTAGAACAACAACTGGCCGCCGACAATAAGCACCAGGATGGGAATAATGATCCATAGGCTGGCTTTTGTGCTTTCGCTCCCGGTGAGGATGTTGCGGGTGATGGTGTTGGAGGTGAGTTCCTGGCCGACGGCCGTGTACCCCACAGCGCTAAATGTATGGACGCCTGGAGAATAGGCATCTGTATGAAACTGATAACGAAAAGGCGGCGTGGTGACTTCGGCCATCGTTTCGCCATCAATTAAAAACACAACGCGGGTCAGGTCGGCAGGGCCTTCGGCGCGTAAGGAAAATTTGCCCTGGATGCTGCTGCCGATGCCGGTGCCAAAGTCGCGGCGCAGGCTGAGTTGTAGGGCGGATTCGTTTTGAGCCAGAACGGAGGGCACGAGTAAGAGACAAACTATCAACAGGAAGGTGGCGCGTTTGCCGGTTTGTGACCAGCGAACGGCCGTATGGGGTAAGGTGGTCATTCTTCTTCTTCACTTTCGGTTGACGCATGCATACGGTCGATCAATTCGTCGATGCGGTTGCGTCGATAGAGATACAGCAGGAAATTGCGGACTTTTGCTTTTTTGTTGTCGCCACCGATTTGTTCCCAGTCGATGCCTAGTTGGGCGGCTATTTCGCGCAGGTCGGTGAGCGAATAGGTAGCCAGAAGGTAGTAACGCAGGATGGTGGGCGGGGAAGCGACGGTGATTTTTTCTGGCCGGGGGAGCAAATGGGGCGAAATGGGGGTGAGGATGCGTTCTACGGCCAGGGTCAGGGCGCTGGTCTGCCCGTTTTGTTGGGCGGTGTCCATGATATTGACGATGAGCTGGTTGACGTTTTGGTCGAGGGTGGCGACGTCGTTTTCGTTGATGCCCAGGTCGAACATGAGGTCGAGGACGTCTTCGTGGCCGAAGCGGGTGCGGATTTCATTGTAGAGCATTTGGCGGTCGAAGGCGGTGCCGTCGTCGAAGGTGATGTTCAGGGGCGGCGGTGGGGGGATGACGGCCGTTGTCGTGCCGACAGGCATGGCGGGTGGTTGGGGGGATGGGACGGCCGTGGGGGCAACGGCCGTGGTCTCACGCACCGGTTTAAGCACGCCCCAGGTCCAGACGGCCATGCCGCCAACGATCACCCCGGCGATGATGTAGTAAAAGAAACCCAATTCATCCAGCATTTGGCTGCGGCTGAAGGTGTTCAGAAACGTATCCAACAGGACGGCGGAAGTAACGCACATCAGGCCCACGCCTCCATTAAGGCTGGGGCGACGCAGGAACATTATCAGGAAAACAATTACGACCAGGAGTTCGATTGCCAGAATTATTGTCATGCGGCTGATTTTAGCACTCGCTGGTTAAGGCGCAAGACGACGGCCGTCTGCGCGCGGGTGGCTTTGGTCGGATTGTTGGGCGAGTGGTATGATCGGGTGATGCGTAGGCGATTTTTTGCATGTGGCTGTTGGCGGATTGGCGTTGGCCTGATCTGGGCGCTGGTTTTGGCTGGTTGTGGGGCGGAAACGGCCGTTTCTCCAATTGCCGTGCCCACTCTGGCCGCCGCCGCTGGCGTGCCGACGGCCGTTGCAAGCGCCGTTGCCAATTTGCCGGCCACCTTTACGCCGCCGCCAGATACGGCCGTCGACCCCAGCGCCAATTTCAACCAGATGGCCACCCTCAGACCCACCGCTACGCCCTCCATCGTGCCCACTTATCCTACCGGCACGCCGCGCCCCACCCGCACCCCCACGCCTTCCGTTACGCCAGACGTCACCGCCACGCCCACCCGCTATGTCAGCGTCATCCCCAATTTGCCGCCCAGCAACGAATTAGGCCCCAGCAAACTGGGCATCCATGTTGTGCGCAACAACGATCCGGCGATCATGGCGTTTGTACGCCGCAGCCAACCAGCGGTAATGAAAGGGGTCGATGACCTGGGCTTTCTGGAAGAAGTGAAAGCCGTCTCGCCGCGCACCATCACCATTGGCCGCCTCAGCGCCCGCGACCAGACGTATGCTGGCGTGCCAGAAGAAACGGCGCGCGATTTTGTGGCTTACCAATTAGATCAATATCTGGCGAATCCATATGTGGATTATTGGGAGGGCTGGAATGAACCGGACCCAAACATGGAAAACATGGCCTGGTATGCCCGGTTTGAGCAGGAGCGCGTGCGGCTGTTGGCTTCTTATGGCCTGAAGGCGGCCGTAGGCGGGTTTGCCACAGGCGTGCCGGAGTTGGATGAGTTTGAATTGTTTGTACCGGCGATTGAGACGGCCGTTGAATACGGCGGCATCCTTTCCTTGCACGAATACGCCGCGCCAGACATGACGTATCTCTACGGCGATCCGCTGCCCGGTTATCCGGCATATCCCGACCGGGGATCGCTGACATTTCGCTATCGCTGGTATTACCGCGAGATTTTGGAGCCGGCCAATCTAGTGATTCCGCTGGTTATCTCTGAGGCTGGCATTGATGGCATCATTGGCGGCCGGCCGGGGCCAGATGGCTTGGGTTGGGCCGACTTTAAAGCGTATTGGGTGCAGCAAGGCTGGGCGGCGACCGGCGAAGAGGCCTTTATCAAACAGTTAAACTGGTATGACAATGGCGTGCGGCTGGATGGGTACGTGATTGGCTTCACGGTGTTCACGGCCGGGGCCATTGGCCAGTGGGAAGCTTATAATTTACACGATATTTTGCCGCAGTTGGCTGATTATGTGGTTAGCCAGCAATGATGATGTTGCAACTCTAAAAAAAATTTTGCGTAAATAGGAGTGATGAACAAGATGAGTCAAGGTAAAAAGGAAGAACAAGACATGGAATCAGCTCTGATAACGCAACAGAAAGATCCGGGCTTTTGGCGCGAGGTGTGGCAGCAGCTTCGTTTGGTGATGCGCCTGCTGCGCGATCCTGAAGTGCCGTTTTATTTGAAAATTGTGCCCTTTTTAGGGTTTTTGTATCTGATATTCCCGTTTGATTTTGTGACCGATTTTGCGCCGATTATTGGGCAGTTGGATGATATTACTGCGTTGATTGTGG